>CBFGTV010000016.1:0-53807 GCA_965652145.1 uncultured Clostridiaceae bacterium
TCACATTCCACCTGTTGATTGTCTTCAATGGTTAAGTAAATTTTGTTATGATGGTGATGATCGTGTCCGCAGCCGCATTGGGATTCCTGCTGATGGCAGCCGCATTGGTCATGGTGCTCATGGTCATGTGCCATTTCATTAGCTCCTCTCAATATATATATTTTGGGTTGATGCCTTAAAAATAATCCTTCAGCTGATTGTATCATTAATTACCTGCCCTTTTCAATACCCTTAGGGTATTGATTTCATAGCTCTCTCTCATTTTCATCAGGCAGGTAATCCCTTCATCACAGTAATCCGACAGGGATCTTGGCAAATAGTCCTCCATCATATTTTTTAGACGCTGGTTATGGAGCATTTGTGCTTTAATTTCCGCCTTAATATGATAGACAATTCCCCTCTCGTAGGGATTCTGTAGTCTTTGACTATATTCATCGGCCCTCATGAGACTGCCCAGGGCCCCTGGGTAGTCTCCCCTTCGTATTTGCAATAGGGCAGTATATCCCTCGGCAATGGCCCGCCCCCAGAGGACATCAAACTCTTGGTAGATTTCAAGGCCCCGATTGAAATACTCCTCGGCCAAAATATCGTCACCCATATCAAAGGCCGCTTTGCCTGCGTTGGTATTGAAAATAGCCAGCCCCCTGATGATTTCCTTGCTTTTACATAAACCCATGGCTTGATCATAATAGTAAAGGGCCTTCCTGAAGGCCATACGGTGCCGGTGGGCCTCCCCTAAATAATTGTAGACTGCCGCAATATTGAGGGCATATTCATCGGCCGAAGGGTCAATTTGATCAAAGACTGCCAGAGCCTGCCTCAGGATTTCCTCAGCCTTCTGGTATTGACTGGAGAGGATATAGCTTAACCCCTTTAGCCTTAATAAAATTCCCTGTTCACCCATTAGCCCCTGCTCTCTGGCCAAGACCAGACCCTTTTCTATATATTCCTCCATTAAGGGAAGGTTATGGGCTTGAATACCATAATAAATTAGCTGTCGATATCCCTTCAAAATCCACGAATGATCGGTGATTTTTTCAGCCAGGGCGATGGTCTTTTCAATACTCTCAAGGCCCTGCTCATATTCCCCTTCCCTTATCAGAAACCTGCCCTTCATATGATAGAAGGAGAGCTTCAGCTCAAGGACTTCTCTGCTGTTAATATGATTTACCATATTCTTCGTTAATAAACCTTCAATTTCATAAAGCTTGGCCAGGGCCTCCTGGCGATTCAAATAGAGGTTTTTTTCAGAAATATTGTATTCAATTAATACCGGATACAGCTCATGGGTGAAGGCCAGATGGGCATCAAGGTTTTTAATTCGGTATTTCACTGCGGCAAACCAGTTTCCACTTTTTGAAAAATGATAGATTAGCCTGGAATACTGCATTAAATCTCGCTTATCGTTTCTGAGCTGTTTTTCCAGCACCAGGCCAGCCCGATTGTGAAGCACGCTTCTTTTAGCCATGGATAGCTGCCCGTAAACATATTCCTGCAGCTTCTGATGGGTAAACCGAAGGTAAATTTTATCTGAATCCAGCAATTCCTCAATAATATATTTATTGAGGAGTTCTTCAACCATATCCAACAGCTCCAGCTCATCCCTTTCCATGATAGCCTTAAGCTGCTCCAGGGAAACACGATCGAAAAAAATAGAAATAACATTTAATACCTTCTTGCCTTCCTCTGAAATCCCTAGCAAACGACCTTTTATAATATCCTTCATTTTAGATGACATTCCCATGGTATTCCGTCTGGCCCTCAGGGCATTCACATATTCCACCAGAAAAAAGGCGTTTCCTTCGGTTTCCTGATACACCTGATGGACTAGCTCCTGGTTTACCCTTCCATGGGGCAAGGCCCGACGAAGAAATTCAGCTACTTCCTTCCGGGAAAATCGATTCAGGTTTATTTTTTCAAGGGACTGCTCCCTGATCAACTGACTGATAAATCCATCCAGTCTAGGGCATTGTTCATTTCGACAGGTGGCCAAAAGCATAATCGACGGTTCTGGAACGGCAAGCAAAATATGGCTTAACAGATTTAGACTGCCCTCGTCCATCCATTGCAAATCATCAAAAACCAGTATAATTTTTCGCTTTCCCGATAACTCCATCAATAGCCTGATTATGGCTTCCTCTGCCCTTTGGAGCTGGGGTGAAGCCTGGTAGTTGGTGCTATGTTTTTCCTGGGGACTGTTGAGGCCGTCAAAAATCGGGAAAAGCGCCGAAATTAAATGCTGCCAACGGATTGGAATGGTAATGGATTCCTCCCTTAAAATATCTGAAATTCTAGAAATAATAGGATTCCACGGTTTTAATCGATAGTTCTCCTCTGCCTGGTAGCAGTTGGCATGAAAAATGTAGCTATCTTCTTTCACAATGGACTCGAGGAATTTTTCCTTAAGTCTGGTTTTACCAACCCCAGCTTCACCAATAATGAGAAGCCTTGGAGAGGTTCCTCCCTCCATATATCCATTAAATTGTTGGTGCAGTATACCAAGCTCTCTTTCTCGACCATAGAAGAAGTGACGCTCCTGCTGCTCTTTTCCCTTCAATAGGGGGCCGACTGGCCGTTTAATTTGTTCAAACAATCGCCTGGTTTCCAGGGAGGGGGTAATGCCCAGGTCTGAATTCAGCAGCCCTTCCAATTGATTGTACAGGGCCTTTGCCTTAGCGTAATTATTTTGAAGACCGTAGATTTCCAGCAGCCTCTGATAGGGCCTTTCATCATAGGGCTCCAATAATATCAGCTTTTTTGCCAGCCCCTCGGCCCGGGTATAGCTTCGACCCGCCAGGGCCTTATCGATTGCTTCCAATAGTCCACGGGCATATTGATCCTGAAAATAGACTCTGGTATCCCGAAGCCACGTTTCAAAGGCCTCTGCATCCTTTAAGGAAAACCCCTTCAAAAATTCACCGGGCTGCCAGTCAATTTCCTCCCTAGTCAAAGGGTGGCTAAGCTCTGAATGGATCGTTACATCGGGGTTCAGCTGGACAATAGACTTTTGAGGCGAAATTACAACGTCGGCTCCAAAGGCCCGCCGGATTTTATACAGGGTATCCCTTAAATTTTTTCTGGCGGCCTTCTCACTTTGTTCCTCCCAAAGGAGCCCCATCAGCTCCTCTCGGGTGGCCCTTCCCTTCACCACCAAATAGTAAAAGAGGGCCTCGGCCCTTCGATAGGGAAAGGAAATCGGCCTTTGACCATAATACACCATGGGGATTTGAAATAATTTTACTTCTATGTCAGCCATCCCTTGCCCTCCTTCCAATTGAACCTCTTTTCCTTATTATAGTATAGTATTCTTTCTTTCGCCGGCCTTTCCTTCCGACTTGATGAAAAACACAAGGCATAAAAAAACCGGCATATTAAAAGTGCCGGCTTTTTTCTCTATAGCTTAACCTTACTTAAAATTTTCTTTTCCCAATCCAGGGCTCCCTGCTCCATTTCTTCTACCTGTCGATTCATTTCAACCGCAAGGGCTTCGTCCTTGATGGAGGCTAAGTTGATTTTCACGTTATAGAGGGCCGAAAGTACGGCAGTTCTCGCCATCATGGCAGCCACAGCCCCATCGGTAACGGCATTTTGATTCCCCTTTTCCACCACCTGTTCAATAATAGGCATCATGGACAGGGTCTTTTCTGCCACCCCTAGGGGAACCTGAGCTGCATGGATGGTAGCCTTCTGAATGGCCTGGCCCCTGGCCTGCTTTTCTCCTTCCGTCTCCTTTGGCAGCTTCATGGCCTCCATGACACTGTTAAAGGAATCGGCATCCCGATTAATCTCCGCTATTAACTCCTTCCTCAATTCCTGGGCGGCCCTTTGTATTTTCATCATTTCACCTTCAACGGCCTCATATTTTTTCCTTCCAATGGTTAGCTGCGCCACCATCTCAGTCAAGGCCGCCGCTGTGGCAGAGGCCATGGCAGCTACACTACCTCCCCCCGGTACCGGTTCATTGGATGCGGTTTTTAACAAAAATTCTTCCAGACTTAATTTTTCTAGCATTTTATCCTTCTTCCCCTTTCTTTATCAAAAACTAAGGTTCCCTGTTTGATTACCTTCTCTACGGTACTGACCCCAATATGATAGGGCAGATAATGATAGGAGGGAAACTCTAAAATAATGACATCTCCCTTTTTTCCTATATCAAGACTGCCGATGGTGCCGGCCCGATCCAGGGCGGCGGCTCCATTAATGGTTAGGGCCGTAATGGTCTCCTCGGTGGTCATTTTCATGTAAAGGGTTGCCAGGGCTATGATCAGAGGAATGGATTCGGTAAAGCAGCTTCCCGGGTTTAAATCTGTAGCCAGGGCCACTGCACAGCCTGCCTCAATCATGCTCCGGGCCCGGGCGAAATCCTCCTTTAAACTGAAGGCGGTTCCCGGCAGCAGGGTGGCCACCACACCCTTTTCTGCCATCATTGCAATTCCCCTGTCTGAAGCCTGAAGCAAATGATCTGCCGATACAGCGCCCAATTCTGCCGCCAGCTCAGCCCCACCCAGCTGTACTATTTCATCGGCATGGAGCTTTACCTTTAGTCCCAGCTCCTTGGCCCTTGTCAGGAGCCTTCGGGACTGGGCCACGCTAAAAACCTTTGCCTCACAAAAAATATCGCAGAATTCCGCCAGACCCTCCTTCGATACCTTTTCCAATACCGCCATCATCCAGTCTATAAATTCATCCTCTTTGCCCCGGTATTCCGCGGGAATGGCATGGGCTCCCAGGAAGGTGGGCACCACATCAATGGGGTGCTTTTCATTGATTTCCTTCATGACCCTGAGCTGCTTCAATTCTGTTTCTTCGTCCAGCCCATAGCCGCTTTTTCCTTCAACGGTGGTTACTCCAAAGGAAAGCATCGAATCAAGGCGCTTCATGGCTGACTTGACCAATTCCTCATGGGTGGCCTCCCTTGTGGCCTTAACAGAGCTTAAAATACCGCCTCCCCGTTCCATGATTTCCATATAGCTTTTCCCCTGAAGGCGCCAGGAAAATTCCTCTGCCCGGTACCCACCAAATACCAGATGGGTATGGGAATCGACAAAACCGGGTAATATCGCCTTTCCCCGGGCATCCATAACCTGGTAATCTTTCTCATTGTATTGCCCTAAAATATCGTGGGTTTCCCCCACCGCCACAATGATTCCATCTTCAATCACCAGGGCTCCATCCTTGATTACATTAAGGGCAGACATTTCCGCCCCTGCCTTGGCTGTAGAGCCGCTTAAGGTAACTAATTCCGAAGCTCCCTTAATTAGCAGACTGCCTTTTTTCATCTTCATCACTCCATTATTCTTGTTTCTAACACCTGTTCCATTGAAAAGCTTTCTACCCCCAGGTAATAGACTGCCGTATCAATCAGGGCCTCCATGGGCAACAGGCCGATTATCTCGCTTCCCACCACATTGACCCCATATCTTTTGGCCTCAATTTTAATCAGCTCAAAGGCTCGATAAAGGGCTGTCTTAGTATAATCTGTCATATTCATGGAAACCTGTACAATTCCCCTCTCCTTCAGATCAATACCAATGGCCTTGCAATACCGTAGACCCCCACTGATATGTCTGACGTTTCTGGCAATATGATTGGCAATTTCTAAATTATCCGTTGCCAAATTTACGTTAAAGGCCACCAAGGGCATTCTGGCCCCTATAGCGGTCACCCCGGCGGTGGGATGGGGTGACTTTGGTCCAAAATCAGGCTGCCATTGGGGCTCCTTTAGCTTTTCGGCCATCCCCTCAAATTCACCCTTCCGTACCTTGGCCAGATTTTCTCGATCGGGAGTACTGGCCGCCTTCTCATATAGGAAGATAGGAAGCTGATATTTTTCCGCTGCCTCCTTGGCCAGTTCCTTGGCCAGGGCCACCGCCTCGGTCATACTGACATTTTTTACAGGAATAAAGGGAACGACGTCGATGGCTCCCATACGGGGATGCTGCCCCTGATGCTTTGTCATATCAATAACCTCGATGGCCCTTCCCATGGCCTCTAGCACCGCTGACTTCAAAGCCTCCGGTTCCCCTACTAGGGTTACCACCAACCGATTATGGTCTTCATCCCTGCTGTAATCCAAAAGCTTTACCTGATCCCTTCCCCTGAAGGGTTCAATGATTTTCTCGATTTTTTCAAGGTCCCGACCTTCACTGAAGTTTGGTACACATTGTACAATTTTTTTCATACCACAGTCTCCCCTTTACATTTTTATTCTATTTTTTATTAAATACTTCCTTAACCAAACCCTCAATTAAATCCTCCCTGGGAATATAAGGCAGGGTAATATGCCCAAGATTTTCATGATTTTGATTGAATTCAATGCTGGTGTCAATGGAATTTTCATTCCTTGCCCAGGCCCGTCTTGCAACGCCCCCCATTACGTCCCAGGGCATGGCAGAGCGCAATATACGGTCGACCCGTTCACTGCCATCCAGAACCATACCAAAGCCTCCGTTGATGGATTTGCTGATACCAACCCCACCGCCATTGTGCAGGGCCACCAGACTCATTCCCCTGGCGGCATTCCCCGCAAAGCAATGGGTGGCCATTTCTGCCATAATGTTGCTGCCATCTTTAATATTGGCGGTTTCTCTGAAGGGAGAATCGGTACCGCTGACATCATGATGATCTCGTCCCAGCATGATGGGCCCTACTTCCCCCATCCTCACCATTTCATTAAATTTCAGGGCAATTTTAGTTCTACCGGCGGCATCCTGGTATAAAATACGAGCTTGGGTTCCCACCACCAGCTGATTTTTTTCAGCATCCCGTATCCATACATAGTTGTCCCGATCCTGCCCCCTTCGGTTGGGGTCGATCAGCTCCATGGCGGCCCGGTCTGTCTTCCTTAAGTCCTCGTGACTTCCGCTGAGGCAAACCCACCTAAAGGGCCCATAACCATAATCAAAAAGCTCTGGCCCCATGATGTCCTCCACATAGGAGGGGAAAATAAAGCCGTCCTTTTCGTCGATACCATTTTTAGAAATCTCCTTTACCCCGGCATCATAAACTGCCTTCATAAAGGCATTGCCGTAATCAAAGAAATAGGTACCCTTGTTTACCAGGGCCTTAATCAACTCAAAATGCTTCTTTAAAGATTCATCAACCATTTTGTTAAAGGTCTGGCGGTCTGTTTGAAGCATTTTCGTTCTTTCTTCAAAGGTAATGCCCTGAGGGCAATAGCCCCCCTCATAAACGGCATGACATGAGGTTTGGTCGGAAAGCAGGTCTATGGGAATCTGTTTTTCAACGGCATAAGCCAGTAGCTCTACGATATTTCCATGATAGGCAATGGAAATGGGCTCCCGTTTATTTTGATACGCTGCGGCAATTTTAAAGACTTCGTCTAAATTGGATGAAACCACCTTAACCCAGCCCTGCTGGTGTCTTGTTTGAATTCTGGAGGCATCCACCTCTGCTATAATTCCCACACCATTGGCGATTTCCACTGCCTTTGGCTGGGCACCACTCATGCCCCCTAGGCCTGATGAAACAAAGAGCTTACCCCTCAAATCCTCATCGGGCCCCAGCCCCAGCTTCAAACGTCCGGCATTCAACAGGGTATTGAAGGTTCCATGGACAATTCCCTGGGGTCCAATATACATCCAGCCCCCGGCGGTCATTTGCCCATAGTTGGCAACCCCCATCTGTTCAGCGATATCCCAATCCCTGGGATTATCAAACATCCCCACCATCAGGGCATTGCTGATGATTACCCGGGGACTATCGGGTTTGGATTGAAATAATCCCAGGGGATGACCCGACATAATCACCAGGGTTTGGTGATCAGTCATTACCTCAAGGTACTTTTTGATCAGTCTGTACTGCATCCAGTTTTGACATACCTTTCCTGTTTCACCGTAGGTTACCAGCTCATAGGGGTAAAGGGCCACATCAAAGTCTAAATTATTATCAATCATCACCTGGAAGGCCTTTCCTTCGATACAGTTTCCCTTGTATTGATCAATGGGCTTGGCCTTGATATTCCCCTCGGGCCGAAAACGGTACCCATAAATTCTTCCCCGGGTCAAAAGCTCCTCTAAAAATTCTGGTGCCACCTTTTCATGAAGGGCTTCAGGTATATACCTGAGGGCATTTTTTAGGGCTACTGCCGTCTGCTGGGGACTAAGCTTAAAGCCTCTGTCCGGGGCCCTGCGTATTCCCTCTACAAAGGCAGGCATTTCTGGCAGCTCATGATCCAGCTTAATGGTCATGGCTTGGTCAACTCGCCGGTTATCAATCATCTTAATCCTTCCTTCCCTATCTAATATCTGAAAGACCAACAATTTATCTTTATGCAATTCATGGTAATGCTATTATGGGTTTAGCAATCTATGATTATACCGTTGGCCCCTTTAGATTGATTATATCGAAACAGCGTCGAAAAAACGTCGAAGAATAAAAAAAAAGACCTGTTAGGTCTCAAGGGGAAAGGAAAATGATCTGTTTAAAGGGTAGAAACAATACTATCGTTAAGCTGCTTGGTTAAATCAATTTTTCGCTGTGGACTGTAGCTTTTTTTGGGAAAGCTCTCTTTTATTTCAACCACCGGCCTGGTAGGCCAGCCGGCATTATCTGCCACCACCACACAGGCTTTTCCAGACTTTAGCCTGACATGGGTGCCTACCGGGTAAATATTCACCTGCTTTAATAATACCTTGATCAAATCATAATCAAATTGATGATTTCCCATTGAAATTAAATATTCTATGGCATAATGGGGAGTTATCTTATGCTTATAAACACGATTAGAGGTTAAGGCATCGTAAACATCACAAATGGCTACAATACGGGAGTACAGATGAATTTCCTTTCCCTTCAGGCCATTGGGATACCCGCTTCCGTCAAAGCGTTCATGATGATCTCTGATTACACCACAGGCCGCCTCTGAAAATCCTTCTAACTGCTTGACCAGATTATATCCGTTTAGAGGATGCTGCTTAATGATTTCAAACTCATGGGGTTCAAGCTCAGCAGGCTTGTTTAAAACCGCCTGATTGATGGTGATTTTTCCAATATCGTGAAGAATCGCCCCAATCCCTAATTCCAACAGTTCTTCTTTATTAAGCTCCAGCATCAATCCCATCATTAATGAAAATACGCAGACATTAACACTGTGACCAAAGGTATATTCATCGATGGCCCGGATATCGGTTAAATAAATACGGGTGCTTTGATTTAACAATAAATCCTCTATTAGCTGACCGATGATATCCCTTAGCTTCTCTACTGATTTTTGCTTGGCTATATGGAATGTCTTCATAGACTCATTGGCCAGGATCAGTACCTCTTTTCTAGTGTCTTCAAGAAAGATATCGATATGCTGCTTCATTGAACCCTCCCAGGCCACATAGACATCAAAATAGCCTAAGGCCTTTAATTTATTGATATAACTTTCCTTTAATGAAACTCCCTGATCAATTAACAATTTACCATCACAAGTGTAAATCGGTTTGCCTAAACACATGCCTGGTTTAACAGAAGATAATTTTACTTTTAGCACCTTAACCCTCCTCTGCTGTTTTCACAACCACTTTGGAGATACTGTTCAGGAAAATTGTATACAATGAAAGATAACATATGGAATATTTCCATGTTCAATAATAGTTATTTCCACAATTTTTTTTAAATTCCTTTATTTTCACCAACAAAATCAAACTAAGTATTAAATATAGTACTCAATACTCACGGTTTACTAAATAAAAATAGGACATTCTTCGACGTCATATAAGTCAGGCTATGTTAAATTTCGATAAATAATTTTTAATACATAAAAACCCCACAGATTTATGCTCTGTGGGGGATGTTAATAGGTACGCTCATTATTTTTTATTATCAGTCGTTGGGCAAATTCTTCAATCTTCCGCAGTCGGTGATTCACTCCTGATTTACCGATAGGCGTACTTAGCATTTGCCCCAGCTCTTTTAGGCTGGCCTCCTGGTGGGCCAATCGGACCTCTGCAATTTCCCTGAGGTTATCAGGCAGCTTATCTAATCCCACGGTTTCCTTTATGATTTCAATGTTTTCAATTTGTCTTACGGAAGCATTGACAGTTTTACTAAGGTTGGCGGTTTCGCAATTAACGATTCGGTTTATATCATTCCTCATTTGCTTCATAATTCTGATATTTTCCAAATCCAACAGAGCTGCATGGGCACCAACAATATTTAAGAGATCCACCACCTGGTCTCCTTCCTTTAAATACACCACATAGCTGCCCTTTCTTTGTATGATTTTAGCATTTAATGAAAAACTGTTAATTATCTCCTGAACTGCCTCACTATGCTCAAGGCTGTTGCTGACAAATTCGAGATGATAGGTTTTTTCAGGGTCGCTAACAGAGCCGCCGCCTAGAAAAGCCCCCCTTAAATAGGCCCGCTTACAGCACTGTTTTTGAATCATGTGATCTGGTATTTCATAGGTGATATCAAAGGAATCTGCTTCTCTTTTTAAAATTCCCACCTGCTGAAGAATTCGATCGCTCCCCATTTGATGGGTAATAACACTCAGGTAATGATTGTTTTTCTTTAGCCTCGGATTTCTTCGTACCATCACCTCGGTATGGATACCAAATAAATCCTTAATCAGCTTAAATATTTTTCTGGCAATGGCCGGATTCTCTGTGGTAATATTTAAATTTAAACGATTTGATCCTGCCAGCTGAAGGGTACCGCTCATTCTGATTAAAGCAGCCAGCTCTGCCAATTGACAGCAGCTATCCTCAGAATTAATTCTTGCCAGCTCGCCCTTTGTGGTAGAAGAAAATGACATAATTCATCACAACCTTTAAGTTTTTTAAAATTCTGTACTTTGTCTTTAGCATAGTTAACTTTAGAGAAATTATAGGTAATTAAAAGAATGTTTTCTTATTATATTTTTATCTTTATTACACAAAATATGATTGCGGTAAAATAATCTATGTTGATGGAGGTGTTATTGATGTCTGAACATGATAAAATGGAAGTCATGTGTCACGTGAACAACTGTAGATTCAATGATAGGGATTATTGCTTCGCACCTAAAATTGAGGTGAACCCTAAGAACGGTCACGGTGCCAGTACCTCCGACGAAGCCCTATGTTCTACCTTTAAACCTGAATAATAGTTTTTCTAAGACCTCACTTTTGTGAGGTCTTAAAATAATCTTCAATGGCCTTTTCAATGATTTCCTTTTCATCCTGATATTTAGCCAGTTCAACGGCCCGGTTAACATGAATAAATTTGGCATCAATAAATCCCTCTTCCTTTAGGGGAATACACTCGAAATTTTTGGAATGCATTAAAAACCAATGGACTGTTTTATTAATTTTATCATGATCTTCCCAGCTATTTTTATAAGTATAATGTATTTTATCTAAGTATTTGATAACCTCAACCTTTACACCGGCTTCCTCTAAAACCTCCCGTACTGCAGCCTGTTCAAAGGCCTCGTCATTTTCAACCTTTCCCTTTGGAAGCACCCAATCTCCATTATACTTTTTTAACATTAAAATGGCATTACCAAATATCACGACTCCACCCGCGCTAATTTCTTCTCTCACACCTTCCACTCCTTTGCCATTTCTATCCTTCTTTTATTATATCAATCGCTCTAGTGCTTCGTTATTTATTTTTTCATTTATTCAAGCTGAAATATTCTTTTAATATTAAATTACCATAATCACCCTTTGATTTCAATTGTTAATGAAACCCCATACAAGGCCTTAAAACGCTTTAAAACCCCTGTTTCTTGCGGCTTAAAGACTCAGCACCAGCATAAATTTAATAAATGCTGTCGTGGCTGTTCTTTTATACCTTGAAATCAGGGGTTGTATCGTAAAAGGGAATTTTGCACCGTGTTTGATAGTGTAAGCACAAAATATTGGTATCCAATGATGCCATGCTTATTTCCAGATTGAAAAAACTCCGGCTCCCTGCATAGGGCTCATCATCCATCTTTAACCCGACCTATTGCCAATCTTATGGCTCCGGTTTCGATATCGGTTAGCAAGTCAATTTAAACGTCCTCTGTGTAAGGGCAAATTGGTTGTAACCTACCGCCTTAATTATATTCTTCCCTTTCCTCTCTGAAAATCAGCTTAAGGTGTTCTAGCATTTCTTTTATAGGGCTCTTCCTTTCTACCGTATATTCTGTGCACCTCCTGTCAATTTCAGTATTTTAAAAAATTTAACTATTTAAATGTACTTTCCAGTAAGAATTATTACATGAAATTATAAGTCCTTCATCTATATAACGCAATTTTGAATTTTTTATTTGTTTCAAAATAATCCCTGAATAATAATTTTAAAAGATGGATAGTGGGTGACTGAAATCATTACAATTTTTCTAATAGGTATATTAAAAAGGAGTAATGGTGCTAGCTCCACCAAAACTCCTTCATTAATTTCCCTAACTTATAAACTTATTTTTTATTGTTTAAAAAAGATTCTAGGCTCATTATATCTCCTCGCGCAGTTTTGGTCTCTACAATCTTCCAACCTTCTTCCTCTCTATTTTCAATAAAATGACTAATAGTTGTTCCATCTGATTTTTGCACCAATATTAATCCTTCTGTATCACTTTTAAAAAAATAATATGGTTTTCTATCACCTTTTTCAATAGAAAGATCTTTGTGCAATTGGAGTAATGTTAACTTATCTTTTATTTCTTCCTCTGAATTAAAAATATCTCGTACTTTATAGTCTTCTAATGAAATATTTAAAGAAGTAGCTATTTGATTATTGACAACTTCCCTAAATTCTTCTAATTGCACATTCATATTTTCCTCTGATTTTAACTCCACATTATCAACACGTTCTAAGTACTCATCATATTTTATTACTACACCCTGTTTTTTATCCTCAGATACAACTGTCCATCCCTCAGATTTATCTAGCTCTAAATAATACACTACATTCACACCATCATTTTTCTGTAATAGCACAACGCCCTTACCTTCTTCATTAGTATAAATAGAAGGCTTTCTATCTCCAATTTCTAAAGGTATATCAAAGAAGATACTCAATAGCTGAAACTCACTTTTTGTTTTCTCATCTTTAGATATGTCAAATTTCGTATAGTCTTGTAATGATATATCAAAGCTTTCGGCAATATGTTTATCCATATCCAAAGCAAATAAGTCAAGACTTTTTCTTCGATCCTCTATTTCTTTTGTCGTAGCTATTTTTGAAGGATTATAGTAGTAAGAAGCACTGTCATCATCATAATATGTTACATCTGGATTTGTTCTAGTTACATAGGTTCCGAAAGCAATTACTTCATAATACTGAGGAATAAGTGAAGCGCCGTAAGTAACTGACTTACTACTAACTCCACCTGTGTTAGATGAACCTAAGTTTGCCATTAAATAATCATCTCTGTAAAACTCTCCAGTTGCTTGGATGTTCTTAATCAAAGATGCACTTACCCCACTGTTTATCGTGCTTTTCATTTCTATAAAACTTGAAGTTAAATTAATAGAGGCAACAGTTATTCCATTTATTTGTTCATCTAATGCACTAGCAACCATTGTGAATGTTAAGAGTAAGATTAAAACTACTGAAACCGAAACAAACTTTCTTTTCATAACGTGAACTCTCCTTTCATTCCTAAGTTTCTAATTAATTTTTTTTAATATGTTATAGGCCTCCATTCCCCCTCCTTTTCCTTGAATTATTAAATAGCATATAATTGTAGTACTATTTAACAAGTTTATTATATCATTGTCCATTGTCTGTATTTGTTGAAACAAGAAACTATTACGCTACAATTACATTACACTTTGGTTACAAACTTAAAGCACTATTCACCAATTATTTCTTTGAAATAAATAAAACCTTTGCTCATTCCCTGAGGACATTCTCATAGAGTAAAGCGGAAGAATGAGGAATATCGACCATGTACTCCGATTAACACAAACAAAGCTATATGAAAACGTAACCAGAGATAACATAAAATTTAATTGCTATTTAATACTATTTTAAAGGAGAATTTGCACATAAAAATAAAGTAAAGACTTAATCCTCACTTTATTTTAACTTTTCTCCCATAAGCTGTAATAAATTCAATAAACCACTCTTTTCCGGGGTAAGCCGATGCTGCTCCACCAAATCGATGATCAGCTTGGAAAGCCGATTGGCATCATGTCGGACATAATCTTTTTTGATGTCCACCAGATTTTCCTCCACTACGTTAATTTTTCTTTCCCTGAGGTCCCTGATTTCATCCTTCTCGGTTAAAATCAAATGGGCTCCCTCTAAATCGTATTTATTTTTAATTTCTTGGGGAATTCTACCCTGATTAATGACAATATGGTCTATGGTTAGCTGGGGGCAATGGGCCAACAGTGCATCAACGTGGTCACTCACTGTATAGCCGTCTGTTTCACCGGGCTGGGTCATCATATTGGGAATATAAACCTTCATGGCTGTGGTCTCCACCAGGCTTTTCCGGATATCCTCAATTAATATGTTGGGAATAATACTGGTATAAAGGCTCCCGGGTCCCAAAATGACCACATCGGCATTTTCAATGGCCTCTAGGGCTTCCTGGAGGGCCCTGGGCTGCTGGGGCTTGATGAACACCTTTTCTATAGGGCTGTCTTCCTCCAGGCTTTTAACTGGTATTTGGGATTCTCCCTTAACAATCATACCGTTTTTTAACCGGGCATACAGGGTAACATCATCCAGGGTGACCGGCAAGACACTTCCCGTTACAGCCAAAACCTCACTGATCTTTTTAATGGCGTCTTCAAAATTGCTGCTGATGCCGTTCATTGAGGCAATTAGTAAATTACCAAAGCTTTGGCCCTTTAGGGTTCCCTCTTCAAAACGATATTGCAGCAGCTTTTCCATGGTGGGCTCCATTTCAGCCAAGGCCAAAATACAGTTCCTTATGTCTCCCGGAGGCAGCATTCCTAAATCTTCCCTAAGCTTGCCAGAGCCTCCGCCATCATCGGCCACCGTAACAATGGCCGTAATGTTGCTGGTAACCAGCTTTAAGCCCCGTAGTAGTACCGAAAGGCCGGTTCCTCCGCCAATTACCACAATTTTTGGCCCCCTGATTAAGATTCTCTTGTCATAAAATAGCTTATTGATTTTATTCCGATCTAATCTTCCCTGCATCACGTTTTGGTCATGACAAACCTTGAGCAGGGAGCTAATTCCGCTTTTTAAGGCAAAGACAATTAGGCCAAGGCCCAAAATACCCAGCAGTACCTTAACGATGGATGGAAATATTGAAAACGCAAGATGTAATGGATAAGAAAGGGCGATGGCCACAAGAAGCATACCTAAAAGCCCTATCAAAAACCAGCGCTTTATTTGTAAACCGGGTTTAAGCCAATCGGATATTTTCATAGCTACTCCCTTTTCCTTTCCTTAAGGGCTGTGTCCCGATGATTCATGATGACCCGGTAGCCCTTCTCCTTTAATTGTTCATTAAGGACATTGGCAATGGTCACTGAACGGTGTCTGCCGCCGGTACAGCCAATGGCTATGACAAGCTGATTCTTCCCCTCTTTGATATAATGGGGAATTAAAAAATCTACCATGTCAAAGAGTTTTTGTGAAAAGGCTACGCTGACGGGGGAATTCATCACATACTCCCGTATTACCTGATCGTTGCCTGTGAAATCCCTTATTTCCTCTATATAATAGGGATTGGGAAGAAATCGAACATCAAAAACCAGGTCGGCATCCAGGGGAATACCGTGCTTAAAGCCAAAGGAAAGGATTGTAATAATCAAGTTATTGCTTTCGTTTCCCTCAAGATAGATATTCTTCAGTTCTTCCCTGAGCTGAGCCGGAATCAGCTTGGTGGTGTTGACAATATGGGTGGCCTTCTTTTTTAGCTCCTTCAGCTTTTCCCGTTCAAGCTGAATCCCTTCGAGAATAGAACCTGAGGCAGCCAAGGGATGGTTCCGCCTGGTTTCCTTGAAACGCTTAACCAGTACCTCGTCCTTGGCCTCTAAAAACAATATTTCATAGGGATAACCCAATTCCTCCAGCTCCTCTAGGCTAGCAAATAAATCGTCAAAGAACATACCCCCACGAATATCGGTTACCAGGGCAATTTTATCAATTTTCCCCTTTGTCTGCTGGCAAAGGTCTACAAATTTATGAATTAAACCCGGAGGAAGATTGTCAACGCAAAAGTAGCCAAAGTCCTCCATATATTTTACTGCCTGACTTTTTCCTGCCCCCGAGAGGCCGGTAATAATAACAAATCTCATATTAAAAGCTCCTTTTTATCCTGCTGTATTCACGCCTCACCAATAATTTTCACTTCCGTCTCCAGGGTCACATCAAAGCGAGATTTCACCTCTTTTTGAATCAATTCAATTAGTGCTAAGACATCGGCTGCAGTGGCATTTCCCACATTCACGATGAATCCACTATGGAGGGTTGAAACCTGGGCCCCTCCGATTTGTGTTCCCTTTAGACCACAATCCTCCACAAGCTTTCCTGCAAAGTAGCCCGGAGGCCGCTTAAAGACGCTGCCTGCACTGGGCAGATGAAGGGGCTGCTTTGTGGTTCGCTGTATTGTCAATTGATCCATCCGTTCTTTAATTTCCTCATAATGCCCTTGATACAGATCCAGCTCTACAGAAAGGGCAATATAATGATTTTTTTGAATGATACTGGTTCGATAGCCTAATTCCAATTGATCTTTGGGAAGGTAAAGCAGATTTCCCTCCTGGTCGAGGACACGGCAGCCCTTTACAACATCCTTCATTTCACCTCCATAGGCCCCTGCATTCATGGCCACAGCCCCCCCCAGAGTGCCCGGTATGCCACTGGCAAATTCCAATCCTCCCAGGTCTGCTGCCAGGGCCTTCTTGGCTAATGTGGAAAGCAGTATACCTGCCTGGGCAACAATGGTGGTTCCTTCTATTTTAATTTCTTTATAATTATCGGCAATTTTAATAACCACCTGTCGAAGCCCCTTATCCTTTACCAAAAGGTTGCTGCCATTTCCCATGACAAAGAAGGGGGCATCATGATCCTTTATTATTTTTAAAATTTTCACCAGGTCTTCTTCTCCCCGGGGCAGCAATAAAAGATCCGCCGGGCCCCCAATTTTAAAGGAGGTATGCTTCTTCATGGGTTCATCTATCCGAACTGAATCCTGGGGCATAAATTCTGTAAATAATTCCTGCAATTTATATTTATCCATTTAATTCACTCCTAAGCTATCAATTGAATGGTCTTTAGTATTTTATTTTCAGTATATCTTTTTTTGTATTTCCGGTCAATTACATTGGTCCTATGGATACTGAACCAAAAGCTGTCTGATTTGAACCTCGGCATCCTTTAACAATTGAGCAGGACTTTTCTCTCCCTTGAGGCCCTTTAAAATTTCCTGCTGTAAAATCTCATCAATCTGGCGCCATTTAGGATGGGGCGGCAATATAATGGTATGCTGCAAATTTTCGTAAAAAGCAGCCATATGGGGGTCTCCCTCATAAATATTACCAATGTGCTTTTTCACCGGAAACACCCCTAATCGGTCTAATTGGCTCTGGTATTCATCCTTTACCAAAAATTGTAGAAATTCAATGCATAGCCTTAGCTTTTCAGGGTCATCCTGAAGGGTCACACCATAGGAGCCTACCATGTTCCCCATAACCACAGGCTGACCCAAGCTTCCTGTGGGGTAGGATGCAACGCTATAGTTAAAGCCCTTTCCTTCATTCTTTAGATTTTCCAATACATTAATGGACCAGGTTCCTGTAGGAATAACAGCTATGTTCTTATCCTGATAAAAGGTGGTCCAGGCTTGATTGGAATTGTTTACGCCAAAATTAGGATGGGTCACCTGGTATTTTTCCTTAAGATCAATCAATTTTTGAACTCCCGCCAGGGCCCGTTCATCATTGAATACATATTCCATTTGTTGATTAAATATTTCTGCCCCTTCACTTAATATGATTCCCCAAAGGTTATAATAATCTGCCTGAATAAAACTGTTTATTCCAAAATGATCAAGGGTACCCTTTCCCTTGGAATCATAGGTTAATTCCTTCAGCTTTTCAACAAATTCATCATAGGTCCAGCTGCCATCCTGGGGAAGTTCCACCCCCCGCTGCTGGAACAAATCAGCATTTAACACCATCCCATAGGTGGTCATCATCCAGGGCATTGCCCAAATCTTTCCGTCATAGGTGACGGCCCTGAGGGCCTTCTCATCAAAGCTCCTGATTTCCTCCACCGTTAAAAAGGGTTCAAGGGGCTGTAAAATTTCCTGATTCATCAGGCGATAATCGCTTCCCACAGGTAAAATATCCGGCATATGATTGCTTTCGAGGGCTGCCTCCAGCTTTTCCGGGCCCTTATCCCAGGTGAGTCCGTTAAAATCTATATAGACCCCTGGATGGGCCTTTTCAAAGGCCCTTATTTTTTCACTAATCCATCCATAGCTGCTGCCTGTTTTTTGATCTAATCGTGGATAATCCCAAAAACTGATAATACCTGTCCATTGCGGACCTTCCTCAGGGGAGTTTGACTGATCTATAAGATTGGGCCGATGTGCCAGAAAATAGTAAGGCCCCATTACAATAAAGACGGTAAGGATCATCGACAAAATGGGCCTTATTCTGAGTTTACGCTTTTTTTTCTTCATACTATAGCATCCCCCCTTCTCTAATGTATTCCCTTTAAAAAACCTTTATTCATTGGGATGTGGGGGAAATAAAAATAAATAGACCCCCATCTTCAGAGGGGGGTTCACACAAAATTGACCTATTCAATTATTTGAAATTTGCTTCCCAGGGCCGCCTTGCCCGACTGAACAATGACCGCAAAAAACATCTCCCGGTTTAAGCCGCAGGAATACCCATCACGAAAGGCGGGGCAATGGCTATGACATTCCTTTTCCACTTCACTAACCTCGATAATAGCGTTTCCCAGGCGGTATTGCTGCCCTATTTCAACCTGTCCTATTTCAAGGCCAAACAATACAAAATTGGGAAAAAACCTCAGGTGACAAAAGCCCTTTAGGCCGTCATCCTTCAGCCTTTTAAAGGAATCTGCTCCCATCAGACTCACTTGACGATGGGCTACCTTTCCCTGGAATAGACAAGCATTGATCTCTGTTTCTCCTTTGGCCTCCAGCCCATGGGCTCCCTTTATGAATATCTTCTCTACCCTCAAGTGCATCAGCCCCCTATTTCAAACATATTACGAAGGCTGATTTCCTGCTCCTGGGTGTACAGATGATGTCTTTCAGGCTTCGCTAAAATGGCGCTCTCTATCACTTCTTCAAGGGAATGATGGGTATTTTTTAGGGCTTCCCTAATGTCTATCTCACGATTGCTATGGAGACAGGGCTTCAGCTTTCCGTCGCTGGTTAATCGAATACGATTGCAGCTGCCGCAAAAGTGAGCACTAATGGGGTTTATGAAGCCAATTCTTCCCTTTCCTTCGGGAAGCTGATAATAGATGGCAGGTCCTGAACTGTCTTTTTCTAAGGGGATTAAACCATGAATTCTACTTTTAATTTCTTCATTGGATAAAAAACGTTCCTGGGCCCATTGACTGGCTTCCCCCATGGGCATCAGCTCAATAAACCTGACGTCAATGGGGTCTTGAAGGGTCAAGCGAGCAAAATCATCTATTTCATCCTCGTTGATACCGCCAATGGCCACAACATTAAGCTTGACAGGGGTTAGTCCCAGCCTCAGGGTCTCTTGTATCCCATCCATCACCCGGTGTAAATCTCCGCCCCTGGTAATTTCATGGTATCTTTTGGGCTTTAAGGAGTCAATACTAATATTCAAACGTTTTAATCCCGCCGCCTTCAGGTCATGGGCCATATCCTTCAAAAGTAAACCATTGGTGGTCAAAGCCACATCTTGAATTCCGTCGATACTGGCAATTTCTGAAATTAGCTTAACAATATCTCTTTTTACCAACGGCTCACCACCGGTCAGTCTGATTTTATTAATACCAAGCTTGGCCCCAGCCCTGACCACCGCAACAATTTCTTCAAAGGTCATCATTTGCCGGTGATGCTTTTTGGGAATTCCCGTCTCGGGCATACAGTATTGACAGCGCAGGTTGCACAAGTCAGTAATGGAAATTCTCATATAATTAATTTTTCGTTGATAAATATCCTGCATTACCTCACCCCATTAATAAAATGAATAAGCCTTACATTAATTGATCAAAAGCCAGTCCTTCAAGGAAGGACTGGCTCAATAAGATCATACACCAGCTTATTTCCTTTCCAAAAAGGGAGGCATAAAAATTTCTTTCTATACCCATGGGCTATTTTTCATAGTGTCTACCTTAGAAAGAATAGCTCGGAAATAATATTGTTTTTAATTTAACTATTTTTAATTATATCACGAATTTTGTCTAATTAAAACGAATTTATGAATATCAAAGGCCATGTCCCCTGGGATGCTGGTTAAAACCAAATTTATGCTAATTTTTCTATTTTAACACCGGTAACCTTTAACCCAGGTATTTTACAGTATTGATCCAGCACCTCTCCATTGGTTAAAACATTGGCACCATTGGCCCAGTGGAAGGGGATAAAGACGACTCCACGGGCCACCTTATCCGTTACCTTGGCCTTTATGGTAATGGTACCTCGTTTAGAAGATACCGCTACCCAATCTCCATCGTCAATGGCCTTCTCCTTTGCCAGGGCAGGATGAATTTCTACATAGGCCTCTGGGGCAATTTGGTGTACCCCCCTGGTTTTGTCTGACATGGTTCGGGTATGGTATTGATACAGTATTCTACCGGTGGTCAGCACGTAGGGATAAGCCTCGTCACCCAGTTCAACGGATTCTATCCATTCAACAGGTTTTAGGATAGCTGTTCCCCTGGCAGGCTTACCCACATGTAAAATGGGTGTACCGGGGTGATCCTCAGTGGGGCAGGGCCACGAAATTCCTGCCTGATCAATACGATCGTAGGTAATACCGGCATACTGAGGGGTCACTGCCCTGATCTCGTCGAAAATAGCTTCCGGATTGGGATATGTTTTACGATAGCCCAGTAAATTCATCAGCTCCATCAGGATCACCCAATCGGCCTTGGCTTCCCCCGGAGATTCAACAGCCCTACGGATTCTCTGTACCCGTCTTTCAGTGTTGGTAAAGGTTCCATCCTTTTCTGCAAAGGTTGACGCCGGTAACACGACATCGGCCAGGGCAGCCGTCTCGGTTAGGAAAATGTCTTGTACAATTAAAAATGCCTTTTCAAGCCCTTTTTGTACATGCTTTGTGTCAGGGTCTGAAACCATTGGGTTTTCCCCCATAATATAAAGCAGCTTAATGTCGCCCCTTTCAGCCGCAGGAATGGCCTCAGTCACCGTTAACCCCACCTCGTCAGACAGCTTTGTGCCCCAGGCGGCCTCAAATTTTTCTATGGTGGCCGGATTGCTTACCTGCTGATACCCGGTAAAGACATTGGGCAAGGCCCCCATATCACAGGCTCCCTGTACGTTATTCTGCCCCCTCAAGGGGTTTACCCCGCCGCCTTCCTTCCCAAGGTTCCCCGTAACTAATGCCAGGTTAGAAAGGCTCATCACATTATCGGTACCGTTAATATGCTGGGTAATTCCCATGGAGTAGATAATGCTGGCCCGCTGAGCTTCACCATAAATTTTTGCCGCCCTTAGAATATCCGTTTCACTAACCTCGCAGATCTTAGCTACTCGCTCCGGTGTATATTCCTTTACCAGTTCTCTTAAATTCTCGAAGCCTTCTGTGTGTTCTTTTATATAGTCTTGATCTGTCAGTCCCGATTCCAAAATGACATGAATCATGGCATTTGAAAGGGCTACGCTGGTACCAGGCTTTATTTTTAAGTAGACATCGGCATAATGGGCCAATTCTATTTCCCTTGGATCTGCCACAATCAGCTTTTTTCCTTCCTTAACAGCACGTTTAATAAAGGTGGCCATAACGGGATGGGCTTCGGTGGTGTTAGAGCCCGTTACAAATATGGCATCAGCCTTCATTACGTCTTGAATGGGGTTCGTCATGGCTCCGCTGCCCAGGGTGGTGGCCAGGCCCGCTACGGTGGAGGCGTGGCATAGTCTGGCACAATGGTCAACATTATTACTGCCGATAACCCCTCTGATTAATTTCATCATCAGGTAGTTTTCTTCATTGGTAACCCTGGCGGAGGAGAAACCGGCAATGGCCTTGGGGCCATACTGCTCCTTAACCTCATTAATTTTTCCGACGATCACTTCATAGGCCTCTTCCCAGGTGGCCTCCACCAGCTTGCCATCCCTTCTGATCAAGGGCTTGGTTAAGCGTTCGGGATGATTGATAAAATTAAAGGCAAATTTACCCTTCACGCAAAGCAGTCCCTGGTTGGAAGGGCCCATGGCAGGCTCCACCGCCACGACACGATTTTCCTTAACAAAAAGATCCATTTGGCAGCCCACACCACAATAGGAGCAGGTGGTTCTAACGGTTTTGGTTTCCCAATATCTGAACTTCTCCTTGCTTTTAGGCATCAGGGCCCCCACAGGGCAAACTGAAACACAGTTACCGCAAGATACACAGGTGGAATGGGCCAGACCTTTATCAAAGGGTGTAGCAATATGGGTGGGAAAACCCCGCTCGGCAAAGCCGATGGCGTCGGTTCCCTGAAGCTGTGAGCAAACATAAACACATTTTCCGCAGAGAATACATTTATTTTGATCACTGATATAGAAGGGATTTGAATCATCTATTTCAAATTCCTTCACTTCTCCCCGATAGGAGCTTTCCTTAATATCATATTGATAGCAAAGATCCTGCAAAGTACATCGGCCGGCCTTTTGGCAGGTTAAACAATCCAGCGGATGATTGGCCAGCAGTAAATCTAGTATTTCTTTTCTCGCTTCAACAACACTGTCGCTTTCTGTCCAGACCGACATTCCCGCTTGAACAGGAGTGGTACAGGCGGTGGGTAGATTTCGCCCTCCCTCCACCTCAACAATACAAATTCTACAGGAACCATGGGGTACCAGCCTCGGGTCATGACAAAAGGTTGGAATTTTAATTCCCAGCTTTGCTGCCGCCTGAAGTATGGTTGTACCCTCCTGTACCTGTACTTCAAGTCCATTTATTTTTAAGGTGATCATCCTTTATCCTCCTTCTGATCGATTTACTAACCGGAACCTTTAGCCCTTGGAAATGGCTTTAAAGGGACAGGCCGCCATACAGGCACCGCATTTAACACAGTCCTCTTGTTTGATGAAATAGACCTCTTTGCCCTTTACACCTTCAATACAGCCAACGGGACACTTACCAGCACAAATACCGCATTTTTTACATTCCTCTGAAATGACCCGATATTGTAAAAGGGCCTGACATACCCCCGCAGGACATCTTTTTTCCTTGACATGGGCCTCGTATTCATGTCTGAAGTAGCGAAGGGTTGAAAGGACTGGGTTTGGTGCTGTTTGGCCTAAACCACAGAGAGAAGCTGCTTTAATGCCCTTGGCCAGGGACTCCAGCTTATCGATATCGGTCAATTCTCCCTTCCCCTCGGTGATTTTCTCTAAAAGCTCAAGCATTCTTTTGGTTCCCTCTCGGCATGGGGTACATTTTCCACAGGATTCATCAACGGTAAAATCCAAGAAAAATCGGGCAATATCCACCATGCAATTATCCTCATCCATAACGATCATTCCACCGGAGCCCATCATGGAACCCAGCTTGATCAGGTTATCGTAGTCAATGGGAACATCCAAATGATCTGCCGGAATACATCCCCCTGAAGGGCCTCCTGTTTGAACTGCCTTAAAGGCCTTTCCATTGGGAATCCCTCCTCCGATATCGTAGATAACCTCCTTCAAAGTGGTTCCCATTGGAATTTCAACCAAGCCTGTATTGTTTATCTTGCCCCCCAGGGCAAACACCTTGGTTCCTTTAGATTTTTCCGTTCCAATATCGGCGAACCATTGGGCGCCCTTTAGAATGATTTGGGGTATATTGGCGTAGGTCTCAACATTATTTAAAAGGGTTGGCTTATTCCAAATACCCTTATGGGCCGGGAAGGGCGGTCTTGGTCTTGGCATTCCCCTTTTTCCCTCAATAGAATTGATCAGGGCAGTTTCTTCGCCACATACAAAGGCCCCAGCCCCCAGGCGAATTTCAAGGTGAAACTCAAAATCAGTACCAAATATGTTTTTCCCCAAGAGTCCATATTCCGTAGCCTGATCAATGGCAATTTGAAGCCGATGAACAGCAATTGGATACTCTGCCCGAATATAAACGTAACCCATGTCGGCACCGATGGCATAGCCTGCAATGGCCATGGCCTCCACCAGGGCATGGGGGTCTCCTTCCAATACGGAACGATCCATAAAGGCCCCTGGGTCTCCCTCATCGGCATTACAGGCCACATATTTTTGATCGGCCTGAGCTTTGGCAGTAAATTCCCATTTTAAGCCGGTGGGAAAGCCTCCACCGCCCCGGCCCCTTAGTCCGGATTCCCTTACAACCTCTACTACCTCCTGGGGGCTCATTTCCGTTAGCACCTTGGCCAAGGCTCTGTAGCCATCGAAGGCAATATATTCTTCTATTGACTCAGGATTAATTACACCACAATTCCGAAGGGCGATGCGCCGTTGCTTTTTGTAGAAATTTACTTGATCTATGGCCTTGATCTGACCATCCCTGACAGCATCCTTATATAACAGCTCAGTTACAATTCTGCCCTTTAGTAAATGCTCTTCTGCAATTCTATCCACATCCTCCGGCTTCACCCGGCTGTAAAAGGCTCCTTCCGGGTAGACAATAACAATGGGCCCAGCTTCACATAACCCAAAGCAGCCCGTCTTAACCACCTTTACCTCTGATTGCAGCTGATGCTCCTTCAATGCTTCATCGAGCTTATCTATAATTTTTTGACACCCTGAGGATGTACAGCCTGTACCACCGCACACCAACACGTGGGATCTGAATAAATCCATTATTTAACCCCCCTTTAAAATATTATAAGCTGATTATTTCTCGCTGGCTCCAATGGTATAGTCATCTACGATCCTTCCATTGACAATATGGTCTACAATTATCTTGATGGCTTTTTCCGGTGTCATTTCTACATAGGTTGTTTTTCCCTCTCCCTCTCTGTAGACCTCTACAATGGGCTCAAGACGACAAACCCCGATGCAGCCTGTTTGGGTCACCACCACATCCTCCAGCTTTCTTTTTTTTACTTCCTCCAGTAAGGCCAGCAGCACAGGCCTGGCTCCTGCTGAAATACCGCAGGTAGCCATCCCCACCACAATTCTGGTTCCTTTGCCATCTCTGCGTATATGAACCCTTTCCAGTGCCTCTTGCCTGATTTTTTCCAATTCTTCAATCGACTTCATTTTTAGTCCCCCTTACCTAGTACTTCTTTAGAATGTCAGGTACATCATTAACTGACAATCTACCATATACATCCTCATTCACTGTTAATACAGGGGCCAATCCACAGGCACCAATACAGCGGGTGGCTTCCAATGAAAATTTACCGTCTGCTGAAGTGGCACCAATTTTGGCTCCTGTCAGCTCACTGACCTTATTAATAATTGGCTGTGCATTTTTGACATAGCAGGCCGTACCAAGACATACACCAATGACATATTCACCTCTGGGCGCCAGGGTAAATTGAGAATAGAAGGTCACCACACCATATATCTCGCTTAATGGTATTTTTAAGCCCTCAGATACCTGCTTCTGAACCGCCAGGGGAACACACCCAAAAATTTTCTGAGCCTCATGCAGTACAGGCATCAGGGCACCTCTTTTGTTCTGATTCAGCTGAATAACCTCTTCCAGCTGTTTAAAATTTTCTTCTGTTAAGATGTTTCTCGCCATATTGTCCCTCCTTTACTTGATTCAAATATTGCTAGTAATGAAGTCTATTATCAAAAATAACTAGCAATTCTATATATTTACATCTTTAATTATAGCACAAGAACGGACACAAACTAATCAAAAAAAATCTATATTTGTTAATTATTTAACTGTATATATCAGGGTTGTATTGGTTATATACTGTATACATAATACAAAATTCAACTCAGAAAATAGTTAAATTGTTTATTTATTTGACGATTTACACTTTTTTCTACGATAAATAAATTTAATCATCAATTATTATCAAGGAACTGTCATAAGAATAAATAAAAAAATTTGAATTATATTTAACAATTTTTTTGAAATTTCTTTTCACAAAAAAAGCACGCCCCTTCATTGATTGAAGGTTTGTGCTAATATTAATCGGTTTGTCTCTAGTTCTTCATGAGAGGGGCTATGGCACGATCCAGAATTCCTGTCACATAGGCAATTAATATACCATAATTGACCATTGGCACCCCCGAAGTCTTTGCACAGTTGATTCGATAAAGCATTTCCTTCCGATTGTGCATACAGGAACCGCAATGAACCACCAATTGATAGTCCCTTAAATCCTCTTGGAAGGCACTTCCCTTTAGCCAGTGGAATTGCAGCTCTCCCCCTGCCATATTTTTCAGCCACCGGGGAATCTTTACGGTACCAATATCGTCCTTCTGCTGGTGATGGGTACAGCCCTCCACAATTAAGACCTTATCCTGGGGCTTCAGCATTTTTAAGCCTTCGACCCCCTTTACCAGCTCTCTAATATCTCCTTTTTGTCTGGCATATAGAATGGAAAAGGAGGTTAGGGGAATTTCCATGGGTAAAGTTTCAGAAACCTGCTGAAAGGCCTGGGAGTCTGTTATGGCCAGACTAATGGGAGATTTTAATTCCCTTACCACCTGGGCCAGCTCTGTTTCCTTACAGATGGTCATATAGGCCCCTTTATCCAATATGGCCCGGATGGCCTGAACCTGGGGTAGGATCATTCTTCCCTTGGGAGCCGCCGAGTCAATAGGGGTAATCAGCAGCACATGGTCCCCTGGCTCCACTAATCCATCTACTAAATTCTGTTCCTGCTCCCGGGGGGCAATTTCAATAATCTTCTCCTTTAATTGATGGATTCCTGCTTTGGTTTTGGCACTGACAGCCACTGTAGGCAGTTCTTGATGGAAATTGGGCTGATAATCCTTTGGGCTGGTATCTATCTGGTTAATTACCACCAATAGGGGAATATTCCTGACCTTAAGCATCTCTATTAGCTGCTTTTCCTCCTGCTGAATCCCCCTTTCCCAATGGACTACCAGCAAGGCCACATCGGTTTTATTTAATACTGACCTTGTCTTTTCAATTCGTAGGGCCCCTAAATCCCCTATGTCATCAATTCCTGCGGTATCAATAATTAATACCGGGCCTATGGGTAAAAGCTCCATGGACTTGTATACCGGGTCGGTGGTGGTTCCTGCCACCTCTGATACAATGGCAATTTCCTGATCCGTTAAGGCATTTATCAGGCTTGATTTTCCCACATTTCGTTTGCCAAATATGGCAATATGCAGCCTATTTGCCCTGGGGGTTTGGTTCATTGTTCATTCCTCCATTTCAAATATTTAGGAAGGAGTCTGCCGGCCCCCTTCACTGCGTCTATGGCCGATTGAATATTAATCATATTTTTATTGCTGTAGAGCTGGTAGCTCTCCCTATATTTTAAGGGAGTTGAAATCAACATAATGGTATTGGCCCCTGCCTTCAGGGCCTTTACCTGCCCCTCTGGGTCAGCCGAGGCCAGGGCTGTGGTGGCTGGCAAATAAACATTTTTGCAAACCAGCCGGGTCACTGCCACTGTTCGGAGGGTCAGGCCTATATTGCCTGTTTCAGCCTGCTCCAGGGGGGTCCCCTTGGCGGGTACAAAGGGGCCAATACCGATCATATGAATTCCCATTTTTTTAAAAAATATAATGTCCTGGGCAATATCCTCCAGGCTTTGCCCCGGTAAGCCCACCATATTCCCCGAGGCCGTAACATAGCCCAGCTCCTTCAACCATCGAGTACATTCCATTCTCTCCTTTAGATCATCATCTGGGTGCAAACTCTTAAAAACCTTTGGATTGGTGGTTTCTATCTTCAACAGGTAGTTATTGGCCCCGGCCCTTTTCAGGGCTCTATATTCTTCATAGCTTCGTTCTCCTATACTCAAGGTAATGGCCATGGCGGTTTCTTGTTTTATTCGCCGTATCAGGTCAATGAGCCGCTCTGTATTGTAATAATCATCTTCACCTGATTGTAATATGACGGTTTTAATCCCCAGTTGATGGATTTCATGAACCTGGGCCAGTATTTCGTCTGCTGTCATTCTGTATCGTTTTGGGGTTGCACAGGACTTTCTTATACCACAATAATGACAATTCTTTTTACAGTAGTTTGAAAATTCTATGGCAGCCCTGATTTCCACCCGATCCCCGACAATTTCCCGGCGCATTCGATCGGCAGCAGCAAGCAGCACTTCTTCTTCCCTTTCCGACTGTGTATCTAAAAGTCTTACAATTTCATCCTTTGATAATTCCTCCCCGGCCTCCAGCTTTTCCATGATTTTAAGAAAGCTTTGCCGGACCCCTTGATTCATAAGGGTCTTCATTAAACCCGACAGCTTTTTTGTCTGATAATCATAAATTCGATAGCTGATATCGGTTCCTCTTATATGGTCTTCTACAGCTGCACTGTCATTTTTACCGATTAAGATGGAGGTACTGCAAATTGAGCCAAGATGACTAGGGGTAGGCACCAGATCTGTGCTGATTTGGGCCCGCCTTAGTAGTGCTTCTGCCTTCAGCATTTGACTGTTGGAGCCGCAGACAATAATTTGCTTTTCTTCTGAAGTCTTCATTTTATCCATCTCCATTATTCTCCACTAGAAATAAAGATCCCGTTTCCCTGATCGAATGGCTTCCAATTTTTCTTCTGTCAGGCACCTTATTTTTTCATCATCAATCTCCTCTAATTCCCTTTCAATTAATGCTTTGCCCTGCTGAAGTGTATCGTCGTCAGCATAATCCAACAAATATTCCTGTAGGGTTAAAATGGCATTGGATTGACAAAATTCATGGATGTGTGCATCCTTGGCCAGCTCCATAAAGGCCTCCCCTGTTCGTTTGGTTCGATAGCAGGCGGTACAAAAGCTGGGCAGGTGACCCTGGCCACAGATGACCTGTAAGACCTGGTTCAAGCTCCTTTCATCGGCCGTCTCGAATTGAGAAGCCCTTTGATATTCCTGTTCATAGCCTCCGGGGCTGGTTTTGGAGCCTGCCGATACCTGTGATACTCCCAGGCTTAACAGCTCATCCCTAAGCTGAGGCGTTTCCCGGGTGGAAAGGATAATGCCGGTATAAGGCAAGGCTAGACGATAGACGGCAACGATTTTTTTAAGGTCTTGATCTGAAACAGCATAGGGAGCCTTTTTCAGGGCTGAATCCAGGGCAGGCCTAAGCCGTGGTACTGATATGGTATGGGGGCCGATATGATAGGTTTGATCCATATAATTGGCGTGGAATAAAGTGGCTAATACGTCAAACTGATAATGATATAGCCCCAATAGCGCCCCAATTCCTATATCATCAATACCTGCTTCAAAGGCTCTGTCAATGGCCAGCAATCGATAATCATAGTTTGACTTTGAACCCGTAGGATGCATTTGCCGATAGGTTTCACGATGATAGGTTTCCTGAAATATTTGATAGGTGCCAATTCCAGCCTCCTTTAACTTTTTGAAATCTGTAACCGACAGGGGGGCGGCATTGACGTTGATTCTTCTGATGTCGGTTTCCTGGTAAATTCTATTTAATATACCGGTAATATGATTGATATTGGTTTTCTTGGGGTCTTCACCACAAACCATTAGAATTCGCTTATGGCCCTGGCCCTCTATGGCTTTGGCTTCTGCTACGGCCTCCCCGGGGGTTAAGGTTTTACGTTGAAGGCTTTTATTGGCCGCCCGAAATCCACAATATAGGCAATTGTTGGTACATTCGTTGCTAGTATAGAGGGGCGCAAAGACCACAATCCGTTTGCCGTAGATTTCATTTTTTACATGCCTGGCAGCCCCATAGAGCTCTTCCAACAGGTCTGGGTCTTCAATTTGCAACAGGACTGCTGCCTCCTCCAGCGATAGGCCCTGACAATCCTTTGATCTTTCAATAATTTCCCTAAGATCAACTGCATTGAATTTTTTGCCCCTGATCATTAGACCATTGATTTTTTCTTCATTAATGATGTCATGGGTATTCATTTCTAATTCCTCCCTGGAGCTTTCTTATTTTTTGGTTAAGGCACTTTTTACCGTAACGCCCTGCAACCTTCCTAGCTTTCCTGTTAATCCCCCCACCTCATCGGTGGAACCGTCAATGATGACAGACAGAACACTGACTCCCCGTTCCCGATAGGGGACCCCCATTCTTCCCACAATTATTTCTCCATACTCGCTTAAAATCCGATTTACATTCTCTGCATTCCTTCGATCCTCTACAATAATGGCCACTACACCAATCCTTTTTTCCACCATTGGCTCCCCCTTTATAAAAATTAAAAAAAGCTTCCCATAGGCAGGGAAGCTTTTAAAAGCAGTTCTCCTTTTCCTTTTACCAGGCTTTCCTGGCAATCAGACCTATGGCCTTCCTTCCGGTGGATTAAATCCACCGGTCAGATTCAATGGCTCTATGAGGTTGCTAAACAGCCTTCTTCTTCATATTCCGTTTCATCCGTCGGGTATTTTTCCCGGACAGTATAGTGGGTATGCAGTAATTCATGGGCCCGATGGCTATTGGGCTTTTCCAGATAGTTGTCATACAGTTCTTTAATAATTGGATTTTCGTGAGACTTTCTGATGGTTAAAATTTTATCTTCCTCATAAAGGGCCTTGGCTCTTTCAACACGAATATCCATATTCATCTTGACCCTGGCAGGTACATGGGGCTGGCCTCCGCCTGTTACACAGCCGCCGCTGCAGCCCATCACTTCTATGAAATGATATTCCTTTTCTCCTGCCTTGATCATATCCAGCAATCTGGCGGCCTGGGCAGTTCCGTGGGCTACAGCTACTTTAATTTTTTCTCCCCCCAGGGTAATTTCTGCCTCCTTAATGCCTTCGGTTCCCCTCACTCCATTATATTCAATGGATTCAAGCTCCTTTTCCTCTAAAATGTCGGCTACGGTTCTAAGGGCCGCCTCCATCACACCGCCGGTGGCTCCAAAGATTACTCCTGCACCAGTATAGATTCCCAGGGCGGGATCAAAGTCGCTGTCCTCCAGCTTGAGGAATTCAATTCTAGCCTGCTTAATCATCTTTGCCAGCTCCCGGGTGGTGATGACAGCATCTACATCCCTTAATCCCTTCACCCTCAGCTCTGGCCTGGCGGATTCAGACTTTTTAGCCACACAGGGCATTACTGAAACGACAAATATCTTTTCGGGATCTATCTGATTTTTTTCCGCATAATAGCTTTTTACAATGGCTCCCATCATCTGGTGGGGAGATTTGCAGCTTGAAAGGTTTTCAATAAATTCTGGGTAGTAATGCTCACAGAACCTAACCCAGCCTGGAGAACAGGAGGTAATCAAGGGCAGCTTTCCTCCCTGCTGCAATCGATGAAGCAATTCATGGCCTTCTTCAACAATTGTCAGGTCGGCGGCAAAGTTGGTATCGAAAACTTGATCAAAGCCCAGTCGCTTCAAAGCCGAAACCATTTTGCCCGTTACCCTTGTTCCAATGGGCAGACCAAATTCTTCACCCAGGGCCGCCCGAACGGCCGGGGCAGTTTGAACCACCACATGAACCTCGGGGTCCTCTATGGCATCCCATACCCGATCAATATCTTCCTTTTCTCTGAGGGCGGCCACCGGACAGGCTACGATACATTGACCACAATGAATACAGGGGGTATCCTTCATGCTCATACCAAAGGGTGGGGCCACCTCTGTTGAAAATCCACGGTTGGTAAATTCCAGTATGCCTACCCGCTGTACATTTTTACAGGTGTTGACACAACGACCGCAAAGAATACATTTACTGCTGTCCCTTACAACAGATTCTGAAAAATTATCTATTGTAGTAGGGGTCTTTTCACCTATAAAGGGGATTTCAGTGATATTTAATTCTTCTGCCAGGGTTTGAAGCTCACAGTTTCGATTTCGCTGACAGGTCAAGCATTCACGGTTATGATTGGAAAGTATCAGCTCTACGGTAGCCTTTCTGGCATCCCTTAACTGCCTGGTATTGGTTTTAACAGCCATACCGTCGGCCACAGGGAATACACAGGAGGCTTGAAGACCACGGCTTCCCTCCACCTCCACCAAACAGACTCTACAGGCTCCAATTTCGTTGACTTCCTTTAAAAAGCAGAGGGTGGGTATATCGATTCCAGCAGCCTTGGCCGCCTCTAATACTGTATAATTTTGGGGTACTGTTACCTGAACACCATCGATGGTGATTGTTACCATTTCCATTTAAAACACTCCTTTCTTGGCGACATTCCTAGGGCTTTATTTTTTAACAATGGCCTTTACAGGGCACTTTTCAACACAGGCCCCACATTTTATACAAACAGCCTTATCAATTTCATGGACGGCCTTTCGCTCCCCTTTAATGGCACCAACAGGACAAATCTGTTTGCAAAGGGTGCACCCTCTACAGTTTTCCAAAATACTATAGCTCAACAGGGATTGACACGCACCGGCGGGGCATCTTTTTTCATGGATATGGGCTTCATATTCATGTCTAAAATATTTTAAAGTTGACAGTACAGGATTAGGCGCGGTTTGCCCTAGTCCGCACAGGGAGGAGGATTTAATACTCTTTGCCAATCGCTCCAGGTTGTCAATATCCTGGGGTTCTCCCTTGCCTTCTGTGATCTTATCTAAAATTTCAAGCATTCGCTTCGTTCCAATTCTACAGGGCGGGCACTTTCCGCAGGATTCATCTACGGTGAAATCAAGGAAAAATCTTGCGATATCCACCATACAGTTATCCTCATCCATGACAATCATTCCTCCGGAACCCATCATGGAACCAAGGGAAATTAAATTGTCATAGTCGATGGGTGTATCTAAATAGTCCACTGGTATACAGCCTCCGGAGGGTCCACCCGTCTGAACCGCCTTAAAGGCCCGGCCCCTGGGTATACCGCCGCCAATTTCATAGATTACTTCCTTCAAGGTGGTTCCCATGGGGATTTCCACCAGACCTGTATTGTTGATTTTACCTCCCAGGGCAAATACCTTGGTTCCCTTGGACTTTTCAGTTCCAATGCCAGCGAACCAGTCGGCTCCCTTTAAAATGATCTGGGGTACATTGGCATAGGTTTCAACATTGTTTAACAAGGTGGGTCTATTCCAAATCCCCTTGTGGGCAGGGAAGGGCGGTCTTGGCCTGGGCATTCCCCTAAGGCCTTCAATTGAATTGATCAGGGCGGTTTCTTCGCCGCATACGAAGGCCCCTGCCCCCAGACGAATCTCTAAGTCGAAGTCAAAGCCTGTATTAAATATATTTTTTCCAAGAAGTCCATATTCCTTTGCCTGATCAATGGCAATCTGCAGGCGGTGAACTGCAATGGGGTATTCTGCTCTGATGTAGACATAGCCCATGGAGGCACCTACTGCGTAACCAGCAATAGCCATGGCTTCCACCACTGCATGGGGGTCACCCTCCAGCACGGAACGATCCATAAAGGCACCGGGGTCACCCTCATCGGCGTTACAGGCAACAAATTTTCCCTTGCCCTGGGCTTTAGCTGTAAATTCCCACTTTAAGCCAGAAGGGAAGCCGCCGCCGCCCCGTCCCCGCAGGCCTGATTTTTTAATGACATCAATTACTTCCTCGGGCTTCATTTCAGTCAATACCTTGGCCAGGGCCTTATAGCCATCAAAAGCAATATATTCGTCAATGGCCTCAGGATTAATCACACCGCAATTTCTCAAGGCTACACGCTGTTGCTTTTTGTAAAAATCAACCTGGTCAATGGCTTTTATCTGCCCTTCCTTAACGGCATCCTTATATAATAAATCTGTTACAATTCTTCCCTTTAACAGATGCTCCTCTGCAATTCTTTCCACATCCTCGGGCTTGACACGGCTATAAAAGGCCCCCTCGGGATACACAATGACAATGGGTCCTGCTTCACATAGGCCAAAGCATCCGGTTTTGACCACCTTTATTTCTGAGGCTAACTGCTTTTCTTCAAGCTGTTCCTCCAGCTTATCAATTATTTTTTGACATCCTGAGGATGTACATCCCGTACCACCACATACAAGGACATGGGATCTGAATAGCTCCATTGATTAAACCCCCTTCTTCTGGTTAAATTCAAATACATGCATCTTATTTCTCGTAGGCTCCGATGGTATATTCATCTATGACTCTACCGTTGACAATATGCTCTGCAATGATTCTTCTGGCTTTTTCTTCGGTCATTTCTACATAGGTAGTCTTGTCTTCTCCTTCCTTATATACCTCTACAATGGGCTCAAGACGACAAACCCCTATACATCCGGTTTGGGTAATGACCACCTCGTCAAGATTTCTCCTTTTCGCTTCCTCGACCAGGGCCATTAATACGGGCCTTGCTCCAGCGGAAATTCCACAGGTTGCCATTCCCACCACAATTCTTGTTCCCTTTCTATCTTTACGGATATTTACCTTTTCCAATGCCTCCTGGCGAATCTTTTCTAAATCCTGAATTGACTTCATTGCATTGCCCCCTTCCTTCTCTAATATTTATTAATAATATCAGGGATATCGGCCACCACTAGTCTACCGTATACGTCTTCGTTAACGGTTAGCACCGGCGCCAAACCACAGGCACCAATACATCGGGTGGCTTCTAATGAAAATTTACCATCGGGTGAAGTTGCTCCCACCTTTGCCCCGGTCAGCTCACTGACCTTATTAATAATTGGCTGGGCATTTTTAACATAGCAGGCGGTTCCCAGACAGACGCCAATAACATATTCGCCCCTGGGCTCCAATGTAAACTGAGAGTAGAAGGTTACGACCCCATAGATTTCACTTAAGGGAATTTTTAAACCCTCTGACACTTTTTTCTGTACATTAAGGGGAATACAGCCAAATATTTTTTGGGCTTCATGTAATACCGGCATCAGAGCGCCCCTTTTGTTACGATTAAGCTCAATCGATTCCTCCAATCTTTGAAAATTTTCTTCGGTAAAGATGTTCTTTGCCATAAACTCCCTCCTTGTTTAATTCGCCCAACAAAGTTTTAACAGAAACTTGTTTCAATTGGGTCGAGCTTAATAAATGAAAACGATATCTAAGCATTAATTCGATAAATAATTATAAATTCCTTGATTTTTCAGAATTATTTTTATAAATTATATCTATTAATATTTTTTATTATTTAAAACCCCCAAAGGCCCCTTTATCAGAGATATTTAATGATTTTTTTTCATCAACCTCCTCCTCAAATTAATCACTTGTTAATTTTTTAACTTTTCGAGACAAAAATAGACGGCTTTTGAGCATGGTGGCGTTTTTTATTCGTCATTTTACTACTCAAACCGTCAAAGGACTGTCATCTTACTACATCAATATTATATAGAATATAGCCATTGAATTCAATAGGTTTTGTTAATAAAATATCAACATACCCATTAATATTTATTAACAAACTTACTTCATTTTCTTTAGCCAATATAGGATTTCAGCCAATTTGTAAGTATCTAATGCTAGTCTAAGGGGAGCCCTGACAGGCTCCCCTTAGCAAAAATTACCTTGTATATTTGACTTTTTATTCCCGATTCATTCTTTCCCTGGCCAGCATAGCGCCTCCCACGATACCGGCATCATTCTCCATTTCTGCCACTACAATTTTAGCAAAGCGTTTTTTCCTTTTAAAGAATATATATTTATCTACTTCCTCATTTAATCGGTTAATTAGATCTGCCCCCGCCTTTGAAACACCGCCTCCAATGGCCACAACCTCTGGGTCGAGGAGGGTAATTAAATTCCCTATGCCGATAGAGAGATACTTTACAAGACGGCTGACGGCCCTACTTGCTACTTCATCACCCAGTTTAGCCTCTTCAAATATGTATTTTGCTGACAGCTGATCCAGGTCACCGTTGATTCTATTCATTAAGCTGCTTTTATTCCCTTCGTTTATCAGCTTCTGTGCATATTTGATGAGGGCCGTGGCTGAGGCAAAGGTTTCAAGACATCCATTACTGCCGCAATTACAGTCATAGTCTGCCTCCCCTACGATCATATGGCCAAGCTCACTGCCAATTCCATGACTGCCGCTATAGGCCTGACGATTAATAATTAACCCGCCGCCAATTCCCGTACCCACGGTAATTAACACACCATTTTCAGCCCCCCGCAGGGCACCCTTGGCGGCTTCGGCAATGCCTGCAACCGTTGCATCATTTTCAATAAAGACCGGCAGCCCCAGCATATCCCTTAACATCTCCCCCAAAGGTACCTCCTGCCAGTACAGATTAACAGCCGTATAGACAAGGCCATTGGGGTCACAGGGGCCAGGGATTCCCACACCTACTCCCTTTACCTCTTGATAGCTGCTTTTTGACTCATTAACCATTTCATTGATTAACTGTTGAATAGCCTTGGCCACCCCCCTCTCGCCTTCCTTCACCGGGGTTTTAACGCTCTTTTTTAATAATAGTCCACCATCCCAGTCAAAAATGCCACCTTTAATTTCCGTTCCGCCCAAATCAATTCCAATTAATTTCATTTCTGTTTCCCCCTTATTCATGTAATCTAGGTAAGGCTACGGGTCTTAGCCTCGATCAGAAAGGTGGTTCATTAACCTTTCATTGAATTCCTTGGCGGCATGATAGCCCATTTCCTTTTGCCTGTAATTTCGTGCAGCCACCTCAATTAAAAGGGCCACATTTCTGGCGGGCTTAACTGGAATCACCACCTCATTGACCTTCACTCCCAATATCTCCCGATAGGAATCATCTAATCCCAGGCGATCGTAGCTTTTATTCGGGTCCCATTCCTCCAGACTGATGACCAGGTTTATCTGGGTCTGCTCCTTGATGGCCCCCACCCCAAAGAGGCTTTTAATATCCATAATACCAATTCCCCGAACCTCAATCATATGGCGAATCAGCTCTGGGGCTCCTCCCATCAACAGGTCATTACCAATACCTTTTATTTCAACAGAATCATCGGCCACCAATAGATGCCCTCGTTTGATCAGCTCAACAGCCGTCTCACTTTTTCCAATCCCACTTTTTCCAGTTATCAGAACCCCTACTCCGTAAATATCCATCAATACGCCATGGAGGGTGATGGTGGGAGCCAGCTTGTCTTCTAAATAGTTTACCAGTTTATTGGTTAGCTTGGTTGTGTTCAACCCGCTTCTTAAGATCTTTCGCTGGTATTTTTCCGCCGCCACCAGCAATTCATCATAAATCTCCAAATTTCTGCTGATAATTACACAGGGTATATCGTAGGAAAGGAGCTTATTGAATCGCTGCTGCCGGATATCGGGGTAGAGGGTACTTAAATAGCAGTGCTCTACCTTGCCAATGATTTGTATTCGCTCATAGGCGAAATAGTAGAAAAAGCCGGCCAGCTGAATCCCTGGGCGATTTAATTCCATCGTGGTAATATGGCGTATTTCAGTGCTAGGATGATTAATTTCCTCAAGCTGTAAATCTTCAATTAGATCTTTCACAGTTATATACTTCATAGTACCTCCCAGAACATTTTGTTTATTTATTTTTTGTTTCCGTCTTGATGATTTTCTTCATTAAAGTAGGCTTGAATGTCTTCGGCTAGGGCCCGGGTAATGCCCTTTACCTCCATTAAGGCTTCAATTGAAGCCTCTTTAATTCCCTTTATATTTTTAAAGTGTTTCATCAAGGCCTTTCGCTTTGCTTCACCAATTCCCTTGATATTTTCCAGCTCTGATTGGAGCATATCCTTTTTCCGCAGGGTTTTATGATAGGATAGGGCAAATCGGTGTACCTCCTCCTGAATTTTATAAATCAAGCGAAAGAGGGGAGTATTTTTAGGTAATATGATTTCCTGCCCCTCATAGGCCAGGCCCCGGGTCTTATGCTTATCGTCCTTAATCATACCGCATACGGGAATATCCAGTGAAAGGGCTGCCAATGCCTTCTTCACACTGGTAACCTGACCAAAGCCTCCATCTACCAGGATTAAATCCGGAAAGATTGAAAACTTTCCTTCCTGTAATGTCATGGCTCCTTCTATAATCTCCTGGGTTTCCCTGATTCCCCTTGTAAAGCGCCTTGTTAAGATTTCTTCCAAACTGCCGTAGTCGTCGGGGCCTGTAACTGTTTTAATTTTAAAACGACGATAGCTTTTATTGTTGGGCTTCCCCCCTTCAAAGACAATCATCGAGCCCACCGACTGTAGACCCTGGATATTGGAAATATCATAGGATTCAATCCGATTAGGAAATTCCTCTAAATTCAGCAGGGCCTGCAATTCCTTCAGCTCCTCAGTTCTTTCCTGGGGTTTGGCCCGTTGAATCGTTTCGGTTTGATTAAGAACCGTTTGGGCATTTTTTTGAACCATTTCCAGTAGTCTCCTTTTATCCCCCCGAACCGGTACCTTTAATTCAACCTTACTGCCCCTTTTACCGGAAAGCCATTGCTCTAATACAGGGGCCTCCTCCAGCTGATGCTCCAGTAGAATTTCCTTTGGCACATGGGTATTTTCGCCATAATACTGCTTCACAAAGGCCGTCAGGGCCTCTTCCCTTGTTTCCTCTTCGTTTCGGTCTATGGTGAATTTTTCTTGATGAATCAACTTACCTTCCCGGATAAAAAATACAATGACCAGAAAATAATGATCTGCCTCGGCCAGGGCGATGACGTCCTGATCTACCCGCTGATCGGTCACTATTTTTTGTTTTTCCAGGGTGCTTTCCAGGGCCCATAGCTGGTTGCGATACCGGGCCGCCTCCTCGAAATTCATATTGGCTGATGCTTCCTTCATTTTCTCCTGAATTTTCTTAATTAATTCAGCTTCCTTGCCATTCAAAATCATGATGATTTCCTGTATCATTTGATTATATTCTTCTTTTCCTTCAGGCCCCCTGCATGGACCCATACATTTTTTGATATGATAATTAAGGCAGGGCCTTTCTCCCCGTTCAATCATTTTTTCGATGTTTTTGTTGCAGCTTCTGATGGGATAAAGCTGATGAATAATGTTGATGGTCTCATTAAGGGCCCCCACATTGGTATAGGGTCCAAAATACTTGCTTTTATCCTTTACAACCCGGCGGGTTTTAATAATTCGGGGATAGCTTTCCCCCAGGGTAACCTTTATATAAGGGTAGGTTTTATCATCCCGTAATAGAACATTATATTTAGGACGGTGCTTTTTAATTAAATTACATTCTAAAATCAGTGCCTCCAGCTCGCTGTCGGTGACAATATACTCAAAGGAGGTAATATGGGCCACCATAGCCCTTACCTTGGGAGGCTGATTCCTTGAGGATTGAAAATACTGTCTTACTCGATTTTTTAAGGAAATGGCCTTCCCTACATAGATAATTTCCTGCTCTATATTTTTCATTAAATAAACGCCAGGTCGATCTGGCAGTATTTTTAACTGTTCCTTTAAATCAAACAAAGCCTAATTCCTCCTTGGAATTTCTATTGATGTTTTTTTATTAATTCGATACAATAGCATAAAAATATAAATGATAGATTTGAGGAGGTTCCTATGTCTAGTACCCACCGCACCCTACAATTTCTTTTATCTTCACTGGTTTTATTTTGGGTTTATCCCCTTATTTATAAGCTCGTGTATTTGTTATTCCAGGGTTTGCTCCAGGGGATTGTCTCTCCATCAGTCATTAATGAATTGGTGGCTGGTATAGTTTTAATCCTTTGCCTGGTTTTTCTTGGCACCCTTCAAGGCCTTTTGAAATTCCTTTCGCTAAGGCGTTATCGAAGGTTAAATTCCATACTTTTTCTACCCCTTAAGGGATTTTCTATTTCTGACCAGGCTATCTATTATATTGTACCATTAATTATATATATTTTACCATTATTCCGTCGCCCTTACGTCAATGAAATCATTGCCATCAAGCTGATTTTTTTTATCATTGCAATGACAGCCCTCTGGTTATGGCTCAGGCTTTCAAAGGGACTACTGGGCTGTTATTTTTTACCTGAGGGTCTATTGGTAACGGGCTTTGATGTACGACTGGATTTACCTATACAGCCTCTACAGCAAAATGCCTCTGGTTTTTATCCCTATGAAAAGCTTAAAGAATATCAATTGTCTGATCATGTTCTGATCTTCAAGCTGCCCTTCGATACGGCTTCTTTGGTGCTAAGCTGTAAGGATGCTGAAATTTCGGAAATTATTGAGTTTTTAAAGCTGATGAAGGTTCCAGGAACATCCAATCATAACTGAATACATAGGGTATATTTTTAAGTAAATTGACAATACTCCAAAGGTATATTGATATCGGAGGAGATGAATATGGTGAAGAAATTATTGACTTACCCCCTGGTTCTGTCGTTATTAGCCCTTACTTCCATGGCCTGGGGCGCAGGCTATTATCAGGAAATTAAAGTTACCTTCCCGGAAACCCGGCTATATTATGAGAGTGCCCCTGTTTCCTTTAAGCACCCCCCTTTTTTATACCATAACACCCTTTACGTACCCCTCAGGGAATTGTCTGATACGCTGGGTATGGAGCTGATTTGGAATGGTCAGGAAAACACCGTTCAACTGAAGGCCCCCGATGTGGCCAATACCTTGGCCCCAGCCAATAGCCTTATAGGAGAGGATTTTGTCTATGGACAAATTATGAAGATAGATTATATTAATCGTTCAATAGACCTGGAACAACATCTGGACAATAACAGCAGGGAAATTTTTGAGGCCCTGACCATTGCAAAGGATGCAATTATTCTAATTGGCCGAAATCAACATTATATGCAGGTCTCTTTGGAGGATCTACGGGCGGGAGATGTGGCCGGAATAATAATTTCTGAAGAAAATACTGTAAGGGGCATCATTGTGGATTTATAACGAGAATAATATAAGGAAGGTAGCAAGTGTGAAGCACCCCAAACATTAGAATTCTATCTAATATTTGAGGCACCCCACACTGCTACCTTCTTTTAGTTTGAATCTGCATTTTACTACAATAGGATGTAATCTTCTGAAGATCTGCCTCATCAATTCCTATGAACCCGCAGCCCAGCTCCCGAGTACCGTCGACGTAGTTTTCCGTGTTTCTTAAAACCTTTGCCGTCAATAGCAGCTTCGATCGGTCTAATTCTAATTCAAAGACAATAACGGTGCCCACAGGCAGCGACAGGGGCGTATTGATCAAAACCCCTCCGCCGCTAATATCCCTTACTACTCCTGGAAAAAACTTATGACTATCTATTTTCTCATCATTAAAGCCTACTAAATAGCAAACAATGGGAATTTCTGTTGAAACCCTTATATACCTGCGTCGCTGTATTACTTTAATTTCCTCTTGATTGGGTTTTTGCAGCCAAAGCTGACTGCCATCCCCCTTCACAATCCAGGTTTCGAAAATGCAAGCCTTTGTTTCCTTGGGAATAATGCACCTTACCTGCCTCTTTTCCTTCTGGGCATACTCACCTTCAATCTCAATGGTCAGACATTCTTCATCAATTGACTTTATTATGCCCCAAAATGAGAGGTATGGAGGAATTACATCAACTTCAAGCTTGATTGGCGAACCTTCCTCCAGGTATCCTATCGACATAATATCTCCTCCCTTAGGAATCGAACTCTTCTTATATTTTATAAGACCTAAGGGGATTTTCCTATAGTATAATTTGCTTATTTAGCTTGGTTGATTTAAGAAGTTTTTTTAAAAATTGACCTGTGTAGGATGCCTTAACCCTAACAATTTCTTCGGGTGTACCTGTGGCAACGATGGTTCCGCCATTGGCCCCCCCCTCTGGTCCTAAATCGATTAAATAGTCGGCTGTTTTGATCACATCAAGGTTATGCTCAATCACCAGGACGCTGTTGCCTGTGTCTACCAGCTGCTGCAGCACGTCAATCAATCGATGAATATCTTCAAAGTGCAGACCGGTGGTAGGCTCATCCAGGATATAAAGGGTTTTTCCCGTGCTTCGCTTGCTTAGCTCACTGGCCAGCTTAATTCTTTGGGCTTCACCTCCAGAAAGCTGAGTTGAGGGTTGCCCCAATTTGATATAGCCCAGCCCTACATCATAGAGGGTTTGCAGCTTCCTCTTAATTTTGGGCAGATTTTCAAAGAAGACCACTGCCTCCTCGACATTCATTTCTAATACATCAGAAATAGTTTTTCCCTTGTATTTTACATCCAGGGTTTCTCTGTTATAGCGTTTCCCCTTGCAGACCTCACAGGGTACATATACGTCGGGCAGGAAGTGCATTTCAATTTTGATAATACCATCGCCGCTGCAGGCTTCACAACGGCCTCCTTTAATATTAAAGCTAAAGCGCCCCTTTTGATAGCCCCGCATCTTAGCCTGGGGCACCTGGGCAAAGACTTCACGAATATCGTCAAAGACCCCGGTATAGGTGGCCGGATTCGATCGTGGCGTTCTGCCAATGGGGGATTGATCAATTTCTATAATCTTGTCAATATACTCAAGGCCCTTGATGGCTCGATGGTTTCCTGGTTTAGCCTTGGCCCTATTCAGTTCCTGGGCTATTTTTTTATAGAGTATTTCATTAATCAAGGTACTTTTTCCTGATCCCGATACCCCAGTAACACAGGTGAATACCCCCAGGGGAATTTCCACATCAATATTTTTTAAGTTATTTTCACAAGCCCCTTTAATTTCAATCCATTTTCCGTTGGGCTCTCTTCGTTTTTTAGGTACTTCAATTCCCTTTATACCGCTTAGATATTGGCCCGTGATGGAATCCTTAGTATTAATAATATCCTCCAGGGTACCCTCAGCAACCACATGGCCCCCATGGATTCCTGCCCCGGGGCCTATGTCAATAATATGATCAGCCTCTCGGATGGTATCCTCATCATGCTCCACCACTATAACGGTATTTCCTATGTCGCTGAGCTTTCGCAGGGTTTTGATCAGCCTGTCGTTGTCCCGCTGGTGGAGCCCGATGCTGGGCTCGTCTAAAATATAGAGTACCCCCACCAGGCTGGAGCCAATCTGGGTCGCCAGGCGAATCCGTTGAGCCTCCCCACCGGAAAGGGTTCCGGCTGTTCTGGATAGGGTTAAATAGTCCAGCCCCACATCCGTTAAGAAGTCTAATCTTCCCTTAATTTCCTTTAATATCTGTACGGCGATAAAGAGCTTCCTGTCATCCAGCTGAAGCTCATCAAAGTACTTTTTGGCTTCCCCAATAGACATTTCTGTTACTTCATGAATGTTTTTGCCGCCAACGGTAACCGCCAGAATTGTATCCTTTAACCTGGCTCCTTTACACAACTGGCACGGGCTTTCACTCATATATTCCTCTATTTTTTCCTTCATATACTCTGAGGCAGTTTCCCGGTACCTTCGTTCCAGGTTGGGGATAACCCCTTCAAAAACCGACTCATAGGTTCTGGTGCCTCCATATTTGGACTCGTATTGAAAGGTAATTTTTTCATTGGCCGAGCCATAGAGCAATACCTGTATAAATTTATCGGGCAGATCCTTTAAGGGGGTATCTATATCTACCCCGAATTTTTGAGCCAAGGTCTCTACCATTTTAAAATAATAGGTATTGTCTGACGTTCCATTGGCTGATGTCCAGGGGGCCACGCCCCCCTGGCGAATGGTCAAATTAAGATCTGGCAGAACTAAATCCCGGTCAACCACCTTCTTATGACCAATTCCATTACATTCCGGGCAAGCTCCATAGGGGCTGTTGAAGGAAAACATACGGGGTGCCATTTCCTCGATACCAATGCCGTGCTCAGGGCATGCAAACTTGGTGGAAAATAAAATTTCTTCCTTTCCAATGATATCAGCAATAATTGTTCCCTCTGTTAACTTCAGGGCCGTTTCAATGGAGTCGGCGATTCGCTGCTCGGAACCAGGCTTGATCACAATCCGATCAACTACTACCTCAATATGATGCTTTTTGGTCTTAGCCAGCTTGATTTCTTCCTGTAAGTCCCTTACTTCTCCATCAATCCTTACCCTGACAAAGCCATCCTTTTTAATATCATCTAGTATCTTCTGATGCTCGCCCTTTTTTCCCCTGACCACCGGAGCCAAGAGCTGAAGCTTGGTGCCTTCATCAAATTCCATCAGCCTGTCAACGATTTGCTCCACCGTCATTTGACTGATTTCAACACCGCAAACGGGACAGTGGGGTGTACCTACCCGGGCAAACAAGAGCCGCAGGTAATCATAGATTTCGGTTACGGTTCCCACGGTAGAACGGGGATTTTTGCTGGTAGTCTTTTGGTCAATGGATATGGCCGGGGAAAGGCCTTCAATATAATCAACATCGGGTTTTTCCATCTGACCCAGGAACTGCCTTGCATAGGAAGAAATACTTTCCATATAGCGTCGTTGCCCCTCGGCGTAGATAGTATCAAAGGCCAGGGATGATTTGCCTGAGCCTGATAATCCGGTTAATACTACTAATTTTTCTCTTGGAATTTCAACATTAATGTCCTTTAGGTTGTGCTCCCTTGCACCCTTTATAATAATTTTGTCTCGTGCCACTTTTACACCTCTTTTATCTTAAGTTTTTCACGTTCGATTTCCTTGATTTTATCCCGAAGCTCTGCAGCCCTTTCAAATTGAAGGTTTTCAGCTGCCTCTATCATTTCCGCTTTCAGCTTCTCGATCACTGTCTGCCACTCTTGGGCTGTCATTTCTGACTTTTTAGGTATACTGTATTTTTCAGTCTCTTCAGCTGCAATAGTGGCCTCAATTACATTTCTAACCTTTTTCACCACTGATTTGGCTTCAATACCATGTTTTTTATTGTATTCACTTTGAAGGCTTCTTCTACGCTCTGTTTCGGATATAGCCCGTTTCATGGAATTGGTAATGATATCGGCATACATGATTACCTTTCCCTCTACATTCCTGGCGGCACGGCCTATGGTCTGGATTAAAGAGGTCTCTGATCGTAAGAAGCCCTCTTTGTCGGCATCTAAAATGGCCACCAGTGAAACCTCGGGCAGGTCAAGCCCCTCCCTCAGCAGATTAATTCCCACCAGTACATCAAATTCCCCCAGACGCAGGTCACGAATAATCTCCATCCGTTCTAAGGTATGGACATCGGAATGCAGATATCGTACTGCAATTTCCATATCCTTTAAATACTTGGTTAAATCCTCTGCCATTTTCTTCGTCAAGGTGGTCACCAACACCCGCTGCTGGGCGGCAATTCTCAGATTGATTTCTCCAACCAGATCGTCGATTTGTCCCTTTACGGGCCGAACCTCAACGATTGGGTCTAATAACCCTGTGGGCCGTATAATTTGCTCCACCACCGGGCCCTGTTTTTCTAATTCATAGGGTCCTGGTGTAGCACTGACATAGACGATTTGATTGACCAGGGATTCAAATTCTGGAAACTTCAATGGTCTATTGTCAAAGGCAGAGGGAAGCCTAAAGCCATACTCCACCAGGGTTTCCTTTCTGGCCCTGTCGCCGTTGTACATTGCTCTGACCTGGGGAATGGTCACATGGGATTCATCCACGATGATCAAATAATCATCGGGAAAGTAATCCAGCAGGGTAAAGGGCCTGCTACCGGGGCTTCTGGCAGTTAGATGCCTGGAGTAGTTTTCTATTCCCTGGCAAAAGCCTACCTCCCTTAGCATTTCAATATCATACATGGTTCTTTGCTGGATTCGCTGGGCCTCCAGGAGCTTGTCTCTTTCCTGAAAATACTTTACCCGCTCTTGCAGTTCCTTTTCTATATTGTGAATGGCCACCTCGATTTTATCGGCCCCGGTGGCATAGTGAGAGGCAGGGAAAATCGAAACATGATTCCGAAGTCCAATTATTTCTCCTGTTAGGGCATTTATCTCGGTAATGCGCTCAATCTCATCGCCAAAGAAATCAACCCGAATGGCATTTTCCGACGAGGAGGCGGGGAAGATTTCCACGACATCGCCCCTTACCCGAAAGGCACCCCTGACAAAATTAATATCGTTTCGCTCATACTGTATATCGACCAATTGTCTTAAAACCTGATCACGATCCTTGTTCATTCCCGTTCGTAAAGAAACCAGCAGCTTTTTGTACTCTTCCGGATCTCCCAGGCCATAAATACAAGAGACACTGGCCACAATAATAACATCCCGCCGCTCCAGCAGGGAAGAAGTGGCGGAGTGGCGCAATTTATCTATTTCATCATTAATGGAAGCATCCTTTTCAATATAAGTATCGGAATGAACTACATAGGCCTCTGGCTGATAATAGTCGTAATAGCTGACAAAATATTCTACAGCATTATTAGGAAAGAACTCCTTAAATTCGCTGCATAGCTGGGCAGCCAGGGTTTTGTTATGGGCGATAACCAGGGTGGGCTTTTGCACATTTTGTATGACATTGGCCATGGTAAAGGTTTTACCTGAACCCGTTACTCCCAACAGTGTTTGATGTTTATTCCCCTTCACAATGCTGTTGGTCAGGGCCTCTATGGCCTTGGGCTGGTCGCCTGTTGGCTGGTAATCTGACACAATTTCAAATTTATTCATAAAAATAGCTCCTTATTGATTTTTCAATACTGCTTACTATTATATCATATTAGGTTAACATAATTAAGTCCAAATTATCAATTGATCTCTACTTCAACCTATCGATTGGAGCATGAAAATCATATCTAAATCCAATTTAAGAACGTATGTTCTGAATTTAATTATACCCCTGCTGTAAATTCTTGTCAACGTCCTTTTAATAAAAGTTTTCAAAAATATCTATCTTTCATAATACCCTTTTTTGTAAAGGTAAATCCCCATCAATGATGGGGATTTAAGAGCCGAGCCTTACTGTAATTTTTCTTTAATGACCTCAATAGCTTTTTGTAATTGCAGGTCTTCGCTTTGTTCGATATTGGAGGCATTTGCTAATTCCTCCGGCAGCTCCACCACTATATTGGGCTCAATGCCTGTACCATGGATATTAGTACCGTTAGGAGTAAAATATTGTGATACGGTATATTTAAAGCCTGTTCCGTCGGATAATGGCTTCACCTGTTGAACCAGCCCCTTACCAAAGGTAGTGGTACCTACAATGGTTCCTTCTCCGCCGTCCTTTACAGCCCCTGCTAAGATTTCAGAGGCACTGGCACTGCCCTTATTAACCAACAGCACTAGGGGATAATCTACCTTGCTTTTATTAGACCTTTCTTCCTCCCGCACGCCATGGCGATCCTCGGTATAGACAATTACCTGTTCCCCCAGAAGGGTATCGGCAATTTCAATACACTGGTCCAGTAATCCTCCGGGATTATTCCTAAGATCCAATACTAAGCCTTTAATTCCCTTTTGCTCCAATTCCTTTAGGTGCTGCTTAAAATCTGCTGCCGTTTTCTCGTCAAAGGTAGAAATCCGGATATAGCCAATGTTGTCGTTGAGCACTTCAGATTTGACAGTTTGTATTCTAATTTCTTCCCGCTTTATGTCAACATCAAAGGGTTCTGCCCTGCCTTCACGCTTAATACTTAGCACAACACTGCTTCCCGGCTCACCCTTCATTAATTCCACTGCATAATCCAGCTTATCAGCGGTTACAGCCTCTCCATTAACCGCTATAATTCTATCACCCGTTGTGATTCCTGCCCTTTCTCCTGGGGTATCTTCAATAGGTGATACTACCGTAACATATCCATCCTCTCCAGGCGTTACGATCACGCCAATCCCTCCGTAGCTGCCAGAGGTTCTAGTCATTAAATCATTAAACTCCTTTGCAGTCATATAATCTGTGTAGGGGTCACCTATACTGTCAAACATCCCTTCAATGGCCCCTTCGATCAGTGTTTCCTGATCAAGCTCTTGATAATAATTATTTAACAGGTAGTCGTTCAATTGAAAGAGCTTTCCATATTGGTTTTGTATATTTTGATAATACTGATAGGTATTCTCGGAAATAATATATTTTTGATCCAGCTTAACGGCTATAAAATTCCCTACGGTTACATTTAAAATAGTGGTTAAAAGAACAATAGCGATTGCTCCAATTATTGCCTTTTTCTTACTGATCATTGTTTTCTCCCCTTTAGTCAATGGCATTTATTCTTCTATTGTATAACTTATTAGAATTTATTATACCATATGCATTCTTGTATTGAAAAAAAATTAATGGAATTAGTGAAAATTAACAATTACGCCGATTTTTATGGCTTAGATTACCATCTTAATATTAAAGACAAAAAAACAAAGGGCCTGAATTTTACCCTTTGTTTTATACGATACTTTATTTAGGGTGTGTCTGAAAACCCACTCAAGGGCATCTTTCACCGCTTTTTTGTCCCACGCAGCGTTGCTTTTCCTTGACGTACTCCTGGTATGCCTTCAAAAAAGCGCCTTGCTTGGAACTAAAATTCCAATAAAATCTGCACCCTTCGGAGTATTCAGACACACCCTAATCTAATTTAAATTATTTAAAGACCTTAATACGTTTATCAAGGGGCTCAAAGCTTTTATCTCCCGGCTCAGCAGTGGGCTTGCCAAAGGGCATTTGAGCAATCAACTTCCAGGTCTCTGGAATTCCCCATTTTTTCTTAACCTCTTCATCTATTAACGGATTGTAATGCTGTAACGATGCTCCAAAGCCTTCACTGGTTAAAGCAGTCCACACTACGTATTGAATCATCCCTGTAGCATGCTGGGCCCAAATGGGGAAATTATCCTTATAAAGTGAGAATTTTTCCTGTAATCCTTTTATTATGCTTTCATCCTCAAAGAATAGTACCGTTCCGTAGCCATCCTTAAAGCTCTTCATTTTATCAGCAGTAGATTGGAAATTATCAGCTGGTACAATTTTTCTAAGGGTTTCTGTCGTAATATCCCAAAGCTGGTCATGATTTTCGCCCAGCAACACCACTACCCGTCCGCTCTGTGAATTAAATGCACTGGGTGTATGTTTTACAGCAAACTCTATGATTTCCAGCAGCCTTTCATCAGAAACCACCGTTTCTTTGCTGATTCCATAATAGGAACGCCTTTTTTCTACCGCATCATAAAAATTAATTGACATATCTAAAAACCTCCGTTTCAGTAATATATTATTTTTCTATTCTTTACCCCTGGAGGTTTGAATTATTCATTTGTATAAAATTATTTTTATTTATTCTTTTCGACAACCGCAACACTGATTTAATTCTATATCAGGATCAGGATATTTTAAAAAAATTGAAAAAAGTAATAAAAATTTATGGAAAAACATTAAAGAGAATACAAATTTTTCCGATAATTGTTATATAATATGAAAACAAAAATTTAAGCTGCAGGGGGTGTTATAATAATGAAAATTTATGGCGGGTATCAGCCGACCTTTCAAACCTTTTCAAAGGAAATAAAGGGAAACAACAATGATGACCTGTACTTAGAAGCTGCAAAGAATGGCCTTGACAAAAATTCAAACATTTGGGATGAGATTGCTAAGGATTCTAATATTCGGAATGCTTCCTTTGAGGAGCTATGCAATATTTCAACTCAATTATATGAAGCTGAGGAGATTTCTTTACTTACTCATTCTACTTTAACCTTTGATCCTGGCAGATGCACACTACTTACTAGGTCAGATATTAATTTGACTCCTACCGACGAAGATGGAAGGCGGAATTGGATTGCAGAATATCAAGCAAGGGCTAACAGAGACCTTAAAATGGGAAATGTTGACGGTTATGTACAAAATAATGATATTCTTAAAATTTTAAATCGCCTCATTTAGCTTCTGTGGTATGTAGAAAATCCCCTTTTACGGGGATTTTCATTTAGTATTTATTGTATATAGATGGAATCTGACATTGTATTCCAGGGGTAATTAGATGAAGTATTTTGATAGCTGAAGTTTCCGCTTTCATAATTGCTGGCATCCCACCAGTAGAACCAACCATCAATAATACTGTCATTATCTAAATCGATAGCTTGATATTGGATTGAACTAAGTAATGTTCCATTCATTCTGGCAAACCGTTGATGACCATATCCTAATTCTACCGTTACGATATACATTTCTCCACCACCATGATCTTGCACAGATCGAAGCTGATTATCTGAAAAATACTCATATTGAGGATAATTCGTTGAAATTGCTGCATAGACCTCCAGGTAAGTCAAAGGTGGCGCTGGTGCCATTGGCTGAACATCACCGTTAAGCTCGTATGCCGCCTGTTGCGCCTTTAGATCTTCTATTATTTTGATTACCTGATCATTAACTTCAATAGGTTCAAACAGTAAATCTGATGAATAGTCATTCTCAATGCTAACGGCAAAGGCACTCATGTTAAACATTGATACCATCAAGCAAATTACCAACACACTAAATACTTTTCTTTTCATCAAAATCTCCTCCTTATTAATTAGGTATCTGTTGTTAAATATTTAACCAATCATTTTAAAGTTGATGCTCTAATTTCCATTGTACCGCCTCCTTTTCAATGATCATTTTACCATATTTGTATGTAAAATTTTGTAATTATTATGGGCTTGTACAAATTTTTATTTTGTTACTATTTTTGAAAATTCCAAATATATTAATATACTACACTTGTCAGAAGGAATTATTATGATTTTGATTTGAAAATAATCTTTACCTTGTTGAAGATGGAACAAATTATAAAAATACTGTCATAATTTATTAAATGGAACAAATATTAAAGAAATTTTCGTTAAATAGTTAACTTATTTAATTTAGCTCTCTAATTTCTAAAAAAATCACCCTGCAGTGCTTGAAGCAGAGTGATTAAAATAATAAGCTGTATTACGTTTTAAATAATTTCATTTTTTTCAATTGCTCAACACTGCTGAAGGAGAGTAATCATTCATACACCGAAATAGTCAATACTTAAGTAAGGAATGCACTACATTTTAGAGATATTGATATTATCTTATCTCCCACCTGTCAAATGACATAGTGGGTAAATAATTACCTACCTTCGTTCTCTCTCATTCAGGGTTAAAAATAATTATGGTTCGAATTTATAAAAGTGTCCTAGAAAAAAGTAGAATACTATGGTTTTAAATTTTAGTCTTAGTGATGATGTCAAAGGTGATTTAAAACTTACCTACCACATTGAATCGTTAGAGAATTATTCAGCTAGTTTTTCTAACATTTCATCTAATACTTTTATATCAAATTCAGTCGATAAATGGTTTAGTTTAATCCAATATGCATCACCTTCAGCATATGCTTGAATCGCTTCCTTAATTATTACTTCTGTTAATTCTCTCACTATTATTAATGGACAACTAGGCTCTACAAAATCTTTGTTGGATTTATTCATTTGAGTTAAGAGGTTTTTTTGTGTAATTACAACCACTGAATAAGTATAGCCATCGTCTAGTTCAACAAAAACGTCTATATTGTCATCTTGAATATCTTTAATTTTCTTTAATGAGGTTGGAAAACTAATTTTTTTGACTAGCATATCATCTCTCTCCTTAGAACTAATACCTTAATTGCTGTACATTTTTATTAAAATATCAATTACCTTCTGTTCATTTGCTTTGCTAGACTTACCTAGTATTTCTATAGTACCATCAACAATCCTATAGAAAACTCTAGCACCATTACCCGTTCCCTCACTACAAGAGCCATAACCATTATATAATTCCTGTACCAATATCTCAATCAAAAAAAGCAAATTCCTTCCAGGGCTTTAAGCCTTCATTTAAAAATCAGTTTTCTCTGTCAGCCTTATCAATCGGTCTGTATTCTGTCTTGGTCTTCATCATGCCGTAGATAATCCTCTTAAGCCGCCTTGCCACGCATACAAGCGCCTGTGGTTTGTTCTTGCCTTCCTTGACCTTCTGTTCAAAATACTCTTTGAATACCGGGTGCCTTGGCTTTCCTCCCTTTGACACAGCCACCATCTGGATTGCAAGGAAGTGGAATATTGCATTTAAAACCCTGTTCCCATTCCTGCATCGTTCATCCTTACCTTTTCCGGCAGAACTGAAGGATACAGGAGCCAGCCCCATGAACCGCGCAAGCTTATCAGAATCGGGGAATCGGTCGATATCTCCGATTTCTGAGATAAGATGCGCTTCAGTTGCAAGGTCAATTCCCGGCATTGTGCGTAATTTATAGCCAGCTAGCGGGATTATTCTCTCAAGCTCAAGGTCAACCTCTTTAATTTGCTCAAGGTTATTCTTGATGCTCTTTACAAGGCTCTTGACAATAAAATCCCTTTCCTCTTGATAATCCTTCCTTGTATCGCCATCGTTTTCTATCATTGCAAAGATTTCAAGAACCCGTTCCGCAGCTATTTCTGGTGACCATAATTTCAGAAGAAAATAAGAACAGCATTTAAAGCGTAATTAGATATGTCAGCGGCTGTAACTCTGGAATTGTATAAGAATCTATGTAAACAGAAATAGCCACTAATCGAATTTTAATTAATGGGTGGCTATTTCTAACTTATGTTATTTTATTGGTAAATAGATTCCTGCGTGTGATATCTTTTGGTCACCATCATATAATATCTTTTGGTCGCTATCATATATATTTTTTTCATCTTCTGCCTTTACAACCAAGAGCATATATAGGCCAACATTATCAGGGTGGTCTGTGTCAACGGGGTAATCTCGCAGTAAAAAGAAGTATTTTTGTTTATCGGTGTTTACATAATAATATGAACTGACTTCTTTCTTTTCATGTCCATGATCATTTGATTCAAAAACTGTGGGGCCATCTAATTTTTCCCATGAATCAATTTTCCCTTGGATGAATACGAATAAATGGTCAACTCCTCCATCAAAATCACCTGCATCATCTATAGCTTGTTTTGAAAACATCGCCCTCAAAGTATCTTTATGTTGATTTTTAATAGCCTCAATCACTTGTTCCAGTCGTGCATTTGCCTTTGTTTCATCGTTATCTTTGTTAAGTATTTTCGTTCTTGACCCTCCTAACGAGCATGAACTCAATAATAACATACTAAGTATAAGTATTGAGCTAATTATAAACTTACGCATAGGCTATTTATTCCTTCCTACTTAAATGTAAAAGTTAGTAATATTTATTATCTTTTGATATCGACCATTTATCTTTATTTGTCAAGTAATCCCTTGATTCAATAAAGTCATATACAAATCTTGTTTGCCAGAAAAGTCGACTGTGTAAGTAGCTGTTAGCTGGCTGGCTTTCACGTCTTGATAATCGGGATTAAAGCCTGTCACCCACCATTTATCTGTGCTTTTGCGTAGTGGATCAAATATTTTGGGATCAACTTTCTTGGGATCATAAGATATTATTTGTTTTCCGTTATAGTCCAATGATAAAGTCATTGGCATAGCAAGACTTTGGTCAACAAGCCAGTGTTCAGTATCACCCATTCTTTTATATATACCCATTTCTGCTCCTGCACCTAAGTTCAAATAGTCTCCTTTCCATGCCCACAAATTATAATCGTTACCATCATCGTCACTAAATTGGAATTTTGCCTTATTCATACTTGTAGCGTAATGAAAAACGGTATCATAAAAATCATTGTACCCTGAATATTCAAAGCTCTGGAGCGACCATTCCTGTCTAGCATGGTAAACGCCATCATCATCCATGACAAATCCACCTGCATAAAAAAGTGCTAATACACTGTGAGGGCTTGTGTCATGTATGGATGTTGGGTTGCAAACACATTGACCGGGTTTGCTATTAACCATTCAGCAATTTCCCTTGTTACATCTTCAGGCTTAAGTTTAGATAAATCTATATCATTACCCGTCCCCTCACTACAAGAGCCATAACCATTATATAATTCCTGTGCCAATATCTCAATCTCCTATCTCTGCAACTAGGGAGGATGCTGTTACTGTGTTTATTCCTGGCATT
>CBFGTV010000017.1:0-53083 GCA_965652145.1 uncultured Clostridiaceae bacterium
CAATCTATGAATATATCATTCATGAAATTGAGTATGATTATAAAAAGGCTGCTAATACTTCGTCCCATTATTTGCCTGATATTGATCATATCTTCGATACCAAGCTAGGGATATGCTATGATTATGCGTCATTATTTGCAGCCATGTTAAGAAGCCAGGGAATACCGACTCAGCTGGTCAAGGGGTATGCTTCCAATATTAATGAATATCATGCCTGGAATGAGGTTTATATCGAAGCCCTGGGGGGCTGGGTCATAATCGATACAACACAGGACGCACAATTAATAAAAAGTAATTTGAGGCCTGACATGATAAAAAGCCCTTCTGACTTTAACAGGACAAGCCATATATAGAATCGTTATTGTTCCACCCAACCGGGTGGAGTTTTTATTATTAAATTCCAGTTATATCTGGGTGATTCCGTTGTCATCAGTCATAAGATCAACCGATATTGCCTCCTCATTATGCCTTGCTTTATGGCAATTTCAACTCAGGGGAAACACAAGTTTTAACTGTAACAGGGTACTGGCACCACGTAAATTGGGGTGGGTTTTAATAATGATTGATTAATAGCTAATATGTAAAGGTATAAATGAACTATATAAACTGCAATAGAAAAAGCTTATCTTCGGTCGTCATATTGCTCGATATGGATTCTCCTCGTTCTTACTAGATGAAAATTTTCTCAGAATAACCCAAGCTTTAACTGACTAGGTACTTGCAATATGTAGGTTTGCTTTTCTTTTATATATAAATTTTTTTACATAAAAAGGGTTTTTTAAGATCATAACGAATAAATTAATTACAACTGAATTTTTCAGAAATTTCCAAAAACCATAAAAAGGCAATTTACGCCATTATTTTAAAACCAAAATGGTTTTGAGTGAGAATGAATTTAAGGAGGTTTTTATGATGTACAAAAAACTATTCATACCTGGTCCAGTCAATGTAACCCCCGATGTACTTGAAAAAATGGCCACACCCATGATTGGTCACCGTACCAAAGATGCCTCTGTTCTGCAAAGAAGTATCTCAGACAAAATGAGAAGACTGATGTATACTGAAAATGAAATATTGCTTTCCACTTCCTCAGGCAGCGGCTTGATGGAAGGAGCCATTCGTTCCTGTACTAGGCGAAGGGCTGCGGTTTTTTCTGTAGGGGCCTTTGGGGATCGCTGGTTTAAAATGGCCAAGGCTAATGGGGTGCCGGCTGATTTATTCTCCGCTGAGCTGGGAAAGGCAACAACGGCTGAAATGGTTGAATCTGCCCTCTCTACCGGTAAATATGATTTAATCACCATTACCCATAATGAAACCTCAACAGGAGTGATGAATCCTGTTGAGGAAATTGCAGCGGTTGTTAAAAAATATCCCGATGTAATATTCTGTTTAGACACCGTCAGCTCATTGGGGGGAACCAAATTACCCGTTGATGAGCTGGGGGTTGATATTTGCATCACCTCCTCACAAAAATGCCTGGGACTCCCCCCGGGAATTGCCATCTGCTCCATCTCCCAAAAAGCCCTGGAAGCTGCAAAGCAGGTTGAAAACAGAGGATTATATTTTGACCTGCTGGAACTTTACAACTACATTCAGAAAGGAGATTATCAGTATCCCTCTACCCCCAGCCTTTCCCATATGTTTGCTTTAGATTATCAATTGGATAAAATCCTTGAAGAGGGTCTTGAAAACAGATTTGCCAGACATCTTGCCATGGCAAAATATGTTCGGCAATGGGCCGTTGAAAACTTTGCAATGCTTACTGAAGAAAAGTATGCCTCCAACACCCTTACAACGGTTAAGAATACAAAGGGCATAGATGTAAAAGAGCTGAATAATCAGCTGGGTCAAAGAGGATATATGATATCTAATGGCTATGGAGATTTAAAGGATAAAACCTTCCGTATCGCCCACATGGCAGAAACAACCCTAGAGGAGATTAAGGAATTATTAGCTTTAATCGATGAATTGATTTAAAGAATCTATTTCATTAAAAGGGAGGAAGTCAGTATGTGCAAAATACTAGTAAATGATGCCATAGAAAAAAAATCCCTAGAAGAAATTGCCCAAATAGGTATTGAATTAACCCTTCATCACTATGAAAGGGAAGAATTAATGGAAAAGATTAAGGAGTTTGATGGAATTATTATTCGATCAGCCACCAGAATCGATAAAGATATCATCGATGCAGCCCTAAAAACAGGTAAATTAAAGCTAATTGTACGGGCCGGAGTAGGGCTTGATAACGTAGATGTGGATTACGCCGTATCTAATGGATTGATAGTAAAAAATACACCCGATTCCAGCAAGATTTCAGTGGCAGAACTGGCCATTGGGCATATGATAACCCTTGCCCGCAGCCTGCATCACACCAATAGAACCATGCAGGAAGGAAAGTGGCTGAAAAAACAATACCAGGGAATTGAAGTGGAGGGTAAAACCCTTGGCATAATCGGGTTTGGAAGAATCGGCCAGACCACTGCCCAAAAAGCTGCCGCCCTGGGAATGAAGGTGATTTATAATGATAGGATGCGTTCCCCAAATCATCAGGGGGAATTTGAATATGTAACAAAGGAAGAACTGCTGCAAAGATCAGATTTTATATCCTTGCATGTCCCCTTTAACAAAGAGGAAGGGCCTGTGCTGGCAAAGCGGGAATTTGATATGATGAAGGATGGCGTATATCTAATTAATTGTGCCAGGGGAGGCGTAATTTGCGAAAAAACCCTGTTAGAGGCCCTTGATTCAGGGAAGGTGGCTGGAGCCGCCCTGGATGTATTTGAAGAGGAGCCTGTGAAAAATGGGGCCATTTACCGGCATGAAAAAATATCCTTAAGCCCCCATATAGGGGCCTCAACTGAGGAAGCCCAAGAACGAATTGGTGAAGAAATCGTAAAAATCGTCAGTAGCTTTTATAAAGAGGAGTGGTTAAATGGCAATTGTGAAACCCTTTCAAGCTGTTAGGCCTAACCCCCATTTGGCCCATAGGGTAGTAGCCCTGCCCTATGATGTCATGAGTCGTGAGGAGGCAAAGGAGTTGGCAGCAGGAAATCCCTATAGCTTTTTACATGTAAGTCGTTCGGAAATAGATTTAGAGGATACGGTGAAGCCCTATGAGCCTGTCGTTTACCAGAAGGCATCGGCCAATTTAAAGGAAATGATAAATACTGGGGTACTTATTCAGGATCAGGTACCGGCATATTATATCTACAGGCAAATTATGAATGGAAGGGCCCAAACGGGAATTGTCGCCTGTGCATCCATCGATGAATATACCGGCAATATTATTAAAAAGCATGAATTTACCAGGCCAGAAAAGGAAATCGATAGAATTAATCATTTTGATTATTGTAATGCCAATACAGAACCGGTTTTCTTTGCATATCGATCCAGGATTGAAATTCAAAATATAATTCAACAGTGGACCTTGACCCATCAGCCGGTATATGATTTTACGACGGAAGATGGCATTAGCCATATGGTATGGGTCCTAGACGATATAGAGAAAGTAAAGGCCCTGGAAGCCTACTTCAAGAAAGTAGATTATCTGTATATTGCCGATGGTCATCATAGAACCGCCTCGGCAGCTAAAGTTGGTCTGAAAAGAAGGGAACAAAACCCCCATTATATAGGAACAGAGGAATTTAATTATTTTATGACGGTGATCTTCCCCGACGAAGAATTGCTGATTATGGATTATAATCGGGTAGTGAAGGATCTGAACGGTTTAACCACTGAAGCATTTCTTGATCGAGTTAAACAATTCTTTGACCTATCGCCCTATGAGGAACAGGGCCCCTGTAAGCCTACAGAACGCCATAGCTTTGGTATGTATCTGGCGGAAGGCTGGTACAGGCTGACAGCCAAGGAAGCAATCATTAATGAAAATGATCCGGTGGAACGATTAGACGTAAGTATTTTACAGAAAAATTTGCTGCAGCCAATTTTGGGAATTGAAAATCCCAGAACAGATAAACGGATCGACTTTGTTGGAGGAATACGGGGACTCAAGGAGCTGGAAAGAAGAGTAGCAACAGATATGAAGGTGGCCTTTTCCTTATATCCCCCCTCCATGGAGGAGCTATTGGCCATTGCCGATGCAGGAGAGGTCATGCCCCCTAAATCCACCTGGTTTGAGCCAAAGCTAAGGAGTGGACTATTTATACATCTATTATAATTGATAATCATAAGACAGTGGCCTGGTGTTTGGCAGGCACACTGTCTTTTTCTTTCAGTATAGAGGGAAGAATAATCAGAAATATTAAATAAAACACAATTTTTTCTTGACCTACCTGTACGTACAGGTTATAATAAAAATATAATTAAACCTGTACGTACATGTTGCTGTAATTTTGAAAAGGTTTTCAAAGGCATAATCTATCTATTCATACTCAATATTTTAGAGAAGGAGGGTTCTTTATGAGTAAATACGCCAATGACGTCAAAGAATTAGTAAAACACATTGGGGGGAAGGAAAACATTGTAACGGTTTCCCATTGTGCTACAAGAATGCGCTTTGTGTTGAGTGACCCGAAAAAAGCCGACATTAAAAGTATCGAAACCATTGGAATGGTAAAGGGAACCTTTACCCAGGCAGGACAGTTTCAGGTCATTATCGGAAACGAGGTGGCGTCCTTTTACAATGAATTTATTCGACAGACCGGCTTGAAGGAGGCCAACAAGGAAGATACAAAAATAGCAGGACGTCAAAACATGAGCTTACTCCAAAGACTTATTTCTCATTTAGGTGAAATTTTTGCTCCCCTGATTCCAGCTATTGTAGTAGGGGGGCTGATCCTTGGCTTCCGTAATGTAATCGGTGATATCAAGATGTTTCAGGAGGGTACCAGAACCCTGGTGGAAATATCTCAATTTTGGGCAGGTATGCATCATTTTCTATGGTTAATCGGTGAAGCAATCTTCCACTTCTTGCCCGTAGGGATCACCTGGTCTATTTCAAAGAAAATGGGAACTACACAGATTCTAGGAATTGTTTTAGGTATTACCCTGGTTTCTCCCCAATTACTGAATGCCTATGGGGTAGCAGGAGGCGCAGAGGCACCCTTCTGGGATTTTGGATTCGTACAAATTAATATGATTGGTTATCAAGCCCAGGTTATACCGGCAATTTTAGCAGGATTTTTATTAAGCACCATTGAACTGAAGCTTCGTGATGTAGTGCCCAGCTATATTTCAATGATTGTTGTACCCTTCTTGGCCTTGGTACCAACGGTTTTAATTGCCCATGTGGTATTGGGACCCATCGGCTGGAAAATCGGTGCAGCTATTTCCAGCGTAGTATACGCAGGGTTAACCTCAGCCTTTGGCTGGCTGTTTGCCGCTATTTTTGGCTTTAGCTACGCTCCGCTGGTTATCACTGGTCTGCACCATATGACCAATGCCATAGACCTTCAGCTTATGAGTGAACTTGGCGGAACCAACCTGTGGCCTATGATTGCCCTCTCTAACATTGCCCAGGGCTCTGCTGTTTTAGCCATGATTTATTTGAATAGGGATAACGAGGAAGAAAAACAGGTATCCATTCCTGCTGCTATTTCCTGCTATCTTGGGGTAACAGAGCCTGCTATGTTTGGTATTAATTTAAAATATGGATACCCCTTCCTGGCTGCAATGATTGGTTCGGCCCTGGCGGCGGTATTGTCGGTGGGTGCAGGTGTAATGGCTAACTCCATTGGAGTGGGGGGAATCCCAGGAATCCTGTCGATTCAGCCCAGATTTATGCTGATCTTTGCCATTGCTATGGTAATAGCCATCATCGTACCATTTGCTTTAACAATTTTCTTTAATAAACGAAAAATTACCCTTGGAAGCAAAAATAAAGCAACAGCCTAGGTTTATATTTAGGAGAAATCGATAAAAGGAAGGAACCTCGTGATCCTTCTTTTTATCATTTATGTTAGACGGGGTCAAAGGTGGCATCTGCTTTGCCGGGGAATAGAAATGTGAAAGCATAAACCTTAAGTTCTTATCAGATTAGACAGAAGCACATAACTAAAGGAGCCGATCGATATGAAGAATTTTAAAAAAAGCGTAGTCTATCAAATCTACCCAAAGTCCTTTTACGACTCCAACGGCGACGGATTCGGAGATTTAAACGGTGTGACACAAAAATTAGATTATTTAAAATATCTAGGAGTAGATTATATCTGGCTGACCCCCTTTTATATTTCCCCCCAAAGGGATAATGGCTACGATGTGGCCGATTATCAAGAAATTGATCCTCGTTTTGGAACCATGGCGGATTTCGATGCACTTGTCAAAAAAGCAGAAAAAATGGGTATCGGAGTAATGCTGGATATGGTTTTCAACCATACCTCCACTTCCCATCCTTGGTTTCAAAGAGCAATGGAGGGCGATGAGTATTTCAAGAACTTTTATATCTTTAAGGAGCCCAAGGATGGAGGGGAGCCGACCAATTGGCTTTCCAAATTTGGAGGTTCTGCCTGGGAGTATGTAGAAGAATTCGACCAGTATTATCTTCATCTATTCGATGTGACCCAGGCCGATCTTAACTGGGAGAATTCTGCCCTAAGAAGGGAAATATATAAAATCGTAGATTTTTGGATTGAAAAAGGAGTGAAGGGCTTTCGACTGGATGTAATTAACCTGATTTCCAAGCCCCAAGAATTTCAGGATGACCCCGATGGTGACGGTCGAAGATTTTACACCGATGGGCCCTGCATTCATGACTATTTAAAGGAATTGAATCGAGAGACCTTTGGGAAGCACCCCGATATCATTACGGTTGGTGAAATGTCCTCTACAACCATCGATCATTGTATTAAATACTCAAACCCCGGGGAAAAGGAGCTATCAATGGTTTTTAACTTTCATCATTTAAAGGTGGATTATGAAAATGGGGATAAATGGACCCTAATGGATTTCGATTTGATTGCCCTGAAAAAAATATTGAATGAGTGGCAATTGGGGATACAGCAGGGAAATGGTTGGAATGCAGTTTTCTGGTGTAATCATGATCAGCCAAGGGCGGTATCTCGATTTGGAGATGATGAAAGATATCATCAAGAATCAGCCAAAATGCTGGCCACAGCCATTCATTTACTGCGGGGGACCCCCTATATTTATCAGGGAGAGGAATTTGGCATGACCAATCCCCATTTTAATAAGATAAAGCAGTATAATGACGTAGAATCAATTAATCACTACCATATTTTAAGGGAGAAGGGAAAGAGCGAAGAAGAAGTAATGGCAATTTTACAGGCTAAATCCAGAGACAATGGCCGTACGCCGGTGCAATGGAATAACAGGCCCCATGGAGGCTTCACTTCCGGTACCCCCTGGCTTTCGGTGGCCCACAACTATCAACAGATTAACGCAGAAGCAGCAATAGAGGACCCAAATTCAATTTTTCATCACTATCGAAAACTAATTGCCCTAAGGAAGGAATACGACATCATTGCCTATGGGGACTATTATCCAATCTTAGAGGATCATCAGGAAATCTACGCCTATTTAAGACAGTATAAGGCAGATAAGCTGCTGGTTATTAATAACTTCTATGGAAGGGAAGCCTTATTTCAATTGCCAAATCAAATTAATCCAGTAGAATATCACATTAGTATGTTAATTAGCAATTACCAAAATTCTTCTAATAAAATTGAGAAAATAAAGTTAAGGCCCTACGAGTCAGTCGTATATTACCTTGAAAAAAAGAAATAAAAATGCTAAAATAACTTGGGTGATAAATGATGGACCACAAATATCTTGTAATTTACAATCAGATGATTGTTAAAATAGAAAGCGGACAAATAAAGGCCAACGATAAGCTGCCATCAGAAAATGAGCTGATGCAGGAGTATGGTGTATCAAGAGACACCATTCGGAAGGCCTTAGATTTGTTGGAGCGGAATGGTTACATTTTGAAAATTAAAGGGAAGGGCTCCTTTGTATTGGATATAGACAAATATGAATTTCCAGTTTCAGGCTTAACCAGCTTTAAAGAGCTATCTCAGCGATTGGGAGTGGAATCAAATACCATTGTTGAAGAATTGGAGCAGATTTACCCCGATGAGTATTTAAGCAAGCAACTGGAAATTTCTGAAGAAGAACCCCTATGGAAGGTCATTCGGGTTAGAAAAATTGGCGATCAAAGAATTATCCTTGATAAGGATTACCTGTTACAACAATATGTACCCCAATTGACAGAGGAAATCTGCAAAGATTCTATTTATGAGTATATTGAAAATAGCCTGGGTCTTAAAATTAGCTTTGCTAAGAAGGAAATAACCCTTCAACAGGCCAGTGAAGAGGATAAAAGGTATTTGGATTTTGACAACTACAATATGATCGTTGTCGTTAAAAATCATATTTTTTTAGAAAGTGGAAATCTTTTTCAATATACGGAATCAAGACACCGACCGGATAAATTTAGGTTTGTTGACTTTGCAAGAAGGCAACACTAAAGCCCACTACCTTATCATTTAAATGATGAAAGGCATTGGGGCAGCAGATTAAAAGACTGTGGAGGGGTACCGTGGATAAATATGTCATTACTAAAATTCTCAGTAATAATGTAGTTTTAGTTGAAAATGAACAAAATAACTATGTGTTTGTAGGAAAGGGTATCGGCTTTGGCAGAAAAAAAGGCGATACCCTTGACAGCCTTAAGGAAATAGAACAGAAGTTTATTTCCCTTGAGGGATTAAAGGATGATGAATATGACGGCTTTTTTGATACCGTTGACCCTCGCATTATTGAGCTTTGCAAAAAAATCAACGAGCTGGTGGAGGCAGAGCTTGGTCAGGACTTAAGTGCAGGTATTAATATAGGCTTAATTGATCACATTAACTTCGCCATCAAAAGGCTTAAAGAGGGCGTTGAAATTGTCAATCCCTTTCTATATGAAACAAAGCTTTTGTACCCCCTGGAATATAGCCTTGCCCTACGGGCAGTTATGATGCTGAAGGAAAAGCTGAATATGGATATCCCTGAGGCAGAGGTTGGGTTTTTGGCCCTGCATTTTCACGGTGGGATGGGAGCCGGTGACAAAACCAGAGCCCTGGAACATTCAATGGTAATGAATAAAATGCTCCACTATGTGGAGGAAAGGCTGGGAATCCATTTGGAAAGGGATTCCTTTGAGTATAAACGCTTTTTGATGCATTTAAGCGGTGTGATAAATCGGGCTGAAAAAAAGGAAAAACTGATCAATACATGCCTTTTTAAGCTTAAGGAGGATCTGGCCATTGAATACAAAATTGCCTGGGATCTTTCTAAAATGATACAAAATGCTCTGAAATTAACCATTAAAGAGGAAGAACTAATCTTTATGGCAATTCATATCCATAAATTAAGCGGTATGGAAAACCGTAAGGAGGGTACAAAATAATGCTAACCCTCCTTACGGTTTTTATCGACAAAAAATATTAAAAAATTAGAAAAGTGTTGTCAAGGAAAACGTTTCATGTTAATATGCTATTAAGAATAAATATGATTTACGTGTTACTGATACGATCAGGCATGAGTAAAAGTATAGGTTAGGAGGGTATTGGCCCCGTCTCTGTGCTTTTGTTCATGCCTTTTTTTACGTAGAATCATATTAAAAAGGAGATGATATTATTGCTTAGAAAGTTATTTGGACTTGGGAAGAAAAAAGACGACATAGAAGTAATCCATAATGCAAACGATAAAGTAGCAGGACAAATTTTAGAAGCTCTGGGGGGAAAAGAAAACATTTTGGGCCTGGATGCCTGTGTAACCAGACTGAGGGTTCAGCTTAAGGATATAGTCCAGGCTAACCAGGAGCAAATCAAAGAACTGGGGGCCACAGAGATATTTTCCAATGGAAGTAATATACAGGCCGTATTTGGTGTTCAATCTGTGAAGCTCAAGCAGGAGATCGAAAAGCTAATAGAAGGCAAGGAGGGTACCGGGAAGAAAGGGTTTGTAATCCCCTTAGAAGGAAAATTACTTGAGCTCAATCAAGTACCCGATGAAGTCTTCGCCAGCAAAATGATGGGAGATGGCTTTGCCATTGAACCAAGCCATGGAGAAGTGGTTTCTCCGGTGACTGGTACCATAACCACCATATTTCCTACTAAGCATGCCATTGGTATTACCGCTGGGGATGGCCTAGATATTTTAGTTCATATAGGAATTGATACTGTTAACCTTAAGGGAAAGGGTTTTGAGCTTCTGGTTAACGAAGGAGACTCAGTACAGGCCGGACAGCCGATTCTTCAAGTGGATTTAGAAGAAATTAAAACCAATGCAAAGTCAATTATTTCACCAATCATCTTTACAAATCTTTCTCAAGACCAGCACGTTACCTTTAAAGCAGGTACACAGGCGAAGCGGGGCGAGGAAAACGTAGTGATGATTCAATAGCTGGCCTCATTGCCAAGCTGATAAATTAGTATATTTCGTTAAGGAGGAAAATAAAATGGAAAAAAACGTTAGTGTACAAAATGACTCAGGTATTCATGCAAGACCGGCGGCAATGCTGGTAAAGGTGGCGGCTCAGTTTAAATCAGATATTAATATAGAATATCAAGGTAAGGTAATTAATGCAAAATCAATTATGAATATTTTAAGTGCAGGGCTGCAAAAAGGTAATGAAATTAAAATTGTTGCCAATGGGCCAGATGAAGAAGCTGCACTGGCAGCCATTGTTGATCTGTTTAATACAAAATTTGGCGAGTAGGCTGGAGGTGTTAAAATGTTAAAGGCAACAGGTGCTTCTCCGGGATTTGCCCTGGGGAAGGTATTGGTCGTTAGAAATGAGCCCGTTATCCTTGAAAAGGAACCCATTGAAGATATTTCTCAGGAAAAAGAAAAGTTTCTGGGTGCCATTGAGGCTTCTAAAAAGGAAATTGAGCAGATTAGAGAAAAGGCATTAAAAGAGCTGGGGGAGCAAAAAGCAGCTATTTTCGATGCCCATAAAATGATATTGGATGACCCCGAATTAATTCAAGGGACAATAAACAAAATTGAAAGTGAAAGGCTTAATGGAGCCTATGCCCTTAGTAAAACAGCCGAAGAATTTATTGCTATTTTTGAAGCGATGGATAACGATTATATGAGGGAAAGAGTCGCAGATATAAAAGACGTAACTGATCGTGTAATTCGTACAATTACAGGGCAAAAGAAAACTGATTTAGCTTCCTTAGAGGAGGATGTTATTCTTGTTGCTCATGATTTAACACCCTCTGAAACCGCTACAATGGATAAGGAACGGGTGATGGGCTTTTTAACCAATATAGGGGGCAGAACCTCCCACACGGCCATAATGGCAAGATCCTTGGAGATTCCTGCAGTGGTAGGTTTAAAAGATATAACTGAAGCCTTAAAGACAGGAGATTTTGCTATATTAGACGGTGAAGGAGGAACTGTAATCGTTAATCCTTCCAAGGAGGAAATCAAAAAGTACGAAGGGCTAAAAGAGGCCTATGTTACTGAACGAAAAGCCTTGGATGCCATTAAGGGTCAGGAAAGCATCACGAAGGATGGCAGACGGGTAGAATTGGCAGGGAATATTGGTACTACCCAGGATATAACAGGCCTGATTAAAAATGATGCCGAAGGAGTAGGACTCTTTAGAACAGAGTTTATTTATATGAATCGAGAGACCCTGCCCAGTGAGGAAGAGCAATTTGAAGCCTATAAACAAGTATTGGAAGCGATGAACCCGAAGCCCATTGTCATTCGTACCCTGGATATTGGCGGAGATAAAAATCTCTCATACTTGAAAATTGGGGAAGAAATGAACCCATTCCTTGGATATCGTGCCATTCGGCTATGCCTGAAGGAACAAAAAATATTCAAAGATCAGTTGAGGGCCTTACTGAGGGCCAGTGTATACGGTAAATTGAAGATTATGTTCCCAATGATATCCAATTTGAAAGAGCTTCTTGAGGCTAAAGAAGTGCTAAATGAAGTGAAAGCTGATTTAGACAGGGAAGGCATTGCCTATCAACATGATATAGAAGTGGGAATGATGATTGAAGTTCCATCGGCGGCCGTGATGAGTGATGTGCTGGCAAAACATGTAGATTTCTTTAGTATTGGTACAAATGACCTTATCCAATATACCTGTGCGGTAGATCGAATGAATGAAAAAATACATCACCTGTATCAGCCCTTTAACCCGGCCGTGTTAAGATTGATTAAAACAGTCATTGATAATGGTCACCGGGAAGGAATTTGGGTTGGTATGTGCGGTGAATCTGCCGGCGACCAAAGAATGATACCAATCCTGTTAGGAATGGGATTAGATGAATTCAGCATGAGCCCCTTATCCATTCTTCCGGCCAGAAAGCTGATCAGAAGCCTGAGCCTTGAGGAGGCCCAAAAACTTGCTGAAGAGGTACTGAAGCTGTCTACTGCTGAAGAGATAGAGAAGTACCTCGAAACTAAAAGCTTATAATTTATATAGAAAAAGGAGCCCTGGGCTTCTTTTTTATATATGAAAAGCTGTATAGAAGCCCTGTTCACAGGAAAGGAATGGATAAGCCACAGCAAAAATGTTAAAATGAATATAACAGGTCAAAAGGAGTGAGATAATGGAATTTAAACAGTTTGGAACAAAATACGTCATTCGTTTAGACAAAGGGGAAGAAATTGTATCGACCCTTAAGGAGTTTTGTCAACAGCAAAAAATTACCCTCGGATGGGTAAAGGGGATTGGCGCCGTTGATCAAGCCACCATCGGGCTCTTTGAGGTGGATAAAAAAGAGTACCATTCAACTGAGCTTAAAGGCGATTATGAAATCACCAGTCTTTTAGGGAATATCTCGACCATGAATGATGAAGTATATCTTCATCTTCATATCAATCTTTCCGATAAAGATCATCAAACCTATGGCGGACATCTTAACGCTGCTGTAATCAGTGCTACTGGTGAACTTTTAGTGGAGGCAATCGAAGGAACCGTTAACCGGGCCTTTAGTAATGAAGTTGGTTTAAACCTATATCAATTTTAATCTTTGTTATCCCCTGGATAAAAAATAAATCCGGGGGTTTTTTTATGCCCAATAGGTACCTTTCCCTCCAGGCTTCATAAAATACAAATAGACAGTAGACTCAATAGATCATACAGGTATCGGAAGGAGGAAAGCTAGAAATTGTTTTCATAAAATAGGGTAGGGGATCAAAGAGAAGATAGAACAATTACTTGGAGGGATCAGAATGTTTGCAGGAAAAACCCTTCTCATTACCGGTGGAACAGGCTCCTTTGGTAATGCAGTATTAAATAGATTTCTAAAATCCAGTATCAAAGAAATTAGAATCTTTAGCCGTGACGAAAAGAAGCAAAGCGATATGAGAATTCGATATCAAAGTGATAAAATCAAATTTTACATTGGTGATATTAGAGATTATAATAGCATTTATCAGGCAACAAAGGGTGTAGACTACATCTTTAACGCAGCTGCTTTAAAGCAGGTGCCCTCCTGTGAGTTTAATCCAATGGAGGCGGTAAAAACCAATATCATAGGAACAAACAATGTATTGGAAGCTGCCATAGAAAACGGTGTAAAAAAGGTAATAGGCCTCAGTACAGACAAGGCAGTATATCCAATTAATGCTATGGGGCAATCCAAGGCCCTGATGGAAAAGCTGATCATTGCTAAATCAAGGAATTTAAATAAGGGAACGCTTCTTAGCTGCGTACGGTACGGTAATGTTTTGGCCACCAGGGGCTCTATTGTTCCCCGACTGGTGGAACAAATCAAGCAGGGAGAATGTCTAACCATTACCAATCCCCAGATGACAAGATTCCTCATGTCAATGGATGATGCAATTAATTTGGTCATTCATGCCTTTAAATATGGCCATAACGGAGAAATCTTTGTACTCAGATCCCCTGCCGCCACTGTAGCAGATTTGGCACAAGCAATAAAGGAAATCTTTAAGATTGAGGCCGCCACAAAGATTATAGGAATTCGACATGGAGAAAAGTATCACGAAACCCTGGTAACCCACGAGGAAATGGCCAGGGCAGAAGAATTAAAAAATTATTATATAATAAAGCCCGATGATCGAGATTTGAATTATGGTAATAATGATGACGTACAAGGAACCCTCTCCGACTCCCTGGAGGCAGGCTATAACTCCTTTAATGCTCCCCGCTTATCGGTCAGTCAAATCAAAAAAATACTATTAAAGCTGCCCTATATTAAAGAAGAGCTAAAGGAATATAAGAGAATGTCAGGGGTAAAAGAAAAATAATGATATTAACAACAGCTGAAACGATAGAACGGGGAAGAATTCCCCAGGGGATTCCCCGTCTGTCGACCTCTCTTTTGACAGGGATATTGTCAGAATTATATAAAAACAGTATTTACAATTGTAAAGAACTATGATACACTATAACAATAATTTTTATAGCATTGATCTGGAAGCTTATATTTTGATTAAGGGGGTTTTTATTACAGAATAACTCAATGGTCTAATCAATTGAAGGTAATTTGTTTTGACCGATAAATAAAATAATCTTATCCAGAGCGGTGGAGGGACTGGCCCAATGAAACCCGGCAACAGCCAACCTGTTATGACAGGCTGGAAATGTGCTAATTCCTGCAGCCCATGGCTGAAAGATAAGGAGATTGTGTAAAAGGCATATATAAAAGCATGCTGCCGCTTCTTATCTAAAGAGGTGGTTTTTTTATACAATTAAAAACCATCGATCATAAGACAGGAAATAAAAATACCGTGTTGAAAATGATAGGGAGGTATTGAATTGAAAATAGCCAATATATACAATGAAAAGAAACCAGTTATTTCCTTTGAGGTCTTTCCTCCAAAAAAAAATCACGATATAGGCACAATTTATAAAACCATAGAGGGATTAACGGAATTAGGGCCAGATTTTATCAGTGTAACCTATGGAGCAGGGGGAAATGGAGGAAATCAAACCCTTGAAATAGCATCCTTAATTAAAAATCAATATGGAATAGAGGCATTGGCTCATCTCACCTGTGTCAATTCTGAAAAGGGAACCATTAAAAGAAAGCTGGATCAGCTACAGGAAAAAGGAATAGAAAATCTACTGGCCCTGCGGGGAGATATGCCTATCAGCGGTGAGGGAAGGCCGGTTAAAGACTACCAATATGCAATAGATCTAGTAAAGGATGTAAAGGCATATGGAAATTTTTCAATAGGGGGAGCTGCTTATCCAGAAGGTCACATAGAATGTGATGACATCAATCAGGATATTGACTGCCTCAAAGATAAGGTAGAGGCAGGGGTTGAATTTTTGATTAGCCAGTTATTTTTCGAAAACCAGCTATTTTATCGGTTTTTAGAGCAATTGAGGGGGCAGGGGATTCATTGTAAAATATCCGCCGGAATTATGCCTATTTTAAATAAAAAGCAAATTGAAAAAATGATTTTTCTTTGTGGCGCCTCCTTACCAGCCAGGGTAATTAAGCTGTTGGCACGATATGAGCATCAGCCCGATACCCTTAGAAAAAAAGGAATTGAATATGCGGCTCAGCAGGTTTCAGATTTAATTAAAAATGGTGTAGATGGAATCCATCTCTATACAATGAATAAGCCGGAAATTGCCAGGGAAATTATGGCTCAATTAAATATATAGCAAGCATATAGACTTTGGGAAAGAGGGTTGAAGAAAATTAAGCTAAGAAAATCAGAAGTATTAAGATACCTTGGTTATCGTGATCAGGCCCTTGACCGGGAGCTGACTCAAATGATCGATAGCTGTATGGAAGAAATGGAGCAAGCTACAAAGGCCTTCTATGTATATCAAACATTTCAAATTCAACACCAAAATGATGGGATTAAACTGGTGAATACACGGCTTATTCTTAAGGGCGCAGCCATTGCCTCACACCTCAAGGGCTGTAGCCAATGCGTTATGATGGCGGCTACCCTGGGGGTAGGGGTTGACTTGAAAATAAAAAGATACCAGCATACCGATATGACCCGGGCGGTGATACTGGATGCCTGCGCTTCTGAAGCCATTGAGGTACTCTGTGATCATGCAGAATCCGTCATAAAAAATGGAGCCGCCCCTGGCAGCTATCTGACGGGGCGATTCAGTCCGGGCTATGGCGACCTTTCGGTTGAACTGCAGCCAGAGCTAATAAAGCTGTTGGAGGCTGATAAAAAAATTGGTTTGACAGTGACAGACCATCATTTTCTAGTACCCAGAAAATCAGTTACAGCCTGTATCGGTATTAGTAAAGACCCCACCAAAAAGGTTGCTGGCTGTGAAGGCTGTCTACAATATCAACATTGCAGCTATAGAAAAGGAGGTTCTGCCTGTGCGGAATTTGATAAATGAACAAAATAAAATGATTTTGTTTGATGGGGCCATGGGCACCATGCTTCAAAGGGCAGGTCTTGAAGTCGGTGCCCTGCCGGAGCTGTTAAATCTTGAGAAGCCAGAATTGATCCGAGAAATTCATCAAAGCTATGTAAAGGCAGGGGCTCAAATCATAACCACCAATACCTTTCAAGCCAATGAATTGAAGCTGGGAAAAAGCTCCCATAGCCTTGAGGCAATTATCGAAGCCGGGGTAAGGCTTGCTAGAGAAGCCAAGGCCCCCTATGTGGCACAGGATATTGGCCCCCTGGGTCAAATGCTGGCTCCCCTTGGTGAAATCAGCTTTCAAAGGGCCTATGAGATTTTTAAAAGACAGGTGATGGCTGGCGTTAAGGCCGGGGTGGATTGTATTATAATTGAAACCCTCTCCGATTTATATGAGGCCAAGGCGGCTCTGCTGGCAGTTAAGGAAAATAGTGATTTACCCGTATTCTGTACTATGACCTTCCAGGGGGACGGAAGAACCTTTGTGGGAACCGATGCCATTACAGCTACCCAGGTGCTACAGGGACTGGGGGCAGATGCCCTGGGAATTAATTGCTCCCTTGGGCCTAAAGAAATTCTGCCATTATTACCTGACGTGTTAAAATACGCCAAAGTACCGGTAATCGTACAACCCAATGCAGGGCTGCCCACTTTGGTACAGGGTAAAACCGTTTTTCCGGTGGAGCCAGCAGCCTTTGGAGAATACGGCAGGCAATTGGCTAAGCTGGGCGTAAAAATTTTGGGCGGCTGCTGCGGCACCACACCAGACCATATAAGGGCCCTACAGCAGCAAATAGACAGATTTCAGTTTCAACCCTGCGAGACAAAAATCGTTACCTGTTGCACCTCGGGCACCAAAACAGTCATACTTGACGGGAAAACAACAATAACAGGGGAACGAATTAATCCGACGGGAAAAAAACAACTAAAGGAAGCCCTGCGTCAAAATGACTTGGAGGTGCTTTTAACCGAAGCCATAGAACAAACCCGGGCGGGGGCCCACATATTAGATGTTAATGTTGGATTGCCGGAAATCAATGAGGAAAGGGTATTGAAGGAAGCCGTTACTACTATTCAAACAGTGGTAGATACACCGCTTCAAATTGACAGCGTAAATATCAAGGCCCTTGAAGGGGCCCTCAGGTGCTACAACGGAAAGCCAATTATAAATTCAGTCAATGGAAAGGAATCTAGTATGGAGCAGGTTTTCCCCCTGGCCAAAAAGTATGGGGCAGTTTTAGTGGCCCTTACCCTGGATGAAGGGGGAATTCCGGAAACCGCCGAAGGAAGAGTGGCCATTGCAGAAAAGATCATGAAAGGAGCCATGGCCTATGGAATTCCAAAGGAGGATTTGATTATAGACTGCCTGGTGATGACCGTTTCGGCTCAGCAATCTATTGTCATGGAAACATTAAAGGCCGTGTCTCTGGTTAAGGAACGACTGGGATTAAAAACTACCCTGGGGGTCAGCAACGTTTCCTTTGGCTTACCCAATCGGTCATTAATCAACAGAACCTTTTTAGCCGGTGCCCTAATGGCAGGGCTGGATGTACCAATACTTGATCCCCTTTCTGAAGAGATGATGAATACGGTAAAGGCCCATCGGGTTTTAAAGGGGGAGGATCAGGAGGCCAAGGACTTTATCAGAGATTTCCAGGGCATTCAACCTGGTCAAGGGGTCATGCCTCATGAAAATAATGATTTAAAGGCCATGATTGTAGAGGGCAGAAAGGGAGCTGTGGCTGATACCGTCAGGCTGCTATTAAAAGAAATGGATGGGCTGGCAATTATCAATCAATTTTTTATACCGGCCCTTGATCAGGTGGGGGAGGCCTACGAGGGAGGAATTCTCTTTCTGCCCCAGCTTTTAAGGGCGGCCGAGGCAGTAAAGGCAGGGCTTGAGGTTATTAAGGGTGCTTCTTCAAAAAACACCTCAGTTCTGCAAAATGAAAAGATTATTTTAGCCACTGTCCAGGGAGACATCCATGATATTGGAAAAAATATAGCCAAAATGCTATTGGAAAATTACGGCTACAACATTCTTGATCTAGGAAAGGACGTAGCTCCAGAGGTCATATTGGCCGCCGTAAAGGAGCATGGGGTCCGATTGGTGGGGTTGAGTGCGCTAATGACAACCACCGTAAAAAACATGCAGCGAACCATCGAGCTAATCAAGGGGGAGGTGCCTGAGTGTAAAATTATGGTGGGGGGAGCCGTTTTGAACCCTCGATATGCAGAAATGATTGGAGCGGACTATTATGCGGTGGATGGTCAGGCAGGAATCCGCTTTGCCAGAAGGCTGCTGACTGAGGGGAAAGAATAAAAGCCCGAACCAGGGAACTTTAGCTGTTAAAAATCCTTACTGACAGGAATGGGGATCATTCCTTGTCAGAAGGATTTTTCTTCAGCTAGGTTTTGCTTTATTTTTTTAATGTAGGCGGGTCTGGTAAATTCAATTCCGGCTAAAATGGCCGTAAAGGGGGCCACTGTCACCAGTCCAAAGCTGCCTACTATCGTATGAAGAATTTCGCCGGCGACGTAACGGAGATTTAAAATATTAATAACTGGTGTTCCCTGGGCCATAAAAACCATCAATAGTGCAATGTATCCGCCTGAATAGGCCAATAGCAGGGTGGTGGTCATGGTTCCAATCACTGCTCTGCCAATTTCAAAGCCCGATTGAATCGCTTGGCTTCTTGTGATATCTGGGTTATTTTGAACCATTTCGTGAATTGCAGTGGAAATATCCATGGCTACATCCATTAAGGCTCCGGCGGAGGCGATGAATATACTGGAAATAAAAATATCGGTGAGATTTAAATGGGCATATCCCGAATATAATAAGGTTTCTGAAAAGGGAAGAATGGCCCCATGGATTTTAAAAAATTTCCCAAATACCAGGGTTAGTACACAGGTTAAGAAGGTACCCAGAAATGAACCCATTATGGCAACAAAGGCTCGACGGCTAATGCCTGCCACCAAGGTAATAATGATCACTGTCAGAAAAACAATAATTATCATTGACACAATAATGGCATGATAGCCCTTTAACAGCATAGGAATTAGTAGTTTCCAGATTACCAGTATCGTTAACACAAAAGACAGCAGTGCCTTAACACCAACCCATTTTGCGAAAATAATTAGTAATAGCATGAATCCGCCAAATAAAATGATCTCTAAATCCAATCGATAATGGTCTATTAAAGTAATATGGGTGACTTCATCTTCTAAATAATCGATTACCCCCAGCGCTTTGTCTCCCTTTTCAAAGATTTTATCCATTTCTAGTTTTCCGATAAAGTGATTTACTGCTGGTTTTTCTACTCCTTTAAATTTACCATTTAATATCCTGACCCTGCATAACTGCTCCCCTTGAAGAATCATGCCGCCTGCATAGTGAATACCATCATTATTAACCTCCAGTATTTCCAACTGTACACGGCTGCTGTTGGGATATTCGTTTACCACAAAACCAGTAGGAAGAAAAAGTAAGAAGATAATCATAAAAAGGCTGCATCCAATAAAAATGAAGTTTCTCTTTTTAGCTTCCCTCATCTGTTTTTACACCATCCTTTTCTTAATTTTCTATGATAATAAGCTTATTTAAATGACAGAATTTAATATTGAACAAGCTATTTATAAAAGTAAATTGAGCGAGGCTGGCAACTCGCTCAATTTTAATACAGCTATTAGCCTTTACAAATTATTTGACATTTAAAATAGCAGCCATTTTATGATATATATCAGTATTATCATAGAATCCGTTGAACAGCTCGTGGCCCTTTCCAATGGCAAATACCGGAGCAGGCAGACCGGTATGGGCGTAGGAGGTAAAGCTGATACCGGCTTTATGGTTTAATATATGAGTAATGGTAATGCAGAAGGGTTCATAACCACCATATAATAATTGCTCCTCTTCCGTATTGGCCCTTTCCTCGGCAGGGGTCATACTTTGCTTTAAGGCATCTTCCAGCTTTTGAATTTCAGATGGTGTTAAAACCATTTCAGGATATTTTTCAGCATCTTTATCATCGGGGAATAACAAGCCAAAGCCGGCCTTAATTTCCCCGGCTAAATCAGACACCTGGGCAGTATCAATTGTATGATTTTCTTTATAGGGATTCAGAACGTGGTGCCTAAAGGCTTCATCTGATGATGTGGTCGCCCTTTGAATCTTATCAAAGAATGTTGAATAGCCAGTTCCGGCAAAGCCAATGGTCATCCCTCCGGTTTCGTGGTCACCGGTGACCACAATCAAGGTTTCGTCAGGGTGTTTATGATAAAAATCAATTGCAGCCTCTACTGCGTCTGCAAAGGCGATTGTATCGTGGATAACCGCAGGAGCATCGTTGGCATGGCCAGCCCAGTCAATTTTTCCCCCTTCAACCATCATAAAAAATCCGTTGGGGTTTTCCAGTACATCAATACCCTTCTTTACAAAGTCAGCCAATGAAAGCTGTCCTGGCTGCCGGTCAATTTCGTAGGGAAGGGAGGTTCCGTCTACAGACATATCTGGGCTCACTGCAACTACTTTTTTGTCTTGTTGACTTAGCTTTAGAATATCCTCCCGTGTATTAACAATCGTATAGCCTTTCTTTTTCAGAACCTCGTATATATGAGGCTGATCGCTGTTGCTACCTGTCGGGCTTAAAAACCCACCGCCGCCAAAATAATCAAAGCCAGAGCCGGGAATTTGACTAGCAATTTCATAATACATTCCACGGCTGGGAACCTTGGCATAAAAGGCAGCTGGTGTGGCATGGTTGAGGGGCACGCTGGAAACAATGCCCACCTTATAGCCCTTAGCGGCAAGCCTTTCGGTAATAGGAGTGTAAGAAACTGCTTTACCTTGGTCCATATTAATTACCCCAGACAGGGTTTTATAGCCGCTTGCCAGAGATGTTGCAGTGGAAGCAGAGTCTGGAATAAAGGAAGATGAATCGTAGGTCTGGGCAGAACCCGCTGTAGGAAAATTAGAAAAGTTCAATTTTTCAATTCCACCCCCATCTACAATATCCTTCAAACCAGCCTTCTTGCCTAAGTACATTTCAGTGGAAGTAATTTGGGGGTAGCTTAAACCATCGCCGATAAATAAGAATATGTACTTTGGTGCCTTCCCCTCATATGTAATGGCGGCTTTTTCCTGGTCAAGGGAAGCGAAGGTATTGGTACTTACTGTAATGGCCAAGATAGCAACCATCAGAAAAATACCAATCATTGATACAGCTTTTTTGTTTCTGGTCAGCATTTTAGACAACCTCCTTATTTTTTATATTTCAGCGTTATTATATCGAGTATTTGTTAAATCATAATTAAGACAAGGTTATGGGATGTAATGATTAGGTTGATTATATGTTAAATATATAGCAATTTAGTTTGTATGAAAAATTATGAGTTTGATTTCTCCATTTAATAATGAGAAGCATCAAAAAGAAAGAGGTTATTCAAAAAAATCAAAAAATATATTGCATTATCCATTAAAATATATTACAATACTATCTATATTAAACCATCATATTTAGCATTCATATTGTACAATAGGCAAAGGCGTCTATTAACAAGGGAAAAAGCTCCCTTTGTTAAGGATGTCTTTTTTTATTGTCATATAAAGTATACTTTATACAATTATTTAGAGCATGTACCAAAGGACATGACTCAAGGCTTTGAAACAAAAAGATATTGTAAAGATTAAGGGGGACGTGAAAATGGACTATTCAATTGCTATTGATACGGTATGGGTACTTTTGGCAACCTGTTTGGTTTTTTTTATGCAGGCGGGCTTTGCCATGGTGGAAACAGGCTTTACTAGATCAAAAAATGCAGGAAATATTATCATGAAAAATTTAATGGATTTTTCCGTTGGATCAGTGGTCTTTTGGCTGATTGGCTTTAGTATCATGTTTGGGCCGACCATCGGAGGCCTAATCGGAAAGCTGGATTTCTTCACCCTGGGAAACTATGGAGGACTCGAATTAAATATTCCAAAGGAGACCTTTTTAATTTTTCAAACGGTATTCTGTGCTACGGCGGCAACCATTGTATCTGGTGCCATGGCTGAGAGAACAAAGTTTGTATCCTATTTAATTTATAGCCTAGTGATCAGTGCTGTTATTTATCCCATTGTAGGCCATTGGATTTGGGGTGGCGGTTGGATTTCAGAGCTAGGCTTCCATGATTTTGCCGGCTCGACCGTTGTTCATTCAACCGGGGGATGGGCAGCCCTGATGGGGGCCATCGTAATTGGCCCTAGAATCGGTAAATATACAAAGGATGGAAAGGTTAAGGTTATCAAAGGCCATAGCTTAACCCTGGGAGCCCTGGGAGTTTTTATTCTTTGGCTAGGCTGGTTTGGATTTAATCCCGGGTCTACCCTTGCTGGAACAGATACAGTGGCTATTTCTCATATCTTTATTACCACCAATTTGGCCGGAGCCATGGGGTCCATTGTAGCAATGCTTGTTTCCTGGGCAAAGTATAAAAAACCCGATGTCAGTATGACGTTAAATGGCGTTTTAGCTGGCTTGGTGGGAATAACCGCCGGCACCGATGTGGTAGATGCATTTGGTGCAGTAATAATTGGGGCTGCTGCAGGTATTATTGTGGTTTATGCCATAGAATTATTTGATAATGTGTTAAAGATTGATGACCCAGTGGGGGCCATCAGTGTTCATGGTATATGTGGAGCCCTTGGAACCATTATGGTTGGATTATTTTCCACCGACGGCGGCTTGCTCTATGGTGGTGGAGCAGGCCTCCTGATTACTCAGCTTGTTGGGGTCGTGGCAGTTGGTCTATGGGTTTGCTTAACCAGCTTTGCTCTATTTAAAGCCATCGACTTTACAGTAGGCTTAAGGGTCAGCGATGAGGAAGAAATCGAGGGCTTAGATAAACGGGAGCATGGTGCCGACAGCTACGCAGATTTTGAACCAAGGGTGACTCAAATAAGCAGTGAACAGGTTTAATTATTCAGAGGGAGAAAGGGAGGCATGGCAATGACTGAAAGGATAACGAAGGTGGAAATTATCACCAGACCCAATAAATTTGAGGCTTTAAAGGAAGCCTTAAATGATATAGGCGTAATGGGTATGACTGTTACCAATGTAATGGGATGCGGTGTACAAAAAGGAAGAACAGAAAATTACAGAGGGGTTACCTATACCCCAGAGCTTTTGCCAAAAATAAAAGTGGAAACCGTTATTTGTGAAGTGCCGGTGGAGCAGGTGGTGGAAACCGCCAAGAGGGTACTCTATACCGGTGAAATTGGTGATGGTAAGATATTTATTACCGAAATCAGCAATGTTATTCGTATTAGAAATGGTGATGAGGGAAAATTAGCCCTTAACAATGAAATATAGTTGGTCATATTAATTAGACAATTTCCTAATATTTTAGTCCTCCTAAGGCCCCTTATCGATGATAAGGGGTCAGTGCCTTAAAAATATTACAAAATTCTTTGTATATAGGGGAATTTTTGTATACAATAGTGTTATCAAATTTTTCAATCACAAGGATTTCTTCATTTAATTCAATAGCTGGATTGTTTAGTGCCATGCAGATAGAAGCTTCCCCACGATTGCTGGTTTTTTACTATACTGGAATTGATTCAACAACCTCAATAGCAAATTCAAATTTTAAAGGAGGAAAGAGCCCATGAATGAAAAGGAAATGCTGTTAAATAAGGCAAAGGAGCTGGAAGTGGAATTTATTCACCTTCAATTTACAGACATTATGGGGGTGATGAAAAATGTTTCTATTACCATCGAGCAGCTGGAAAAGGCCCTTAATAATGAAATTATGTTTGATGGCTCGTCAATAGACGGCTTTGTCAGAATTGAAGAGTCTGACATGTATTTAGTACCTGACATCAAAACCTTCACCATATTGCCATGGTCTAGTTATCCAAAGGAGGCAAGGCTGATCTGTGACGTTTATCGATCCGATGGCAGCCCTTTTCCGGGGTGCCCCAGAAATGCCCTAAAAAAGGTACTTCAGGAGGCAAAGAACCTGGGGTATCAATTAAATGTGGGGCCGGAGTGTGAATTTTTTCTGTTTTACACCGACGAAAAGGGGGAGCCTTCTCTGAAAACCCACGATGATGCAGGCTATTTTGATTTAGCTCCGGTGGACCTGGGGGGCAGTGCCCGTAGGGATATGACCATGGTGTTGAAGGAGATGGGATTTGAAATTGAGGCCTCCCATCATGAGGTAGCCCCTGGACAGCACGAAATCGACTTTAAATATAAGGATGCCCTAACCACCGCTGATAATATTATGACCTTTAAAATGGTTGTCAGAATGATTGCCCAACGACACGGGCTCCATGCCACCTTTATGCCGAAGCCCAAGTATGGAATGAGTGGGTCTGGTATGCACATTAATATGTCCCTGGAAACCATAGAGGGCAAAAACGCCTTTTATGACGAAGCTGATGAGCTGAAGCTTTCAACGGTAGCCTATCATTTTTTAGGGGGAGTATTGAAGCATGCCAAGGGCTTTACAGCTATTACGAACCCAACGGTCAATTCCTATAAAAGGCTGGTGCCGGGTTACGAGGCGCCAGTGTTAATTGCCTGGTCAGCCAACAATAGAAGTCCTTTAATTAGAATACCTACAAAACGTGGAAGCTCCACAAGAATAGAATTGAGAAGCCCTGACCCTTCCGCCAATCCCTATTTAGCCATGGCAGTTATTTTAAAGGCAGGTCTTGAAGGAATCAAAAATAAAATTATTCCTCCAGAGGCAGTTTCCAGCAATGTTTATGAAATGGAGAAGCTGGAGGTAAAGGAAAGGGGAATTGAGAGCCTTCCCGTAAATCTCTATGAGGCAGTAAAGCTTCTTTTAAAGGATGATGTTATTAAAGGGGTTTTAGGAGACCATATCCTAGAGAAATTTGTAGATGCTACCCTCTATGAATGGAATGAGTATTCCGCCTATGTTTCCCAATGGGAGCTTGACAGATATTTAAAGAAATTTTAGGGCTTTACTGCTGAAATATAGCCTGCTGTTTGGAGTGATTTTATGAATAATTATAGTATCCTGGTTGCAGATAGCGGGGAAAATGTCAGAACCCAGGTGGTACAGCTATTGACCAAAAGGGGATACCGCCTGTATCAGGCCACTGATGGAGCAGGAGCCCTAAGAATTGCCAGAAGTATTTTACCCGACCTGGTCATATTAGATGTGAACCTTTGGGGAATGAAAAGCTATGAGGTGGCCAGAATCATCGAAGGCGATCAGCTTTCAACGGTGGTTTTTATGACCAGCAGCTTAAATCCTCAGTTCCTTGATAAGCTAAAGCATATGCGGGTCTATGCCTATATTACTAAACCGGTTCAGCCGGAGCAGCTTTATCATATGGTTGAATTTTCAATTGTTAATTCAAATAAGATTAATAACCTGGTCAAGCAGGTTGAAAAGCTGGAAAACAGCCTGGCGGCCAGAAAGAAAATAGATAAGGCCAAGGGGCTTTTAATGGAGCGTCGGGCCATGACAGAAGGTGAAGCATATCAATGGTTAAGAAGGCAAAGTATGGATCGCTGTATTACGCTGGAAAAAATAGCGGAAGAAATTATTAATCAGGAATTGCCATAGACAATTAAAATCATATAAAATACCCTGGGCAAGCTGCCCAGGGTATTTTAACCTTCGGAAGGTACAGCGACTCGCCTTCTGGCTTTAATTTTCAAAATACAAATAAAGGCCAGGGCGAAGGCTGCGGCCCCTGTAATAAACATTGACTGGTATCCAATTAAATCAACAAACATACCGAAAATCAAAGGCCCTGTAATGGCGGCCAGAGAAGAAGCAAAATAATATAGCCCGGTATAGGTCCCAACCTTATCTTCCGTTGTCATCTCTACCACCATTGGGTAGGAGTTGATGTTAATACAGGCCCAAAAGAATCCTCCAACAGCAAAAAGGATCATCATAATGATATTAAAGGGCAGTGAAAAAAAGCTGGTGGTGTTTCGTATCGTAGAAAGCAATATAAATACCGTAACCAACCCCCCTATCCCGGCCAAAATGGTTTTAGTTTTACCCACTTTGCTGGCAATCAGCCCGCTGGGAATGGCAAAAAGTAAAAAGGTTGCTGCAAAGCTGCCCAAAATGATGGAGCCGGCGCTTTCACGAATTCCCAGGAAATGTACACTGTAATTGCTAAAGGTGGCCTCCATACCCTGGTAGCCGACAAACCAAAAAAAGATGGCCAGAAGAAGGTAGAGGGTAGTTTTGTCCTGGCTAAAAACAATTTCCTTTAGGGCATGGGTGATATTCATTTTTACTTTATCTGCTTTCTGTAGCTGCTTCGGCTCTTTAATAAAAATGAAAAGTAAAAAGACAGCCAAAAACATTAGAGCACCAGAAGAAATAAAGGGTAAACTGGAATTGATATCATAAAGATAGGCCCCCACAAAAAGGACTAATACCGAGGCCAGGCCTCCCATAAAGTTAATGACCCCGTTGGCCCTGCTTCTAAGGGGTGGTGGGGTAATATCGGGCATAAGGGCCACGGTTGGGGCCCGGTAAATAGCCATAGATAAATTAAAAACAAATAAAATACCAATTAACGAATAAAAGCCGGAATAAGTTGGCAAAAGGGTAAAAAGGAGGGCAGACAATGGGATTCCAATTAATAAAAAGGGCATTCGCCTGCCAAATCGGCTTTGGGTACGATCGCTTAAGCTTCCAAAAAAGGGAATCAATGTTACGGCCAGCACATTATCCAGGGTCATAATGGTATTAATCCAAAACTGACTATTAATATATTCCTTTAGAAACAAAGGAATGTAATAATTATAGAGAGGCCAGACCAGGCTGATGGCAAAGAAACCCAAGCCCAGTATAAAGGTTTTTTTATAATCTAGCTTCATAATTAGCTCCTTTCTGACAGCTCTCTAATCATTTTATTTGCACGATCCGGATAATTGGTAATGACCCCTGTTACACCCATGGCGAACAGCTGCTTTAAATGCTGCTCGTCATTTACAGTAAAGGGGTTAATCATCAATCCATTTCGCAAGCAGTCTGCCACCACCGGCGGGATAACACCAGGGAAATAGGGGTGAAGCCCCTCCACACCGATATATTCAGCATATACCCAGGGGTCAACCATGGCCTCCATGTAAAGGATGGCGGCCTTCATATTTTTGTCAATTCTTTTTATTTCCAATAGGCTATAATGATTGAAGGAGGAAAGTATTGCCTGTTCTTGAAGTCCAAAGGCCTTTAATTGCCTTATTACCTCCTTTTCTATTCCTTCGTAGAGAATAGGCCCACTCTTTAATTCGATATTAAGTAATAGATCTTTATTTCTGATTACCTTTAGCACCTCTTCAAGGGTTGGAATTCTTTCATTTGAAAAGTCAGAATGAAACCAGCCGCCGGCATCCAGCTCCTTAATTTCCTTTAGGGTTAAATCCTTAATTAAGCCTGTTCCATTGGTGGTACGGTTAACGCTTTCGTCGTGGCAAACAATTAAGTGACCATCCTTACTCATGTGAACATCCAGCTCGATTCCATCGGACTCCCATTCTAAAGCCAGCTGAAAGGCTGAAAGGGTGTTTTCAGGTCTATGGCCTGATGCGCCACGATGGGCAATTACCAAGGGTTTTTTCAAGACAATCCCTCCAATCAAAATATGGGCAAGTACAAACCTATTATTATTTTATAATAAATAAGAACAAAGATGTTAATAAATCGTTAAGGAATAGAAAAAATCCTGAAAATACCAGTCTCCATTAACAGGTTAGGATAAATCCATAAATTGCTCAAAGGGGTACTTAAAAATATTGATAAAAAGTTGAAAAATCTATGCTATGCTAAGGTTGGAGGTGTATAGAATGGGGAAAAGGATATTGATTGTTGATGATGAAATTGATATTGTAAATATGCTAAAGGATTATTTTCAACTTAACGGCTATGAAGTTATGACTGCATTAGACGGTAAAGGGGCAATTAAATGGGTAGAAAGGCACCCCGATATTATTTTGCTGGATATTAATATGCCAGATGTCGATGGAATCGAGGTTTGCAGTCAAATCAGAAATTATGTCTGCTGTCCCATCCTATTTCTTACTGCAAGGGTGGAAGACAGTGATAAAATTAAGGCCTTTGGTATGGGTGGGGATGATTATATTGTTAAACCCTTTTCCATTGAAGAATTAGGGGCCCGGGTGGCTGCTCATTTGAGACGTGAGCATCGTCAAAGGGAATCTCCTAAAATTAAAATAGACCATGATCTGGTTATTAATTACTCTGAACGGCTTTTATATTTCCAAGGCCAAGCCATAAGCCTGGCGAAAAAAGAATTCGACATAGTTGCATTGCTCTCACAGCATCAAGGACAGATCTTTGATAAGGAGCGTATCTATGAGAAAATATGGGGTTTTGACGGTGCTGGTGACAGCATGGTGGTTGCAGAACACATACGGCGAATACGTGGAAAATTTACAGCTGCCGGTATGAAGCCCTATATTGAAACAGTATGGGGGGTAGGCTATAAATGGACAAAATAGCAGCGGTTAGGAATTTATCCTTTAAGGCTACCTTTATCATCTATGTTATTCTTTGTCTGCTTGTGGCAGCAGCCTTATCTGCCCTGGTGATCAACATTGTTGATAAAATAGAAGAAAAAATATATTCTTCCTATTCAGACCAGGGTGAAACCTATTATCTGACCACTCGAGAAGGAGAACAGCTGGGGAGTGGGGCCATTATTTTTTCCCACCCACGGGAGCTTTCCAGGGAGGATAGCCAAAAAATAAAGGTTCTGAGGCTATTCTCCGGCCTTTCAATCCCTTTTATTTTCTCGATTTGTATTATTTTCGCTGCTTTTTTATTTTATCAAAACAAACTAAAGGAGCCCCTGGCATTATTAACCGATGCCTCTATGCAGATTGAAAAAAACAATCTTGATTTTACCCTTCAATATAATAAAAATGATGAAATGGGCCAGCTTTGCCATAGCTTTGAAAAGATGCGAGCTGCCTTAAAGGAAAATAACCTTGAAATGTGGCGTCGAATGGATCAACACAAACGACTTAATGCAGCATTTTCACACGATTTACGTACGCCGCTGACCGTATTAAAGGGCCAAAGTGATATGCTGTTAAAATATGTGCCTGACGGGAGGATAAAAATAGAGAAGATTGTCGCCACCTTGGAAATAATGAAGGGACATATTGACCGTCTTGAAAGCTATGTTACAGAAATGAATCGTATGCAAAAATTAGAGGATATAGCAATTAATAAGGCCGATATACCTGCTCAAGAGCTATTGAACAATTTGAAAGTCAGCAGTGAAATATTATGCAGTGATAAGCAACTGGAATTTCACTCAAGGCTGTCAAATAAAGAGACATTATTCGTAGACCAATTTATAGTAATGGAGGTATATGAAAATCTACTTTCCAATGCGGTAAGATTTGCGAAAAATAAAATTACCGTTAGCCTATCCACCGATAATGACGGGTTTTCGATTACCGTCTCCGATGACGGCCAGGGCTTTAGTAATAAGGATTTAATGGAAGCAACCAAGCCCTTTTACCAGTCCCATCAAAATGAGAAAAATCAGCACCTGGGTATGGGGCTTAATATTTGTAAGGTGTTATGTGAAAGACATGGCGGCTTTATTAGCCTGTTTAATCATGATAGTGGTGCGTCGGTGAGGGTTGTATTTTAAATAAATTTGGATAAAAAGCCTTTGTTTGTAATTGTGCAGACAAAGGCTTTTTTGAGCTTGTATATAAAAAGTTGATATTTATACATTATGATACATTTATAGGATTTCAAATAGTAATTAGAAAGGGAGTCAAATCTATGGATGAAAATGCAATTGTAATTAAGAATTTGAACAAATTTTATGGGAAAAGGCAGGTGTTATTTAATGTGAGCTTAAATGTTAAGCAGGGAATGTTTGGACTACTGGGCAGGAATGGTGCTGGCAAAACAACATTAATGAAAATCCTTGCCACGTTGCTGCCCAAAAAGGATGGGGAAATTACCCTATATGGAATACCAATAGGAAATACAGGGCAAATTCGTAGAATCATTGGCTACCTGCCACAGGAATTTTCCATGTATCCCACCATGAGTGTTTTAGAAACTATGGATTATTTGGGAGTTCTTTCGGGAATAGACCCTAAAAATAGGAAAAAGCGTACTGAAATTCTGCTGGATCGGGTAAATCTTTCGGAGCATAAAGGGAAGAAAGTAAAGGCACTGTCGGGAGGAATGAAGCGAAGGCTGGGACTTGCCCAGGCCCTCTTGAATAACCCGAAGGTTTTAATTGTAGACGAGCCCACTGCGGGGCTTGACCCTGAAGAGCGGATTCGACTGCGTAATTTACTGTGGGAGGTTGCATCAGAAAGGGTTGTAATATTATCTACCCACATTGTTGGCGATATTGAGGCTACCTGTGAAAATATAGGAATTTTAGATAATGGAAGGCTGCTTTTCAGCGGAACCGTTGACACCCTTTTAGAGGCTGCAAGGGGAAAGGTGTTTATCAAAACCGCAGATAAAAGAGCTTTGCCAGAGCTAAAAAGGGAGTACACCATAACCAGTATCCATACCCAGGGTCATGAAGCAGTGGTACGTTTCTTGTCTGATGAGCCCGTTGCAGGTGCAATGACGTGTCAGCCCAATATCGAGGATGCTTACATGCTTTATCTTTATCAAAATGGAGCTTCCATCGACAATGTAGGAGGTGAGCTATAGTGCTGTTTCTTCGAGAATGTAAAAAAAGTGTATTTTCAATAACCTTTCTTCTTCTAACGGCAACCGTACTCTTGATGGTCAGCTCTCAGGATGTACTGAATTTCAGTGATAGAAAGATTGAAATGCCTAAGGCGGAACAGGCTGACTATGGAATGCAGGTGAAGGAAATACCAGAAATCATCATGCCCGGAGCCTTAGCATCCCTTTACGCTGAATTTTCAGTAAATAGCTATACAGCCTACCCCATAGGCTTTTATAAAGATGTAAAGCTGAATCATAAGGAGCAGAGGGAGATGGCAGAAATACTCTCTAGTCTTACTGGTATTTCTGTGGATGAATTATTGAAAGCAGAGGGCAGTATTTCCCAAGAAGAAGGTTTCACCTTTGGTGGGGGTGAGCTGATAGAACAGGGAGAAGGCCAATACACAATGACCATGACTGACGAGGCTGGGCCTAATCAGAATAGGGCTGCTACTGTGACGCTTCAGGCAGGTATTTCCTACGAAGAATTCAAGACCTATATGGAGCTGGCGGATGACATTATTGGTGGCGGCTCAAGGTATGGAGCAACGTACCTTCTTGACTTTGGGCGGGTCCCTGTTACCTACGATGAAGCCCTTGAAAGTTATCGATTAAGCAAGGAAAAGGATCGTTTTACAGGAGCCTATGCAAGGCTATTTACTGACTATCTGGGCATTGTCCTGTCCATTTTACCTGTTTTCCTTGCAGTAGCCGTTAGCTTAAAGGATAAGACCTCCAAAATTAAGGAGCTAATCTTCACAAGGGAAGCATCATCAGCCAAAATTATTATAACAAGATATCTTGCTATCATGACAACGATAATGCTTCCTGCGGTGATCCTGTCATATATCTCTAACATTTCAGTATGGCACATCTATAAGGGCTTGCCCCTTGATTATCTAGCTCCCCTCAAATACGATTTGGGGTGGATTTTGCCTTCGGTCATGGTTTCAGCAGCAGTAGGTATGTTCTTGACAGAGCTGACAAATTCGCCAATTGCTGTAGCTGTGCAGGGGGCCTGGTGGTTCGTCGATATCAATATGGGAATTTCAGAAATTAATGGCGGTTATTCCTTGCTTAGGCTAACACCACGTCACAATACTCTGACCCATACCCAGACCTTAATCGATAATTTTAGCAGCCTTGTAGCGAACAGATTGCTATTTACCAGCATTGCCATGCTGTTAATTGCAGCAACGGTTATAATCTATGAACAGAAAAGGAGGGGGCTAATCAATGGAGAAGGTAAAATCAAAAGAAGCATTGCAGCTATGGCAAATTACAAAAATTAATGTACGACATAATTTTTTGCCCTACTTCCTGTTGTCGATTTTGTTATTAATGCTTACTCCTATACTGTTTGGTGTATCTAATTTAGACACCCAGGCTTCGGCAGTCCCTCTGGAAATATTCGTTTCACTGTTGGGAATCATTTTACTTACACCCATTTTTCACCCCGAGGAAGATGACCAGATTGAACAGGTCGTTGCTTCAAAGTATGTAGGTTTAGTTTACGTTTACATCATACGTATTGTCTACTCCTTGATTATACTTATATTACTGATCGGTTTATTTATTCTCTATATGGGCTTGCAGAATTGCAATATCACACCACAGCTATTTGGGGGAACCATTGTAACGGCCATGCTTTTGGGGTCCCTTGGAATGCTGGCGGCGTCGGTATCGAAAAATATAGCAGTTTCTTATATGGTACCCGTGGTATATTATCTCCTCAATTTGACAGGGGGAAGAAACTTAGGGAGCTTTTATTTGTTCTCAATGATGACACAGGAATATAGGGCCAAGTTATTTTTGTTTATATGGTCAACGGTAATCATGGCAATGTCATTGCTGGTTATATGGCTAAAGGGTAAACTCAGGTAACAAGGCCAGGATAAAAATCCCATGGGAACCCTAGAAGCCGCCCCCATTATATGGTATAATGAAACTGAGTTTCAAATTGTGGAATTACTAAAATAAGGAGCGAGTAAAAAATGATTATAGGTGCTAGAGCCCATGATTTTGGAAAGCTTGAGGTTAATGAGCTTGCCACGAAAATAGCCCAAAAGGAGGTAAGCTGTATTCAATTGGCCCTGACCAAGGCGGTGGCTGATTTTACATATCAACCAGGAATGCTGAGCCCTGGTATGGCAAGGTATTTAAGTCAGGCCTTTAACAAAAAAGGCTTGGATATTGCCGTTTTAGGCTGTTATGTTAACCTGACCCATCCAGATGAGGCTGTCAGAGCAAAGCTATTGAATCAATTTAAGGAGCATATCAGATATGCAAGGGATTTTAAGTGCAGTATAGTGGGAACCGAGACCGGCTCGGTCAATCATGATTATTCCTTTAATCCAAAAAACCATAGTGAGGAAGCCCTTCAAATACTGATAAGCAGCGTAAGGGAGTTGGTCGATGAGGCAGAAAAATTCGGTGTCATAGTAGGAATTGAAGGGGTAGCCAAGCATGTGGTGCATACACCGGAAAAGATGAAGCGAGTCTTAGATGCGATTCAATCTAATAATTTACAGGTCATCTTTGATCCGGTCAACTTTTTATCAATAGAAAATTATCAGCAGCAGAATGAAATGATGGAGAAATCCTTTGAATTGTTTGGCGATCGTATCGTTATTATTCATGCCAAGGATTTTATTGTAGAAAATAATCAACTGAAAACCGTTGAGGCTGGAAAAGGCTTGCTTAACTATTCGCTGCTATTAAAGCTAATTAAAGAACATAAGCCCTATGTTGAAATCCTGTTGGAAAATGCCAAGGAAGCAACTGTCCATGAGAGTATTGAATTTATTAATGACACCTATAAACAACTATAGGCAGTAAGGAGGAAACACGATGATCGTAGCCAAGGATGGCAGCGGAGACTTTACCAGCCTTCAGGATGCCATTGATGCTGTTCCGGAAGATAATCATGAGCGGGTAAAAATATACGTAAAAAACGGGATCTATCGACAAAAGGTCAGAATCAATAAGAAAATGATCAGCCTGATCGGAGAAGATCGGGACAGAACCATTATCACCTATGATGAGGGGGCCTATGAACTTTTAGACAATGGAGAAGCCAGGGGAACCTTTAGAACCTTTAGCTTCTTCATAGGTGGCGACGATTTTTATGCAGAAAACCTTACCTTTGAAAATGCAGCAGGGGAGGGAGACATCGTGGGGCAGGCTGTCGCAGTTCATATCAATGCCGATCGGGTGAGCTTTAAAAACTGCAGCTTTTTAGCCCATCAGGATACTCTGTTTACGGGGCCCTATCCCAGAGAAAAACAATTTGAAATCCAACCGGATTATATTCAAACCGACCCGACACGGCAATATTTTGAAGATTGCTATATAAGGGGTGATATAGATTTTATTTTTGGCTCCGGTACGGCGGTCTTTAGATACTGTGAAATCCACTCCAATGATCGGGGCAAGGCTATTAACGGGTACATTACCGCCCCTTCTACCCCTGAAAATGTAGCCCATGGCCTGGTATTCATTGATTGCAGGCTTACCAGCGATGCCGCTGGAGGAACCGTTTATTTAGGCAGACCCTGGCGGGACCACGGCAAGGCAGCCTTTATTAATTGCTGGATGGGAGCCCATATACATCCTAAAGGCTGGCATAATTGGGACCAGCCCCATCGGGAAAAAACCTGCCTATTTGTTGAATACAACAGCAGGGGCCCCGGGGCAAATTTACAGGAACGGGTTGCCTGGGCAAAAACCCTTTCAGAAGAAGAACTGCCGGTGTATTCCCCAGAGAATATTCTGGCCCATAGCGATGGCTGGGCAGGCAGGCCAAGGGGATAATTGAAATTCTCTCCATTAATCTATCAATTAAAAAAGACAAGTGAGCTTTATTAGCAAAACTTGTCTTTTTTATGCTGTTTAAGCCGCCTTACCGGCCTTTTTGCGGTATTGAAAAAATACAGCTATACCAAGAAAAGCAATGGCAACCAGGGCCATTTTAATCCACTTACCCAGACTAGAGCTGGTCTTGACAGGGTCTCCAACCCGCCATTCCACCCGGTGTCCCATGCCGTCGTCGGCCACGATATAGGACACCTCAGAACCATCTTCATAATAAAAGCTGCCGGTCTCATCCAGGGTTCCCGTTGAAATCTCTTCTTTGGCCTCATTGTAAAGGGTTAGTCGAATGTCTTGAGAAAAGCTCCCATCAGCATAATGTACCTTAATCATACCTGGTTCAACTGGTTCAATGATCATCTTATGGCCATATACAGGAACCGTAAATAGAACAAAGATCATAGCAACTAACAAAATATTCTTTAAACCCTTCATTTTTTACTCCTCCTTTTTATTATCTTACTTCTATTTTCTTTTAAATAGCTTAGACAAAGCATCCTTTGCCTCCTGCGGGCTTTTGGGGTTGAAGTCGGTACCAGAAAAAATATCATAAAGGCTGGGCAGCTTAAGTCTAGCCTTTTTCATTAAAACCTCGTCCTCCAGCAGCTCCCTCGGGCCCTGGGCCAAAACATGGCCTCGATTCAGTACAATACATTCATCGGCCCAGCCATAGGCGAAATCAACATCATGGGTAGTGATAACCAGAGTATGCCCCAGGGTATAGAGCTTATCTAAAAGAGCAGTAAGCTGCTGCAGAGAATAGGGGTCCAGTCCCGAAAAGGGCTCATCAAAAACCATGATAACTGGCTCCATGGCTAAAACACCTGCCATAGCCACCTTCTTTTTTTGTCCCAGACTTAAATTATAGGGAGGGCGGTGGCCTAAATCTTCAATATCTATCAATTTCATTACCTGCTCAACCCTGTCTTTCACTTGCCCCTCATCAAGGCCTAAATTCCTTGGGCCAAAGGCAATATCCTCGTAGACAGAAGCCGAAAACAATTGTTCATCGGGATTATCAAAAACAATACCCACCTTTTTACGAATTTCGGTGAGATGGCCCTTACAAACCTCCAGCCCCATAATGCTAACTTTTCCCCTTTGGGGCAAGAGCAAGCCGTTTAAATGCTGAAGTAGGGTTGATTTTCCGCTGCCATTGGCTCCTAAAATGGCCACACGGCTCTGTTTTTCAATTAATATCGACACCCCATCCAGGGCCAGGGTTTGATCAGGGTAGTGATAGCTTAAATCACGAATTTCGACAACAGCCATTAGAACCTCCATTTTTCAATTATATGTAGTAGTATCATACTGCCAAAGAAAAAGCTGGATTTTAGAATATCCATAGAAGTAATCCCCTTGGGGGGACCTGTGGGTATTCTGCCATTGAAGCCCCGGGACTGCATAGCTCGATATATTTTTTCAGAGCCATCAATTGATTTTACAATCATTCCACCTATAATTTCGCCATAAATTCGATAGGAGCCGGTTCCAACAGAGGGCTTGAAAAGTCTGGCACTAAGAGCTCTGTAAATTTCCACCAGCTTTCCCCAAAACAAAAATAAATAGCGCCATGATAAAAATAATACTGTAACAATAACAGGGGGCACCTTCAAACTAGCCAAGCCAGTTAATAAATCTAAGGCTGACTGGCTTAAGAATAGTATCAGCATAAGCAGTAATGCCGATAAGGCTTTAAAGATCAAAAGTAACACCAGCTGTATCCTTCCTTGCTCAAGAGGAAGGCCGCCGCTGATTAATAAAGATAAAGACATGAACAATAAAAAGGGCAACAGCCATGAAATTCTGAAAAATATCTGCTTTAGGGTCATACCCATAGACAAAACCATCAGAAATAAACAGAGACAAATGAGCAAAAGAAGCCAGGGAGTTTTCAAGGATACAATACCAACTAGCATTGACAAACAGGTGACAGTCTTACAACGGGTTTCCCACCGGTGAACCCAGGTGGATTTAAGGGGCGAAGGGGAAATTCCCTTTATCTCGCTGATTGATTTCATCGTCATGACTTAGCTCCTTCTTACGATGGTATATTGTTTTTTTCATCCTTTGACAGTAAATGGGGTCTAGTACGATCCATAAAGGCAATGGCAAAGGCTGTTAAAATTCCTTCTATTGCTATCAATGGCAAATGACCCAATAGCAAGAGATTAATCACAGAGAAAAGCCCCTGATGATAAGCACTGTTGGAAAAAAACAATACTATTGAGAGAATAGTAGCAGATAAAGCCACCGCCAAAGCCCCCACCAGGCCCCCGGCCAAATAAACCGGCTTATTTTTTCGAACCTTAAGATACAGGCCATGGCAAACCATAGCCGGTACTGCCACCATAATTGTATTCATCCCCAGGGTGGTTAATCCACCATGCTGAAAAAGCAGCGCCTGAAGCAAAAGGCCAGCAAAAACCGCCAGGGTGCTTCTTCGGCCTAAAATAACACCCAACAGTCCCCCCAGTAGAGGATGAATGGAGCTGGGGCCTACAGGTATACTGATGAGAGAAAAGGTGAAAAAAGTGGCGGTCATCAGACTAACCTTTGGAATCTCCTCCTCCTTGATTCCCTTAATTGAATAGATCAACATTCCTCCGGCCGCAGCAGAAGTGGCCGCCACAGCTGGCAGGCTTAAAACGCCATCAGATAAATGCATAAAAACACCGCCTTTTTTAAAAATAAAAACTTCAACAAAAAAACCTGTACTTAGGTACAGGAAAAGGATTTCGCCCATCATATTATATAACAATACCAGCTTTAAATAACTGAAAAGGGCAGCATCCAATTCATGCACCGTGAAATGGAATGTTCTACAGCCATACAAGCAGGTATCCTGACTTAGGTTCATTGCTTTTTGCACCTTCCCGAATCGCTTCAGTGGTATTTTGCAGAAAGACTCCCCATTACAGTGGCGGGACCGTGTTGGATTTACACCAACTTCCCTTTTCATTCGTAAAAACGAAACTTGTATTGCAACTATTAAATTGCTTAAAGTATAACATGTACATAGGGTAAAATCAACCTATTTAAACCTCAAAATATTTAATTTATTTTAAAAGGAATAGTGGTGATTTTCTCAATTATATGGTAGATTATAAATATAGTACATACACGGCGGACATTTTGAAATATGTCCTCCTGACAAGGTATTATTTGCTGTGAACGATAAAAAAGCACCTTTCGGGAAAACCTAAGGAAAAAGCTAAAAAAAACAAGGATTAGAAAATTAATTGGAGGTGTTTTCATGAAAAAAATACTGGTAACCGGAGCCCTGGGGCAAATTGGGACAGAACTGGTTGTGAAAATGCGAAACCTATATGGGGCAGACAATGTAATCGCTTCTAATCGGGGCGGCGATGAAGATCATATTCTGATAAAGGAGGGGATCTTCGAGGAACTGGACGTTACCGATGGAAAAAAGGTTTTTGAAGTAGCTAAGAAGCATAATGTAGACACCATTATTCACATGGCTGCTCTCTTGTCTGCTACGGCAGAAAATAATCCACAGTTGGCCTGGGATGTAAATATGGGAGGATTAATGAATACATTAGAGGTTTCAAAGGAGCTGAAATGTAAGTTTTTTACCCCCAGCTCAATTGGCGCCTTTGGCCCATCCTCCCCTAAGGATCAAACTCCCCAGGTAACCATTCAAAGGCCCACCACAATGTATGGTGTCAGCAAGGTTGCAGGTGAATTATTATGCGATTATTACTTTTATAAATTTGGGGTCGATACCAGGGGCGTACGTTTTCCCGGCTTGATTTCCTATACCCAGGCCCCCGGCGGAGGAACGACCGATTATGCGGTGCATATCTACTATGAAGCCCTAAGACAAAAAAAATATACCAGCTATATAGCAAAGGGAACCTATATGGATATGATGTATATGCCCGATGCCATCAATGCCATCATTGATTTAATGGAGGCTGATCCGGAAAAGCTGAAAAACAGAAATGCCTATAATGTAACCGCCATGAGCTTTGAGCCGGAGGAGATTGCAGCAGAAATTAGAAAACACATACCAGAATTTAAAATGGATTACGATGTTGACCCAATGAGACAAGCCATTGCCGATAGCTGGCCTAATTCCATTGACCCCTCTGCGGCTGTTGAGGAGTGGGGCTTTAAGGCGGAATATGACTTGGCCAGGATGACGGTAGATATGCTTGAAAAATTAAAGCAAAAAGGAATCCAAAAATAACTTAATTCCAGGCTAAATACGTTAAAAAGGCAGCCACCAATTTTAATTGGTGCTGTCTTTTTTAGTGAAAATTATTAATATTTAATCGTGGCCAGGAAAAAACAGAGGGATTGTATTTTGTGAAAAATACACTTATAATTAGAAAAAACATGATTTAAAATAGTGTTTTTCCCGATCACTGAAATACTGTGGAGGTTTATGATGAATGAGGCCATTAAACAATTAAAAAAACAATCAAATTTTAAAATTATCAAGCTAATTTTTTACACCCTGTTTATAATGGTGCTTATTTTACTGCTCTTAATTGGAAGTCATAATTATTATAAAAAACTTGAAATCAGCAACCAGCAGCAAAACATCCTAAATGTAGTCACCACTGTGGCCCAGCAGCTTGAGGAATTTTTTAAAGCAAAGGATGAGGGCCTGTTGGAAATAATCAATAGGCCTCAGTTTCAACAGGAATATATGGCGCTTTTAGCCGGAAATAAACCCGACGCTACGCTGATGAGCCTGTTTTTCAATCTGGGCAGTGACGAGCTCCTTGCCATAGAGCTTCTGGATCAGGCAGGTGATCTGGTTAAGGCCTATTCCCATTCCAATCAATATTCATTTAAAAAGGATGAGGATATACAGCAGGCTGTTAAGACACAAAAAGCGGTTTATTATGCCGACACAAAGGGTGAAAGAAGCATTAACATCATACAGCCCATAGAAATGGATGATTTAGTTCGGGGCTTTGTGCGGGTAAAGATTGATACCAATTATATTAATGAAATTTATTTAGCCAATTATCAGTTAAATCGTAAAGGGTATATTTCCCTAAAGGATAGCGAAGGAAGGCTTTTTTTGCACCCGTCGGAAGAAAGTATTGGCGAAAATGTTATTGAGGTTAGACGCCGTCAGTTCCCTGATTATGATTGGAGCGGTTTGGCGGAAAACGTCAGAAGGCAGCTAAATAGAGAGACCGGAGTAGGGAGCTACTATTCCATCTGGCCCGGTGAAAGCACCCGGATTAAAAAACTCAGTGCCTTTGCCCCCTGTAATATTGGCGATACCTTTATCATTTTAAATTTTTCTGCCGACTATATTGAAACAATGACCAGCTTTAGGGGGATTACCAATGCTACCGTTGTTATTTCCCTGCTTTTAATTGTTACCAGTATATTTATTATTTTTTATATTTATCGCATTGAGATCAAGCAAAATGAGCTGGCTTTAGAAGCAATGTATTTTGATGAGCTGAAGGAAAAAAATGCCCTGCTGCTGCACCAGTCAAAATTTGCAGCCATGGGAGAAATGCTGGCCACCATTGCCCATCAGCTTAAACAGCCCTTAAATGCCCTTAAGCTGTCAATTTATAACCTTGAAGATTATCACACCCTTAAGGAAGACGATCAGCGCTATTTAGAGACACTTTTAAATTCAAATCACAGACTGATCGATAAAATTGCTAAAACGATTGATGATTTCCAGTACTTTTTTAAACCCCAACCCCCTGATCAGTCCTTTAATCTTTATGAAGCCATAGCCTTTTCAATTGAGCTTAATATGGTGCGAATTAATGACTTGGGTGTAGACATTCAAATTAAAGGAAGCAGGGAACTGGTGACAAAGGGAGAAAGCAACATCTTTTCCCAGGTAATACTGAATCTGTTGAATAACTCCATCGATGCCTTGAAGGATCAGAAAGGCCCAAAGGAAGTCGTAATCAGCCTACAGGAGGAAAAAAATCAACTGGTAATTGAATTGACCGATAACGGGGGAGGGATTCAAAATGAGGTTCTGGAAAAGCTCTTTTCCCCCTTTGTAACCTCCAAGGGGGAAAATGGCACCGGGCTGGGGCTTTATATCTCACGGTATATTGTAAGAGAAAAATTTAATGGTGAGCTAACGATAGAAAACACCCCCCAAGGGGTTAAGGAACGAATTATGTTGCCTAAAATATAACATTTCTAGGAGTTGTAGCGATGAAAAACGAAAAAAACTATCATTTAAGTGAAATGGCCTTTGACATTGGCGGCTTTGCCCTGGAGGCAATGCTCTATGAGGCTGCCTGCTTTCCTTCACCGGGGCTGGTTTCGCCGGTTTCCAACGGTGCCCACAGGGACATGAATTATTACACCTTTATTGCCAGCAGTGCAGCCTTGAGCAGGTATTTTATTCTCTTTACCCAGGAGGGCTTTACGGCCGGTTCAGTAGAAGACATCTTTAAAGGAATCAGAAGCATAGGGCTGGAAGCAGAGAAAGAAATGTTTGAAAAAACTTTAGGAATCAACACCCATAAGGGAATGCTCTTTCTGCTGGGGATTGCCTGTGCTGCTGTGGGAAAAACCCTTTATGAACAAAAGAGCTTTGCTGATATACCGGCTGTCATCCGGCAAATGACCAGGGGGCTGGTTGAAAAGGAGCTAGCCCCCTTAAAGGACAACAGTAATCTATCCAATGGTGAACGGCTGTATTTAAAATACAAAACCACAGGAATCCGGGGGGAGGTAGAGGCAGGGATGCCGACGGTATTTGATTGCGGCTTGGCGATTTATAATGCTGCTGCTGATTTGCCCATGAATGACAGACTGGTCCATACCCTCCTTGGGATTATGGAAGTTTGCCAGGATTCCACCATATTGCATCGACATTCTCCTGAGGTGCTGGAGCTGGTTCAGCAGGAGGCCAGGGAGGCCATGGCCCTGGGAGGCATGAGAACTCCCCTGGGGCAGGGAAAGATACAGCATATGGCCAAAAACTTTGTAGAGAAAAATATCAGCCCCGGCGGAAGTGCAGACCTATTGGGCGTAACCGTTTTTTTTCACCTGGTGGAGAAATATCTCAATTCTATAAAGAATAGGGTTAATCCTTAATCCTCCCTGTAAGGGCAATAAAACACAGCCGCATACATGATTGGCTGTGTTTTTCCTTGTCTTGAATAACTGCCTTCCAGGCTTAACAGTAAACTCCTTTGAACGGAAGTATCTTATCAACTAAAGATACCCCGGCGTCTGATCAAGATTCAATGGGAATGCCCGCCAGGAATAAAACCTTCTGGGCCGTTGAATCATCCGTAATTAAAACATTAATATGCTTTCCCCTTAAGGCTCCTAGTATGGCTTCAGCTTTATATTTCCCCGCAGCCACACCAATTGTATACTTCACCTGATGCAAGGTTTTAAGATCGACACCGATAATTTTATGATTCAGCTCATTGTCTGCCGGTTCCCCGTGAATATCAAATAAATGGGCATAAATACATCCCACAGCCCTTTGTGCATTAGGCTGAAGGCTCCGGTTTTTAACGAGATAGCTTGACCACAGGGTCGATGCATAAACAGCCTCCACGGTACCAATACCCGTTAAGACAATATCACATTTACTGCCTAAAAATAAGGCGTCATTAATGACAGGCTCCTGCAGCAATGCTCTACGGGCATATTCATTATCAATGTAGAGTGGAGCATAAAGATATTTATATTTTCCCCCGTAGCTATTGGCCAGCTTTCTTATAAGCTCTGGCGAATCTATGGTGGGGTTGTTCTTGGCGGCAGAGCCAAGAACCTGTACTGCTGTAATGGGCAGCTTTGTTTTGGGTTTAATTTGCCTGATTAAATTAAAAAGTGTTTTGCCCCAAAGAACCCCCACAATGGAATTCTCCTTCATGATACTGTCAACATAGGCAGCACCAAGCTTCCCGAGGGAATATATGGTTTCATCATGGGACATCATGTTATTGTCCAAAACAATCGCATGGGTTAACTGAAAGTGCTTAATTAAAAGACCTTCCAGCTCCGATGCCCTTTCCTTGGGCTGATTAATAATAATTTCAACCACATTACGATCCCGGGCCTCCTGCAGTAGCCTCGAAACCTTAAAGCGGGTGGTGGATAATTGGTCAGCTATTTCCGATTGAGTCATATTTTGTTCATAATACATGTTGGCCAGGTTGGCTAGAAATTTTAATTTCTCCCCGTCATTTAACTTCTCATATTGGTCCATCTGATCAAGCTCCTTAAATATCTAAATTAACATTATTATATCCTATTGGTTTGTATGCTACAAGAAGCTGTGGTTAAATCAAAGGAACCGGTTTTAGTCCTGTAGCATATGTTAAGCATTATAACATATGTTAATAATATTTACATTTGTTAATTTAAAATAATCATAAATTCAATATAATATACAAAAAATGGTATAAATTATTTACAAACTTAAACATTTGATAAAAATATAAACAAATGTTTTGACCTTTTTTCATTTTTCTGTTATGATATTTTTGAAATAGCTCTCAAGGGGTGCAGCCTTTTACAGGTCAATAATTGTAATGGGGGACTACATCATAAAGGAGCAAATTGATAAATACAACAGGAGGTGCAATTGGGCTGTTGTGAACAGTTCAATCAACAGATGGTAAATATAAGAGAAGAAGCCTTGCGATTACATCGAGAGCGGCAGGGAAAGATTCAGATTACAGGTACAATGGCCCTTGCCAATGGAGATGATTTGGCCTTGGCCTATACCCCCGGGGTAGCTGCACCGTGTCTGGAAATTGCCCACGATAAGAAAAATGTCTATGAATACACAATGAAGGGTAAAACTGTGGCCATTTTAACCAACGGAACAGCTGTGCTGGGACTGGGAAACATCGGACCCGAGGCGGGTCTGCCGGTAATTGAAGGCAAGGCATTACTTTTAAAGACCTTCGGAAATGTAGATGCCATACCCATTTGTCTAGATACAACAGACCCGGAGGAAATTATCAAAACCATTAAAACAATTGCACCGGGCTTTGGGGGTATTCACCTGGAGGACATTAAGGCGCCAGAATGCTTTTATATTGAGGAAAGGCTTAAAAACATATTAAATATACCGGTCTACCATGATGATCAGCATGGCACAGCCATTGCAGTAATGGCCGGACTATATAATGCTTTAACCCTTGTTAATAAAAGCATCGAAGAAATTAAAATCCTTATTAATGGAGCAGGGGCCTCAGGAATTGCAGTGGCGAAGCTTTTAATCAAAGCAGGAGCAAAGAATATTGTTTTATGTGATGTGGCCGGAGCCCTGGTGGAGGGGGACAGCAGCTTAAATGAATACCAGCAGCAGATTGCCAGGGTGACAAATCGGTTTCACGAAAGGGGGCCCCTTAAAGAAGTCATCAAAAACAAGGATGTCTTTATTGGGCTTTCAGTAGGAAATGTATTGACAAAGGAAATGGTATCCACCATGAATTCCAAAAGTATCATCTTTGCATTAGCCAATCCGCAGCCAGAAATCGCCCCCCAGGAGGCCAGGGCTGGAGGAGGCCGAATTATTGCCACCGGTCGGTCAGATTATTCAAACCAAATCAATAATGTACTGGTGTTTCCCGGTATTTTCAAGGGGGCCTTGAAGAGCAGGGCCCGGGAAATTTCAGAGGGGATGAAACTGGCAGCCGCCAGGGCCATTGCCCAATTGGTTTCTAAGGAAGAGCTGACAGAGGATTATATTGTTCCCAATGTATTTGATCCGAGGGTAAGCGATGCGGTGGCAGAAGCCGTTATGAAAAGGGCCTTATCAGAGGGAAATATCATTGACTGAGGGGGGCATTCGGCACGATGAAGGGGTGCGTTGATTAATGGAATTTATCAAATTAAATGAATTAATGATTGACAGAAGTGATTTAAGAGGCTGGAGGGCAGTAGAAAAATTTCTAATTGCCCAGGGCCTCAGGCCGGAATTTCATCCGGAATATACCTATAGCCTCTGGGACGGAGAAAGGCTGGTGGCTACGGCCTCTTTAGAAGGCCAGGTAATTAAATGTGTGGCGGTGGAGGCCGATTATCAGGGAATGGGCCTGACAAATAAGGTGGTTTCACACTTAATTAATGAAGCCTACCGTCGGGGAAGACAGCACCTGTTTGTCTATACCAAGCCAAAAAATCTAAAAATATTTGAAGACCTGGGCTTCTATAAAATAGAAGCGGTACCCGATGAAGTTGTTTTGATGGAAAATGACCCCAATGGAATTCATAATTATGTTACTGCACTGGCGGCTTTTCGCAGAGATTTACCAAAGGTGGCGGCCATCGTGATGAACTGTAACCCCTTTACCCTGGGGCATCAGTATTTGATCGAAACAGCCGCAGGGGAAAACGATCTTCTGCATGTTTTTGTGGTTTCGGAGGATCGGTCAGATTTTCCGGCTTCCATCAGACTTCAACTGGCAAAACAGGGGACTGCCCATTTAAGAAATGTCATGATCCACGAAAGCCAAAATTATTTGGTCTCTGGAGCCACCTTTCCATCCTACTTTATCAAAAAAAATAACGAGGTCACAAAAATACACACTCAACTGGATTTGAAAATTTTTTCCAACTACATTGTCCCGGCCCTGGGGATCAAACGCAGATATGTAGGAGAAGAACCCCTTTGCCCCATGACCAGTCAATATAACCACACAATGAAGGCGCTGCTGCCTGTAGCAGGGGTTGAAGTTAAGGAGATAGGCAGAAAAAGAGGGGCAGGAGACTACATCAGTGCTTCGAGGGTCAGAAGACTTCTTGGTCAGGGAATGTTAGAGGAGGTTAAGGGCCTGGTGCCTGAGACCACTTATGCATACCTGATTTCAGAAGAAGGAAAGAAAACGATATCAAAAATAAAGCAGCATCAAACTGCTTAACTATAAAGGAAAGGAGGGGGAAAAATGGATATTAAAACCGCTGCAATGGCAGGTACCCTTGAATCAAGCGATATTTCCATCGTCATTGAGCCAGCTCAGGGTACAGGAATCACCATTGAGCTGAAAAGCCAGGTTGAAAAGCAGTATGGAGAACAGATTAAACGGGTGGTTATGGAAACCCTAGAAGAATTGAAGGTAACCAGCGCCCTGGTGAAGCTAAATGATAAGGGAGCCCTTGATTGTGTCATCAAAGCAAGACTTCAGACGGCTGTTTTAAGAGCTGCCGGGCTGGAAACCTTTCAGTGGGGGGAGAGTAAGTCATGTACAAATTAAGAAGAACCATGATGTATGTTCCCGGCAATCATCCGGGAATGGTAAGGGATGCCCATATCTATGGGGCCGATTCCATCATGTTTGATTTAGAGGATTCTGTTTCAATTCATGAGAAGGATGCCGCAAGATTTTTAGTCTATCATGCCCTTACTTCCATTGACTATGAAGGAGTAGAGACTGTTGTCAGGATCAACGGCCTGGATACGCCCTATGGTCAAGAGGATTTAGAGGCCATTGTAAGGGCTCAGCCTGATATTATTCGGCTGCCCAAGACAGAAACGGCACAGGATGTAATTGAAATTGAAAAGGCTATAGAAAAAATTGAAATTCAGGCGGGAATAACGGTGGGTACCATTAAGCTGATGGCAGCGGTAGAAAGCGCCCTCGGAATCATTAATGCCTATGAAATTGCCACGTCAAGTAAGCGATTGATTGGTATTGCCATAGGGGCAGAGGATTTTGTTACCGACTTAAAGACAAGCCGTTCCATAGAAGGAATTGAGCTGTTAACTGCCAGAAGTCAACTTTTAATGGCCGCCAGAGCAGCTGGAATTTATGCCATCGATACAGTGTTTTCGGATGTTAATGATGAAGCTGGCTTTATAGAAGAGGTTAAATTGATTAAGCAGCTTGGGTTTGACGGTAAATCAGTAATTAACCCTAGACAAATTGATGCTGTCCACGATGTTTACACCCCTTCCCAAAAAGAAATAGAAAAATCCATCCGTATCATTGAAGCCAGTGAAGAAGCCTTGCAAAAAGGTTCGGGGGTGGTATCCTTAAATGGTAAAATGGTTGACAAACCCATTATAGAACGGGCACAACGGGTACTGTTATTGGCCCAAGCAGCAGGCGTCTATGGGATCGAAGGAGGGGAAGCAGTTGAATCAAAATAAAATTGGCAGATCAATACCGGCCCATATTGATGGAATAGGTGAACTAACTCCCTATAATGGGCCCTATCATACAAAACCAGAGGGAAAAAGACAGGGAAGAAAGCTTTCTCAAATTTTGCCGGGAGAAAGCAAGCTGGTGGATAATTTAGAAAAGGCTATTCTAAAATCAGGAATAGAAGACGGCATGACCGTATCCTTCCACCATCACTTTAGAGAAGGAGACTATGTGGTCAACATGGTCATGGATATCATTGCCAATATGGGAATTAAAAATCTAACCCTGGCAGCCAGTTCCTTGAATAGTGTTCATGCCCCGTTAATTGAGCATATAAAAAATGGGGTTATTACTAAAATAGAAACCAGTGGTGTGAGGGGGCCCCTGGCTGAGGCCATTTCAAAGGGGTTACTGGAATATCCTATTAAAATCAGATCCCACGGCGGCAGGGCCAGGGCCATCGAATCGGGCGACGTTAAAATTGATATTGCCTTCTTAGGTGTACCAAGCTGTGATGAGTATGGAAATGCCAATGGCTACTCAGGTCAATCATTTTGCGGTTCTCTGGGCTATGCCAAGGTAGATGCCCAATTTGCCGACCGGGTCATTCTAATTACAGATCATTTGGCTCCTTACCCCAATGTACCGGCCAGTATTCAACAGACCGATGTTGACTATGTGGTAAAGGTTGATGCCATTGGAGATCCAAAGGGTATTGTTTCAGGTGCAACAAGGTATACTAAAAATCCAAAGGAGCTGCTAATTGCCAAATATGCTGCCAAGGTTATCGAGGCCTCCGGTTACTTAAAGCCTGGATTTTCAATGCAGTGTGGAACAGGTGGCGCTTCCCTTGCTGTGGCCAGATCAATTCGGGAAACCATGCTTCAAAGGGATATTAAAGCCAGCTTTGCCCTGGGGGGAATTACAAGACCCTTTGTCGAAATGCACGAAGAGGGCTTGATTGAAAAACTCTATGACACCCAGTGCTTTGATTTGACAGCGGCCAAATCAATTGGTGTAAATCCCGGCCATTATGAAATAGATGCTTCTTTCTATGCCAATCCCCATAATAAGGGCTGTGCCGTAAATTTACTGGATATTGTGATTTTAAGTGCCCTTGAGGTGGATACTCAATTCAATGTAAACGTCATTACCGGTTCAGATGGGGTCATAAGAGGGGCCTCCGGGGGGCATTGCGACACAGCCGCCGGCTCAAAGCTTGCCATTATTGTGGCACCACTGATGAGGGGAAGAATACCAACCATTGTAGACCGGGTAAATACCGTTATTACTCCAGGCGAAACCATTGATGTGGTGGTAACGGATCGAGGCATTGCCGTTAACCCCTTAAGAAAGGACTTAATAGAAAAGCTTTCTGGTAAAAATCTGCCCATCTTTACAATTGAAGAATTAAAGGAAAAGGCAGAAAAAATAACAGGAAAGCCAAAAGACATTGAATATACAGAAAAAATTGTTGGACTTGTGGAGTATCGAGACGGTACAATTATAGACGTGATAAAAGCGGTAAAATAGGAGGATCAACCATGGACATCGGTGTTAAAGCCCTGGCGATACTAACCGAAAGGGAGAAAAGAGCTCAAATACAGAAAGAATTGCTAAGGCGATATAATATGACGCTGGTGTCCTTTACTTTAAATATACCTGGGCCCGATAAAAATAATCAACAGTTCATAAAGGCTCACCAAGTGGGAGAAAGAAGATTAACAGAAAGGTTAAAGACCCTTCATAAGGCAATCTGTCATCAGGAAAAAAGACAAAGTGCTGCGGGCATAGAAGGTTTCTATTTAATTAATTGGCCTGCAGAAGAGATTAAACGGCTCGTCGTTGAGATAGAGGAGGAACATCCTCTGGGTCGACTCTTTGACTTTGACGTTTTTGACAAAGACGGAAAACAAGTTAATCGTGCTCTTCTGGGATTAAAGGAAAGAAAATGCCTGCTTTGCGATGGGTATACAGCCCAGTGTAGAAGAAGCGGAAGACATACCCTTAAATCCCTTTTAAATCATATCTATAGACTCCTTGAGGAGTATGGCATACCCTTATCATCCTGTTTTAAAAAGGAGGGAATGGATGGATATTAATAACAGTCTCCTGAAAAATTTGAAGGTATTATATGTTGAAGATGAGCCGGAAGTCATTCAACAGATGGGTTTTTTCTTGAAAAAGCGGGTGGGGCAGCTTTTAATTGCTGAAAATGGACAAAGGGGCCTGGAATTATTTAAGGAAAACCTTCCCGACCTAATCATTTCAGATTTAAAAATGCCTGTAATGGATGGATTAACCATGGCAAGGGAAATTAGAAGCATCAGTGATGTACCAGTTATTATTACCACTGCCTTTGCAGATTTAGATGTCATCTTAAAGGCCGTCGATATAGGGATAGATAATTATCTAATTAAACCCATTAACGTCAGGGAAATGGTAGCTGTCATGGAAAAGGCCGCTAAAAAAATCCTTAGAAATCGAGGCGCCCTGGCTATGATTAAAAGTAAGGCCCTGTCAAGTGAAGAGAAGGTTCACCTGGAGGAACGAATCAAAAATGCCGTGGCCAAGTTTGTGAAAGACAGAACAGGTAAGGGGCCAAAAACAGTGAAGGCCTTTATACGGGCCGATATCATTGAGATAGAAATTATAGAAGCCTTTACAAAGCTAGAAAAGGCCCTGTTGGAATATTCCAAAAATACCTCAATTGTAAAATATAATCGAGAAATTTTTTACCAGGATCATGAAGCTGAAATGGTAAAGCTTTTGTTGGAAATTCTGCAATGGAATGTAAAGCTGATATCAGTTGATGTCAATGTTGAAAATGATCTGAATAGATTAAAGTTTACAATTAGTTAAAATACTCTTTACAAACAATTTTAGCTGGGATATAATTTACTTAGGCTAAGTTTGAAAAGGTTTTCCTGCATGAGAAAGCTTTTTAAAATAGTCGATAATAAGATAGATATATATAATTTTATAGTGTATCAATAAAGGGTTGACTTATTTAAGAAAGTCTATTGATTTAGCTTAAAAAAGCCAACACAGAAAGTATTTTCTGTGTTGGCTTTTTTTGTTGTAAAAAATAAAGGAGGGAAACTATGGAAACAACACAAAGCATTGAAAAAATTCAAAGTGCAAAAAGTGGAAGCCTGCTAAATATGAAAATGTATGGTATTCCGCTGCCCCTGTTTGCAGCCCTGGCTGTCGTTATTATTGCTACTTCTTTAACAGGTGTGCTGCCTGTAACCATTACGGGAGCATTTGCCATTACCTTGGTTTTAGGTACCATATTTGGGGAAGTTGGTGATCGAATTCCCATTTGGAAGGAATACATCGGGGGAGGGGCAATATTGGCCTTTATTGGTTCAGCTTATCTTGTTTACTCAGGAATTATGCCCGAGCAAACTGTAGAATCCATCAGTGTTTTCATGGAGGATACAGATTTCTTAACACTGTTTATCTCAGTATTGATTACCGGCAGTATTCTTTCAGTGAATCGAAAGCTGTTAATGAAAGCCCTGGTAGGCTACATTCCGACAATATTGGTGGGCGTATTGGGTGCAATGGTCTTTGGTGCCATCGGAGGCTTAGTGACAGGTGTTCCGATTAGTAATGTACTGTCTATGTATGTTCTTCCAATCATGGGGGGTGGAACAGGGGCCGGGGCATTGCCCATGAGCGAAATCTATGCCAGCAGTACGGGTAATGATCCAAAGCAATTTTTATCCTTTGCATTTCCTATTTTGACTATCGCTAATATTATTTCAATTTTTGTTGCTGCATTATTAAATAAGCTTGGAGAAAAGAAGCCTAGCTTAACTGGAAATGGAGAACTGGTTAGAGGCGAAGGCTTTGATGCAGAGGATAAGAAAAGCGATCTAAAAATAACCAACAAAGAAATTGCAGCAGGCTTACTTTTATCTGTATCGGCCTATTTATTAGGTACCCTCATGAGTAAGAAAATACTGCCCAGCATCGGCGGCGTTCAAATTCATACCTTTGCCTACATGGTCTTATTCGTATCACTATTTAATGCCCTAAACCTTATTCCCGAGGAATTAAAGCAAGGGGCTAAGAAGCTTCAAGGCTTCTTCTCAAAGCAATTCCTATGGGTAATTATGGTGGGTGTAGGGGTAGCCTATACAGACCTGGCAGAAATTATTGCCGCTGTTAATTTACAAAACATTTTGATTGCAACCTTTGTAGTAGTTGGTGCCACCGTAGGTACTGCCTTGTTTGGATATGTAGTGGGCTTTTATCCAATTGAGTCCTCCATTACGGCCGGACTATGTATGGCAAATCGTGGGGGTTCAGGGGATTTAGCCGTCCTGGGGGCTGCAAAACGAATGGATTTAATTTCCTTCGCACAGATTTCCTCAAGGCTTGGGGGCGGTATTATGCTGGTTGTTGCCAGTATTGTCTTTGGAATATTCTTTTAGCCTTATTTGATTGTATTAAGTCGAATAAAACAAAGCATGGCAGGGGCTTGGTTTACCTGTCCATGTTTTGTTTCTTATCATTTTATTCATAAAAAGACGTTATAACAATGAGGAGGAAAAAAATGTCTAAAGTAAAGATCACAGAAACCGTATTGCGGGATGCCCATCAATCTTTAATAGCCACCAGAATGAAAACAGAAGAGATGGTACCGATATTGGAGGCGCTGGATCAAATCGGATATCATTCCCTGGAGGCGTGGGGGGGTGCCACCTTTGATGCCTGCCTGAGGTTTTTAAATGAAGATCCATGGGAAAGACTCAGAACCATCAGAAAGCATGTGAAAAAGACAAGGCTTCAGATGCTGTTAAGGGGTCAGAACCTATTGGGCTATAAACATTATGCAGATGATGTGGTAACAGAGTTTATTACAAAATCCATTGAAAATGGAATTGACATCATTCGTATTTTTGATGCCCTTAATGATCTTAGAAATCTAAAGACAGCCATTGAGGCAACGAAAAAGGCCAATGGTCACGCCCAGGTAGCCATTTCCTATACCACCAGTCCAGTACATGATCAAAAGTACTACTTAAAGCTGGCCAAGGAAATGGAGAAGATGGGTGCCGATTCCATTTGTATTAAGGACATGGCGGGGATATTAAAGCCCTATGATGCCTATGGGCTTGTTTCAGGCTTAAAAGAAATTATCAAGGTGCCAATTCAGCTTCATACCCATTACACCAGCGGAGTTGCCTCTATGACCTATTTAAAAGCCATTGAGGCGGGAGTGGACATAGTGGATTGTGCCATCTCTCCCCTGGCCCTGGGAACCTCCCAGCCTCCCACTGAACCCCTGGTGGCAACCCTGGAGGGAACCCAATGGGATACAGGAATCAAACTAGATCAGTTGAATAAAATTGCCGAATACTTTGCACCATTAAAAGATTCCTTTTTAGAAAAGGGCCTGTTGAATCCCAAGCTATTGGGAGTAGATATCAATACTCTGGTTTATCAGGTACCTGGTGGTATGCTGTCAAATCTGGTATCCCAGCTAAAAATGCAAAATGCCCTGGATCAATATGAAGAAGTATTAAAAGAAGTTCCACGGGTCAGAGCTGAGCTGGGCTATCCCCCCCTGGTGACACCCTTGAGTCAGATGGTGGGAACCCAGGCAGTCTTTAATGTAATCCTGGGGGAGCGATATAAAATGGTTCCCAAAGAAATAAAAGCCTATGTTAAGGGAGAATACGGCAGGCCTGTTGGTCAGATTGACAAGACTATTAAAGAAAAAATAATCGGCAGCGAGAAGGTGCTTGACCAAAGGCCTGCCGATACCATCGCCCCGCAATTAGAGGGCTTTAAAAAAGAAGTAAAAGAATTTATAGAGCAGCAGGAGGATGTCCTCACCTATGGACTCTTCCCTCAGGTAGCCCTGGAGTACTTCAAAGACAGAAGGGCCAAAAAATATAAAATAGAAAGCAACTATGTTGACATGGAACAAAAAATACACTTTGTTTAAAATACATCTTGATAAGGAGGGACCATTGATGGCGCCAAATAAAATTGAAATGTTTCGTCAGCATAAAGAAAAGCTTCAACAGGGGGGCGGAGCAAAACCAATTGCCAG
>CBFGTV010000018.1:0-52316 GCA_965652145.1 uncultured Clostridiaceae bacterium
TCTTGTGAGCGAAAATGACTTTGCAGAAATAAAAAATTTCGGAAATATAGAGTATCTGATTGAGTTTAGATTAAAGGACTTGTCTGACCTTGGCGCATTTGAAGCCGCTTATGTTTCCGCAGGACTTGAAACAAACGGACCGACGGTTACCTATCCCCTTTTTAAAGCCATGAACGCAATTTCCGATGGGCTGATGATTGGGGTGATCCTGCTTGTAAGCGTGCTTGTGGTCGCCATTGCATTTCTATGCATACGCTTTACATTACTTGCGAAAATTGAGGACGATTACCGGGAAATAGGTACCATGAAAGCAATTGGGCTGCGGGTTTCTGACATTAGGAAAATGTATCTTGCAAAATATGCAGTGATTGGGGCAGCGGGCTGTGTTCTCGGATTTATGCTTTCTTTTGTGTTCAGGGGCATACTTCTTGATAACATACGACTTTATATGGGGGAAAGCCAGCATGCTTCTTTGGCTTTGATTTTTGGAGTAGGTGGTGTATTGCTGGTCTATCTTACAATCATTGCCTATGTGAGGCGGGTTCTGAAACGTTTTCGAAAAATATCGGCTGCAGAGGCTATTCGCTTTGGAACATTCCAGGAAAAATTTTCAGGTGCTTCGCATTTTCGTCTGAGCCAAAATAGACTGCTTGATACGAATATTTTTCTTGGCATCAAAGATGTTCTCGCGAGGAAAAGGCTGTACGGAACCATGCTCGTAGTGCTAGCGATTTCGGCCTTTATCATCATTGTTCCCCAGAACCTGTACAATACCATTTCCTCAGAAAATTTTATCACCTATATGGGGATAGGAAAAAGCCATATACGCATCGACATTCAGCAAACCGATAATATTCTTCAGAAAGCAGCGAAAATTATAAAGGATATGGAGAACGACATGGCCATATCCAAATATGTTGTGCTTATAACCAAGACATTCAATGTAAAGAGGATGGATGGCACGGTGGAACGCCTAAAAATTGAACTGGGTGATCATTCGGTATTCCCCGTAAAATATTCCAAGGGCAGGGCCCCTGCCGCCGAAGATGAGATTGCACTTTCGGTGATGAACGCAGACGAGTTGGGTAAAAAAGTTGGAGATGTGATTACATTAATGATTGAGGAAAAGGAGAAGCATCTCACGGTATCTGGAATTTACTCCGACATCACTAACGGAGGAAAGACTGCTAAAGCTGTTTTTACCGATCATTCAGCAGACATGATGTGGAGCGTAATCAGTGTGGAGCTTTCGAATCAATCTCTTGTTGATGGCAAGGTTTTGGAATATGCGGGCAAATATCATTTTGCAAAGGTTTCAGATATTAATGAATATATACTGCAGACCTTCGGCTCAACAATCAGTTCTATAGGAAAAGCCTCCCTTGTCGGAACTTGGGCTGCTCTAATAATAACGATCCTGGTTACACTCCTGTTTATGAAAATGATTGTAGCAAAGGATCGGCATGCCATTGCCCTATTGAAGGCATTCGGTTTTACAAACCAGGATATTACACTACAGTATGTTTTTCGTTCAGTATTCGTTCTAATAATCGCAATTGTTTTAGGAATACTCCTGGCAAACACCCTTGGGGAGGTACTTGCAGGTGCGATGATTTCTTGGTTTGGAGCATCGTCGTTTCGGTTTACAGTTAATCCGCTTACAGCCTATCTGCTTTGCCCATTGATGATGGCGTGCTCGGTGCTGATCGCAACATTGGTTGGCATGTCGAGGGTGGAAACTATAAAAATATCCCAAAATATAAAGGAGTAATTTATGAAACAGATTGTGTTCGGTGAAAATATTGTAAAATCTTTTGGCGAGGGTGATGAGAGGTGCAATGCCCTTGATGGTGTGTCTGTTCAAATTAACGAAGGCGAATTCGTTGCGGTGATGGGGCCCTCCGGATCAGGAAAATCGACGCTCTTGTTTGTCCTCAGCGGTATGGAGGTTGTTGATGGTGGAAGGGTTGCTTTTGACGGCAGAAATCTATTGTCACTAAGTGAAAATGAACTTGCCGATATGCGCAGAACAAAAATGGGTTTTGTTTTTCAGCAGCCTACCCTATTGAAAAACCTGAATATCCTGGATAACATCATTCTTCCGTCCATGGGTAGCAACAGAAAAAATCTTGTGAAAATAATAGAAAAGGCAAGAAATCTGATGAAAAGGACGGGTATCGAGAAACTGGAAAACCGTGATATTACTCAGGTTTCGGGAGGGCAGCTTCAGCGTGCGGGAATATGCCGTGCATTGATGAGCAGCCCAAGATAATTTTTGGTGACGAGCCGACCGGCTCCCTTAACTCAAAATCGGCCCAGGAGATTATGAACCTATTTTCCGAAATCAATATGGAGGGTATTGCGGTTATGCTTGTGACTCACGATGTCAAGGTGGCCGTCAGAGCAGAGCGTATCCTTTTCATGAGCGATGGTAAAATCGTGAGCCAAACGCTGTTTCCGAAATTCAATGGCATGGATACTGAGGACAGAATAAAAAAGGTTACGGCGAAAATGCAGGAGATTGGAATATAGCATATTGTTACAGCTTCAATGTCAAATATGTTGCTGCCTCAAGGGCTAGTCGAAGGGCGTGGAAATTAATTGACGTTTTTTGGTCAGGAAGAGATGGTGAAAATGAATGGAAAAATTATGGTAATTGAGGATGAACAGAAAATTGCAGATGCAATTGCATATGCATTAAAAAGAGAAGGATATATAGTTGAAGTAGTCTATCATGGGGATGCGGCCTTGGAAAAGTTAAGAGAATTCCGTCCTGATGCCATTATTTTAGATGTAATGCTGCCGGGAATGGATGGATATGATATTTTAAAGAAGCTCCAGAATGAAGAACCTATTGGCGTTATCATGCTGACGGCAAAGGAGGATATTGTTAACAAAGTACTGGGGCTTGAACTGGGGGCAGATGATTATATAACAAAGCCCTTTGATATGCGGGAACTCCTTGCACGTTTAAAATCATTGCTAAGAAGAATTCAGACTATTGGAAAAGGACAGGAGTCTGATATCGTCAGGTTAGGTGGAGTCGAGCTTCATTTAAGTAAAAGAACTGCTTTTGCAGGAAATAAGCTACTGGAGCTGACACCAAAGGAATATGATCTACTGGCACTGTTGGTATCTAGTCCCGATAGGGTTTATTCGAGGGAGCAGCTTTTAGATTTGGTATGGGGAATGGAATATATCGGCGGTACCCGTACCGTAGACATTCATATACAAAGGCTGCGAAAAAAACTGGGATCTGATTTCAGTGAAATTATACAAACCCTTCATGGTATTGGCTATAAAGCCCTAGGAGGTTACGGTGAGAACAAGTATAAAAATAAAATTTAGTATTTTTCTGGCGGGCCTATTGCTTCTTACTGTATTTATATTAAGTCTAACGGTGCTGAGGGGAATTAAGGTGAATCAGCAATCGCAATATGAAGCGTATTTAGAGCAGCAGGCCCAACGGGCAAATATATATTTTATGCAGACACTTTTGGCTCAAGACAATAAGGTACCTCAAACCTTTCTGGAAACAAAAGGAGAGGAATTTGCAGAGGAACTAGAATTAATAAGCGGCCAGCCTTTGGCTTTGTATGACAGCAAGGGGACGTTAGTCAGTAAAAGGGTCGCCCATATGGAATCCGATAGTATTCAAAAAACATTGGAATTTGCGTTAAATAATAAAACTGCTTATCTGGTGGAAAAGGATTCTTTATATTATCTGACACCATTAAAGGTAGCAAATGAACAGGTGGGGGTCGTTCAATTCTACTACTCTCTATCAGGAGAGCTAGGGTTTTACAATCGCATCAGACAATTGTTTATCTATATCGGAGCCGTTGTATTTTTTCTAAGCTTTATCCTAGCTTATTTTTATTTTAGCTCCTTTGCCAACGGAATCATCAGGCTTGAAAAAATGGTGGGTAGAGTTCGGGAAGGACATTATGATACCACCATACTTCAACGTAGGGATGAGATTGGAAAGCTCAGTGAGGGGATTCATGCTATGAGTGGGAGAATTATGAGGACCATTCAGGATATGGAGGAGGAACAGAAAAAACTAACCTTAGCCGTCAATAAATTATCTTTGCTTGATCAGCAACAAAAACGATTTATCGGGAACGTAACCCATGAATTTAAAACACCGCTTACCTCGATCAAAGCCTATATTGATTTATTGGAAATGTACCCTGATGATGATAAGCTACTGGAAACGGCAAAAAATAATATTAAAGGTGAAACCCAAAGGCTCTATGAAATGGTTGAAAAGGTTTTGCAGTTGTCTGCCATGGAAAAATATGATTTCGAATACAATAAGGAAAAGCTGGATGTAAAGCAGGTAATTCAAGGGGTAATTAACAGCTTGAAGGGTAAAATTGATAAGTTTGGAATCAAACTGGAAACCGATTTAACGGAGGCCTATGTAGAGGCTGATAAAGACAGCATGACGATTATTCTTGTGAATCTTATGGATAATGCGATTAAATATAACCAAACGAGGGGCAATATTTATGTGAGGAATTACTTAAAGGATGCCCAGGTGATAATTGAAATTGCCGATACTGGCATTGGTATCCCAGAAGAACTCCGTCATAAAATCTATGAACCCTTCTTTACCGTTGATAAAAACAGATCAAGGGAAAACGGCGGGGCAGGCTTGGGGCTATCCCTTGCTAAAAAGTATGCTGAAATACAAGGGGGTTCCATTGTCCTAGTGAGCACTGGTTCAAAGGGCACCAGCTTCAGAATTTTGTTTCCTGCTTATAGACCATCAGGCCAGGAAAATAATTAACAGCTTTGAAGCATTTGTTTACAATCTTGAAACATTTGTATATCCTATAGAAATAATCCCTTGATAAGATATGTGTATATCGAGGAGGCGAGTGAAATGAAAAACACGAAAATGAAAAAAATCATATTAATGCTGGCATTACCTTTAATCATTACTGCTTGTGAAAAGGCAAAGGATGGAGATCGGATTACCATTCAGGAGCCGGGAAAAACCATAACCATCATTGATGATGGGAGTAAGGAGACTGGTGAGCCGATTATTTCGGTAGTAAAAATTGACCGGTACGAGAATGTGGCAATTACTGACTGGTTAAATGAAAATACGGTGATTGTTTCAAAAGAAAATACTTCACTGGATAAATTGAGCCTGTTGGAGCTGTCAGATTCCTATCCAAGAAGCTTGTATTTGTATAACATTAATACTGAAGAATATCAACTGTTAAAGGAACAAAAGGACGTGAATCTAGGAGGTGCTACCCTATCCTCTGATAAGAAAAACCTGCTATATTATGAATTTACACTGGGAGATCCCTCCTTTTATGTGATGAATATGGGTACCCTAAAGACCTTTGGTATTACAGGGGCTGATATAGCAGGGGCTATGGGTGCAAAATGGGCAGATAATGAGACAATTATTGGAGCCGCCTACAGTGGAGGCGCCTATATAGCAAGTACATCTGGGGAGATCACTTCTATAGACGAATTAAAGGATGAATCTTTGGTTATAGTTGAAAAAATAAAGAATCATGTTTATTACAATACAAATTCCGATGAAAGCCTATGGAGGCTAGACCTGTCTTCCAAGGAAAAGGTAAGCTTGAATATGAGTCATGTTCACAGTGTATTCCCTTCTCCCGACGGAAACCAAATACTGGCTATACAAAGTGATGGTGCTAAAAAAACCCTGGCTCTTTATGATAGGGATGGAGGCAACAGGAAAATAATAGCAGAGGGTGCAGAACTGGAAGGCGTTTCCTGGTCGCCGGATCAGAGAATGATAGCCTACAAACTGAAGGCTGATGTAAACGGTAGAACGGTAGACGGCCTTTATATCCACGATCTGCTAACCGGTGATTCCACCCAAATAGCCGTTGACATCCAATACCTGAGTACCAGCTGGAGTCCTTCAGGTAAAGAACTGGTTTATACAGAATGGGACGGAAAACAATATAATAGCAGTATTGTCTATTTAAACTATTCCTTACGTAAATAAAATAGGATTATAAGGGTACTAGGCTTATATAAAGATGGCTTCCTTCCAAGGGGAGGAGGCCATTTTTATAATCTAAATATGATAAATTCTGATATAATTCTCTGAGTGATTATATTCAAAAATATGGGAGACCCTCCTTTACAGGTATGTAAACACCCTACCCCCTATAAAAACGCCTAAATTTAGAGGCTGGAGCAGCCTATTGGTTAGTTTATATTGAGTTTTCCTTCCTTATTTCACAAAAAGTCATCGCAATAAGATTAATATATATATTCATCAAAATTGCATCCCGTTCAGTGGCATTACCCGGATACATAAATACATAATCAGCCAGTGGAGATAAAGGATGCGCTTGGTTATTCGTCATCACTACCAGTTTTTTTATTCTATCTCTACAGGCTAAAATACTTTTTTTAAATCGATTATCTCCGAGCCTATAATACTGTGTATAGAACACGATGGTATCCTTTTCAAGATGGGCTAATGCCTCGTACTGATAATTGGGGTCCATAAACGCACAGGTTTCAATTCCTTTTAATGCTAAGTCCATTTGAAATCTCCAAATTCCCTGTGGAATCGGACAACCTAAGAAGACTACCTTTCTACATAAAGCTATCTCTTCTACGAGTTTCTTGATTTGGCTTTTATCTATGGACTTATAGAATGAATTAATTGCTTCTAATAGGTCATGCATATAATAATCAACCGAAGACTCGCTGGCATTTTTTATCGTCAATGGGACATAATTTCCGTCGAACATATAATTATCTTTAGTCATACTAACTAAATTAGGAAGCTGGGAAACGGTCATTGGAAAGGACATCATCCTGTAAAATCTGTTTAAAGTTGAAGGAGATACATTGCATAGCTCGGCAATCTGTGTAGATGTCATCGTATCGATACGGTTATAGTTCTTTAGAAGGCATCTTGCCACATTATAATAAACATTTTTATGATCATATGTATTATACATCTGAATCAATCCAAATAAATTGATCATGATAGCCCTCCTCCATAAATAATAGAGGATAATTACCTTAGTTTGATAATTATCCCCTAAAATATATCACATTCTAAAGAGAGATTCAAATTATTTGTCTATATAAGAAGCCGCATTTTCACCTGCTAGTCTACCAGATGTATAAGCAAATCCTAATGTGCCTCCCTCGAAATCAACATATGCTTTTCCATACATTCCTCCGGCATCAGCACCGGCAACATATAAACCTGGAATTGGATTTCCTTCTGCATCGATTGCTTCGATTCTCTCGTTGATTCTCACTCCGCCAAGGGAGCTTAGATTACGGGCAACATATTTAACAGCATAGAAGGGGCCTTTTTCTACTGTAACCAGAGTCTCAGTTTCAGCAAAGAACAGGTCATCCTTTCCTGTCTTGATGGCATTGTTAAACTGCGCTACACTTTCACTAAACACAGACGCATCTACACCCATGTTATTAGCAAGCTCTTCAATCGTTTTGCCCTTAAAGACCACCCCTGTTCCCAATGCCTTTTCAAGGAGCGGTACATAATCTGTAGGTGTATTTTCCTGTTTAATGAGCTCATCGGTGTCACAGGGTTCATTGAATTCCATATAGAAATTGCGGTTATTCTTAAAGGTGCTGTAATGCTCTTCTACAGATGCATAACCCCTTTGGGCGATTTGTTCCAGAACAGCAGTATCAAGAATCAGATATTCAGTCTGTTTTGGCTGCATGTGTAGCTGTGCGCTGTGGATAGCAAAATTGGTTGCCAAAGTTTCATCTGAAAAACGCTGGCCATGGGTATTTACCCGTAAATGAGGATAATATGAAAATTTAGTTAGATTCCAGAATTCTGGGCCTAACTTAGAAACTAAAGCTTCAGTTTCTTGGGGTGTAAAATTTTGGGCGAAATAATGCATGGTTCCTATTCCATATTCATCCGCTCCGGCACTCCATGCCATTTTTATTCCATCTCCAGTATTGGTCAATATCTGCCCAAAGGTATATTTTGAACCTATATATTCCTTCATCATTTCTTCATTTCCGGCATAGCCACCTGTAGCGATTATAACAGCCTTTGCATTAATCCTTAGTGTCGTTCCATCTTCTTTCCTTGCCAAGACTCCGGTGATTTTACCTTCAGAATCCTTCAGTAACTCTGTTGCTGGTGTCGAAAACATTACTGTGCCGCCATTTTCCTCAAACTTCTTTATAAGATTTGTTATGGCTACCGTGCCGCCCTCTGCATAGCCATGCAGGGTAGTAGGCATACCGATATGAACAAAAGCGCCTCCAGTACCTGGATCTATCAGATTCAGCTTCATACCGTTCTCCATAAGCCAATCCACGGTTTTACCCGATTCTTCTATTATGGTACGAACCAGATTTGAGTTCATATAACCTGCTGAGGATTTCATGTATTCGTTATATAACCATTCCTTGTCTACCGTTTTCCCTGCCTTTTTCTGCAGGTTGCTGTCTGCAGCAAACAAACCGCCTGCAAGCGTTCCAGCACCCATAGGGGTAGCCGTCTTTTCTAATAATAATACTTTATCTGATTTTTCGCTTGCTGCTAAAGCCGCTGACGAACCGGCTGCACCAGCACCAACAACAATATCATAGGATACTTCTTCTACCTTACTTGATACAGTATTTTCTTTGGTTTTTAAGGCAGCTATATCTCCACCTGCTTGCTTCACACAGTCTTCAACTGCTGCTAAAATTGCTTCACTGGTATAAGTAGCACCGGTGATTGTTTCAACTGCTAAAGTTTGATCGGAAACTATTTTTTCAGGCACCTTTTCTATTGGTGTTTCAGCGAATCCGGGTGTCTCGCTGTGATCCAGCACTTTAACCGATTCAATTCTTTCGCTGGAAAAAACCACCTCAACGGTTAGGGGGCCATTTTTTCCATTTGCACTGGCAGTATAGCTTCCTGCCTGATATATTGTATTACCTCCCTGGGATTGTTGGGGGTGGCAGGCTGCCAATGAAAAAATTAGAATGATACATAACAAGATCATGAATATTTGGTTGATTTTCTTCTTCAATGTAATACCTCCCCCGATATTAAAATTTAAGTTTGTTAAAAAAAATCTTAACTATGCTAATTTTATCACAAGGGTCATCCTCTTTCTTTTCCATATACGCTTATGCTCGTCTGAATCAGACATTCTTTGTCTCATTTATGAAGTGTTTTACATAACCAAATAAATAACTTGCCTATATCAAATTGATAGAGATAAAAACTAAAGTCTGCTATAATTTGGCCTACCTATTAGAAGTTAGTTTTTTGCACCTAAATACTAGCGATTATTTTGTAGTCAAAATACCCTTATATAGTTTGTTGGATATAACTACCATGGTATAATGATTTTATTGATAGAAAAAATACCTTGAAAAACGACCCCTGACAAGGAGTGATTTTATGAACATTTATAGCTTGCAGGAGCTATTGACTCGTACAGAAGAAATTTTTGTGATTGATAAAACTAGTGAGATAAAGGGGATTATTTGCAACGTTATTGGAGTAGTTCGAAATAGTAGACAGCTTCAATTATTGGTTTTGCAGTACGACGAGGTCTATCAAGAGAAGCGTGAGGCGGAAGAGGCTTTACAGCTAGTGGATACTCCACAAAGGCCACAAAGCAATCGAGAGCTGCAGCGGAGCAAGGAGCATAATGATTTTATTAATCCATTTCAGTCAGTTGACAAATTTTTCATTGGAGGAAAAGCCTATGAAGTAGCCGCTTGTCAAAGCCGATGGCTTAATCTTCAGGATTGGGAGTCAATATGGTTGCTTTCAGATTTCCTTCGTAATGGCTGGCAGGCGAAGGGTATAAACTATCAGAGAATAGATACCTTAATGCTAACAACTTTAGAGCTGCAAGGGGAGTATTTATCAATTCCAGCCTTTAGCGAAGATGCGGCCCTTCGCTTTGTCATGCGCCCCGACACGGTTACTTATCCGGTAGAAAAACCTATTACCTTAAGGATAGGCGGTGTATATCCTGATAAGCTGAGGTTTCGTAATATGATTACGGGGGAAGCCCATTGGACACAAATTAACCGAGTCTATCTGATGGATGTATGGGCAGAGCTGGAAAAGATATTTGATGACCCCAGGGTACAAGAGCAGATGACTTCAGAGGAACTGGCTCAACATAAATCAAATTTTGAAAAGGAATTTTTGGAACTTTGTCCTAAGGGTATGTATTTTACTGTCGTTGAGTATGAATGTCAGGGGGATATTTCCCTTCAGTTCTATACGAAGGCATATCTTGATGCAAAGCCGGTTACCAGAGGCAAAAGCATGGGATTTATTGTTAGACCTGAAAAGCCAAAGGGTATACTGGGTTCAAAGCTGAAGATTGCTGTCATACAGGAGCCAGTTACAGAAAATACTGAAACCCTGGAGGTAGAACTGTTTCAGTATTTTCAGACTACTATTGGTGAAGATATTATCATTTAATGAAAAGGAGGGAAAGTTTTTATTTGTAATCCTTGTTTTCCATTTAATAAAAGCTTCTTTTAGCTTTTCCGTTGACCATTATGCCCATAGGGACTAGCTTTCTTTTTTCATTTTTACTTTAATCCATCCCATGAAAAGATAAACGAGAAAGCAAACAACATAAGAAAACGTAAGGTACAGTAGTGACTGTACTAATATTGGCGGATAGGTATCGTTATAAAGATCAGAAAATATAATTCGAGGCAAAACAACACTCCCAATTGTTACTCCAATGCTTATACCGATTGCTGATTTTAAAGCCTTTTTAATCATAAATTTCACCTCATTAGTATGTTTTTAAAATTATACCATATTAACCATCTAAGCGCTATTTTTAAAGCAAATATATAATTGAAAGGAGCATTCAGTAATGAAAATAATAGCCTTCAATGGAAGTCCTAGAAAAAAATGGAATACTGCAACCTTGCTTGGGCAGGCCCTTGATGGGGCTGCTTCACAGGGTGCTGAGACAGAACTGGTTCATTTATATGATCTGAATTTTAAAGGCTGTATCAGCTGCTTTGCCTGTAAGCTGAAGGGTGGTAAAAGCTATGGAAAATGTAGGGTTGAAGATGAGCTACGGCCTCTGCTAAAAAGGGTAGAGGAGGCAGATGCCATTATTTTAGGCTCACCCATCTATTTTGGAAATGTGTCAGGGGAAATGAGATCCCTAATGGAAAGACTATTATTTCCTTATTTGATGTATAGTAATGTAGACCAACGATCACTTTTTCCTAAAGAACTTCATGTGGGCTTGATATATACTATGAATGTTCCAGAAGAAGCAATTGGGCAAGTAAAATATGACCAGCTATTTATATCGAATGAAAGTCTGTTTAAAAGGATTTTCAGAGGTAAGGTAATGTCATTATATAGTACAGATACTTACCAATTTCCGGATTATACCAAGGTTGTAGCAGATATGTTCAACGTTGAGGCAAAGGAAAAGAGACGCCAGGATGTGTTCCCCATAGATTGTAATAGAGCCTATGAAATGGGGATAGAATTGGTTCGAGGTTAATTGCAGATATCTTTTCCTTGCCTAATAAGGATTAGCTTCCCGGGAACCGGCTAACTCATATATTATAGTTTCAGGATAGTTTACCCTTAGTTTACCCCTGTAAATTAAAATCAGGGTAGTTATTATCAGGAGGGATTAGATGGCAACGATACTGGTAGTTGAAGACGATAAACATACAAGGCTCCTTACCTGTGCAAGATTGAAACCTTATTATACGGTTGAAGAGGCAGTGAATGGAGAACAAGCCCTGGAAATACTGGATCATAAGCATATCGACCTTATTATAGCAGATATACAGATGCCGGTTATGAACGGTTATGATCTGGTAAAGGAGTTACGTGAAGCAGGAATGACCATTCCAGTTATTATGCTTACCGCAATGCATACCTTTGATGATAAAAGAACGGGCTTCGCTTCTGGTACGGATGATTATTTAACAAAGCCGATTAATTATGAAGAGCTGCTCTGGCGTATTAAGGCTTTGCTCAGAAGGGCCAACATAGCAAGTGAAAGAAAAATTACAATTGGTGAGCTGACGCTGGATTCGACGAGCTATACAGTGTCAAGAAAGGGAAAGAATACAGTAGATTTACCCAAAAAGGAATTTGAACTGCTCTATAAACTGCTTTCCTATCCCGGAACCATTTTTACAAAGGCCCAGCTTCTTGATGAAGTATGGGGCTATGATACCGAAAGCGATGAAACGACGATCAAAACCCATATCAACAGATTACGAAATAAGTTTCAGGATTATCAGGAATTTGAAATTATTACAATTAGAGGCCTGGGATATAAAGCAGAGATACATGAAGGGTAATTATTTCTTCAGTGAATAAAAAAATACAGTGGGATAGATGAATATGAAAAAAAAGAGAAGGTATAAAAATAAAAAAATAGGTATGATTGGCTGGGCAGTATGGTTTTATGTAGTAATTCTTGTAAGCTCAGTCATGGCCTTTGGATTGATTAACTTTACAGTACATGGTGTTGACAGAGATAATGCCATTTTCATGCTAGGAATGATTCCGTGTATGGGCCTTGTCGTAGGCTTTTCTCTCAATAAAATTATAAAAAATCTAAAATCCAGGATGGAAAAAATTTCAGAAGGGATTAACAGTGTAGCTGAAGGAAATCTGGATGTCGAGCTAGATCTGGAAAATTCGGGGGAATATAAGCCGATCTATGAGAACTTTAACCGAATGGTCAGGGAATTAAAGAATACGAAGGCTGAAATGCAGAATTTCATCAATGATTTTTCCCATGAGTTTAAGACCCCCATCACCTCTATCCGGGGATTTGCAGAGCTTATTCTAGAAAATAATGTTACAGAAGAGGAAAGAAAAGAATATCTTCAAATTATAGCTGAAGAATCCGGAAGACTGGCGGCACTTTCACAGAATACCTTATTGCTGTCAAAGCTTGATGCACAGGAAGTCATAACAGATAAGAAGGAATTTGAGCTGGATGAACAGATTAAAAGAAGTACAATATTAATGTTTCGGGAAATGGAGAAAAAACAGATTACTTTAAATATGGAGCTTTCCCCGATTAAATACTATGGAAACGCTGAAATGATGCAGCAAATATGGGTGAATCTTATCAGTAATGCCATTAAATTTACCCCGCCAGGCGGCGAGATTACAATTATCATGGTGGCTGTAGACAACAGCATCACCATAGAAATATCTGATACAGGTATTGGTATGGAGAAGGAAGTACTCGAACATATATTTAATAAATATTATCAGGGAGATGGATCCCATACAACTGGAGGCTTTGGACTGGGACTTTCAATTGTCAAGAGAATTGTTGAATTGTGTGGGGGCAATATTTCAGTAACCAGCATACCCGGTTCAGGAAGCACATTTACAATTGTTTTACCGAAAAGAAGATAAATTAAAAGTAAACTGTGAAAATCTCATTCAAATGGATTTCTTAGATTTATGAGAAAGCAAGAGATCACATACCATTGGATGAAATTTTAAATACCAAGAGAGTATCCTTAGCGGTACTCTTTTTTTATTGAAGAAAAGGAATTCTTAATTGTGACTGAATAGTTATGAAAGTTTACTGTAGGTTTACGCAAAAACCTTATAGTTGTAAAAGAAGGCATGCAGCACAGCAAATGGACCGTTTACAAACGGTTAAACTTTAAGTAAGAGAGGTTATTATATGTACAAAATAGTAAAGAAAAAAACATTGAATCCAACTGTCGTATCCATGGAAATAGAAGCACCTTTGATTGCAAAAAAAGCTGAGCCAGGTCAGTTTGTCATTTTGCGGGTGGATGAAAGGGGAGAAAGGATTCCCCTGACCATAGCAGATTTTAACAGAAGCTCCGGAACTGTTTCTATTATATTCCAAATTGTTGGCGCCACAACGGAGCAATTAAATCAAAAAAAAGAAGGAGAATTCATTTGTGATTTTGTCGGTCCTCTGGGAATCGCCACCCATACTAAGGGGTTAAAAAAGGTTGCAATCATCGGTGGAGGAGTCGGATGTGCCATTGCCTATCCGGTTGCAAAAAAGTTACATGAGCAAGGAGCAGAGGTTCATTCGATTACAGGCTTCAGAACAAAGGAGCTGGTTCTATTAGAGGATGAGTTTCGTCAGGTTTCCAGTCAATTTTATGTCATGACTGATGATGGCAGCTATGGCCTGAAAGGTCTGGTAACGGATCAATTAAAAAATCTAATTGCAAGCGGGGAAAAATATGATGAAGTTCTTGCAATCGGCCCTTTAATAATGATGAAGTTTGTATGTCAATTAACGAAACCATATAAGATCAAGACAGTGGTCAGTATGAATCCAATTATGATTGACGGAACGGGTATGTGTGGAGGCTGCCGCCTTTCCATCAATGGAGAAACCAGATTTGCCTGTGTGGATGGGCCGGATTTTGATGAGCACAGGGTTGATTTCGATGAAGCAATGGAGAGGGCTAATTTTTACCATTCCTTTGAACGTAAATCCCATGAAAATATTTGTAATCTTTTAAAAAAGGAGGTTCAGTAAAATGCTAAATATGTCATTAAAAGAGAATGAAATGTTATATCACGACAGGATGGCAAGAATTAAGAGCTTTCAGGAAGTGGCACCAGGGTATAGCTTAGAACAGGCAATGGAGGAAGCAGAAAGATGCTTAAGGTGTAAAAATAAGCCTTGTGTCAATGGATGCCCTGTTCAAGTTGATATACCTGAATTTATCAGTCAAATAGCCCAGGGTGAAGCTGAAAAGGCTTATGAGATTCTTTCCCGCTCCAATTCACTTCCGGCTGTTTGCGGAAGAGTTTGTCCTCAGGAAAACCAATGTGAAGGTAAATGTGTCAGAGGGATAAAAGGAGAGCCGGTTGCTATTGGTAGACTGGAGCGTTTTGCCGCAGATATGCACATTAAAAATGATAAGGAGGCTCCCCTTTTAGAGGTATCAAATGGGCATAAGGTGGCAATTGTTGGTTCTGGGCCTGCTGGTTTGGCCTGTGCTGGCGATCTGGCCAGAAAGGGCTATGAAGTAACTGTTTTCGAAGCACTTCATTTGGCTGGAGGTGTATTGGTATATGGTATCCCGGAGTTCAGGCTGCCCAAAGCGATTGTAGAAAAAGAAATTGACACGTTGGTTCAAATGGGTGTGGAAATAAAAACGAACATGGTCATCGGGAAGATATTGTCAATTGATGAATTGTTAGATCAAGGGTTTGAGGCAGTCTTTATAGGAACAGGAGCAGGTCTTCCCAAATTTATGGGGATTCCAGGAGAAAATCTGAAGGGTGTCTATTCAGCCAATGAATTTTTAACCCGGGTGAATTTGATGAAAGCATATCAGCATGATGCTAGAACACCGATTTATAAAGCCAAAAAAGTTGCTGTCATCGGCGGCGGAAATGTAGCAGTGGATGCGGCCAGATGTGCGATAAGACTGGGAGCAGATGAGGTGATGATTGTATACCGCCGTTCTGGAGAGGAGCTGCCAGCCAGAAAAGAAGAGGTTGAACATGCAAGAGAGGAAGGGATTCATTTTCATTTTTTAACGAATCCGGTAGAAATCTTAGGTGATGAAAAGAATCATGTAAAAGGGATCAAATGCGTTGAAATGGAATTAGGAGAGCCGGATTCTTCCGGAAGGAGAAAGCCCATTGTAAAAGAAAAATCAGAGAGGCTATTTGAGGCTGATTGTGTCATTATGTCCATTGGGACATCGCCAAACCCATTAATTAAATCAACAACCTGTGGGCTAGAAACGCAAATATGGGGAGGGATTATTACCGATGAAAAAACAGGCCTTACTTCACGAAAAGGGATTTATGCAGGCGGAGATGCGGTAACAGGGGCGGCAACTGTCATATTAGCCATGGGGGCTGGGAAGGCTGCAGCAATGGCCATTGACAGAGATATAAGACAATATAAAAAAATTCAGTGTCAATCATTAACGGCAAATGGTTTATTTGAAAAAGGTAATAAATAATAAAACACAAAAAAATATTGGTCAATTTATCTTGAGTTTACCTTTATCATGTAAATTGTAATTATAATCAAATTATTGATTTTGCTCAACAATGTTTTAGGAAAAATACCAGTAATCAGGAGGAGACAGTTATTATGAAAGCTTTTAACAAAAGTATTGTAGTCACAGGTGGAGGAAATGGAGTAGGAAGACAAATCGTACTAGCATTACTTTCAAAAGGAGCATCAGTCATCGCTGTAGATATTAATCAAGCTGCTTTGGATGAAACAGTTAAATTATCAGGAAACAATCGAAGGCTTTATACCCATGTTGTGGATATATCAAATAGAGAACAGGTGCTGGAATTTGCAAAGGAGGCGGCATTAAAATACAAACACCTGGATGGTCTGATTAATTGTGCAGGAATTATTCAGCCCTTTATTAATCTCAACGAACTGGAGCTTGATAAAATCGACCGGGTCATGAATGTAAATTTTTATGGTACACTCTACATGACCAAGGCCTTTTTACCCTATTTAATGAAGCGGCCCGAAGCCCATCTGGTCAATGTATCCAGTATGGGAGGCTTTCTGCCAGTACCTGGACAGAGTATTTACGGCGCTTCTAAAGCAGCTGTGAAGGTAATGACGGAAGCCCTTCATTCAGAATTAAAGAAAACCAATGTAAAGGTTACGGTGATCGTTCCGGGGGGTGTCGCTACGGATATCAAGATTAATTCTGATATTAAGGGAAGCAAGCCGGCAGCAGAAGACGAAAGGGCAAAAAATATGCTTTCCCCTGAACAAGCTGCCAAGCTGATTGTTGATGCTATGGAAAACGACCGTTTCCGTGTCTTTATCGGAAAAGATTGTAAGGTAATGAACCTTTTATACAGTCTCAGACCTTCCTTTGCAATGAAAATGATCAATAAAGTGATGGATTCCAACAGTCATTAATGGCAGAATTCATATCTTTTTATACGCGGATGATGGCCAGTTTTCTTTTTAGCATATTGACGAATGAAGCGAGGTTATTAAATGAAGATTAGAGAAAAGATAAAGAGTGCAACCGTGGACTCAATTAAGTTTAAACTGGTTATTGCAGTGATCATCGTACAAATTTTAAGCACCAATATAGGGCAGCTAGTGAATGCAGTTTTTGTCACAGGAAGAAATGCCATTTCCTCACTGGGAGTAGAAACCAGTTATTTAGAAGGTGAAATCGGCTTTTATGTATCATCTGGATTAAATATAATTATCTCGGTCATGATTGTTGTCTTCATTTATGATAAATTCGTTTTAAATCGACTGAAGAAGGTGTTACTTTATACAGAAAAACTGGGAGATGGGGATTTGTCAAACCAACTGGTTTTTGAAGGAAATGATGAGATTGGAAGGCTTGGACATGGGTTTGATAAGGCGACATCAAAAATTAAATGTTTGATTTCAGAGCTGCAGGAAATATCAAAAAAGATCAATGCATCAAGCCATGAAATAGCCATAACGGCAAAAAGCTCCTCCTCCAGCATTAATACAATTTATGATACCTCCTCGAGGCTTTCGGAAGACGCACTTTATCTATTAGAGGTGACCCAAAAGGCATCCTTGGTCATCGAAGAGATTGTCGAGGCCAATCAGTCCCTTACCCAGCAAATTGCTTTTGCACTAAAGGCTTCTGATGAAATGGAGACCAGGGCATCAGACATGAAGAAAAGAGTGGTAGACTCTCTTGCCAAGGCAGATACTACCTATTCTGATAAACACGAAAAAATAGTAAGGGCGATTGAAGAGGGAAAGATCGTAGGGGAAATAGCAGTAATTTCCAATGCCATTAAAGAAATTGCAGTACGAACTAATCTACTGGCACTGAATGCATCTATTGAGGCGGCAAGAGCTGGAGAAGGGGGAAAGGGCTTTCTGGTTGTTGCCAACGAGGTGAAAAAACTGGCCAACCAATCTTCGGATGCAATTTCAGTCATTGAAAGGCTGGTAACTCAGGTAACTCAAGTATTTGAAAACCTGACGGAGAGCTCACAGGATATTCTAAAGTATATCGATGTGAATGTAAAAGCAGATTACCAATTGCTTCTTCAAACCGGAGAGCAATATGAAGAGGATGCAAAAGCCTTTAAAAATATATCAACCTCAGTAAAGGAATCAGCTACAGCTGTGAATCAGTCCATCCGTAAAATCAGTCATATGATAAATGATGTTGCTGAGACGGCGGATAAAAGCTCGGATTATACTCTAGAGATTAATTCCAGTCTATGTGAAATTAATCTAGCTTTAAATGAAGCAGCAGTTTCAGCAGAAAACCAGTCGAACCAGGCAGAAAAATTACAGAAATTATCTGATAAATTTAAGCTATAATTCATTCTACCGATAAGCCGATGGATCAATCTACGGCTTATTTTTTTGCTGATTTTCATTATATAAAGGAAATTTTGAAATAAGTCGTTCTAACCTGATAAAATTATGATTTCAAAATCCTTTTTAATTTACTTTCACGTTACCTTACCGTACTAAGATTAAGATATAGAAAAGAAAGGCTAACACTTTAGATAGAGGTTGCCTAAATAACTTATTATAGGAGAGCGATGAATGATGAGCATAAAAGACAAGACAGAGGCATTTGTACTACAAAAAGTAATTGAATATGTATCGGGAAACCCAGAGAAAAACTTGCCGAAGCTTTTAAACTGGGCCGATGGATTTGATCGAAATGGACACTGGGAGTCACAGAGAAAAACCCTTCGTGATATTGTAGAAAACCCTGATAATAACTGGTACCGCTATGTTTTAGGGTTATATAAAGACGTTGACCCGGAAATTTTAAAGGTCACCTTTCGAAACTTTTTCATTAATGCAAGCATGATCGGATTTCAAAAACAAAGGGAACTGGAGAAAAAACACAACTGTAATATTCCTTGGGCGATACTGATGGATCCGACTTCTGCCTGTAACCTTAAATGTACAGGATGCTGGGCGGCTGAGTATGGCGGTAAACTGAACCTGTCTTATGAAGCATTGGATTCTATTATCAGTCAGGCAAATGAACTGGGGACCTATTTCTTCCTTTATTCCGGAGGAGAGCCCCTGGTCAGGAAAAAAGATATTATTCGTTTATGCGAGGCGCATCCAGACTGTCAGTTTACTGCCTTTACCAATGGAACCTTAATTGATGAAGCCTTTGCCGATGATCTGTTGAGGGTTAAAAACTTTATTCCGGCAATTAGTGTGGAGGGCTTTGAAGAGGCAACAGATTTCAGGAGAGGTGATGGAACCTTCCTAAAAGTAAGAGAAGCCATGGCCTTGCTAAAAAGAAAGAAAATCCCCTTTGGTATTTCTTGTTGCTATACCAGTAAGAATGTGGATATTATCGGATCGGAAGCCTATTTTGATCAAATGATAGAATGGGGAGCGAAATTCTGCTGGTTCTTTACCTATATGCCGGTAGGAAAGGATGCAGTTCCAGAGCTGATGGTCAGTGCTGAACAGCGGGAATTCATGTATCGTAAAATTCGGGAATTCCGGGAAACGAAACCACTGTTTACCTTGGATTTCTGGAATGACGGTGAATATTCCGAGGGCTGTCTTGCAGCTGGGAGGCGTTATCTGCATATTAATGCCAATGGAGATATGGAACCCTGTGCCTTTATTCATTATTCTGATTCCAATATAAAAGAAAAAACTTTGTTGGAAGGGCTAAAATCACCACTGTTTACGGAATATCGAAAAGGACAGCCCTTTAACACAAACCATTTAAGGCCCTGTCCCCTTTTAGATAATCCTGGTGCACTGGCTAAAGCAGTCAACACTTCAGGAGCCCATTCCACCGATTTACAGAATCCGGAGGATGTGAATGAACTATCAGAGAAATGTTTAAATGCAGCGAATGCCTGGGAAGCCGTGGCAGAGGAGTTATGGAGATGTGGGAAGTGCGGACAATGCTAAAGGTTATAAAAAAAGAGAGATGAGGGGTAACCATGAAAAATAAAAAAGTAATTTTAACGGCAGTAATTACATTAGTTAGTATTATTTTTATAAAAAAAATAGCTACAAAATAGTACTAAAAGGACTAGATAAAAAAAGACTGAAGAAGGAGGGAAAATAGATTATGCGAAAAGTGTGTGTCATAACAGGCGGCGGCAGTGGTATGGGACTTGCCACCGCCAAGGTTATGGGAAAGGATCATTATGTTATTATATGCGGTAGAAACCCTCAGAAGCTAGAGGGTGCTGTAAAGGAACTAAAGGGCGCAGGAATTGAAGCAGAGGCTTTTCCCTGTGATGTTTCGAACTATACCAGCGTCGAGAAGCTGGCATATTATGCAAAAGCCAAGGGGACGGTGGCTGCAGTAATTCACGCAGCGGGAATGTCACCCCATATGGGGGATGCAAGAACCATTATGGAGGTAAATGCCCTGGGAACTATTTATGTGAACAATGCCTTTTATAAGGTCATGGAGAAAGGTTCCTGTCTTATAGATGTATCTTCCATGTCAGCTTATTTAACACCTAGGATTGTCATGCCGATCAGGAAGTATAAATACAGTCTGAAGGACCCGGAATACTTTATGAAAAAAATCATGAGAAGTGTTAATTTATATCCCCAAAAAGTACGTTCCGGCGTTGCTTACGGTATATCGAAGAATTTTGTAATATGGTTTGCAAAACAGGATGCTGCCAGATTTGGAAATAAAGGGATAAGGGTACTTTCGATATCACCAGGTAATTTTGAAACACCCATGGGAGAATTAGAGAAGGAGTAGGCCAATGACTATATCAAGTTTTGTGCTATTAAGCGGTTTGGCCGTGTAGAGGAAATTGCAAGTCTTTTTTCCTACTGCGCTGGTGAAGGTGCAGGATATCTTACAGGTGTAGATATACTATGCGATGGAGGATTAGTTGCATCAGGGGTCAATCCCCTGTTCAAAAAATAGTATGTGCTAGATAGCGTATAAAGGACTTATGTAGATGGCGTTATAAGAGGCTACTGCTAAAAATATTCAGATAGAGCCTATATCCTGTTTAACTTTTAGAATATAGGCTCTGTTTAGTACTAAGGATTGAAGCTTTAACAGTTCACATGGTGCCTGCCCTTGGGTACAATAAAGGGGGACCCAGATACGGGGTCAGCGATGACCGTACAGTCAAGATCAAAGACCTTCTTGATCAACGTCTCTGTAATGATATCTGAGGGGGCACCCTGGGCAATGAGCTTTCCTTTGTGAACAGCGAATATATAATCTGCATATCGGGCAGATAAATTAATATCATGAAGTACCATTACAATGGTGGTGCCACGCTTTTTATTTAAATCCGTCAGTAAATCAAGAATTTCAACCTGATAGGTAATGTCAAGGAAGGTGGTAGGCTCGTCTAAAAGAAGTATGTCCGTCTGTTGAGCCAGGGCCATGGCGATCCATACCCGTTGACGCTGGCCGCCAGAAAGCTCGTCAACGCTTCTGTTTGCCAGGTCTGTAATACCCATAAGGGCCAGGGCCTCCTCCACCGCCTCGTAATCTTTTTTGCCTAAGCCCTTGAAAAAGGATTGATAGGGGAACCGACCCCGACCAACCAAATCCGCCACAGTAATACCCTCCGGCACCACCGGGGATTGGGGAAGCAGCCCCAGAACCTTTGCCAATTCCTTAGGGGGCATGGTGGTGATTTTTTTACCGTCCAGTAAAATTTCTCCAGCCGTTGGCTGAATCAACCTGGAAAGGGTTTTAAGCAGGGTGGATTTTCCACAGGCGTTGGCACCGATAATCACACTGATTTGATGGTCTGGGATTGTAATATCTATTCCTTCAAGGATGGTTTTTTTATCATATCCTGCCATGATATGATTAGCTTTTAATAAATGTGAAGTATTCATGCCGCTCCTCCTGTTCTATTCATACGAATGAGTAGATAAAGTAGATAGGGTGCCCCCAGGATGCCGGTGATAATCCCAACGGGAAACCGAACATCAAAGGCAAATTGACCAATTAAGTCTGCCCCCAAAACTAGAATAGCACCTACCAGGCCCGATGGCAGCTCGTTAGAGGAACCAACTCCCACCAGTTTAGCTGCAATGGGCCCCGATAAGAAGGCGACGAAGGCAACGGGTCCAGTGATGGCAGTGGCAAAGGCTATTAAGAATACCCCGCTTAAGATCAGCATGATTCGAGTAAGGTTTGTTCTTACACCAAGGGTGACTGCCGACTGCTCACCCAGCTCTAAAATTTTTAGATCTCTGCCCAGCAGGATGATTACCAGGCCAAAAAATATCACAATCAGAGCTAAACCAGGGATTGAAGACATTCTGATGCCATTGAGGCTTCCACTGAGCCATCTAAGGGCGCCGGGTACATCATATTGGGAGGCCTTAAGCAGCAGATAAGAAATAAAGGAATTTAACATGGCCTGTACGCCAATTCCAATGAGGATCAGCTTACCACCAGAGAAGTTACCGCCACTGGATAGGACATAAATCAATAGGGCCACTCCAAGGCCCGCGGCCATGGCACTGATAGAAACAATACTACCGCTGGCCTTAAGTACCAGTATGCAAAAAACAGCAGCTGCACTGGCACCAGAGGTTATTCCAATGATATCTGGGCTGGCCAGGGGATTCCGAAGCATGGTTTGAAAAGTACTGCCAGCCATTCCAAATGCCATACCAACCAGTAAGCCTGCAAGCATCCGTGGTAGTCTGAGGGTAGCGATTGCAAAGGTGGCACCTTGAATTTGCTCACCCAAAAGAACCTTAATTACCACATCAAGGGAATAGACGGTATTCCCAAGTAGAAGGGCAGTAACACAAAGGGCTAAGACTAATAAACCTAGGAGTAGCGTAACAATGATCCATCTTAAGCGTCTATGACGATAGCCGGATTGAACAATATTAAGCTCTTTCTGCATCATATTCCACGCCCCTTCGCCCTCATGGCAATGATAATTAATATTGGAGCCCCCAAAAAGGCGGTTACGATTCCTGCCTCAAGCTCTCCTGGGCTTCCAATGAGCCTTCCAAGGACATCGGAAGTGGTTAATAGGATTCCGCCCCCAATGGCTGACATGGGAATAATGATCTTTAAATTAGGCCCACAGATCAATCGCATAATATGTGGAATCATTAGACCTACAAAGCCGATAGGGCCTGCAAGGGCAGTGGTGGCACCACACAGCAATACCCCGGCAAAGGCGCCTGTCAATCGAATCACTCCTGTACGAACGCCTAACCCCGTTGCAAGATCTTCTCCCAGGGCAAGGGCATCCAGGGCGGGGCTCACCAATACACCGATTAATAGACCCACTGCAAGAAAGGGTAAGACTGTCCAGATGCCCTGCCATGTGGCGCCACTGATGCTGCCAACCTGCCAAAAACGAAAGGCATTCATAACCTCGGTACGGGGTAGAATGATGCTACTGACAATGGAGGACAGGGCAGCGCTGGTAGCCGCACCGGCTAAAGCAAGCTTGATGGGGGTTGCCCCTCCGGCCCCCATGGAGCCGATGCTATAAACGAAGACCGCCGTAACGGCAGCCCCCACCAGGGCAAACCAAATATATTGATTAGCTGAATTAATGTGAAAGAAGGTGATACCACCGACGACAAATAAAGAGGCGCCAGTATTAACCCCTAGAATACTGGGGTCTGCAATTGGATTACGGGTAATAGATTGCATAAGGGCACCAGAGACCCCAAGGGCGGCTCCGGCAATGATACCAAAAACAGTCCTTGGGATCCGTTCATGAACTACAATTTCATTTATGGTCTCTTTTTTAGAATGAATTAAAGTTGTTATGACCTCATCAAAACTGATGAATCGGGCACCAAAGGCTAAAGAAGCCAAAATACACAAGGATAAAATAAGTAGACTGCCAATCACCAGGATGACTATTTTGGAATGCTTCATTTTACTTTATCAGCTGCCTCTCCGATGATACGAAGATAGTCATCGATTGTCGCCGGAATAGAAAGGGCACTGGGGGTTCCAGAGGCCGCCAGAGGTGTACCGTCTTCTATTAATACAACAGAGCCCCTTTTCACTGCCGGTATCCTTCCCATTAAGGAATCGGCTTGTAATGCAGTCAATAATGAGTCATCTCCATAGGCAATAATAATATCGACGTCTTCTAATAAATCCACATTTTCTGCACTGATTTCTAAGGCAAAGCTATCGGATTCTGTAGCCAGTTTAGTTACACTTTCAGGAAAGGTCATTCCCAGGTCTGTAAGGTAAGCGGCCCGGGGATCATTGGGAAGATACACAAAGAAATTTCCTAAATCAGCTGGATTGAAATAGAAGAAGGCAGCAGTCTTTCCTTCAAACTGTGGGTATTCTGCAATTTTTTCCTCAATCAATGCTTCCAATTCCTCAACCAGTGCTTCTCCTTCAGCCTTCATCCCCATACCCGTTGCATTAATCACGATCTGCTCTCTCCAGAAGGTCTGCCAGGGCAGGTTTGGGTATGCCACTACGGGAGCAATTTCACTTAATAAATCATATTCTTCCTGAGTAATACCTGAATAGGCCGCAAGAATGATATCCGGCTGACTATCACTGATGGCTTCAAAGTTTAGTTCAGTAATATCATCAAAAAGAGTCGGGCTTTCAACGCCTAATTCTTTAAATTTAGCTGCTGTCCAGGGTAATAGACCACTATCGTCAACAACTCCATAGTTAGCCTTAGAAATTCCTACAGGAACAACGCCTAATGCTAAGGATACATCTTGATTTCCCCAAGAGATGGTAGCAATACGTTCTGGTTTGCGCTCTATTACCGTTTCACCGAAGGCATGTTTGATGGTGAGTGGAAACATAGTCTCACCCGCTGTAACACCCTCTGGGTTGGTAGGGGGTTCAGTGGCATCCGGTGCAGTTGAAGCCTTTCCGCAGCCTGTTAAGGCCAGGGACAATACAATTACTGTTGCAGTAATGAATTTAATACCTTTAAGTTTCATAAGATATCCCTTCCTTTGTATTTAATAAATTAGATAAGTTTAGTTAATCATAACTAACTCAATAAATGAATATTATAATCATTCTCAACAAATGTCAAGTATTTTACATAGAATTTAACCTCAATCGAGAACCCTCTATGTTCATTTTTCAATATGATGCTGAGGATTATAAGTCTGTCACAAATATTTTTTTCAGAGTCTAGGTATGCCTACAATTACCCAGTGCCAAAGTGCCATCCCTTACTTTCTACCTTAGCCCTTTATTTTGCTAAAGGGTTAAGTACATTTCATATTGTACAATTTCCTTTTTAGCAAAGCCTAAATGCCTTGCAAAGCCCGAAAGATTAGCATTATTGGGAAAGCTAATATGCAATGTCTTAAGCTGTAGCGCTTCGGCTCCCCTGTTTATCAAAGCCCTTGCAATTCCTTGATGTCTTTCAGAGGGCTTTGTCCATATAAAATGAAGGCTCCCGGCTGAATGAAGGCTTAAGGCCGCCACCAGTAGACCCTCCTTGTAACAGCCGAAGTGCTTGATGCCAGTCTTTTTTTCCATATAATCAAAATCATTTTGCCAGTTGATATGTATATCCCCCAGCCCTTCTGAAAGAACCTTTATGGCCTCAAGTGATATCTCCTGTACTTCTATGGGTGCTTTTGCTTTATTTTCCTGGGCCTTCACTTCATAGGAATAGTAGCTAAGGTCATATACCCTTTCATAGCCAAGTCCTTTATAAAATTTGATGGCTCTTTCATTTTCGGCAATCACTTCTAAAAACAATTGCTTACAGCCATTATTAAGGGCTGATTGCCTGTGGAGCTCAAAGAGCTCCTTACTAACTCCACTTCCCCTGTAATCCGGGTCGACACCAAGGGTACCGCAACGCATAGTTCTGATTTCCTCATAAACCTTTATCCCACCCAAAATCACTCCAACTGGCCTGTCATCATCAAAGGCAATAAAGGAGTTCTCCAGCTGATTTCCCTCAGGACCAAAAAATCGCTCTATAAAAACTTCCTGTGTCAGCTCCATTTTGATTATGTAATCACAGAAGCCTCTTTGAAAGGCATAGAAAATGTCTTCTGCATTTGCGTTTTTACAGCCTTCGTATATAATCAATACAATTCCTCCTTCGATTTTTTCTCTATTCTCATGATATTCTATTTTTTGACTCAAAGCAATTGAAACAGGCTTTAAATAACCAAAGGTGCCATCCACTTTTTCAATAGGGAAACCCGGTGCCAGTACTAAATAACCTTCTACCTAATTTAATGTCTACTATTTAAAGATAGAGCCTAAGATTAAAAAATAAGGCTGCTATTTTGGCGGTAAACAAATCAATGATATACTAAAATGTGTGGAAAACAAATAGTTGTACAAAACATACAACACACGAGCTTTATTTTTATATAGAGAATACATGTTAAAAAAACAACAGATATTTTAAAATTAAAATAGTTAGTTAAGATTGTACTGACTAAGAGATAATTTACCAGTTGCTAGTTATTTTTTTTGAAAAAAGTTAAACGTTTTCCTTTCAAGTAGAAGATCAGCTGCTTCTATTTTCTGAATTTTAAGGCATTGTAAGCCAAAAATAGTTTTCCACTCAATTTCTATTAGGATTGCTGCCTCGTCACAAATAACAAGAGATTATCATTATTATCCTACATTCTGCGGATAAAGGTAATATCAATCTAAAGGTCTCTGAAGAAGGGGAGGTGATTTTGGCTGAGCTTTTAGGTTAGTATCCTGGGTTAAGTGAGAATTAAGAGAAAAGCCCATAAAAAATATTATACGAGGAGGTAAAGGATGTTTTCATTTGATTATAAAGATGAGATTCGTTTTACAAAGGCTGTATACTATCATTTTAGGCCGATCCCGCTGCCAAAGCCATTAAAAGACGCCAACGGCGGTATGGGAAAGTTAGCTCCGGAGCAGGGGTGTATTGAGCTTTAAGATGATGAAGGGGCCTGTGCCCACCTTTCAGTAGCAAGGGGTTTTGTAAAGGATATTCTTCCCATGATTCTGAATGGCGAGAAGAAAAGCTATAATGAATGGCGAAAGACGCTGTATTGGAAAATCAGAAACAGCGGTTTTCAAAGTGGGCAAGCCGTAATGGTAGGTATGCTAGATTTAATGATGCTAGATATTTTGGCCCAGAGGGCCGGGCAGCCTTTACATAGATTCATGGGGGCAACAAAGGACTGGGCGGCTGCTTATAAAGGCGGAGGGTCTATTTTACTGGATGATGAAGAACTGATAGAGGATATGACGAGATACGTGGAAGAAGGCTACACGACAATCAAGTTCAAAGTGGGCAGTGATGATATGGAACGGGATTTAAGAAGAATAGAAAAGGTTAGAAGGGCAGTTGGAGACAACGTTAACATAGCCGTTGATGCCAATCAGAAATGGGATGTAAAGACAGCCTTTGCCTTCTCGGAATTGGTAAAGCCCTATAATCTTGCCTGGCTTGAAGAGCCAATTCATTCCCACGATATGAATGGGATTAAATCCTTGAAGGATATGGGGGTTACGATTCCTATTGCATTTGGTGAATCTATGCGAATTTCCTATGCCTACGAAACTTATATTGAGAAGGGCGTAGATCATTTGCAGCCTTCTGTAGGCAGAATGACAAGAATGGATGATCTGATTCAAATCAGAGATATGGCCCGTAAAAATCATGTAAGATTTTCTTCAGGGGGCAGGATTTATCTTAACGCAATATTTGGCTGTCTCTATAATGAAGATGAGCTAATAGAATATCATGAGCCAATCAGTAGGCCTGTTGGGGAGTATACCCTATATCAGCCTGAAGAAAAAAATGGCAGATTCTACTGTCAAACAGATGTCAGCGGTAATCCCCAAAGAATGAATATAGAAAAGCTGGAAAGGGAGGGATTACTTGAAAGCAAACAAATTTTTTACACTGAAAAATAAATAAAGTCGGGTTTAAATACCAAAATCAATGACCTAACAAAGTGAGGGAGAGTGAAAAAATGAAAAAAATTTTAGGGTGTTTATTAGTTACTTTAATGCTGATGATGGTGGTTAGCGGCTGTGCTCAAAAAAATACAGGATCAAATACAAAAGATGTAGAAAACGTGTCAGATGATAGTCTTAAGTGGACCAATAATTCAGTTCACATTTTAATACCTGGTACACCAGGGGGTGGATCTGACTTGACAACTAGATATTTGACCCAAAGCTGGAACAAGATAAATGGAATTAATTTTCAACCAGTAAACTTTGATACCACTGTAGCATGCTTTAAGAGCCTTGTTAGCAAGAAGCCTGACGGTTTAAATCTGGCAATGGTTCACTCAGCATTGATAACACAGTATGTTACAGGGGCTACCGATATTCATCCCCTAGAGGATGTAACCCTTATTGCCAATATCGGAAATAATGGACTTAGAGCCCTTGCGGTGCCGGTAGATGCACCTTATGATACCTTTGAAGAATTTTTAGCGTATATTAAAGAAAATCCTGGAAAAGTCAAAGCAGGAATATCTCCTAATGGAACCACTCAATTCTTAATGGGTACGCTGGAAAATAAATTAGATATTAAGTTTAATTATGTAGAGGCTTCGGCAGAAACAGACAGATTAACTAACCTAGCAGGTGGTTTTATTGATATTGGAAGTATTTCTTTAGCAAATGGCTTAGAGTATGAAAAGGCAGGTAAGCTGAAGGTTATAGCCACTGTCGGAGCAAATGGAGCCAAAATTGCAGACTTTGAGTCCAATGCACCTGAAAACTATAGAACTATTCAGGAAATGGGATACGAAAATGTGTATGCCGTAACCAATTACTATATTATAGGGCCAGCTGGTATGGACGAGGAGCAGGTTAAAGTAATTAGCGAATCCCTAAAGGGCATTGTGGAGGAGGGTTCTCCCTATGTTGACGGAATGAAGGAAATGGGCCAGGTTCCTGAGTGGTATGGTATAGAAGAATCGAAAGCGATACTTGAAGATGAACTAAACACATTAACTGATGTGGCAAAGTCCCTTTCGATTTTCAACGTAACAAAATAATATATATTGGGTTAATTTAAAAAATAATTTACGAGGAGAGGAACCGTGAAAAAGGACAGGTTAATCGGAATAGGTGCTATTTTAACTGCTATATTTTTCTTTTATCATACACGCTCAATCAGAGTTCCGGAAAATATTGTAGATCCAGGGCCTCGTCTTCTGCCATACCTGGCAGAGGCCCTGATGGTTATTTGCGGTATCGGCATAATTGTACAGTCAGAAATCAAAAAGGAAGAAGAAAAGACATACTTAACCAAAGATGGCTGGAAAAGGCTCGGGATTGCCTTTGGAGTATTGATTGCTTATGCCATTGCCCTTACATATGTTGGGTTTATATGGGCAACACCCTTTATGGCCTTTGCTTTAGTCAATATGCTTAGTGGAGAAAAAAAGGTTTCACTTGCCGTAAACATAATTCTTTCCATTGTAATTTCAGCAGCTCTTTATCTGATCTTTGCAAAAGGCTTTGGAGTCATGCTGCCACAAGGCAAATTCTAGGGGGTGTATCATGGAAGCTTACTTATCTAGCTTATTACTAATTCTTCAGCCTATAAATTTACTTTTGATCATATTAACCTCAGTAGTTGGGATTATCTTTGGTGCCATTCCAGGGCTTAGTGCGGCAATTGGTATATCTCTGCTGCTTCCCGTTACCATAGGAATGGACACAGTAACTAGTTTCGTTATGCTGATTGCTATGTATGTAAGTGGCGTATCGGGCTCTTTTATAGGTGCCACCTTAATTGGTATCCCAGGTAGCTCCTCATCCATTGCAACAACCTTCGATGCCTATCCTATGACAGAGAGGGGCGAGGCCACTAGGGCCCTTACTATCGGAATTTTGGCCTCCTTTATAGGAACACTGCTATCGATTCTAATTGCAACCTTTTTAAGCCCCGTAATTGCTGATTTTGCACTGAAATTGGGGCCATGGGAATATGCCAGCCTGTGTTTTGCAGCCATTACATTGGTAGCAGCATTATCCCAGGGAAGTATGTTTAAGTGTCTTTTGGCTACATCGTTGGGACTCCTATTAGGCTCAGTTGGAATGGATAAAGTCTCGGGGGTGCTGCGTTTTACTTTTGGTAATCATAACCTAGACAACGGCATCAGCGTTATTGCCATTACACTGGGTATATTTGCATGCCGTCAAATTGCAACAAACTATGCAAAGGGCTGTCAGGTACTTCCAGAGGTGAAGGAAGGTAATATTCGCGGCCTGGGCATCAGCATCAAGGATTTTACAGAAAATATTGGAATTATTATACGCACCTTCCTGATCGGTCTGTGGGTAGGGTTTCTTCCAGGTATGGGGTCGGGTGTTTCCAACATGATTGCCTATGCCCATGCCAAGTCAAGCAGTAAAGATTCTGAAGAATTTGGTAAAGGGCATCCAGGGGGCATTTGGGCTTCCGAAGTATCTAATAATGCATCAATCGGTGGAGCCATTATTCCCATGATGGCCTTAGGAATACCAGGAGACAGTATTACAGCCATGCTCCTTACCGGGTTAATGATCCATGGATTGCAGCCTGGTCCTCTTATGATCACTTCAAATCCACAAATATCCTACTTAATATTTGCAGGAATTTTAGTCAGTGCTATTATCGTAGTGATTATGCAGCTTGTGGCAAAGCGATGGTTCCCACTGATTTTAAAAATACCTTACCACTTCCTATACAGCTCTATTTTGATTTTAGCCTTTATAGGTGCATATGGTACTGCTAATAGTATTTTTAGTATTTATGTTATGATTGGTTGCTGTGTGTTGGGGGTAATTATGGCCCTGGGTGAACTGCCTACCAGTCCCTTTATCTTAGCCTTTATCCTTAGCCAAAACTTAGAGGCCTATTTTAGAAAAGGCGTTAGTTATGCAGATGGAGATTACACCAAATTTTTTACACGACCAATTTCCTTGATCTTTTTGTTAATTGCAATTATCAGTGTTGTATGGCCCATATTTAAAAAATATGTATTAAAGAAAAAAATGCAGCAACAGCCAATAATAGACGGGAGGAGTATAACAAAATGCTAAATCAAAGATGGGTATTCCGCGATGAAACAGCACCCAGAGAGGTTGCCGATGGCGTTGTAAGAAGGGTTCTAGCATATAGTCAGGATTTAATGTGTGTTGAAAATGCCTTTGAAGAAGGGGCAATAGGAAGCCTCCATCATCACCCCCATACTCAGATAACCTATGTAGTCAGCGGTGAATTTGAGTTTGAAATAGAGGGTGAAAAGAAAATTGTAAGGGCAGGAGATACAATGCTTAAAATGGATGGGGTAAAGCACGGCTGCAAATGCCTGAAAAAAGGTGTGCTGCTGGATATATTTAATCCTATGCGTGAGGATTTTGTATAAGTTGTAATTTAAAGCAGTCACCGTTGTAGGCCGGTTCTGTCTTAGTAGCCTGGTGTCAAGTATTCAGCAGTTTTTAACGACTATACTATGAGATAAATACCCTTAAAATATCAGGGGCAATTGTTTTAGGTATTACAATGATCTTAAATATTCCATATATTCATACTAGAAAAGAGAAAGAAAAAAGATGAATCTTATAGTGCAAACTAGGATTCATCTTTTTTTATTGCTGAGAAAATCAATTTTTTAAGCCACTTTTAAATCAATATTTACAGTACTAAATTCATTATTTATTGAAAGATGTTATAAGAAATTTAATATTCGGGATTTTATTTACCATTTTAGTCCATTTTTCGTGACTTGCTTTTGATATTTCAAGTGTTTCATTGTCTCTTGCCAAAACAATGCCGCTATCTTCTTCTCTAGCTTCATAAATCACCTCATTCCCTTCATTATCATAAGGATAAAGTCCATCCCACCATAAATCAAACATGCCGTGTTCAATTACGATATATGACTTATGGCCTTCTGAAATATTGGTAAAATCCACAGGTGCAAATCCTTCATAGTTTCTATTCAAGGCTTCAGTTTCAGGTATTACCTCATAGACACTTAATGGATAAAGTGAATGATCTTTCTGAAAACCTACAGAAATATTTGGAAATTCACGGTTGGGATCAGAATAAAACAATATTTCTTCATCGTATTCGTCTTGTTTAATTACTGCTGTTAAGCCGTTAGTTCGATAGAAAATTGATCCTTCTTCAAATTCAGGCTTAATGACAAAATCATCATATACTTGCTTCTTGATGCCCGGAATGGTTACATTTCCAAGTATTTCTTCCGTTCCATCCTGGTATTTAACCGCAACCTCCACTTCTAAATTGTCTTTTTTTCCTTCAAATAACTCTGCATGTACTTCAAAGACATGGGTCTCTTTCTCATTAGGAAATATATAAACTTGTACTTCTGGACCTACGTTGATATATTGATCAAGATAATGAGTCTTATATCTAAAAATTGTTGATTCGATATTTTGGATGTCTTCAGTTTTTACCTGAGTAGTAATCTTTCCCTGTAGATATTGGGCCGTTACTTTTATCTTTTGATTTGACTGCCCGATTACCATCCAGACAGTAAAAAGGAATAATAATACTGTAACCCCCAAAAAAAGTCTTTTCATATTTTCCTCCTTTTAATTGCTCTCGTTTTGTAAAGTTAAATGAAAAATGAGGACCTCTAAACCTTTTTTACAATAACTATTTCAATTTTCAATTGGTTTTACTTGACCAATTTTGTTAGGGCAGAGTAGAACCACCCTGGAAATGGTTGCTTTTTCCATGCCATATACATTATAAAACAAAAGAAAAGACTTTTTCAAACATTTTTCCTTTTTTACTCCCTCTCAACTGCTGGCCTCCCTTATAAAAGTAACTTTCAAAACTAACAAAAAAGGATATATGTTGATTTTCAAATTAACTAAAAGATTTGCAGCAGATTTCTGGTTGAGGGCAGGAAAATAGTGCATAAGCCAAAGAACTTTAATAAAGTGATAATAGAGGATATTAATTTCGATTCATTGGCAATAGTAGTAATAGAGAGCATAGAATTTAAGCTATTGCTGGGATTAAGTATTAATTTCTAAGTCAGTAAGCCTGATTACTATTGTATAATTAAGTATAAGATGATATGATAATTAAATAATTCTTAAATGAGGAGCGTATGAATGGTGCATAATCCAACATATAGAGTTATTTCAATACTTCAGGCTATTTCTAATCATCCTGGTGGGTTTACCCTCAGTGAATTAACCAAAAAAACCGATATTCCCCTGGGCACAATTTCGCCTATACTGAAAACATTATTGGATTTTAGATTCCTGGAATTGGACCGCACTACCAATAAATATACAATAGGTATCCAGGCATATTACATAGGTTCCTCTTTTACCAGCAAAAATTCTACCTTGGATTTAATTCGTCAGGAGATGAATTCACTTTCTAATGACTGTAATGAGACTTGTCAGTTAGGTATTCTAAAAGAGGGGCAGGTCTTTTATTTGCTAAAGGTGGAAGGGCAGGAACCCATCAGGGTTGTATCAGAGGTTGGACGAAGCTTACCGGCATATTCGACGGCCTTAGGAAAAGCAATTTTATCCCGTCATACTGAAGAAGAGCTAGATCTAATTTACCCAGAAGGCTTACTTCCCCTTACCTCCAGAACAATTACAGATATGAATGTATTAAAAGGGCAGCTGCAGGATGTTCGAATAAACGGATTCGCTACGGAAGATGGAGAAAGTGGAGAGCATACAAGCTGTATTGCCGTTCCAATATGTGAAAATCGTGAGGTGGTTGCGGGGCTCAGTGTCGTTTTCCCCAGCTTTCGAAAAACAGAAGAGAAAAAAGAGCTGATCAAAAAGTCATTGCTGAAGTATAAAAATAATATCGAAAAAATTTTAATTGATCATAATTTATTATAAAAGTAAGAGAAGATACTCTGAAACTATTGCAAGAATTGGCATAGTTTTAGGTATCTTCTATTTTTATGTAGAAATAGCATATATTTTTTCTTACAAAGATATTGATTTTCGTATATAAATAAGTTATCATATATACGAAAAAACAAATTTAAAGAGGGGGAATCCTAAATGGAATTCAGAAGTGAAAAGACCTTGAGGGGAATCGAAAATCAGTATTATCGAGCCACTTATAAATCCATGGGCTATACAACTGATGATTTGCGTCGTCCAATTATAGGGATTGCAAATTCCTGGAATGAGGGTGTACCCGGACACTTTAATTTACGACAGGTGGCACAACGGGTGAGGGATGGAATCTATCGTGCCGGTGGAACCCCTGTAGAATTCGGAACCATTGCATGCTGCGATGGAATGGCCCAGGGACATGATGGAATGCATTTTATCTTACCTTCCCGTCAAGTTATTTGTGACAGTGTGGAAACCTTTGCCCAGACCCAATTATTGGATGCCATTGTATTACTGGGTTCATGCGATAAAATTGTACCGGGTATGCTAATGGCGGCGGCTAGACTGGATATTCCATGTATACTGATACCTGGAGGTCCCATGGAAGGCGGTATTGAATTTGACGGCAGGCAGTCTGATCAGACCTCCAGTGCCGAGGCATTGGGAATGCTGAGTGCAGGAAAGATCACTGAGGATGAATATACTGTCCTGGAGAACTTAAGCTGCCCAAGCTGCGGCTCCTGTTCCTATCTTGGAACAGCCAATACCATGTGCTGTCTGTCGGAGGCTCTGGGAATGACCTTACCCGATGGCGGAATGATTCCTGCAACCTCCGCTGACCGTTTAAGAATTGCCCAAGAAACCGGGATTAAAATTGTAGAATTGACCAAGAAAAAAATAACGGCTCGTCAGATCATCACCGAAAGTGCTGTTCGTAATGCCATTAAGGTTTGTCTAGCAATCAGCGGCAGTACCAATGCAGTGATGCATTTAACCGCAATTGCCCATGAGGCGGAGCTGGATATAAATGTGTTGGAAGCATTTGACGAATTAAGCCGTAATATCCCCCAGGTGGCAAAGATTAATCCATCCAGTCAGTACAATTGTATTGATTTCCACAGGGCCGGAGGCGTACCACGGGTGATGGAAGCCCTAAGGACAAAACTAGACCTGGATGCCATGACCGTTACAGGCCGAACAGTTCAGGAAAATATTGAGTCCCATCGCTATCAATACCCCGAAGATACACGGGTGATCCGTTCAGTAGAGGAGCCCTTTGGGTTCCAGGGAGGTGTAGCGGTATTAAGGGGGAACCTGGCACCAGAAACCGGCGTCACTAAACCTGGGGCCTTTGATAAGAGCCTTTATCATTTTATCGGCGAGGCAATTTGCTTTGACAGTGAGGAAGCGGCAGAGGAAGCAATATTAAAGGGAAAGGTTAGAGATGGACATGTTGTTGTCATTCGTTATGAAGGACCCAAAGGCGGCCCTGGAATGCGTGAAATGTTTAAAGCCATGAAGTATTTATATGGTCGAGGATTAGCCAAAACAACAGCCTTAATCACAGACGGAAGATTTTCAGGAACAAACAATGGTTGCTTTGTAGGGCACATTTCTCCTGAGGCGGCTGAAGGCGGTCCGATTGCTATTGTTAAAGATGGAGATAAAATTGAAATTGATGTTGATAACCGTAGCATAAAATTGTTGGTAAGTGATGAAGAAATTGCAGCGAGAATGAAAGGATGGAAACGACCTGAACCAAAGTTTAAAAGAGGTTACCTGGCCCTTTATTCTAAATTTGCTGCTTCAGGCTCTGAAGGCGGGATATTGAAGATTTAATGATGAAAAGAGAGAGGTGAATTAAATGAGTGTATCTGCCCTAGGGGCCATATTAGCATTGGTAATTGCAATCGTTTTAATATTGAAAAAGGTTCCGCCGACCTATGCCATGATTATCGGTGCCATAATTGGCGGATTAGTTGGGGGAGTAGGGTTATCCAATACAGTCACCTATATGATAGACGGTACAAAAAATATCGTTTCGGCCATTATTAGAATCGTAGCGGCCGGCGTACTGGCAGGAACATTGATTGAATCAGGTGCAGCTGCCCGCATTGCAGAATCAATTGTAAAAAAGATGGGTACCCAAAATGCCTTGCTGGCCATGACCCTGGCTACCTGGATGTTGACTGCTGTAGGCGTTTTTGGCGACGTGGCCGTCATTACTGTTTCTCCCATTGCCATCCAAATTGCCCAAAAAGCAGGGTATCGAAAATTGGGTATATTAATTGCCATGATCGGCGGCGTGAAGGCAGGAAATGTTATGAGTCCAAACCCCAATGCCATTGCAGCGGCAGAAGCCTTTAATGTACCCCTTACATCGATGATGGCGGCTGGTATACCTGCTGCCGTTACTGCAATAATTATTACAACCCTCATTGCCAATCGGCTGTCTAAAAAGGGAACAGAGGTTATTAATGAAAATACTGTGGAAAATCAAGAAAACCTGCCAAGCCTGGCAGCTTCCCTGGCAGGGCCTGCTGTAACAATTCTTCTTTTACTTTGCCGTCCCCTCTTTAATATTACCATCGACCCATTAATAGCATTGCCCGTAGGAGGGTTGGTTGGCATCCTGGCAATGGGGAAAATAAAGCATACCATCTCTTATTTAGAGTTTGGTCTGGGAAAAATGAGCGGCGTAGCCATGTTGTTGATTGGAACAGGAACCTTGGCAGGAATTATTGCCCATTCAACTTTAAAAGATGTGATCATTCAGTCGTTAAATTCCGTTGGACTGCCAGCCTTTTTACTGGCGCCGATTTCCGGTATTTTAATGGGAGCAGCTTCAGCCTCTTCAACAGCAGGTACAGCTTTGGCAAGTCAGGTATTTGGCGAAACAATCTTATCCTATGGTGTAGCCGCCTTGGCCGCTGGTGCAATGATTCATTCCGGCAGCTTTGTGTTTGACGGTCTTCCCCATGGCTCCTTTTTTCATGTTAGCGCCGGAAGTGTTAATATGGAAATCAAAGAAAGATTAAAGCTTATTTCCTACGAGTCGCTGATTGGAATTTCAATGGTAACCATTTCCACCGTTCTATATGGTGTAGTTAAAATTTTAAGGTAGGTGAATGATATGCAGGCAGAAATTGTAACACCGGCGTTGACGGTATTTAATGATGACGGAAGCATTGATTATCAAGGTAATAGAAGATTGATACGTCATTTAATTGATCATGGTGTAGATGGAATTGTGCCCTTAGGAAGTACCGGGGAATTTACCACCCTTTCCGTCGATCAAAAAATAGATTTTTTAGATTTTTATTTATCTGAAATTGATGGAAGTGTCAAGGTTTTACCTGGAACAGGCTCTATTGATTACAGGCAGACCATTGAGCTCTCCAATTTCGCTTTAAAAAGAGGGGCAGAGGGAGTGCTTATTATCGGCCAGTACTATTATGGAATGACCCAGGCGGATATTTTTCATTATTATGATTATCTGGCCAAACGCATTGAGGGAAATATTTACTTATATAATTTTCCCGCCCGAACCCATACAGACTTCACACCCGAAACGGTTGTCAGATTACTTCAATCCAATAACAACATTGTGGGAATGAAGGAATCGGTTTCGTCCTTTGGCCATACAAGGGATTTAATGCAGGTGATTAAAAAAGACTTTCCTGATTTTAAAATGTATTCAGGATTCGATGATCAATTTCTGGATAACGTCGACTTTGGAGGCCAAGGCTCAATTGGTGCCCTATCCAATCTCTTTCCGGAGCTTTGGTCTAAATGGGTAAAAGCCAAAAATGGCGGCAATTATGAACAAATTATTGACATTAAGCAAAAGATTTTAGCACTGATGAGGCTATATGATATTGAATGTAATTGCTTCGGATTGTTTAAAGAAATTTTAAAGGCAAGGGGGCTGGATATCAATACAACAACGTTATTCCCCTTTGAGGGGGTGAGAAGGGAATCTGTAGAAGAGGCCCTGAAAATTATTGCAACGGTAATGGATGAATAATGTATAGCTGTAATATGCCGGTTATGGTGAAATTTCACCATAACCGGTTTTTTGTTAGATTAAAGCCCATTGGTCAGGGAAAAGCATATTGATAGGGGGATATCCAATTCCTGACGGTTTGTGTTTGTGCCTAAAGTCTTTATAAATGAAAAGCTGAACCTCGAGAGGATGTTAATACAACTCATCGATTTTTATTTAGAAAAAAAGGTTGGCAATTCCTTTGCAATTTTAACCAACATTTCTGCCATGAAACGGGCAGATTTATTCATATCCTCATCAAGCCATTTTTGAATGACCCCTACACAGCCGGTAATGGTAAAGGAATAAATATATTCTGCATCATCCTTTGAAAGGGCATATTCGTCAATCAGCTCCTTGATATTCTTGTCATATACCAGCATCATGACCTTTTTTTGAAAGTTCAAGTCGCCCCGCTCACTTAACAGCAATTTACATAGCTCGGCGTTTTCCTTTATATATTCAAATATTTTCTCTATCATTTCCACCAGGTTGATATCAGCCTTACTCTTAATGTACTCCTCTAAATAAGAACCAACATTTTGAAACAGCTCATCCTCAATCTTTCTCATCAAATCATATTGATCAGCATAATGGGCGTAAAAGGTTGCCCGGTTGATATCAGCCTCTTCACAAATTTCCTTAACAGTGATTTTAGCAATATCCTTTTTGGTCAGTAATTTGATAAAGCTTTCCTTCAATATCATCTTTGTGTACTTAACCCTGCGGTCAACCTTTGTATTTTTCATCAAATATTCCTCCAATTTTAATTAAGGCGTTGCTTTTTAAACAGAAGTTAGATATTTGTTTAACAACAAACATATTTAAAGCATCTGTCTGTTGACTATTAGTCATGATGATTATATTATACACATAGATTATTGTCAACGAGGTGTTTAATAAAATCAAGGAGGTTACCAATGGATCGCTATTGTTACTTTATTATGAAACACAAAAAGTCGGTTATCTTTGTATTTTTCCTGCTTACCCTTATGAGTACAATCTTTGCTATGATGGTTGGCGTTAATTATGACTTGGGGGATTATCTGCCTAAGGAAGCCCAGTCCACCACTGCAATAACGGTAATGGAGGGAGCCTTTGGAAGTGATTTTCCTAATGCAAGGGCAATGATTTCCAATGTAAGCATACAGGAGGCCTTGGAATACAAAAAAAGAATCGGTGAAATAGAAGGGGTCTCTTCAGTGACCTGGCTGGATGATGCGGTAGGTATTCAGACCCTGCTTACTATACCGGTTGAATTTTTAGATCCTGCAATTGTAAAGAATTATCTTATAGATAACAATGCGCTAATGACAATATCCATTGAAGGGGGCCAGGAGCAAAATGCTGTCAGAGCCCTGCGTAACCTAATCGGGCCAGACAATGCCCTGGCAGGTGATTCCATCAATACGGCAACTACCCAGGAAATGTCCTTCTCGGAAGTAATTAAGGCAATGACTATATTACTGCCTATTATCATTATCATACTGATTCTTTCCACCACCTCCTGGGTGGAACCTCTGTTGTTTTTGATTTCCATTGGGGTTGCTGTTCTTCTCAATTTAGGAACCAATATTCTGTTCGGTGAAATCTCATTCATCACCCAAACCATCAGCCCAATACTACAGTTGGCCGTATCATTGGATTATGCCATTTTTTTGATGCACAGCTTCAATGAATACAAAATGACTCTTGCGCCCCAAGAAGCCATGGTGCAGGCTATGAAGAAAGTATTCTCCACCGTGGGGGCCAGTGCGGCAACCACCGTTGTAGGATTCTTAGCCTTAACCTTTATGCGGTTTGGAATTGGCTTTGACCTGGGGCTGAATCTTGTAAAGGGTGTATTACTCAGTTTTATATCAGTAATGGTATTGATGCCTGCCCTTGTCCTTGTCTGCCACAGGCTGGTGGATCAAACAAGACATTCCAGACTGATACCTGATTTTCGAGGGGCGGGCAGATGGTTGATGAAAATTAGAATTCCATTTTTTATTCTTGCCCTATTCATTGTCATCCCCAGCTTTCTGGCACAGTCAAATATAGAATTCCAGTATGGAACGGGAGGGGTTACGGGGGTCTCCCGTGCAGGAAAGGATAATGCCTTAATTGAAGAACAATTCGGGAAGGAAAATCAGCTGGCTTTACTGGTTCCCAGGGGAGATACCGGAAAAGAATTGGAGCTGTGCCATGACCTGGCAGAGATTCCCCGTGTTAAGACGGTGATTTCTTATGTTACTTCGGTTGGTGCCGAAATTCCATATGAATATGTGCCGAATGAGGTGGTAAATCAGTTTTATTCTGAGGATTTTGCAAGAATGATTCTGTATACCAATATGCCTGAGGAGGGCAGTGAGAGCTTTAATACAGTAAAGGCCGTTTTAGATACGGCGGCAAAGTATTATCCTGAATATTACTTGGCAGGTCAAAGTGCCACCCTTTACGATATGAAAAATATCGTATCGAAGGATACAAGACTTGTGAATATGATTGCCATTATTGGAATATTCATTGTCCTGCTGTTAACCTTTAAATCCTGTTCTATACCGGTAATTTTGTTATTCACCATTGAAACGGCCATTTGGATCAATCTTTCATTTGCCTATTTTTCAGGGCAATCCTTTAATTTCATCGGCTATTTGGTAATCAGTACGGTACAGCTCGGTGCTACGGTAGACTATGCCATATTATTAACCGACCGTTATTTAAACAGCCGAAGGGAGCTTCCCAAAACAGAAGCCATGAAGGAAACCCTTGACAGGAATCTGATGACGGTTTTAATCTCTTCATCAATCCTGGCGACAGCGGGCTTTACCTTAGGGTTGACATCCTCAAATCCTGTTATAGCTGAGCTTGGAACATTGATGGGGAGAGGTACCCTGTTTTCCTTAACCATGGTGGTGTGTGTGCTGCCGGCACTGCTGGTGCTCTTTGATGGGGCAATCCAAAGAACTACACTGGTTAACCTCAGTAACAAGATCAGTTCGAAGGAATAGCGATGGAATCCCACAACAGCAGGAAATATTATGATGATAAAGGAGGAAGGATGATATGAAGAGGATCGTGGCTTTAATTTTAATGATGGTGATGATGCTTTCATTATCAGTATCTGTCTATGCCGAAACCAAGGCAACAGAAAAAGAAGAGGTTGTTTATGGCATACTAAATAAGGATGGCAGCGTCAGCAGCATTTATGTTGTTAACATTTTTAATGGAGGAGCAATTAAGGATTTTGGAAATTATACAGAAGTACGCAATCTGACTACTTCAGAGAAATTAGAACAAAGAGGCGATGAAATCACCCTAACCACCACGGCCGACAAGCTGTACTACCAGGGTACACTTACAGCAGCCAATTTACCATGGAATTTTTCTATTCAATATAGGTTGAACGGAAAGGAAATTTCAGCGGATGATTTGGCGGGAAAAAGCGGTACCCTGGAAATTAAAATGGACGTGAAGCAAAACGATCAAGCGAATCCTATATTTTTTGAAGATTATGCCCTGCAAATCACCCTTTCCCTTGATACCAGGCTATGCGACAATATTCAGGCAGAAGGCGCCACCATTGCCAATGCAGGTAGCAAAAAACAGCTTTCCTATACGGCATTGCCTGGAAAAGGCATTGAGTTTTCTATAACAGCCGATGTCCATGACTTTGAAATGGATGCCATTACCATTAATGGAATTCGGTTGTTCTTTGATTTGGCCATTGATGATAGTACCTTTACAGAGGAAATGGCACAGCTTGTCAATGCCATCGCAGAACTTGATAACGGAGCAGGAGAGCTACTGAAGGCCGTTGAGGATTTTCAGAAGGGGATAGGGGAATACATCAATGGCTTAAAGGCATTTACCAAAGGTATATCGGAGCTTGATAAAGGGGTCGATCAGCTTAATAAGGGAGCAATGGCCTTAAAAGATGGGCTGTTTCAATTATCCCAGCAAAATGATATGCTGATGGAGGGAGCCTTGGCAATGCAACAGGCTGTCTTTGATACGGTAAATGGGCAGCTATCTGATTTTAATCCCCAATTTCCCCCTTTGACAACAGAAAATTATAGCGATATTTTAGCTGGTATTTCTGAGCTTGCGGGAGTAAAAACCCAGCTTGACAATGTCGTAAATTTTACAAAGGGGCTAAAAGGCTATACAGGTGGGGTTGCCCACTTACAAGCAGGAGCCTCTGACCTGGCAAGTGGTACCACAATTTTAAAGGCATCTTCGTCAGAAGTCTATTCTTTGGCGAATCGGCTATATTTTGCTGGTGAAGAGCTGAATGATGCCGTGAAAAAATTACGGAATGGCTTTACTTCTTATAAAATGGGTACAAATGAATTTAGAAGCCAAACTGCTTATCTTGATGCCGCCATAGACAGCCAAATCGACGAAATCCTTACGGGCCTTATGGGAGGGGATCGGATCATCTCCTTCGTGTCTGATAAAAATACAAATACCACTGACCTTCAGTTCGTGTTAAGAGCTGATCCAATCGAGAAACAAGGAATTGAAATTAAAGATCAGGAGCCCTCTGCTCGACTGAATTTTTGGCAAAAGCTGTTGAGGCTGTTTGGATTGTACTGATAGCATCAAAACTCCTCCCTTTATTAGTGAGTAAGGGAGGAGTTTTGATCTTGCTTAATATTATTCCAAATTCAGCTTTCTTTTTAATAGCCAATTGGTTATTGCAAAATAGGTGGCAGATAACAGGGCGGAAAATAGAATATAGAAAACTAATAATTTCATAGCCTCGACAGGGGTTGGTTGGGATGAAGCCAACAGATTTTGTAGATGCCTTCGGCCAAAGCCCACGATGGTTGTAACAATTAAGGCTTGATTAATGATGTACAATAGACCATACATACCGAAGGATGCCATTAGCTTGTGCTTGGAATAGGTATGACCTAAGGTCAAGGCCGCATAAATCATTAATATGGCCATGGCAATGATGAGAAGTAAACCAATGGGTAATAGCAGTAGGAAGGGAGTGCCTAAATATTCCTGAGCCATACGAAATACGTCGATTATTACCTCGTATATATCCTCCACCCTTGCAATCAGCAGCACAGAGACAAAGGCAGTTAGGGTGCTTAAAACAGACCAAAGGCTTGCCACCGTCAGCTTGCTGACAACATGCTGCCAAGTGGCTGCGGGCAGGGTAAACATAAGATATCCCTCATCCTGTAAAAGCCCCTTATAGAACCGTTGAAGAACAATTAACAGGGTAATAACAACCATTCCGACAATAAGGGCGAAGTAGGTAATCATGCCGAGGAAGCCCAGTATCATCTCAAAATTTAAGCCGCCAGAACCAGCAATCATCTCAAAGGGATTCAAGAATCTATTTACAAGGGTAAAAAGCAGTAAAGTGATATATAATGGAACAAAGATCCTGGCGGTGGCCTTTATTTCCCATTTCAATAGCTTTCTTAACATTTGAATACCTCCCTGAATAAAGCGTCTACTGATTTTCCACTTTCCTCTCGAATTTCGTCCACAGCCTTGGTTAAAACAACCTCGCCATCCTTGATAAATATGATATAATCAAGAATTTTTTCTATATCTGATATCAGATGAGTAGAAAGGATAATCGTAGCATTTTCATTATAGTTGTTAAGAATGGTATCTAAAATATAATCCCTTGCGGCAGGATCAACACCGCCAATGGGTTCATCCAGCAAGTAAAGCTCGGCATTTCGGCTCATTACAAGAATAAGCTGTACCTTTTCCTTCGTACCCTTTGACATGGTTTTGAGCCTATCATTGGGATTAATCTTTAATTTGGTCAGCATATCATAGGCCCTTTCGGCATTAAAATCCCCATAAAAGTCTTGAAAAAATTGTATTAATTGCGATACCCTCATCCATTCATTTAAATAGGTTCTTTCAGGTAGATAGGAAACGATTTTCTTTGTTTCGATTCCAGGTTTGTGACCAGCGATTAAAATTTCGCCGCTGGCGGGGGTTAAGAGCTCATTAAAAAGCTTTATTAATGTACTCTTGCCGCTGCCATTGGGCCCTAATAGTCCAATGATTTGTCCCCGGGGTATGGTTAAGTTGATATCATTTAATACCCTTTTATTGCCGTAAAACTTGGTTAAATTTCTACATTCAATAATATTATTCATCCTTTTTAGCCTCCTTTTCCAGTGTGACAGATAGAATATTGATGATTTCTGTACGATCAAAACCCAGCTCCGTCATTTTATTTAAAAAATAGTGAATATGATCCTGCGCTTTTTTTCTTTTAATTTCTTGAACCATTTTCATATCCTCCGTTACAAATCTTCCACTGGTGCGGTTAGTGTACAGCAAGCCATCCTCCTCCAGCTTGGCCAGGGCCCGTTGCATAGTATTGGGATTGACGGCAGCTTCCTTGGCGAGATCCCTTACTGAAGGCAGCCTAGAGCCAGGGGGAAAAATACCAGTACAGACCATTAACTCAATTTGGTCAATTAATTGAGCATAAATGGGTCGATCTGATTGCAGCTCCCAGGTCATTTGATCACTCCTCTGTATTATTGTATTAATCACTTAGTACAATAATACAGATATGTTATTCAATTGTCAAGTCTCTGATGAATCTTTTTTTATAATCCATATTGATAGGCAGTCAGTTGTCTAAATAGGTTAACCTGTTCCGGTATTCTTTATTGGCAAACCGTTAGTATTCTAGTAACAACAAAGAGTTAGGAGGAACAGTATTTTCTGCAAAAATCAGAAAATTACCATATTTATGAATTTTGTTGTTGACAGTCATGTCAAAACTATACTAATATATTATTATACTAATATATTAGTATATCACTAAAATTTAAAGGAGAGATGGAAATGAAGAGGAAACTAATATTGGCATTATCCCTGGTTTTTATCTTGACAACCTTTTCTGCATGCTCAAAGCAAGCAACAACAGGCAGTAATAATGAAAACGATAACATGGTCTTTGTTCTAAAGGTAGGCATGGTGGTTACTGACCAGGACCCCATGTATCTTGGGGCCATGGAGCTGAAAAAAAATGTAGAAGAGCGGACTAACGGAAGAATGAAGGTAGAGGTTTATCCCAGCTCCCAACTGGGTGATACAAAGGATGTTATGGAGCAGGCCAAAATGGGTGCAAACGTTGCTGCCATTTCAGATGCTGCGCTGATGTCGGAAATCGTACCGGAAATAGGCGTCCTGGCGGCCCCTTATGTTGTTGATAATTATGAGGAGGCAGAAAAATTGGTAACCTCTGATTTATTCAAGGGCTGGTACGATAAAGTGGCTGCAAGTGGTTATAAGGTACTGTCCTTTAATTGGTACCAGGGCGACAGACATTTTATGACAAGTAAGCCAGTGGAAAAACCGGAGGACTTAAAGGGATTAAGGATTAGAACTCCTGGCTCCCCCATATTTACAGACTCAGTTAATGCCATGGGAGCCAATGCTACGGCCCTGGCCTGGGGCGAGGTATACCCTGGCTTACAGCAAAAGGTAATTGATGGGTTTGAGGCCCAATATCCGGCCATCGTAGGGGCCAGACTTTATGAAATTTCAAAATACATAGCTAAAACTGGGCATTTTCAATTAATGTCACCCCTTATAGTGGGCAATCAATTCTTTGAAGCATTACCTGTCGATATACAGCAAATATTGATTGAAGAAGCAGAAAACGCAGGAAGATACGCTTCTCAGCAAACACTTAACAGCCTGACTGAAAACGAAGAGCTAATGAAGGCGGAGGGCGTGACAATTATAGAGGTTAATATAGCACCCTTTAAAGAAGCCAGCCAATCAGTCTATGAAAAAAATAATCTTCTGGAGGCAAAAAAACAGGTCGATGCGCTATTAGGTAAGTAGACTTCTCTAAAAGGAGTGGGATCATGAGTGGGTTTTTAAATATCATTAAAAAAGCTGAAATCTTGATAGGAACGGTGTTGATCACTTTTATTGTTCTACTGGTTTTTATTGCGGCTTTGGTCAGATGGATTGGCTTTCCCATAGCCTGGTCAATCGATGCAGCACAGCTGTTATTTGGCTGGGTGGTGTTTTTAGGAGCAGACATTGCCCTAAAAAATGACAGCCATATTGGTGTAGATATGCTTGTCAACAGGCTTTCCATAAAGACAAGAAGAATAATCAAAATAGTTAATCTTCTCTGTATTCAAGCATTTCTAACTATAATAATCTACCATGGAGTCAATCTGTCAATTGACAACTATGAAAGGCTTTTTAACACCTTACGCTTAAGCTATTCCTATGCAACCATCAGCGTACCGGTGGGATGCACCCTGATGTTTCTCACAAACTGTGAAAAAATATTAAAGGTTATAAAGGAGGCCAGCCAAAAACAGTCGTTAAATGAGGTGAAACACGAGGAGGGAGAGGTTCGATCATGGTAATATTGATATTAATTTTTATTTTATTGCTGTTAATGGGCATGCCCCTTGCTTTCACAATTGGAATTTCCAGTTTAACCTTTTTTATAGTACAGTCAAATCTTCCCCTTGGTATAGCAGTACAGAAGATGATCGCTGCTACCCAGTCCTTTCCCCTTTTGGCAGTACCCTTCTTTGTCATGGCAGGGAATTTAATGAATGCCGCAGGAATAACAGAAAGACTGGTAAAATTCTCTACAACCATTACAGGGCACTTAACAGGAGGCTTAGCTCAGGTTTCAGTGATATTATCTGCATTGATGGGCGGTGTCTCGGGGTCAGCCGTTGCCGATGCCGCCATGGAATCAAGATTGTTGGGCCCCGATATGACAAAGCAGGGCTATCCGAAGGGCTACAGCGCCGCTGTAATTGGCTTAACCTCTCTGATTACCGCCACGATTCCTCCCAGCGTTGGGTTGATATTATATGGCTTTACCGGGGAGGTTTCGATAGGCAGGCTCTTTGTTGCCGGAATTATTCCCGGTATGATGATGTGTGGTATATTAATGGGCACTGTATATTTTACAATGAAGGACAAAGAAAAAAAGGGGCTCTGTACCATACCTAAGATGGAAAGGGCGTCCAAAGAAGCCATTACAAAATCCATGATGGAAAGCTTCTGGGCATTATTATTCCCAATTGTTTTAATAGTGACCATTAGATTTGGTATTTTTACCCCTTCAGAGGCAGGGGCCTTCGCCGTAGTGTATGCATTTTTGGTCGGTACCCTTATCTACAAGGAACTAAGCTTTAAGGGGGCAATTGAGGTGCTGCGCCAAACGATAAACGACAATGGAATGATCATGCTGATCATTGCCTGCTCAGGAATTTTTGGGTACGTAATTGTTTACAATCAACTACCCCAAACAATGGCGCAATTCATCACCGGCATCACCACCCACCCCCAGCTACTATTGTTCATCATCCTGTCCTTTTTATTTGTGGCAGGAATGTTTATGGAGGCTACGGTAAATACCTTATTGCTGACACCAATATTTCTTCCAATTGTTAAAAGTGTAGGGATAGATCCGGTACACTTTGGAATTCTAATGATGACCATTATCACGATGGGAGGGATGACCCCGCCGGTGGGGGTTACAATGTACACTACCTGCCAATTGATTGGTTGTCCTACCGAAGAATATGTTAAGGAGTCGGTTCCCTTTATTGCAATGATTGTACTTCAGGTAGTACTTTTGGCGCTGTTCCCGCAGATTGTAATGTGGCTGCCAAATTTATTGTTTCCAGCGTGAATATCAATATAGTTAGTGAAAAAGGTTTTAATTTAGAATCATTACAAAAATGGGAATAAATATGATAGAATTAAATTAATTTAGCATAAAATGACACATTGATTTATATATGCGATGCCAACTGCTGTTGAGGTTAATATAAACAGCATACATATCGATTAAATGACGATAAATTATTTATTTTATGGAGGGTTGTATGAATACAAATGAGATTGCTTTATTTAAACATTCATCTTTTAACATTGGGGATAGTGTATATTACACTCTTCGTAAAAATATTATGACCTTAAATCTAAAGCCTGGTGAAGTTCTGAGTGTTAAGGATATATCAGAAAAATGGAATGTGAGCCGTTCTCCGGTAAGGGATGCGCTAATCAAGCTGGAAAAGGAGGGCCTTGTGGAGATTATTCCTCAAAAGGGAACCACTGTTTCCAAAATTGATTTAAAGCGGGTTTTAGAGGAGCGCTTTCTAAGGGAAAGTCTGGAAGAAAAGGCAATCAGACAATTTATTAAATGCTATAGGGAAAGTGATATAGCCATAATGAAGCACTGTATTGAAATGCAAAAGCAAAGCCTTAAGGATAACGACTATATATCATTTTTAAACTACGATGATAATTTTCATCATGCCTTCTTCAAGGCCATAGATAAGGAAATGTGCTGGGAGATTATAGAGAGTATGTCAGGCCATTATAAAAGAATCAGGCTGATGTCCCTATGGGATCTTGACATACTTTCCAATGTCGTGCTTCAGCATGAGGAAATTTTAGAAAACATATGCAGCAGCAATTTAGCAGGTGCCTCTGAAATACTAATCAAGCATCTTTCCAAGCTTTCCATGGAGGAGCTGGGGCTAATTAAAAAGTATCCTGAATATTTCAAGGAGACAGATGTAGAGGCTACCTTAATGAGGAGCTTTGAGTATTCCCAGGAATAATTTATATGGCTGAACTTTTGAACTTAAGGAATTAGGCTTCTCCTAATGACCTGATATAAAGGTGTATGCCCTTGGGATTAGTTTCAGCAAGACAGACTAATTTTTTTGAATAAGCCAAGTTTATTCATACTGATATACTAGTATTTTAGCATAGGAGATGGATATATGAAAATGGTACTTAGATGGTTTGGGAGCAAGCATGATACGGTAACCCTTGAGCAAATAAGACAGATTCCCGGTTGTGTCGGAGTCATAACAACCCTGTATAACGCTCAGCCCGGTGAAGTATGGAGTATTGCTGATATTCAAGCAATGAAGGCCGAGGTGGAAGGATCAGGCCTTGAAATATTGGGGATTGAGAGTGTTAATATACATGATGATATTAAAATTGGCCTCCCCACAAGGGATCAATATATTGAAAATTATATCAAAACCCTAAAGAATCTAGGAAAGGAAGGGATCAACTTAATATGCTATAACTTTATGCCGGTATTTGACTGGACTAGGTCAGATTTGGCAAAGCAAAGGCCAGATGGTTCCTACGTGCTTTCCTATGACCAGGAGCTGATCAATCAAATCGACCCTACCAGGATGTTTGCGGAAATGGACGCAGGCTCCAATGGATTTCTTTTACCTGGCTGGGAGCCAGAGCGGCTGGGCCGGGTAAAGGAATTGTTTGAAATGTATAAGGGAGTAGATGAAGAAAGGCTGTTTGACAATTTAGTATATTTCCTCAAGGCGATCATGCCAACCTGTGAAAAGTATAATATTAAGATGGCTATTCATATGGATGACCCGGCCTGGTCTGTATTTGGCCTGCCAAGGATTGTAAACAATAAAGGAAATATACAAAGGATACTGGATGCTGTGCCTGTAGAAAACAATGGCTTGACCCTGTGTACCGGCTCCCTTGGGTCAGATCCCTCCAATAATATTCCCGATATCATCAGGAGCTTTAAAGGCCGAATTCATTTTGCTCATGTTAGAAATCTAATTCATCTTGGGCCTGGCAAGTTTGATGAGTCGGCCCACCCTTCCTGCGATGGCTCTTTAGATATGTACGAGATCATGCGGGCCCTCTACGAAATAGGCATGACGGGGCCGATTAGACCTGATCATGGAAGAATGATCTGGGGGGAAAAGGCCATGCCAGGCTATGGTCTATATGATCGGGCCCTGGGTGCCTGCTACTTAATGGGTTTATGGGAAGCAATAGCAAAAACCCACAAGCTATCGTCTAAATAAAAATAAGGAGTAGAACAATGAGACTTAACCTAAATGAACTGAAAAAGACTGCCCTTTGGGAATCAGCAGGCTTTAAGCTCCCGAAGTTTAACATAGAGGAGGTTAAGGAAGCCACAAAGAAAGAACCCGTCTGGATTCACCTTGGGGCTGGTAATATTTTTAGAGCCCTTATGGCCAACATGCTGCAAAACATGCTGAATGAAGGCAAGGGTAATAAAGGAGTGATTGCGGCAGGGGATGAGATGATACGGGAATTATACCAAGCCCATGATAACCTGACCTGTCTTGTGACAATAAAGGCCGATGGCACCATAGAAAAAACAATAATAGCCAGTATTGCGGAGTCTTTGGTGCTGGATTCCCAGGAGAAGGCTGATTGGAATAGATTAACGGATATTTTCGCCAGCGCCAGCCTGCAAATGATAAGCTTCACCATTACTGAAAAGGGCTATAGCCTGGTGGATTCCAGGGGTGAGTATCTTCCCGGAGTGATTGAAGATTTTAATAAGGGGCCCCATTCACCAACAAGCTTTATGGGAAAATTGACAACACTGGTTTACGAAAGATATATAAGGGGGAAGCAGCCGGTTTCCCTTGTCAGTATGGACAATTGTTCCCAAAATGGAATCAAGCTGCATAGCGCTGTACTGGCCTATGCAAGGGCTTGGGAAGAAAGGGAGCTGGCAGCCCCAGGCTTCGTAGAATACATTAATAATCCTAACCAGGTGGCCTTCCCCTGGACTATGATCGACAAAATTACGCCCAGGCCCGACCCTGGTATTAGAAGTATGCTTCAGGAATGTGGCTTTGAGGATGTTGAAGATATTGTTACTTCAAGAAAGAGCTATGCAGCTCCCTTTGTAAATGCAGAGGAGCCTGAATATCTCGTAATAGAGGACCTGTTTCCAAATGGCAGACCCAAGCTAGAGGAGGCCGGAGCCATTTTTACTGACAGAGGGACTGTTGAAAGGGTAGAAAAAATGAAGGTATGTACCTGCCTCAATCCCCTGCATACGGCCCTTGCCATCTATGGCTGTCTATTGGGCTACAATTCCATAGCCAAGGAGATGAAGGACCCTCAACTGAAGACTTTGGTGGAAAAAATAGGCTACATGGAGGGACTGCCTGTCGTGGTCAACCCAGAGATCATTGACCCCGGAAGATTTTTAGAGGAGGTCTTAAAGGTCAGGCTTCCCAATCCATTTATGCCTGATACCCCTCAGCGAATTGCAGGCGATACCTCCCAAAAGCTGAGTATTCGCTTTGGTGAGACAATAAAGGCGTATGAAAAAAGGGCAGATATAAAGGCCAAGGATTTAAAATATATTCCCCTGGTGCTGGCAGGGTGGTGCAGGTATCTGATGAGGGTAAATGATGAGGGGAACCAAATGGAGCTAAGTCCTGACCCGTTACTGAAGGAGCTGACGGGCTATCTTAAATCAATTTCTCTGGGAGATAAGGGGCCCTTTCACCAGCAGCTTCAGCCGATACTTTCAAATGAAGCAATCTTCGGAGTTAATCTTTACAAAGTAGGCTTGGGTGAACGGATCGAGGAGTATTTTATGGAGCTGATGGTCGAAAGGGGAGCAGTTAGAAAAACCTTAATCAAATATCTTTAATTATAAATAATTGATTATGCCTATGGTGAATTTACTATAGGCTTTACTATATGGAAAAATTATGGAGGGATTATTAAAAAAAAATAGAATTTACATCAAAGTAGGATGAAAGATTGGAGGGGTGGTAATGCTTGAGGAGCAATATAAGGAGTCAAAATGGGTAAAGGAAATACTAGCTTTACAAAGACCCGATGGCAGCTGGGGATATTTCCATACCCTAAGCAATCCAGGAAAAAAGCAGGCCATTACCACCGAGCAGGCCTTAAGAAGACTTACAATATTGGGTTTAACAGAGAAGGACGAAGGAATTCAAAAAGCCATCACCTATATAGAGAATTGCTTAAAGGGTATTGTTGATATACCCGACAGAAAAGAAAAATTTAGGGATTGGCACGTCTTTACCTGCCTTATGTTTGCCGCCTGGTTGAAGCTCCTTTCACCTGAAAATAAACTTATGAAGCCTATTGCAGAAAAATGGGCCGCCATTATTGAATTTGCCTTTGCCGAGGGAAAATACAGCCATGAAAAATATATAGAGTATTACATCAAGGTCTTTGGCATAAGGCCCCATAACGGCAGGCTAAGGGATTTTGCCTCCTTTTATCAGGTGGCACTCCTGCAGGGTATCCTGAAGCCTGAAACCGAAAGAAGCTATTTTAAGTATTTGATCAACCTTCCAGGGGGCATATACTATGTCTATGATTTTAAAATAGCTGATCTGCCAAAGGAATTTGCCTCTAAACAGACCAGCCGATATCTTTCTGCCCTTGAGCTATTGGCGGGCTATAAAGCGGCAGGGGAGCAGCTGAGCTTTGCTGTTCGGTGGCTGGAGGAAAACAAAGGCGAAGATGGCTATTGGGATCTAGGCCAGGCAGCTAAGGATGGTGTTAACTTTCCCCTGTCAGACTCATGGAGAAGGCCATCTAATCGTAAAAGGGATTGTACCATTAGAATTACTGCCCTTCTTAAAAAGATGAACTTATCCACCTAGAGCAA
>CBFGTV010000019.1:0-49960 GCA_965652145.1 uncultured Clostridiaceae bacterium
ATATCTCTTTTCAATAATTAGTTGTTTTTTAACAGTTTGAAAAAGTTTTGTTTGTTGATTCGATAGAACATAAACAGTCACTTCCATCTAGTAAGTAATGATGTTGGCTGTTCTAATTGCCTTAACAAACCAGAGCTTACAAAACTTGCTACTCAAATTATAACATATAATACCATAATTAGAAATTATATTATAATCATTCCACAGTACTATTGTTTAATTCCTAAATTAAATTTAAACAAATTTTTTGTTATAATCATAATAGAATATTAATTACCGATGTTAATTTGAAAAGCAGATCATACATATTTTTTCAAAAGGGAGTATAAAAAAATGAAAAAAAGTATTCCAATATTCCTTACTTTTGTAATACTTCTAGGTTTTGGGCTAAGTGGCTATGCTGTATCTGAGCCCAATCCCCACAAAGCAGGAATGAGGCTAATAACCTATGAAGAACTGGCAACCCTGCCAATTGACCAAACATATAATTACGAAGATATTCTAGAGGATAAATATATCAATGGAATCATTACAAAGGAAGAAATGGCTGAACTAAAAAGCCAACATTCTAATGGAAATTATCATGTTAGTTCAAATGGAATAGTTAGATACGTCAAGCTTAAAATGGATGATTACAGGTTTAATAACGGACTCACCAGATATGTATTGACACCAATTTTTTATGTAGGGCTATATTATACTTCAGATTCAGAGCCAGATAGGATTATTTCCCTTGATGAGCCGCATGTTCAGACTTTAAAAGGAGCAAAATGTATATTCACTGGAAATATATTTTATCGCTTAGAAAGTGGAAATTCATTTTATTATGGTGTATATGGAGATGTATATAAAACCCGAGCATTCAGTAGTAGCGCTGAGGTTGGAAGTGGATTATTTAAAGTAAAAGTTACATACTCTGATGAGTTTATAAAAAATATAGATTTTGATGGTAGATATTATTCACCAGCCCTTGAGCCTTGATATAATATAATCTAAAAGAAAAGCCTATTAAAAACTTTTGATCAGAATGAAACGAGGATTAACATCAGTTGGGAATGATAAATGGATACAAGCAATAATTAGCATAAAAAATAGTTGCAAAACACAACAGTTTTACATTACAATTATTATGAGGTGATACAATGAATAATCAAGAGGCTCATTTTCTAAGGGAGTTAACCAGGCTGTTGGTTAGAAGACTGGGAATTTTGGAAAAGGTTGAGGGGGGCTGCTGTGGCATTACCGTTGCCCAATGTCATGCCATTGTTGAGCTGGGTAGAAGCCAGCATATCACTTTAAATGAGTTAGCAGAGCTTTTAGCCTTGGATAAAAGCACCATGAGCCGTACAATCAATAATTTGGTTGACAGGGGCCTGGTGGAGCGGGAGCTTAACCCTGAAGACCGCAGGTATGTCAGTATTAAGCTGACGGAAGAGGGGTTGGCAGTTTTTCAGCAAATTGAAGCATCTATGGAGGAATATTATCAAAGGGTTTTTGCCTCTATACCTACGGAAAAACGAGATGTTGTTTTGGAAAGCCTAAAGCTGTTAATTACTGCTGTAGAGCAAAATAAATGCTGTGAATAAGAAGGGGGTAAAGAACTATGGAAAATGGAATGAAGGAACAGGTCAAGGCCTACTACGGTAGCATTGCCAAAAATGCTGGGAAAGGTAAAGATAATAGCTGCGGCTGTGGAACCGACTGCTACGTTGATGCTACAGAACCGTCTTTTCTATATGATGCAAGCTTTCTGGAGGGGCTTCCAGAGGAAGCCATGGAGGTGTCGCTGGGCTGCGCTAATCCAATGGGCATGGCAGCCATTAAAAGGGGTGACACTGTACTTGATTTAGGCAGTGGCGGCGGGATTGATGTGTTTATTGCCTCTAAATATGTAGGTGAAGGCGGCAAGGTCTATGGGCTGGACATGACGGATGAGATGCTGGCGCTGGCCAATCAAAACAAAGAAAAGATGGGTGTCAAAAATGTTGAGTTTATAAAGGGCTATATAGAAGCCATTCCCTTGCCTGACTGTACCGTAGATATTATCATTTCCAATTGTGTAATCAATTTATGTGAAAGCAAGGAAAAAGCCCTTCAAGAGGCCTATCGGGTTTTGAAGGAGGGGGGCAGGCTGGCCATAGCCGATGTGGTGGTGCTGAAGGACATACCCGAAGCCGTTAAAAAAAGTGCAGAAATGTGGGTGGGCTGTATTGCCGGGGCCCTTCATATAGAGCTGTACCAAAATATTCTTAAAGCAGTAGGCTTTAAAGACATTGAAATTACTCCTGCTAATATCTATTCCAGGGAGGTTCTTGAAGAGCTGGCCAGAAGCAAAAACTTAAGCGATGTTTATAAGGGTATAGATCCAGACCTGTTGGATGGTGCCTTTGCCGGGGCCCTCATCAAGGCGTGTAAATAGGAGGCAGCCAATGGATTATCAATTAAGGGAGGCTGGCTTAGGGGATATAGCCGCCATAACCAAAATATATAATGAAGGAATAGAAGATCGTACAGCTACCCTTGAAACCAGGCTTAGAAGCGAGAATGAAATGAAAGACTGGTTCCTTACCCGGAGTGAAAGATACAGGGTGGTGGTCATTACCGATGCCCAGGGAATTGTAAGGGGCTGGGCCTCAATTAATGTATTCAATTCCCGATGCTGTTATGATGGAGTCGGTGATTTATCGATTTATATTGAAAGAGCATTCAGGGGTAGGGGATTTGGTAAGCCTTTACTAAATTATTTATTAAAGACCGCCGCCCAGCGGAACTTTCATAAAATAGTTCTGAGTACCTTCGAGAACAATCAAGCCGGTAAAGCCCTCTACCATTCTGTAGGATTCAGGGAGGTCGGTACCTATATGAAGCAGGGGAAATTAGATGGTGCATTTATTAATATTACCATCATGGAAAAATTGCTGTAAAGCATACTATAGGAATAAGAGAAAAAGCCAGGGTTTTTGCGGCCCCTGGGCTTTTTTTTATTATTGCGATTAATCAATAACTCGCTTTTAAAATTTTTTTTAAAAAATTTTGTATACAAACCAGGCTCATCCCAATGAAAAATAATGGGCCTGATATTCAAAAAAATGAGAGGCTCATTAAAGCTACCTTCATTCTAAAAGAGGAAAGGAATTTGTAAAAATTGCCAATGATCCAATGTCATTATTCAACTAAGGGTGAAGATCAGTGTAACGACCAATGGGCCAGGTAAATGTTTTCACATATTTTCGCCTTAATAAAAAAATATAAATAATACCAATAGGTCCAATTTGTTAAAATTGGACCTATTTATTATGGATATTTCTATCATTCCACTTGCAAATAACAGAAAAAAGGGAGGATGAAAGATTGAAATTACAATGTTTCATTTATTAAAAACAGGAGAAATACGGTTTAAATGACAGCAAAATTGAGAATTAACAGATTGGATTTGCTTGAAACCGTTTTATTTATTAAAAATTCAAGTATATAACGAAATATAGGTATCGACAAATTTTTGAAAATGATAGATTATGAAGTAAATTGGAGTAGTAAATTGGACTAGTCCAATATGCAAACAAAGGTTGGAAACGAGGTGGTGAATGACTGGATGAAAATTGAAAGAAAAAGCGGCGTACCAATTTATACACAAGTAAAAAACTGTATCATAGATGATATTGAAAATGGCAGGTTAAAAATTGGTGAAAGGCTGCCCACCGAAAGGGAATTGTCCCAGAAACTGAAAGTAAGCAGAAATACCATCTCTGCTGCCTATAACCTGTTAGAGCAGGAAGGGGTATTGATATCCTACCAGGGCAGGGGAACCTTTGTTGCAGAAGAAGGGAAGACATGGAAGCAGCATACGACAAAAAACAAAATTGTTAGGTTAATTGATATGGCCTTGGAAGAAGCCATGGAGACGGACTTAAATGCAAAGGAGTTTATCGCCCTGGTACAGGAAAGAGTAAAGGAGAAGGAGCTGCTGATTAAAAATATAACTGCAGTATTTGTGGAATGTAATATAGAACAGGCGAAATTCTTTGCAGATGAGTTAAGTCGAGTGACAGACCTTAATGTACTGCCCATGACGGTGGCAGAAATAAAAGACGGAAACGAAGCCAATGAAAAGGTCATTAATCAATCCCAGATTATCATTACTGCCTTTAATCATGTGAATGAAGTAAAGGGTTTAATCGGGGATTTAAAAAAGGAAGTGTACGGTGTTGCCAGCAATCCTAATCTGGAAACCATTGTAAAAATTGCTAAATATCCTAAAGGAACAAGGTTTGGGCAGATTACCCTTTCAAGGGAATTTTACTTTAAGGTTCAATTTGCAATAAAATCCGCCGGCCTAGAAATCCTTACGATGGATGGTACCACCAGTAGGGACGAAAAGGAAGTACTGAAGATAATTGATAGTTCCGATGTAATTATCGTTTCACCTGGAAGGGGAGAAGAGATCAGGCGGCTGGTTGGCAAAGAAAAAGACGTTATACAATTTGATTATGTCTTAGATCAAGGTTCAGTTAAGGCAATCCTAAACAGGATTATGGAAATAAAAAATCATCTATAAAGAGGAGAGAAAAAGCGATGAAAAAAAATATTGTACTGGGTGTTATCGGAGCGGATTGTCATGCAGTTGGAAATAAGGTATTAGATCATGCCTTTACGGAAGCTGGCTTTGAAGTAACGAATATAGGCGTTCTTAGCTCCCAAGAGGATTTTATCAATGCGGCTATTGAAACCAATGCATGTGCCATTTTAGTATCATCTCTTTACGGTCATGGCGAAATTGACTGCAGAGGATTAAGGGAGAAATGCGAAGAGGCAGGGTTAAAGGATATATTATTATATGCCGGGGGAAATCTTGTGGTTGGAAAGCAGGAATGGGAACCCGTTCAAAAGCGATTTAAGGATATGGGCTTTAATCGAGTATATGCTCCGGGAACTTCGCCAGAAGCGGGCATAAGGGATTTAAGGGAAGATTTAAAAATTATCTAATATAAGGGTGATAACATGAATGCGCTATTACTGATAGACTTTGGCAGTACCTATACAAAGCTTACTGCAGTTGATATGGATAACGAAGAGGTTATCGCCAGCTCGAAGGCATTGACTACCGTACAAAGCGACATTATGATTGGTTTTCAAAATGCATACAGTATATTGAATGAAAAGTGTAAGGACAAGAGCATTCAATTTAATGAAATGCTGGCATGTAGTAGTGCTGCAGGGGGATTAAAGATGATTGCTGTTGGGCTGGTTCCAGACCTTACGGCTGAGGCAGCAAAGAGAGCTGCCCTGGGGGCAGGCTCAAGGATATTAGAAGTATATAGTCATGAGCTGACGTTAAGAGAAATAAGGGATATGATTCAAAAGAAGCCCGATATTATTTTGTTAGCCGGCGGTACCGATGGGGGTAACAAAGACTGCATCCTACATAATGCAAAGATGATTGCCATGAATATTAAGGATGTGCCCGTGGTGGTTGCAGGTAATAAGAAGGCCAATGATGAGATCGAAGAAATCTTTATCCAGCAGGGGATTGATTATATCATAACCGATAATGTTATGCCAAAGCTCAATGTATTAAATGTTGAGCCTGCCAGGGAGGCCATTCGCGACATCTTTATGAAAAAGATTGTAGAGGCAAAGGGAATGAAGGGTGTAGAGTCCTTTATCAATGGTATTTTGATGCCAACCCCAGCGGCAGTTTTAAATGCGGCAAAAATATTGGCCAATGGAACCGATGAAGAAGAGGGAATCGGTGATTTAATTGTCGTAGATATTGGAGGAGCCACCACAGATATTCATTCCATAGCCGACGGAGAACCAACAAAGCCCGGCGTTATGAAAACCGGGTTACAGGAGCCCTATGCCAAGCGAACCGTAGAAGGGGACCTAGGGATGAGGGTCAGTGCTGAATCTCTTTGGCATACGGTGGCTACAAAAAAAATTAAAAAATTTGCGCCAAATTTGCCCTACAATGTTCAGGAAAGATGCAACTATCTTGCCCAGCACGTCAATGAAATCCCTAAAACCCCTGAGGAGATAGCCTTTGATGAGGCCATGAGTATGGCAGCAACAGAAGTAGCCATGGAAAGGCACGTCGGTGTCATAGAAGATGTCTATACACCCATGGGAAAGGTCTATTCCCTGACTGGAAAGGACTTATCCGAAACTAAATATGTAATTGGTACAGGTGGTGTATTGATCCATAGTAAGAATCCAGGAAAGATATTAAAGGCCGCCTTATACAGTGAAGAAAATCCTAAATACTTAAAACCAGTCAATCCAAAGCTGTTGATTGACAAAGCCTATATTCTTTCTTCGATGGGCTTAATGGCAGTGAAGTATCCTAATCAAGCAATTAGAATATTAAAAAAATATCTTGCAAAGGCATAGTGGGAGGATAATAATGGAACTTAAAAACAAAAGGCTAAGTGAAGAAGAATTTATGAAACAAAGGGAAGAAGTATTGACCCATTGGCCTACGGGTAAGGACGTAGATCTTAAAGAGGCTGTAGATTATTTAAAAAAAGTCCCCAAGCATAAAAACTTTGCTGAGAAGCTTAGAAAGGCAAAGGAAGAAGGCGTAACATTGGCTCAGCCAAGGGCAGGGGTTGCCCTGGTGGAGGAGCATATCAAGCTTTTACAATACCTTCAAAATGAAGGGGGAGCAGACCTTCTGCCCAATACAATTGATAGCTATACAAGACAAAATCGATATAATGAGTGTGAGATCGGAATTCAAGAGAGCATTAAGGAAAATCGATCCATGTTAAATGGGTTTCCTGTAGTCAATCATGGGGTAGGGAATTGCCGAAAAATACTAGATGCAGTAGAACTGCCCCTACAAGCAAGACATGGTACTCCCGATGCAAGATTATTGTCTGAGATTATCCATGCAGGGGGCTGGACCTCCAATGAAGGTGGTGGAATCTCCTACAATATTCCCTATGCAAAAAGCGTTAGCCTGCAAAAAACAATCCATGACTGGCAATATTGTGACCGGCTGGTTGGTATGTATGAAGAGATGGGCATTGAAATCAATAGAGAGCCCTTTGGCCCCTTAACAGGAACCCTGGTACCGCCCAGTATGTCAAATGCCGTTGCCATTATTGAAGGCCTACTGGCGGCCGAGCAGGGGGTTAAAAATCTAACACTAGGGTATGGACAATGCGGAAACCTGATACAGGATGTAGGTGCCATTAGAGCCCTGATAGAACAGGCAGAGGAATATTTCAGAACCTATGGTTATCAAGTAGAGCTGACAACAGTATTCCATCAATGGATGGGAGGCTTCCCGGCTGATGAATCAAAGGCATTTGGTGTAATTTCCTGGGGGGCAGCCACTGCAGCCCTGGCCGGTGCAACAAAGGTAATCGTCAAAACACCCCACGAGGCCATTGGGATTCCTACAATGGAAGCCAATGCCCAGGGAATCAAGGCGACAAAGCAAACATTAAACCTATTGAAGGGCCAAAGATTACCAATGTCAAAAGAGCTTCAAATGGAAATAGAGCTAATCAAAGCAGAAACTAAATGTATTTTAGACAAGGTATTTGAATTGGGTAAAGGAGACCTGGCTGTAGGTACAGTGAAGGCCTTTGAAACAGGGGTAATGGATATACCCTTTGCACCAAGCAAGTACAATGCAGGTAAAATTCTGCCTGCAAGGGATGACAACGGAGCTGTTCGCTACCTGGAGTTTGGCAATATACCTATGTCAAAGGAAATTAAAGATTTCAACAGACAATTATTAGAGGCAAGGGCTAAAACAGAAGGAAGAAATGTCAGCTTCCAAATGGTTGTTGATGATATATATGCTGTAGGTAAAGGTACCCTGGTAGGTAGACCAGAAAACAAATAAAAATTTTGGAGGAACGTTAAAATGAAAATTATTGACATAATATGTTCAACAGGAAGAACTGGCTTTTACTTTGACGATCAAAGGGCCATTAAGCAAGGTGCAAAGCATGAAGGCTTTACCTATGTGGGAAAACCTGTTACCGAGGGTTTTACAAGTATTAGGCAGGCGGGCGAGGCAATTTCCGTTATGTTCATTTTAGAAGATGGACAAGTGGCTTATGGTGACTGTGCCGCAGTTCAATACTCAGGGGCAGGTGGAAGGGACCCGCTATTCCTGGCAGATGAATTTATTCCGATTATAGAGGCACATATTGTTCCTAAACTGGTTGGAAGGGAGCTTACCAGCTTTAAGGAGCTGGCTGAAGAGGTTGATAATATGACCGTAGCAGGAAAGAGACTTCATACAGCCATTCGTTATGGTATTACCCAGGGAATTCTTGATGCAGTTTCTAAAGCCAAAAAGGTAACCATGGCAGAAGTAATTAGAGAAGAGTATGATACAAATGTTGAATTTAAAAGAATTCCAATCTTTACCCAATCAGGAGATGACAGATATAACAATGTCGATAAAATGATTATTAAAGGAGCAGATGTGCTGCCCCACGCCTTGATTAATCATGTGGAAACCAAATTAGGTAAAAATGGAGAAAAGCTTAAAGAGTATGTTGGCTGGTTAAAAAACAGGATAGAAACCCTAAGGGCCAGTAAAGAAGATAACTTTATCATGCATATTGATGTTTATGGCACCATCGGCCAGGCCTTTGACAATGATACCGAAAAAATGGCCAATTACCTTGGCGAACTGGAAAAGGCAGCAGCTCCCTTTAAGCTTCGAATCGAAGGACCTATGGATGTTGAGAACAGAGAAGGACAGGTAAAAGCCATGAAGGCCCTGAGAGTGGCCTTAAAATCTAAGGGTATCGGGGTTGAGCTGGTGGCCGATGAATGGTGTAATACCTGGGAAGACATCAAGCTGTTTGTAGACGAGGAAGCAGCAGATATGATTCAAATTAAGACCCCAGACCTTGGCGGAATCAACAATATTGTAGAATCGATCCTATATTGTAAGGAAAAGGGTGTAGGGGCCTACAGTGGTGGAACCTGTAATGAAACCGACAGATCTGCTCAAGTTTGTACTAATGTTGCCATTGCCTGCGGCGCAGATCAAATTCTGGCAAAACCGGGAATGGGTGTTGATGAAGGATTTATGATTGTCAATAACGAAATGAATAGAGTGCTGGCGTTGGCAAAAAGAAGAGAACCTGCACTGGCATAAAGAAGAATAAATTAATGGGAGTGCTGTAAAATGAGAGAAATCCACGTCTCTGAAATTACCAAAACCGTAAAAAAACTATGCATTGATGCCAATTATTATCTGACTGAGGACATCAGGGCAAGACTAGAGGAAGCCAGGACCAACGAAGACTTTGCTATTGCACAAAATATCCTGGATGTATTGATGGAAAACGCAGATATCGCTAAAAATGAAGCAAGACCCATGTGCCAAGATACAGGGATGGCAGTGGTATTTTTAGAAATTGGTCAAGAGGTACATGTCGTTGGAGGCAGCCTGGAGGATGCCATCAATGAAGGCGTAAGACAGGGCTATACAGAGGGATACTTAAGAAAATCTGTGGTGGGCGACCCTATTGAAAGAATCAATACCAAGGATAATACCCCTGCTATTATCTATTATGACATTGTTCCGGGTGACACCTTCAAGGTGATCGTTGCACCAAAGGGTTTTGGCAGCGAAAATATGAGTCAGATCAAAATGCTGAAGCCATCGGATGGTATTGAAGGAGTAAAGGATTTCGTTCTCAAGGTAGTCAAGGAGGCAGGGCCAAACCCCTGTCCTCCTATTGTTGTAGGAATTGGAATTGGAGGAACCTTTGATAAGGCGGCCTTCCTTGCTAAAAAAGCCCTGTTAAGATCTACAGATGAAAGAAATTCTAAACCCTTTTATAGAGAACTGGAAAAAGAGCTGCTTGAGGCCATCAACAGCCTGGGAATAGGGCCCCAGGGCTTTGGCGGCAGAACAACAGCCCTGGCGGTAAATATAGAAACCTACGGAACCCATATTGCAGGATTACCTGTTGCAGTAAATATCAACTGTCATGCAACAAGACATGGGGAAGCCCATTTATAGGAGGTTTGTAAAATGAGTAAAAGAATAACAATGCCCCTCACCAGGGAGAAGATTGAAGACCTGAAGGCAGGAGACAGTGTTTTACTTACAGGAACCATCTATACTGCAAGAGATGCTGCCCATAAAAGGCTTGTGGAGCTTTTAGAAGCAGGTAAGGAGCTTCCCTTTGATATAGAAGGCCAGGGAATCTACTATGTGGGGCCCACTCCAGCCAAGGAGGGACAGCCAATTGGCTCTGCCGGCCCCACCACCAGCTATCGAATGGATGCCTATACACCCCAGCTTTTAGAAAAGGGGTTAAAAGCCATGATTGGTAAGGGAATGCGGAATGAGGAAGTCATTGAAGCCATGAAAAAACATGGGGCTGTTTACTTCGGTGCCATAGGGGGTGCCGCTGCCTTAACGGCTAAATGTGTTAAATCGGCAGAAGTCATTGCCTATGAAGACCTGGGGGCAGAGGCCATCAGAAGGCTGTATGTTGAAGATCTCCCACTGGTTGTGGTAATCGATGCAAAGGGAAATAACTATTATAAAATAGGACAGCAGGAATATTTAGAAACACAAAGGTAGGTGTCGGCAATGAAGATTAAAGCCCCAGCAAAGGCAGGTACGATGGAATCCAATGACATATATATTATGGTTCAGCCCAATGATGAGGCGGGGATTACCATTGACCTCGAAAGTATTGTGATGAAGCAGTTCGGAAAGCAAATTAAAAAGGTGATTTTGGAAACCTTAGAAAACATGGGAATTAAGCATATCCATGTTGTTGCCAAGGACAGAGGCGCTCTGGATTACACCATAAAAGCAAGGGTAGAAACCGCCGTGAAAAGGGCGATGTAAAGGGGTGATTTCATGGAGAGATTAAGAAGAACCATGCTGTTTATGCCGGGAAACAACCCCAGCATGCTGCAAAGTGCTGGCATTCTTGGGGCCGACAGTATCATACTGGACCTTGAAGATGCAGTCAGTATAACAGAAAAGGATGCCGCCAGAATTTTAGTCAGAAATGCCATCAAGGAAGTTAATTTTTATGGTACCGAGGTTGTGGTAAGAATTAATCCCCTTTCATCGGGCTTTGGCGTAAAGGATGCAGAGGAAATGGCAAGGGTGAAGCCCGATGCTATCATGGTGACAAAGGCCACCGAGGAGGACGTGTCGGCTGTATGCCAAATTCTAACAAAAATTGAGCAGGAGGAAGGCTTTGAGCCAGGGAGCATTAAGCTTTTTCCCTTAATCGAAACCGCCTACGGTCTTGAAAATATACACAGTATTATCGAAGCATCTAATCGAGTAATTGGAATATTGCTGGGGGCAGAGGATTTAACGGCTGACCTGGGAATGAAAAGAACCAGAGAAGGAGAAGAAATTTTCTACGCAAGAAGTAAAGTGGCCGCTGCCTGTAGAGCCCATAAAATAGACGCCATTGATACCCCTTTTGCCGATATGAATGATTGCGAAGGCTTTGCCAGGGATATTCGACGCTGCAAATCCCTGGGGATGACAGGAAAGGCCGCAATAAACCCGAGACAGGTAGATACCATTCATGAAATTTTTGCACCTTCAGAGGATGAAATAGACTATGCCCAAAGAGTCATTCATGCCATGAAAGAGGCTGAAAAGGAAGGAAAGGGAGTATTCTCTTTGGATGGAAAAATGGTAGATGCACCGATCATTGCAAGGGCTGAAGGTATAATTAAAAAAGCAAGGCTTGCTGGCTTGATAAAGGAGTGGTAGATATGAAAAACATACTTGGAAGAGAAATTCCTGAATCTATCCAAGGCTACGGAACCGTCAGACCATTTAAGGGAGCCTTTGCAAGCCTGGGAGAGATAGAAAAGAAATCTGTGAAGCTAACATCTCAAGTACCGGGGGAAGATAAGGTATTGGCCACGGTTGAAGAAGCCATCAAAAAATGCAATATACAGGACGGTATGACGATTTCCTTTCATCATCACCTGCGAAATGGTGATTTCGTATTAAATATGGTTTTAGAGGAAATTGCCAAAATGGGAGTGAAGAACATAACGGTGGCTGCCAGCTCCATATTCCCGGTACATGCTCCTCTGGTTCAGCATATGAAAAATGGTGTTGTAACCGGCATCTATGCCAATTATATGTCAGGACCTGTGGCAGAGGCTATTTCAAAGGGAGAATTAAAAAACCCCGCAGTCATGCATACCCATGGAGGAAGGGCCAGAGCCATTGAAGCCGGAGACCTTTCCATTGATATTGCATTTATTGCCGCCCCCACCTGCGATACCTATGGCAATATCAATGGTGTAGACGGGCCAGCCGCCTGCGGCTCCCTGGGGTATGCCATTCCAGATGCGTTATATGCCAATAAAACAGTTGCTATAACCGATAACCTTGTGGCTTATCCCGCTTGCCCCATTGAAATTACCCAGGAATTTATAGATTATGTGGTCAAGGTAGACTGTATTGGAGACCCAAAGGGCATTGTGTCTGGTACCACCCAGATCACCAGGGACCCTGTGGGGCTGAAAATTGCCAGGATGACCGCAGCATTAATTGAAGTATCGGGACTGTTAAAAGATGGTTTTTCCTTCCAAACAGGGGCTGGGGGAACCTCATTGGCTGTGGCTGCCTATGTAAAGGAATTGATGGAGAGGAAGCAAATCAAAGGCAGCTTTGCAGCAGGAGGCATTACCGGATATATGGTGGAAATGTTTGAGGCCGGACTATTTGAATCTCTCTTTGATGTTCAATGCTTCGATTTAAAGGCAGTTGAGTCTTATCGAAATAACCTGAGGCATCAGGGAATGTCAGCCTCTATGTATGGAAATCCCCATAATAAGGGTGCTGTGGTAAATAATCTGGATGTCATGATCTTAGGGGCAACGGAAATAGATACAAGCTTTAATGTCAATGTTACTACGGGATCCAGTGGTATGATTATGGGGGGGTCAGGAGGACATAGCGATACGGCAGCAGGATCAAAGCTGGCCATTGTGGTAACTCAGCTTGTTAAAGGCAGGCTTCCCATTGTGGTAGATAGCGTGACCACAGTTACCACCCCCGGCGAAACTGTTGATGTGCTGGTAACAGAAAGAGGAATTGCTGTTAACCCTAGACGGCAGGATTTAATTGAAAAGCTAAAGGCAACCAATCTACCGGTCATGACGATAGAAGCCCTGAAGGAAATGGCAGAAGAAATGACGGGCATACCAGAAAAAATTGAGCGTGATCAGGAAGTAGTGGCCGTTGTGGAATATCGAGACGGTACTGTAATTGATGTGGTTAAAAGGATAAGGGATTGATCTTATGCAGGATATCAGCATAGAGAAGATAGATTTAAATACTGATCAAAGGATAGAAGTTGAAGGTTTTCTTTCAACTTTTAACCTGTTTTTTGATCAAGATATAGCCTATACGGTGGTGGCAAGGGCCGGAAATAAAATCATAGGAACCTGCTCCTATAGCGGGAATGTTTTAAAGTGCTTTGCAGTACAGGAAGGGCTACAGGGAGAGGGGATTGCCTCAAAGCTGGTAACTCATATTACCAATCAGCTTTTTGACAGGGGCGTATATGAGACCTTTGTATTCACCCAGCCTAAAAATCTTTCAATATTTAAAGGACTTAATTTTAAGGAGGTTCATAGGGTAGAAGAGGTATCTCTGCTGGAGGGCGGCATGGCCAATGTGAAAGCATATACGGAGAAAATGTATCAGCGTAGCGGCCTTTCCCCAGGGAAAAAGGCTGCCCTTGTGATGAACTGTAATCCCTTTACCCTTGGCCATCGGTACCTAATCGAAAGGGCTGCCCAAGAAAATAATGAGGTAGTGGTGTTTATCGTGGAGGAAAACCGCTCCCTTTTCCCCTTTGAGGTGAGGCTTGAGCTTGTCAGAAAAGGCGTAGCAGATTTAAAAAATGTTTATGTTGTGCCCGGGGGAAGCTACATTATTTCCGCTGCCACCTTCCCTTCGTATTTTTTAAGACAAGAAGGGGAGCGGCTTGAAGCTTACACTAAGCTGGATGCAGGTATCTTTGGGAGGTATATTGGGCCTGTCTTTAATATTGAAAAGCGATATGTAGGAACAGAACCCTACTGTAGGGTTACAAGCCAATATAACCGGGCGCTGCAACAAATATTACCTGGCCAGGGAATCGAGGTTGTAGAAGTACCTAGACTGAATAGTCACGATAGGGCCATAAGTGCCTCTGAAGTAAGAAGGCTGATTAAAATGGAAGATTGGAGTAGTATCATAGGTCTAGTTCCTTATACAACCTATAATTTTTTACTGTCAGAGGAGGCAATGCCCATTATAGAGGCAATTAAAAGGAGTGACACGCCCCATTGATTGATGATATTTTGAAGGACAGAGAAAATAGATACAATACCGTGCTGGAGCTAATCAATCAGTATCAATTACCTGTAGTTTGCAGTAAAATTAATTATCCCGGCAGTCATAAAAATACCCCTGAGGCCCTGAAGGCCTTTCAGGCATTGGAGCAGTTAGTCATTTCCGGCTATGGCCGCTATAGCACCTTTACCAAAGTCCTTTCGGGGGAAGACGGCAGGAGCCTATTAATGGTGGTGACGATGACACCGCTGGAGGCTAAAAAAATAGCGTTGGATTTAGAAGATAATCATCCCCTGGGCAGAATCTTTGACATAGATGTCTATCACCAGGATGGCAGCCCAATAAGCAGGGGATTCTTAGGGCTGGAAAGCAGGCGGTGTATTCTTTGTAATGAAGATGCCAGGGTATGTATGAGAAAAAAAAGTCATATCCTTCAAGAGATTATAGAAGGAGTCAATAACTTAATCAGATCAAATTAAAAAAAGCTGCTGCCCACAAGGTTATGGGTAGCAGCTTTTTTAATTGATTATTTTAAGTAAAGAAATTTAAGAATGTAGTAATAATACCAGCATTAAAGAAGTCAATAAACAAGCTTCCCACCAACGGGATGATAAAAAATGCTGCGGGAGCTGGGCCATAATTGCTTGCAATAGATTCCATATTTGCGATGGCATTAGGGGTTGCACCCATTCCAAATCCGCAATGGCCTCCTGCTAAAACAGCTGCATCATAATTTCTTCCCATTACATTAAAGGTGACAAAGTATGCAAATAATCCCATAAGAAGTGCTTGAACAAATAACATGACAACCATTGGGCCAGCCAAGGCAGCCAGTTCCCACAATCTTAATCCCATTAGGGCCATAGATAGAAAGATCGATAAAGCGACATTTCCTAAAATATCTATTTCAGTACTGGGTACCTTATAGATATGGGATAAATCTGATATATTTCTAATAATTACAGCCACAAGCATGGCACCTATGTAAGGTGGAAAGGTGATCCCTGTCTTTTCGATCAACATTGAAACAATTGTACCAAGTCCCATGGCGATAATAATTTGAAATGCTGCTGAAGAAAAATGTTTAGGAACTAAAGCCTCTGTTGTTGCTGCTGCTTCTTCCTTTACTTCATAGGAAGCCGCTATCGTTTTATCCTTAAACAAATTGTTCTTTTCAATTAATCGCTTGGCAATTGGGCCGCCTAACATACTTCCACAGATTAAACCAAAGGTAGCAGAAGCCATGGCTACGGTTGAAGCACCTACGGCTCCTTTATCTTCAAATAAAGGACCAAAGGCACCAGAGGTTCCATGGCCCCCTGTCATAGGTACAGATCCTGTAGAAAGCCCGATTAATGGATTTAGATCGAAGGCCTTTGCAAGGGCAACACCAACAACATTTTGCAAACAAACTAATATGATTGCTAGTAATAAAAATAGTACGACCTGAATACCGCCTTTCTTTAATAGCTTTAAGCTGGCGGTAAAGCCTACCGTTGTAAAAAAAGCTGTCATCAGTATGTTTTGAAGGGTTGTATCAAATTCAAATTTTAAAATATCAGCTTGCCTTAAGCATAATGCAATTATTGCAAAAATAATACCGCCTATAACGGGGGCAGGAATACAGAACTTCTCCAATAGCTTTACTTTTCCTCGAATTGCTTGCCCCAGTAGTAGAACGATTACTGCCAAAGCTACTGATTGAACAGCATCTAGATGTAATAACATATGTCTACCTCCTATAATTAGTTGATAACGTTTTCAATTAATTATAAGGGGTATCCTACTGTATACGACCAGTTGTAACAGGATGCGACCAAAAATGAAGGATAAATTTTATAAAAATTTAATCTATTTACTAAGTATGAAAAATATCCTTCATATTTTTAAATATTCAATTTTGAAATAATCCCCTCTACAAATTTTTTCACGCATATTTTTCCCCGATCCTTTTTCGGATCATTCATATGATTAATCTCTTGTTTTACCTGTTTAAAATCAAATAATAGACCACTATATTCTAAAAACTTACTATTATAGTAATCGTCATTCCCCAGTACAGCGATATTTTCCAGGGCCTTCAAGATGGTTCTTCTAATTCGTTGCTCAATGGTTCTTGTATGAATCACGGTATTATAGAGGAGGCCTTCCTCCTTGGCCAGTTGCCGGTAAATATCCTGCAGCTGATAGTTGACAGGTGGCTTTTTCCTTTTTAAAAAAATAACCTCCTCAATAAACCTGATCAAATCCTTACAACCTGATTCGCTAATAATTCCTATATCTGTAAAAATATAATCAATCTGTTCTTTCCACTTTTCCTTGGTATCGGAATGTTTTTCTTGTTCAATGTGAAAGACTGCATTTTTTATCATTGCTACAGACCTTTCCAATTGAAGGTTTTGACAAACGCCCTTTATAACATTAATTACTTCAATATAATTAATGGGTTTGTGTATGAAGAATAAGATACCATTCTCATAGGCCTTTGATATCATTCCTTCATTATCTACTTGAGAGATCATGATAAATTTACCTTTATACCCCAGAGAACGGCAGGATTGTATGATTTCAATACCGTCCCTTTGGGGAAGGAGAAAGTCAATCAGAACAATATCAGGCTGATAAAACATAATCTCTTCCGGTGCATTCTCGCCGGTATCCAGTTCCTCCATAACCTTACCCAGGTTATTTTTCATAATTAAATATCCTAACATTTTCCTAACATTGATATCATCATCAATAATTAAGTAAGTACTTGTCATCCAATATCACCCAATCAAAATTTGTTTTGGTATTACAATTTCAAATGTCGTTCCTTCTTCTATGTCGCAGGCTACATGGATTTGACCCGTTAATTCATCCACCATACTTTTCACATGAGACAGGCCTATTCCGGTTGAAGGGGTACCCCACTTTTCATTAAATTTAGTGGTAAAGCCCGGATTAAAAATATAGGGAAGAATTTCTTCTTCTATCCCTTCACCGTTGTCAATCACCTGGAATAGAATATGATCTTGATTGCTCTCTTGCAATACTTTAATTTCTCCGTCATCGCCACAGGCATCTATGGCATTGCTAATCAGGTTATTTAAGATGGTAAATAGATGGTAATATCTTTGAATTTGAAAATTATCCCTGTTGTTAAAGGTAATAACGATATTTAGCTTATTTTCCCTTAAATATCGTAGGGTGTTTTCACGAATAATTGCAAACATATCGGCCAGCATCATTCTACCATTATCTTCGTAGTTATCCAAAAAGCTCTCAAAGCCCTTTAAAACCCTGCAATAATCCTTTTTAATCTCATGGATTTCCAGGGCAATTTCCAGAGATTTTTCCTTTAGTGCGCTATCTCCTTTGGTATCCTCGTAAAGGGCATAGCTTTTTTTCATAACGTTTTCAATATCCCGAGTGGATTTTTTTAAGTAGAACATTTCTGCCTGTATATTTGACACCAATAGATTTAGCTGTGCATACTTCTTCCTGTGCTCCCGAGTAATTAAGAAGAGCTCCTGCCTTTTATAAAAGAGAAAAATCAAATAGGCACTTACACTTCTGGTAACCCCAACTAAAATTACCATTTGCATAAATGGAGCAGATAAATTGTCCCCTCTTAAGAATATCTCTGTAATATTACTTATTATATCATTAAAGGCTAAAAAGAACATCGTTTGAAGGAGCCTCTGTTTATTTTCTTGTACTTTTAATAAAGATACCAGTATTCCATAGACAACATAGTAGCCGATTGAAGGGCCATGTAAAAGTAAAACGTCGTAGGGTGTTAGTGAAGAGAATATGATTCCCAATAGGCTTCTTTGTAAGAACACAGCGATCCCTGAGAAGATACAAGTAAAAAAGGGGGAAATCTCCTCCTCCACCAATAAAATTAAATTCAGTGCAATAATCGCCGCCGAAAACCGCAGCGTACTATTAAAGGGGTAAAAATTAATTTCACCAAAGATTGCTACAGCCAGGGCAAAGGCCAGATATTTTTTAAAATGCTTCATAATTTCCTCCAATACTGAACTCTATAGAAAGCATCATTGCCTATGAAAACGTTATACCCATTGATAGTAATAAATTTCCACAGATTTTTTTCTGATTAGAAGAATACAAAAATAATATCATCTATATTTTATCACATTTGGCTTGCCATGGCCTATCCAATCTTTTTTGAATGGATATGGTTAGATTGTATAGCAGGAATCAAAATTGCAGCAATAGAAAAAACCTTCGTTGCTATTTCAAATTTTTAAGCAATAGAGAGGGGAATAATCAAAATAAAATTATTGGTTTTAAATGGATTTATTTGACAATAAAACCAACATTTATTACAATGAAATTACAATTTAAATTCTTATTTTAGTATACACTTAGAATTTAAGGAACCAGTAGAAGTTTGTAGGTTGAATGACAAAATATTAGAAAATTTGATTATGGAAACGATTTATTGTAAAATCATGTTACAGGCAAAGTTAATATAAAACTTATCTGAAATAGTTCACTTTTATAATATATTTATTATATTCTATTGTTTTTTTAGAAGGAGTAGGAAAAGTAAAGCAATCTTAAATAAATTATGAGAGTAGTGTAACAAACCATATATAATCAAGTAAATGGAATTACCAGCGAAGCGAAGAACATTATTTGAAGGCGCTTGTAGATTTTTACAAAGGGAAAGGCAGGCGATAGTGCTCGAAAACAGAAAGGGGCAATATGCATGGGGTACAAGGAGGCTTTGTGTACATTTATAGCCTTATACTATTATGGTATAGATCATTTGAATATTAACTTAAAACATCTTGTTCAACAGGAAACAAAGAATAATAAGCTTATTTTATTTTTCTTGGGTGATGACCTTAAACAAAGTCTGAACCACCACTGGATGCCAGAAATTCATAAGAATCCAGAATTGATTATGGAAAATCCCATTACTTATACTGTACATGCTAGAGAGAATGCGATAGAAAATAATGTTGATAGGACATTGACAGATGCTTTAAATAATGGTTATAGTGGTGTAACCTGGTTTATTGAGGCCAAGCAGTTGATAAAGGAAACCTCAAAGTCAAGTTTTTTAGATTGGCAAAGGAGCATGAATCTTTGTTTTAATGATTCTAAGTGTAGCGTAATCAATATTTTTGACTTTGAGGATTTCTTAGGACATCAAAAATTCATTGATCAAGAGATAATTGATAGCTCTTTGAAAGCCCATCAATATGTCATTCATCAATTAAAGCTTAAGCGATCGAAATACTATATTAAAGAGAAGTCTGCAAAAAAATCTGCAACCTAATAAGCCTTAAAACCTTTTGAATTGATCATAATTGATTAATTAGGCTGCTGGCATTTTTGCCAGCGGCCTCGCTTTTTTCTTAAGAGAAACATGGCAATTAATTTTCCGGTCGACCATAGAATGGAATCATAAAAAAATGGTTATGCTTAGTGGTAAGTAGACTAAAAAAGGGGTGTTGCCATTATGAATGAAGAGAAAATTGGCGGAATCAAAACAACCATTGTAAACGAGTTAAACAGCTTCTTAGGGGAGTTGTATGATCGGTTTCATTTGCGTGAAGATAGGCTAGATGATTCAGAAGCTCTAGTGGGTATGGTTCAAAAAGCCCATGAGGAATGGCAGGATGCAGAAAAATTTTTTAACAGCATCACTGATCCAGACTTGATTGATCATGCAATTTATAGGCTGGAGGCAGCAAAAAGCAGGTATATTTACTTATTGAAGCTGGCTAAAAAGGAGGGGGCTAAGGTGAATTTTCACTAGGCCTGTCATATTCCCCGGGTTCAATAATATAATATAGGGAGTAGACCAGCCGTTTATTTTTCTTTTATTTGATTGGGGTGAAGGAATGAACATGGGAATAGAGCTGAATATTATATTAGCCTACGGGCTAGGGTTAATATTATTGTATATTCTTGGATGGATTTTATTGGTTCCCTTAAAGCTGATCCTTAGATTCCTTTGGAATGGTATCATTGGCGGGATAATATTACTTCTTTTTAATTTGATAGGTGGCTTTTTTAATATTTCGTTGGTCATTAACCCAGTCAATGCTTTAGTGGTGGGTTTTTTAGGAATACCGGGGCTGGTACTTTTGCTGTTAATGGGTAGATTGCTATAATAAATAGAGAAGGCTTTATTTAAAGAGATAACTTCGCTTTGCTTTAAGATCGCCAGCGATCTTTTTTTTGTAGTAAAAAGGATATTCCCTTTTTAAAAAATATTATATAATGTATTAGATAATGATATTTTTTGATTGGGGTGAAATTATGAAAATTGGTCTTAGGACCATAAAAACAGGGATTGCTATAGGATTAACCATGCTGATGGCTAAGCTGCTAAAAATAGAATACCCCTTCTTTGCCATGATCGCTGCTTTTATTGCCATTCAGCCAACTGTATCGGATTCCTGGAGGGTCGGATTAAACAGAATGCTGGGGACCTTTATTGGAGCTGCCATTGGGCTCGTTTTTGTGGTACTGGTGCCGGGAAATTTTGTCTTTGGCGGCCTGGGAATGATACTTTTGATATATATAATGAATAAGCTCCATTGGAATGAGTCAATTAATATCGCTGGGGTTGTTTTTATGGCAGTTTTTTTAAATCTTAGCGAGGGTCACGTTAGCTATGCCATACATCGATTACAGGATACCTTTTTAGGAATAGCCGTCGCCGTTGCTGTAAATTACCTAATTTACCCGCCCACCTATGATAACAAAGCACTGGAAGAGCTGAAAAAGGTCACGAAGGTGATATGGAGCTTCCATGTAAGGGCTATGGATAGGCTATTAAGTCTGGATCAGCAGACAGAGGAAAAAAGCTTATTATCAGAGGGTGAAAAAACAAGTGTAGAAAAGGAGCTGTTGGCTTCAGATAACTTTATACAATTGCAGCATAAGCAAGAAAAATTAAGGCTCTATGAAGCAAATCAATTTCATGAAATCGTGCTTACAAACAAACTGATCAAGGAAGTTTATCAACATCTATTAAATATTGAAGGAATATTTGAAAAGGGAATTAATAGTGAAATACTAACCCTGATTGCTGATGATGTAAATGCACTCAATAAAACCTATAATGATTATCGGGAGCTTGATATACAAATATTAAGCCGACAGAATCGTATCGATTTACAGCCGTTAATTGATGTCATACGTAAGGTTAAGAAGCAATTGAAGTATTCTAAGGAAGTTCATCAGTATGCTACTGATGATGTGGTGAAATTGCTTGTTGTGGTGTATAATTTAGAAGAGGCCTTATCTAAGCTGAATATTATCCTCAGTTTTTAAGCACGTTCATTCGTGCTTATTTATATTATTCGATTTTTTTTCAGGAGGTTTATAATAAACATGAAATGAAATTAAAAAAAGGAAGGAAAACCCTGACTTGAATCGAATAATTCATAAAAGGGAGGCAAGAAAAACACTGATTTGGGGAATAGATAAAATATTGCAATTAACAGGGGTGATATTATGTCAAACGAAAAGGGTAATATTGACATAGGAAGAAACTTAAAGATGATCGAGTTCTTAAAATGTGAGCTGCTCAGCAGCATATCCATGCTATTTGAGGTGTTGACAAAGGGTGTAAAGGACAGCCAGGAGGCACTGCTGGAGATTCTGGCTAATATGATACTGGTGACCTATTCCCTGGGAAAAAGGCTAGGAATTGATTATTATCGAGTAGATAAAAAGGTTCAAGAGATGGCGAAACTGCATATGATAGAGGAACACCATCTGGAAAAATGGTACGGAGACCTGTCGAGCCTGAGCCAGCATTTAAAGAACCACGAAAAATAATGATGTGGGAGTGATTTAAAATTGAGTAATACACTAAATAAGCGGGGATTGGCTGAGGCTGCTATTGTTGGTATTGTTGCAGCCTTCTTGGCAGTTGCCTTTATACTAATACCCCCATTACTTTTACTGGCGATGCTTTTACCGGCTCCTTTCATTGTACTGGTGTCTAGGCATTCAATGGTTTATAGCTTGATTTCATTAGTGATTTCGAGCGTTTTGATGAGTATAATCATTGGACCTGTTTTGGCTGTGATTAATTTACTGATATTTATACCCATGGCCCTTGTTATGGGAGATCTAATTAAAAAAGGATATGAGGAATTCAGTATAATTGGAATTGGTACAGCCATTACGGTTTTAACCATTTTTCTTCTAATACAAATTTTTTCCGTAGCTTTAAATATCAGTGTGATCAATGAAATCAGTCTCATATTACAAGATGCTATCGAGAATCAGACGGAAATGCTCATGAGTATGAACCTACAGGTAAATAATATAAAGGAAATGGTAGATACCTTTATGATGGTATTTCCGGCAGTCATTGTGGTACATGGTATTTTGGTGTCCTTTATTAATTACTTTGTATCCGGAGCCATACTAAAAAAGCTGGATAACAGGGAATTATCCCTTTCTGAATTCAGTAACTTTAAACTGCCAAACAATATTGTGATGGGCTCCTTTATCATTATTTTATTAACCTATTTAACAGGTTTTTTTGAAGGTATCTATACCAATACATTACTGGCCAATGTGCTGGTGATCTTTACCTTTATATTTTTTACCCAGGGGCTGGCCTTTATCAGTTATTTACTTAAGAAAATGAAGATTATAAAACCCCTTCGTATCGCTATTTTAATTGGGATGGTTATTGTTAGCCCCCTAATGACATTGATTTCATTAATGGGTTTAATTGATTCAGTATTTGACATGCGGCGACTAAGAACCAGATAGGCAGGGTCAGGCAGTAGTTATTTAGGAGGAAACTCTATGAGAAATAATCGGTTTTTTAAATTGCTTATACCCGACACCAAAATTTACTTAATTATTATTTCTGTGTTCATAGCCTTAATTTCCTTTTACAATATTGTAATTGGAATTGCAGGTATTTTTGTGTTGGCCTATCTAATCTATTATAATTTAAAAATCAGCAATATTAGAAGAGAGGAATGGACCCGCTATATTGAAGGCCTTTCATCAGATATTGATTCTGCTACAAAGCAGGCTATTTTAAATCTGCCCATTCCCCTGACCATCATCGAATTTGATGGTACCATTACCTGGTACAATTCTAAATTTCTTGAAGTAATTGATCGAAAGGATATACTTGAAAAGGATATTCAGGACATTGTTTCTGATTTTAACCTAAAGAATGTATTGCAAAATAAAAAGGATAAAATCAGTGAAATAAAAATTAATGAACGATATTTTTCAGTATTGTATAATATAATTAAGCTGTCGAAGGAGCATGCCTCAAATTATATTATTATGCTTTACTGGGTAGAGAAAACCGAATATCATCAGCTCAAGAAGAAGTTTGAAGATACAAGACCTGTGGTTGCATTAATTCAGGTCGATAATTACGATGAGGTGATGCAGACCACCGATGAAGCAGTTAGACCTAAGCTGGTGGCAGAAATTGATCATCGGGTTAATGTTTGGGCAAGTCAAATAAATGGTTTGGTAAGGAAGTACACCACCGACAAATTTATTGTTATCTTTGAGAAGCAGTATTTAGCTGCCCTTGAAAGTAAAAAATTTGAAATATTAGATGAAATACGTGAAATTAGCTTAGGTAATAGACTACCCTTAACCTTAAGCATTGGGGTAGGTCTTGAGGGTGATACCCCCTTAAAATCCTGTGAACTGGCCAATGCGGCTAAAGACCTTGCTTTGGGTCGTGGCGGTGACCAGGCAGTAGTGAAGAAAAATGAAAAAATTAGCTTTTACGGAGGAAAAACCAAGGCCGTTGAAAAGAGAACCAAGGTGAAGGCCAGGGTAATATCCCACGCCCTGAAGCAGCTTATTGAACAGTGTGATCATGTCATGGTGATGGGGCACAAGAATTCAGATTTAGATGCCTTTGGATCTGCCATAGGGGTTTATCGAGCTGCCCGAAACCTGAATAAGGAAGCCTTTATCGTATTGAATGGGCCTAATCCTGCCATTAAGGTTTTAATGGACCATATTCTTCAAATGGAAGAATATCGAAAGGCTATTATCTCCAATGAAGAGGCCAGGGCACGGGCAGGCAACAATACCCTGCTGGTGGTGGTAGATACCCATCGGCCCAGCTTTACCGAGTGTCCTGAGCTTTTAAAGATGACCGATAACATTGTTGTAATAGACCATCATCGAAGGGGAACTGAATTTATAGAAAATACCGTATTAAATTACCATGAAACCTATGTATCCTCCACCAGTGAACTGGTTACCGAGCTTTTATATTATATGGAGGATAAGGTAAATGTAAATCAAATAGAGGCTGAAGCCCTGCTGGCAGGAATTGCTGTGGATACAAAGAATTTTACCTTTAAAACGGGGGTTAGAACCTTTGAAGCTGCCTCTTTACTTAGGCGGGCAGGGGCCGATACCGTTATTGTGAAACAGCTTTTTCAAGATGACTTAGAAACTGTTTTAGCCAGGGGTGAAGTGGTTCGGTCTGCCAAGATTATTCGGGAAACCGTGGCAATTGCCACCTGTGAAAATGTTAAAAACATTCAGCTTATCGCAGCCCAGGCGGCTGATGAATTATTAAATATTCGAGGGATTACCGCTTCCTTTGTCTTAGGGAAAAAGGAGGATGGGATCATCTTTATCAGCGGTCGATCCATGGGTGACATTAATGTACAGGTAATCTTAGAAAAGCTGGGAGGCGGTGGACATTTAACCGTAGCAGGGGCCCAGCTGGAGGGTTACACCATGGATGAAGCCATTAAACAGGTGGTAAAGGGAATTGAAGAATACTTTGAGGAAGGTGAAGATAAATGAAGGTGATTTTACTACAGGATGTGAAAGGTCAAGGAAAAAAAGGTGATGTCATTAATGCCAGTGATGGTTATGCAAGAAACTTTTTATTTCCCAAGAACCTTGCTATGGAAGCAACAGAAGGGAATATGAAGACCTTAAACGAACAAAAGCAATCCCAGAAGATGAAAAAGGATAAGGAGCTGGAGGAAGCAAAGGAGCTGGCTAAGAAAATTGACAGTCTTACTGTTGAAATAAAGGCAAAATCCGGTGAAGGAGGAAGACTTTTTGGCTCTGTCACAGGAAAGGAAGTTGTTGAAGCGTTGAATAAAACCCATGGAATTAAAGTAGACAAGCGTAAGCTGGTTTTACCCGAGCCCATTAGGGTATTAGGTGTTACAGAGGTGGAGGTTAAGGTTTATCCTAACGTTTCAGGAAAATTAAAGGTACACGTGGTCGAAGAATAGATTTGAGGGTTGGAGGATTACTCCAGCCCTTCGTTAAATAGGAGGAGCTTTATGGAGGGACTAAATCAGTTTAATAAGATTCCGCCCCACAGTATTGAGGCAGAGCAGTCAGTACTGGGCTCAATGCTTTTAGATCGGGAGGCAATTTTAGTTGCATTAGAAATATTAGGACCGAAGGACTTTTATAAAAAGGCCCATGAGGAAATATTTGAGGCCATCTATAATCTCTTCAATAAAAATGAACCGGTGGATTTAACCACTCTAACGGTGGAATTAAAAAACAGGGGAACCCTGGATGCCATAGGAGGTATTCTCTATCTTACTAGTCTGGCCTCGGCGGTGCCATTAACTTCGAATGTACGATATTATGCCGAAATCGTAGAGGAAAAATCAATTTTAAGGAGATTGATTCATTCCTCAGAGGAAATTATTAACCTTGGCTATGGTTCCGAAGACCTTGAGGTAGAAGATATTATTGAACAGGCCCAGAAGAATATTTATGATTTATCGCAAAATCGTTTTCAAGAGGGCTTTACACCTATTAAGGAACTGCTTTCCAAAACCTTTGATCAAATTGAACAGCTATATGAAAATAAAAAAGGAATTACTGGTCTGTCTTCCGGTTTTATTGACTTAGATCGTAAGCTAAGCGGGCTTCATAAGACAGATTTGATTTTGGTAGCTGCCCGGCCTGCCATGGGAAAATCAGCCTTTTCTCTGAATTTGGCCCAAAATGCTGCTGTTAAGGCCGGGGCTTCAGTGGCGGTTTTCAGTCTGGAAATGTCAAAGGAACAGCTTATGCTAAGAATGCTGGCTTCTGAAGCCATGGTAGATTTAAATAAGATTCAGACAGGTAACCTCAATGAGGAGGAATGGGGGAAGATCGCCCAGGCCATGATTCCGTTGTCTCAGGCACAAATTTACTTTGATGATACACCGGGTATTTCGGTTATGGAAATGAGGTCAAAGTGCCGCCGGCTCAAGCTGGAAAAGGGACTGGACCTTGTACTGGTAGATTACCTTCAGCTAATGCAGGGAGACAGACGTTCAGAAAATCGACAGCAGGAAATCTCTGCAATCTCAAGAAATCTTAAGATTATGGCCAAGGAATTGGATTGTCCTGTAATAGCTCTGTCACAGCTTTCCCGGGCCCCCGAACTAAGGGCCGATCATAAGCCTATTTTATCAGACCTGCGGGAATCAGGAGCCATAGAGCAGGATGCTGACCTTGTCATGTTTTTGTATCGTGATGAATATTATAATCCGGAAAGCGACAAAAAGAATCTGGCAGAGGTAATCATTGCAAAGCATCGGCATGGTGAAACTGGTTCTGTCGAGCTAATCTGGCTGGGTAACTTTCAAAAATTCCTTGATTATGAAAAATTTAGAGAGGGTTAATAAATATTTTTTTTAGCCACTAAAAGGGGTAAAATAGTAATATAAAGAAATTTAATTCAGATGTTTAATATTGATAGTGATTTTATTAGGATCAAATCAGAGGTAAAATAGAATATTAGATAATGGGGGGTATCAATGGTTGTTGCAAGGGGGAATTTTACCTATATTGTTAAGCTTCAAAGAGGTCATGTGGATATAATGCAGGACTGGGAAGCCCATACTGACCCGTTGTTTCGTTCCTATACGTTTCCCAAAATGAATCATGCCGAAAGGGACTATTGGTATCATAAAAAAACCTATTCCCTGTCTAAAAAGAGCTATGCTGTTTTTAATGAAGATCATAAAATGGTGGGCTATTTATCCCTTAGAAATATCAAGCTGTTTCGAAGAACCAGTGAGCTGGGAATTGTCTTTGATCCTGGGAACTTGAACCAGGGCTATGGTACAGATTGTTTAAGGGCTTTCATTCCATTTTACTTTGAAAAGCTGAAAATGAGCCGGCTAGACCTAAGGGTAGCAGAATTTAATTACAGAGCCCAGCAATGCTATCTTAACAGTGGTTTTGTAATGAAGGGCCTGGAATATAACGAATTTGAAGATCAGGGCCTTGCTGTATTTAAAGATCCCAGTCTAATGGAATATCGAAGGTATTTTAAGATGGAAAATAGAAGGCTAAAATGTCGGTTTATCCATATGTATATTTCAAAGGAAATGTATATGAAAAACAAGGATAATTATCCACAATATCCACCGAACACCTGTGCATAGTTCTGTGGCATATGTGGATAAAAATTAAAAATCTTTCTATTTTAGATCGTATTATCATAATAAATTGTGTAGTACCAATAAGTATAGCCGTGTAGATAAATTAGACACGAAATGGGGAGCTTAAGAATAAGACTGTGAAAAAGTCTGTAGAAGCTGTGGATAAATTTAGTCCTGTTGGATGAGGGTTTTGTTGATAATTTTTTTCATAAATGATAAAATTAAGACGACACTTTTAATAAAGGAGGTAGTATGAATGGCTAAAATAACTGAAGAAATGACCATTATGGATGTGCTAAGAATGGATCGTGAAACAGCGGCTATCTTTATGCGATATGGATTACATTGTCTTGGGTGCCCAGGTGCGACAATGGAAAGTATTGGAGACGCTGGAAGGGTTCATGGTATTGATGTTACAAACTTAGTTGCTGACTTAAATGCGTATTTTGAAGGCAAATAGGTAAGATAAGAAAAGGGTCGGGGCGTTTTAGCTTTGACCCTTTTTCTGTTTTTTGATTGTTCGGAACCTGTACTGTAAGAATCACTATATTCCTGAAAAATTTCATAAATAAGCCCATATTTGTTGACGATAAGCTGATAATTATCGAATATTATTTTGTATTTTCTAAATAATATTCGACTATTGATTGACCAGGGCGGGTATTTGTGATAGTATTATGGAGGAGTTAATGGACAAAGATAAAATTACGAATAAGGGGTGGAATTTATGCCATCAGTGGTAATTATTGGTGCCCAATGGGGTGACGAGGGCAAGGGTAAGGTTATTGATTATCTTGCCGGCGAAGCCGATATGGTTGTTCGTGCCCAGGGCGGTAACAATGCAGGCCATACTGTAATCGTAGAAGATAAAAAATATACCTTTCATTTACTTCCTTCGGGAGTTTTGTATAAGGATAAGCAAAATGTCATCGGTAACGGTGTTGTATTTGATCCAGAGGGTTTTTTAAAGGAAATTGAAGTATTAGAAGCCCAAGGGGTTGATACCTCAAACCTGATGATTGATGAAAGGGTGCATATCATCTTTCCCTATCATAAAAAAATAGATACCCTGGAGGAAGAAGCCAGAGGAAATGATTTGATCGGTACGACAAAAAAAGGCATCGGCCCCTGTTATATGGATAAAATAGAACGTTCGGGTATTCGCCTTGGTGAAATGATGGACAAGGAGCATTTTAAAGAAAGATTATTTCATCAGGTGGAAAGAAAAAATAAAATTATAGAAAAGATTTATGATGAAAAGGGCTTTGATGCCCAGGAAATATATAATACCTACTGTCAATATGCCGACAAAATCCGTAAATATGTTAAAGATACCACCGGCTATGTTCATGAGGCCTTAACCAAAGGAGACAAGGTATTGTTTGAAGGGGCCCAGGGTACTCTTTTGGATATAGACCTGGGTACCTATCCCTATGTTACCTCTTCACATCCCACCTCAGGAGGATTTTGTATTGGGGCCGGAGTCGGGCCCAAAATGATCGGTGAGGTGATTGGAGTTGTCAAGGCCTATACTACCCGGGTGGGAAAGGGTCCCTTCCCCACAGAGCTGGAAAACGAGGTGGGGGATTTAATTAGAACAAAGGGCAGGGAATTTGGTACCACCACCGGCAGGCCTCGACGCTGCGGCTGGTTTGATGGGGTAATGGTGCGTTATACTGCCAGAGTTAACGGGTTAACATCAATATCTCTAATGCTGATGGATGTATTGAGCGGCTTTGACAAAATTAATATGTGTGTTGGGTACGAATATAACGGAGCGGTCATTGAGAACTTTCCGGCTAATTTAAAGATTTTATCCCAGTGCAAGCCGATTTATAAGGAGCTTGATGGATGGCATGAAGATATTTCTCAGGTTGAGCGCTTTGAAGACTTGCCTAAAAATGCTAAAAAATATATAGAGGCTATCGAAGCCTATGTAGGGGTTCCTGTTAAAATTGTTTCGGTGGGCCCCAAGAGAAGTCAGACCATCATTCGTGAAGCGATTTTTTAAATGCTGCCTTTCATACAGGTGTTCTTTTTAAAGAATACCTGTATTTTTTATCTTAATATCAATAATTAAACAATAGCATGATTATTAGCAGTTATCGTAGTATTGTAAAATCCAGGGTGTTTTAAAAAAGCATATCTTTAAAAAATGTTGAAAAACCAACTGCTGATTAGGATTATATTTTTATGGAACGCTAGGGAAGCAGGTTATCATATTATATAAAATCAAATTTTTCGACAAAAAAGTGTTGACTTACGATATAATCTGTCTTATTATATATAACTGTGGGCAATGACTTGATCCATTAGCTCAGTCGGTAGAGCACCTGACTTTTAATCAGGGTGTCCCGCGTTCGAGTCGCGGATGGATCACCACTACATATTTATTTCGGCGGTTCTTGGTAAGGGAGACCAAGGGCTGTTGAAACCTGGCCCCTTGGTCAAGCGGTTAAGACACCGCCCTTTCACGGCGGTAACAGGGGTTCGATTCCCCTAGGGGTCACCAGCCTACAGTAAAAAAGCCTTACTCAATGGGAGTAAGGCTTTTTTTAATGAAAATTAAACCTGCCAGCGCAGGTCGTTTCCATAGAATTTTAAAACGCTGTATCTTGAGAACAAGCGAGATCCGATACGGTCATCATATCTTGAGCCAAAATCCTTTGGATTTAGATTCGTAGAGATAATGGTCTTTCTATTGGCCAATAGCCTGCTGTTAATAATGTTAAATAGCTCGCTGTTGGTGAAGGTATTGGTAATTTCGGTTCCCAAATCATCTATGATCAAGAGGTCGGCATCGAATAATAATTGGTATTTTCCCTTATTCTGTTGATTGTGGAAGCGAATCTCCTCCAGAATTTCAAATATTTTAAAAGCGGTTTGGTAAACCACGATTTTTCCCTTATCTAACAGAGCCTTAGCGATACAGTTTGCTAAAAAGGTCTTTCCAAGTCCTGTAGGGCCGTAAAATAAAAGGTTTTCTCCGTTATCCTTATCAAAGTTGATAACAAAGCCCTCACAGGTATTTAAAATTTCCAGCATGTTTTCCCTGGGGCTGACTTCCTGGCCTTCAAAGGGCTCATTGGAGAAAAGATTAATGTCAAAGGTTTGAAAATTCTCTTTTTCTAGTATCAATGAAAGATTGGACATGGCATAGGCCCGGTTTATTAGCTGCTGCTTCAGACAACGGCATTTTTCACCAGATGCAGTAAAGCCTTGGTCCTGGCAATGACTGCATTGATACTGTATTTCTAAGTATTGAAGGGGTATATTGTTTTCCGTTAATAAAAAGGCCCTTTCCTGCCGAAGTGACTCCAGCCTTGCTCTTAGCTCCAAAAGCCTTGCATCAGGGTCTCCCACCTGATTTAAAATGGCCCGGGATATTGAAAGGCCCGCCTGTTTAATTTCCTGATCTATTTCGGCGACACGGGGAATCTTTAGGTATATTTCCTGAACTCTTTTTTCTCTTTGTTCCTTGGCTTGGTTTCTCTTTTTCTCGTATTCTCTTAATATATTCTGCAAATGTTCAGAAAGCATGTGACTTCCTCCTAGCCCTTGTTTTTATTTCTCTGCTTTTTAAGAATAATTGATTCCAGTTCCTCGGCCGTATATTGGTCAAAACGGCTTTCAGAAAGATGAAATTTCGTTTTAAATCGATTTGGCTTGACCGAAGTGTTCTCTGGGGCTGCCTTTACTGGCTTCTTGTCTAAAACTGCTATATCTTCCACTGTTTTGATACCCTTTTGATACCAGTCGGTTAATATGCGATGAATGTAGCTAATATTGGGATTAGAGGTTTTGCTAGCGCTTTCGCAAGCCTTTAAAATGACATCAATTGAAAATTGGTAGGTGTCAGCCCATTGATCCATAAATTTCATATCTGATTCGGCGGGCTCTCTGAAGTGAAAGCCCAGGGCTTTATAAACCCGGTCATACAGAGCAAAACGCTCACCCTGCCTTGTTAAGTACTCCTGAAGCTGATCTAGGGAAGTTATCCCCTGGTCGTACCAGTTTCTGATGACGCCCCCAACATAGTTGACACTTTTAATGTTTTTTTTATGCTTACAATAGCTAAAGGCCTTTACAATAAGGGCTGTATCGATATTATAGCTATGGAACCATTCCAGTATAATGCGCTTTTCATTGGGCACCAGGGGCCGGTTAATGATTTTGTTAATGTCCAGAAACATCTCCTTAATCAGGGGAACCTGATTGGCCTCTACCAAATCCTTTGTGGAAAGACCCTGATCTTGGCTTTGCTCTTGAACCCTGGTAGCTTGCTGGGGTTTATAGTTTTTATCGATATATAATTGCTTCAGGTTGATAAATTCTACAGTATAATTCGGGTCATTTTCATCATCAATATGGTGCTTTTTGATGATCTCCTTACTTTCCCAAAAATCCCATGCCGACAGAACGTCTTCTAGGGGAATGTTGAGGTTTTTGGCAATGGTTGTATTATTTACCGCCGTACATTTTTCGGGGTCTAGGGCATATTTATAGGCTAATAAATAGACCTTCACGTGGGTACCGTTGGCCATAGGCATATAGACATCAATAAAGATATTTTCTATGGCCGTATCCCCCAGATCAATAGAAGGTGCTTTTCGTATAAAACCCATTGTTAAATCACTCCATTATTACAGTCTTATTGTTTATTATAACATAGAACCCGGGGGGAATCCTGTGGTAAAGTTTAAATTTAATTAAGGCACAATTCCCCTTACACCATGTAATAGACAGGCTACAAGCTAATTATGGAATAAAATTAGCAAATAGAAATAATATTTTAATAGCAGTATTCTAGAAAGGGGGATTTCAGTGAATTTAGTACTTAATATGAGAAGAAAGCTGATAACAATGGGTATCGCCGGGAGTATGCTTATTTTAGCCCTTATTATACAACTTATCAGTCATAAACAACCCATTGAGTGGGTCTCTAATCCCGATGCCATTAATATCAGGGCTTTTTATGCCATTGAAGCAGAATACCAGTCTGAAACCAAAACAATACAGGCTACTCAACGTATTACCTTTAGAAACGAATTTGAAGCAACCCTTGATCAAATATATTTTCATATTTACCCCAATGTGTTTAAAGAAAAGGATTTGGCCCCCTTTGAAAACAGTGAATTAAGCTTTGCCTACCCCAATGGCTTCAGTCCGGGCTGGATTGAAATTAAAGGGATGAAGGAGCAAAGCCGGAATATTGATCATAGAGTAATAGGTGATACCAATACAATACTCAGAGCTACCCTGGCAAGGCCTTTGGCACCGGGGGAAGAAACGGTCATTGAAATTAAATTTGATGTTCAGCTGCCCAATGCCGTTGGCAGGATGGGCTATGGTGATGATACGGTTAATATCAACAACTGGTATCCAATTTTAGCAGTCTATAATGAGCTGGGTTGGCATTTAGACCCCTATTATCCCATAGGCGATCCCTTTTACAGTGAAGTGGCGGCCTATGAAGTAAAGCTCAGTATACCCGATGATTATATCGTGGCGGCCACCGGGGAATTGGTGAAGGAGCAGCAGCAAAGAGGAAAGAAAATTTATCATCTGAGGGCCGAAAATGTAAGGGATTTTTCCATTGTTATTAGTAGAAATTTTTTAGTAGCCAGTGGGCAGGTAGATGGAATTGAAGTAAACTCCTATACCCTGGATGAGTATAAAAGTAAGGCAGCCCTTCAATTCAGCATAGATTCAATTGAAATTTTTAATCGTCTATTTGGAAAATATCCTTACCAAAAGCTTTCTGTCGTGGCCAGTGATTTTCACCTGGGGGGAATGGAATATCCCAATTTGGTGATGATCAGCAAAGATTTGTATCAAATGAAGGAGGATTTTCCTCTGGAATATGTTATTGCCCATGAAATTGCTCATCAATGGTGGTATGGAATCGTAGGTAATAATCAGGTAAAGGAGCCCTGGTTGGATGAGGCTTTGACAGAATATTCAACTTTAATGTATTTTGAAGAGAAGTATGGGGAACATATAAAGGAACAAATTATGGAAAAAATGATGAAGGCCCAGTATGAAGGCTTTATTGCCCTTGAGCCAGACAAGGGAGAGGGGATTTTAAGAAGTCTGAAGGAATTTGACAGCTCCCATGAGTACAGCAGCATTGTTTATAGCAAAGGAGCCCTTTTTGTTGAGGCCCTAAGGTCAGAAATGGGGGATGAGGCCTTTTTAAAGAGCCTGAGGGAGTATTATTCAGCATATCAATTCAAAAATGCCACCACGAAGGATTTTTTTGAAATCTGCCAAAGTAATACAGAAAAAATACTTGATTATCTTTTTCAGGAGTGGTTAAAGGTTGAATTTGAATAAATAGAGGGAATTAGGGAATAATAATTCCGGAATAGAACACTAGTTTGGGGTTGAATATGACAAATTGAATATTATATAATTATAGGGTGATTATTACGAAAATATTACAAAAGTCCTAGGAATTTTTAAAAAATAGGATTGATGAACTGCACGACAACCGAACACTCTTCAAAATTTTCAAGCTGGTGCCTTTATCCCGGCTTTGAGAGGAGATAATATGGATGAACCAAAGGTTTATGAAGCATCTTCATATAAAATTTAATTTGTACATAAGAAAAGCAAGCCTTAAGACAAAAAATATAAAGCTGTTATTACAGCAAGCCCTTTACAATGCAAAGAGAGCTTATTACAAGCTGAGTCCTCAAAATAGGAAAAAATATACAATCATAGCTGCTTCAATTGTATCTATTCTAATGATTGCCCTATTAACCAATCAGTGGATGAACAATACCCTTCGGGCCTACGAGGTTATTGTAGATGGCCAGGTTATAGGGGTTGTAAGGGAAGAGGCAGATTTTTGGCAGGCTGTTGAGATTGCACAGGATGAAATTAAAACCATTTATCATCAGGAAATAGACCTATCTGAAGATGTTGTGCTGAAATCTACTAAGGCTGATGATGAGGCCTTAACAAAGGAAGCCTATATTATTAATAATATCAAAAGACTCATGAACATACAGATTAAGGCTGTAGCCATTATGGTAAACGGCGAGGAAGTTACTTTAGTAAAGGATATGGAAACTGCAGAGGCTGTTTTAGCGTCCCTGAAGGAACCCTACATAAATGCAGATCAAGACTATGAGGCGGTTGACTTTAAAGAGTCTGTTGAATTGGTAGGTGTCATGAGCAGCAGTGGTGTCATTAGAGATAAAGAGGATGCCATCAATTTAATTACTAATGGCACCGATGAGGTAAAGATCCATGAGGTACAAAACGGCGAAAATACCTGGGTCATTGCCAGAAACCATGATCTTACGGTTGAAGATATACAAAAGGCTAATCCTGATTTAAATCCTGAAAAATTAAAAATAGGGCAGGAAATCAGCTTGGTGGTACCAAAGCCTTATGTTACGGTACTAACTAAAGAATATGTAGAAATGGTTGAAACGGTACCCTATGAAACTGTCTATGAAGAAACTGACTCCCTCTATGAAGGCGATAAAAAGATTATTGCCCAGGGTGAAGAAGGTTCAAGGGAAATAAAGGGTTATCTAATTAAAGAAAATGGTGTTGAGGTGGACCGGGAAATATTAGAAGAAAAGGTATTAGCGGAGCCTCAGATAAGGGTTGTTGCCGAGGGAACAAAGGCTCGTCCTAAAACCATGGCTACTGGTGTTTTTGCAAATCCTTCCCGGGGGACCTTAACCTCCCGCTTTGGCTCCAGATGGGGCTCAATGCATACAGGGATTGATATTGCCAATAAAACAGGTACGCCAATATATGCCGCCGATGGGGGCAAGGTTTCCTTTTCAGGCTCCAATGGTGCCTATGGTAACCTGGTCATTATTGATCATGAAAATGGATACCAGACCTATTATGCCCATTGCAGCAAGCTGCTGGTAAGTAAAGGTGATCGGGTTTATAAGGGTCAGCATATTGCCAATGTAGGAAATACCGGTAGAAGCACAGGCCCTCACCTACACTTTGAAGTAAGAAAAAATGGAACACCGATTAACCCCTTGGGCTATGTAAAATATTAAGTAAAATAGCTTAGCGTGACCAATTTCTGGTCACGCTTTATTTATACCCCGATATCGCTAAACAAAACAAAAGTGACTTATAAAATTAAAATCAATAAAACCACCAATAGTACCCAGAACCAACTACCAAAGCCTGAGAATGAACCAAAGGGGCTGCCGCCGACGGGACTGGAGGGAGGTTTCGGTGAAGGTGAAGGCTTCATGGTGCCAACAATCTTTTTAATATCTAAGAGTCCTGCTCCCTGAACATCAGGACTCAAGCCAAGCTGCAGGGCATTTCCGACAATGGTATCCTTCACCTGATTCGGTAATGCCTGGGGATTTTTTTCATATAGCAGAGCCGCACAGCCCGCTACAATGGGGGTAGCCATTGAGGTACCGGAAAGGCTGGTATAGCCGCTACCCTCGTGGCTTAAAGAATGTATGCTTACCCCTGGAGCTAATATGTCGGGTTTGGTAATTCCGTCAACCGTTGGTCCCCTGCTGGAAAATTCAGCAATCGTTACTTTGCTGGCCTCCTTTGCCTTTCGGTCATCGCAGGCACCTACGGCAATTACACTGGGGCTTATGGCGGGTGAATTAATGGTTGCCTCCTTCGGACCATTGTTCCCTGCTGCCGTAACAACGGTAATGCCTGCTGAAACAGCCGCAGAAACCGCTTGACAAAGGGGATCCTGTCGATAAGAGGTTTTAGCCTTTGTACCTAAAGACATGGTCATAACCTTAATATTATAGCGCTCACGATTTTCTATTGTCCATTGAATCCCGGCAATAACATCTGAAATACTGCCGCCGCCATCTTGATTTAAGACCTTTACACCGATGATGTTGGCGTCTGGAGCCACACCCATATATTTTCCCCTGGAAGAAAAACCGTTTCCGGCAATAATTCCGGCTACGTGGGTTCCGTGGCCATCATCATCATAGGGTTCAGACTTTTTATTGATGAGGTCATGGAAAGCCACAATTCGGTTAACCGGTGTGGTTAAATCATAATGGGGATATACCCCCGTATCAATAACAGCCACCCCTACATTTTTTCCCGTCAATCCTGTTTCGTTGGCATAATCTGAACCGACGGTAACGGTGGCAATATCCATTAATTTAAAAGCCATATCATCAAAAAATATCTTTTCTATGATATTCTCCCTGGCAACGCTTCTGACACCCACCGAGGGGAGCTGAACGGCAACGGCATTAATGATATTTAACTTATGCTTGATTGTACCCCCCAGGCTTTTGACAAAGGCCTCCAGGTCTTCACATTCACAATCCTTGGCGGTTATAATAACGGGTATATCCTCTCCTTCAGCCTCCATTAATCGTTCCACCACTAAATCATCAATGATATTTCTATATCCAAACACAGCGGGCCCTCCTTTATTAACATTCTAATATAAGGTATGCCATGGCAGAGAAAAAGTGATAAAAAAGATGAATATTTCAACGAAATCATGTAAATTTTTCCTCGGTGGAAGTTTACATAATTATATGTTATAATGGTTTAGTATTAACTGTCATACCCTTTAGAAAGGGGGATTATTATGGGAAAGAGAAGGATGCCTTCATCAAATTTCTATCTAATTATCCTCTTGACAATTGTGTTATTCATTTTGCTTGCCGGCCTGAGAACCCAGGTAGTACTTGCATCTGCCAGACCCCTGGTCAGGGGCTTGGAACAGCAGCTTGTAGCTATTCAAGTAAGGAATTATAAACAGATAGAGACAGACCACTATCAAATTAAATATCAAAATATTAATGGAGAAACCCTTGATTTAATAGCAGAAACGGCAGAAAAAAAATACTGGGCCGTCAGTGAAGCCTTTCAATATAAGCCTGATGGCAAAATTACCTTGATCATTTATGATGATCCAGAAGAAATGCTAAAGGTAAATTTTTTAAACAAAGACAATCCTCCAATGGGGGTTTATTTTGGTAATAGCCTTCATATTTTAGATCCAAGCCATTGGATTAGTGATCAGCAAAATATGAAAATAATATTTGAAAGCCAGGGGCCGGTGCTTCATGAGCTGGTGCACCTCTTTACCGATCATCTTGGTGGAGGGAACTTTCCCCTCTGGTTTACTGAAGGGGTAAGCCTCTATTATGAGTATGCTTTAGATGGCTATGAGTGGGGTAAAGAAGTAATTGTTCCGAAGGATTATACCCTAAAGAAGTTATATCACTCCTTTAACCAGCTTGACCAGTACCAGGCCTATACCAAGGCCTTTCGTATTGTCAAAGGCTATGTAGAGGAAAATGGAGAAAAAGCCCTTTTAGAGATTATTAACTCCCTTGGCAGGGGAGCCAGACTTGAGCACTATTTTCCGATTTCTGAATAATTTAATTAGAAGGGTCAGTATACTACCTTGAACCTTAAAGGGCTCAAGTGCCTCCAGGTATCTTTACGGGGCCTCGGGCCCTTGAATATGGTCCACAGGTATTTTTACTGGGTAAATTATTCAAAGCAATAATTAAATATTTTACCAGCAGGAAAATCATGTAGATTAGTAGAATGATAAAATGATGAAATCCTTATGAGGTGATTTAAGTGATGGAGAGAAAAATTCTAATTGTGGAAGATGAGAAGCCCATATCTGAGATCGTTAAGTTTAATCTAGAGAAGGAAGGCTATTTGGTTGAGACAGCCTTTGACGGGGAAGAAGCATTACATAAGGTTGCAAAATTTAATCCTGATTTAGTACTCTTGGATTTAATGCTGCCTAAGCTGGATGGCTTTCAGGTATGTCGGAAAATTCGGGAGAGCTTTTCCATGCCAATCTTAATGCTGACTGCAAAGGAAGAGGAGCTCGATAAGGTTTTAGGCCTTGAAATGGGAGCTGATGACTATATTACGAAACCCTTTGGAATGAGGGAGCTTTTAGCCAGGGTAAAGGCCCACCTTAGAAGAAACAACATTGTTGATGGTGATAAAAAGGGCGGAGTGATGACTTCGGGTGATCTTGTAATTGATTTTAATAAGTATGAGGTAAAAAAGGATCATCATGTTGTAGAACTAACCTCGAGGGAATTTGAGCTGCTTCGATTTTTATCCACCCAGGCAGAGCTGGTCTTTACCCGGGAACAGCTTTTAAAAGAGGTTTGGGGCTATGAATATTATGGTGATATTCGTACTGTTGATGTAACCATTCGAAGGCTGAGGGAAAAAATTGAAGATAATTCAAGTAGTCCCAAATATATAATGACCAAAAGGGGAGTCGGCTATTATTTTAGGAGGGCATAAGTATGTTTAAAAGCATAAGGTGGAAATTTATCACGATTTATTTCCTCCTTGTATTTATTGCCATGGTGATTATTGGGGTTTTCTTGCTGCAGCAATTTCAAGAGTATCATTTAAGCGAAGTCAGCAGTAATCTTAGGGGAATTGCCAACAATGTCAGACTAACCCTGGAAGATATCGACTGGGTTAACAATCGTGAGGACATTCAAGAGAATATCCTCAGATACGAAGAAACCGCAGCAGTGGGGATGGAGATTTATGTTGTTGAAAGGGACAGCAATTTTACCATTATAGCCGGTACCAATTTAACCTATCTGAATCATAATGCAATGGAAATTTTAGAGCCGGATCTAATCATGTCGGCCTTTAATGGAGAATATCGGGAAATGGATGTGTCGAGGGGAGAGGGCGTCAGCACCAAGAACCTTGTTTACCCGGTGCATGATGACCACAGCCGTGTGATTGGTGCCATATACCTTAGAAAAAACTTAGATGTTATCTATAAAACCCTACGAGAATCTACCTGGATATTAATTCGAGCTACCGTTTTAGCTCTTTTTATTACTGTTATACTGGGATATTTAATTGCTAAAAGTATTACCACACCTATCAATGATGTAACCATAAAGGCAGAAAAAATGGCCAAGGGTGATTTTGATCAGGTGGTTGAAATTAAGTCCAGTGACGAGATTGGGCAGCTGGCATCGATGTTTAACTATTTAACGGCCCGTTTAAAGTCGGTACTACAGGAAATGTCCAATGAAAAGCAAAAAATGGATACGATTATTACCTATATGGCCGATGGACTGGTGGCGGTTACTGAAGAGGGTAAAATCCTGCATGCCAATCCAAGGGCCCTAGAGATGCTCAATATAAAGGAGGAGGAGTTAAATCGTATTTCCTACGATTCAATCTTTACCGCCTATAACGAGCGATTGTCTATTGATCGGCTAAAGCAGGGAGAAGGAAACCTTTCTGGCAGTGAAATGATGGTGTTAAACAACAATGTCATTTTACGGGCCAATTATGCTCCCTTTAATAATGAAAAGGGTGCTTTCGGCGGAATTATACTATTGCTTCAGGATGTTACTAAGCATGAAAAGCTGGAAAAGATGAGGAAGGAATTTGTTGCTAATGTGTCTCATGAGCTGAAGACCCCGCTGACAACCATTAAAAGCTACACTGAAACATTGCTTGATGGTGCTGTTGAAAATCTTCAATTGACTACTCAGTTTTTGCAGGTAATTGATAATGAAGCCGACAGAATGAGCAGGCTGGTAAGGGATTTGCTGCAGCTAAGCAATATAGATTATCAAAAAAATAAATGGCATAAGCGTACCATTGATTTAAATAAAATCCTGAAAAAGGCAGTTGTAAAATTAGAGGTTGCTGCCAAAAATAAAAATCAAATACTAGATTTCGAATTAAAAAGTTCTTCCATACCCCTATATGCCGATGAGGATCGAATTGAGCAGGTGCTTTTAAACATCATCAGCAATTCAATAAAATATACTCCCAACGGGGGCCAGATTAACATTACCTTAGAAAATTCCGGAACCCATGGTGTAGTTGTAATTAGTGATACGGGTATAGGGATTCCCAAGGAGGATTTACCCAGGCTTTTTGAACGTTTTTATCGTGTAGACAAGGCCCGTTCCCGGGAGATGGGCGGAACCGGCCTGGGGCTTGCAATTGCTAAAGAGATTATTGATGCTCATCAGGGTTCAATTGAAATTACCAGTATGGAGGAGCAGGGCACCTGTGTTACCATTAAACTGCCCCTGATCGAGGAAAATATGTGTAATTGATTCTTAATTTCCTTGTAATATGGTTGTAATATTATTTTTGTATAATGATAGTATGCTAAAACCATAAAATGTGTTCAGGAGGAATGAGTATGATCAAAAAGGTTATATCATGTACGATTGTACTTTTTATATTAGGAACAGCAAGTGTCTTTGCAAACCCTGAAACAACTGTAGGGGAACCGATAGAGGAGCTTACCATGGCTGAAACAGCCCAATTGGCAGAGGAAGGTCTGCAGGTAATTACTCCTGAGCGAAACCTGACTATTAGTAAAAAGACCATGGTAGTGGAATTAACAGCCCAGGAGGGAATAGATATTACGGTTGAAGTGTATTATAATGCAAGTCTGGAACTAGATAAGCAAAAATATGTGTTGGCTTATGACCCAATTAGTATGGAAATAGGCGCCTTAAAACGGGGCTGGGCTGAGGTTGAGCTTAAGAAGGGAAAAAATAAAATTGTTGTTACAGCAACCTATGAAGATGGCTCAACGGAGACCGTTACCCGGTATGTTGATGTGGAAGAGCTTGAGGAAGTAAAGAAAAAGTTGATGGAGGAAAATATTACCGACTCAAACAAATTGATAAAAACCATCACAGGGAGAAAGTAACTGGCGCTGGAGTGAGAAAAGATGAGTAGGGAAAAAATAAAAAGTCTAATATTATTGGTCCTGGTAATTTTAAGCTTTATGTTGACTCAAAGGATTTGGTTTGATTCATCCCTGTCTATTCTCCAGTCTGAAGCCAGTAATGAAAAGGAAAGACAGCATCATATTAAATCTGTTAGAAATGATCTAATTTCACCACAGCAAATTATTTTGGCCTTCGGCGGCGATAGCTTTGGTTCTGGTTCAAGGAACAATGATTATACAGTACTTAATGATCAAGAGATGAAGGTAGCTTGGCAGGAGGCCAAAAATCTTCTTCTCGATTTTTTTACAGGAGAATCTGATATTAAAATATCAACCTATGAGAAATACCTGCAAAATAGTCAGGGGGCTAAGTTTGTTGAGCTGGAATTTGGTGATAATATTCCATCGGTTTTGGTTTCAACGGTATTTGATGCCTATGACAGCAATATTGTACGGAATATACGGGAAATTAAGAAAATATTAATTCCTGCCCGTAACAAGGGAACCATTTTCATCCTCGGAAAGGATGATCATGTTTATGAGGTAACATTACCAGATTATGAGAATACAAATTTAGAGGCATTTATAGATGAATATAACAATGAAAAAAGCTTTGTTAGGTATTATACCCTGTTTAGTAATTCTGTCAATAACCTGACTCCCATGCCACTAAATTATAATCGTTCAATACCTCAATATTTTGTGGAAAGTGAAATTGATGTGAAAAACGAGCAGGCAATCATTGAACGAACTAAAAAGTTTTTTAATGGCAATCTGGATTTCGTTAAGACGATTCGAGAAACCAGTGGTGCCGTGGTTTATTTATACGGCTATGGAGAAAGAAGTGTGCGAATCAACAGCAGAGGAAGACTTGAGTACAATGCAGAGGTTGGCAGTGTTTCCAGTAATAATGTGCTGGAATCCCTAGATGTAGCAGTTAACTTTGTGTTCGATCAGGGAGGCTTTCCAGAGGGAGCCTACCTAAAGGAAATCAGACAGCTTGATAAGAGCTATTACTTTGGCTTTGGGTACGACCTGGAGGGATATCCCCTGGTCTTTACCGGCAATAATATGAAACACCCTATTGAGGTGGAGGTTTATGGAAACAGCGTTAAATCCTATAGACGCTTTGTTAGAAAAAAAATGAGCTTGGCCCCGGTTTATGCTAGTGAAGGAATCCTGATACCCCCACGAATTATTGAAAGGAATATTGATTTATTTAAGGAACATTATCTTCAAGATCATCCAAAGGAAGCCAATTTAATAGAGGATAACGAAATATTAGAAAAAATTGAAGCATTACGATTGGTTTATTTTGATAAAACTGAGGAAGTAAAGATACAGTCATTGATTCCTTGCTGGACTTTTGAAATCAATGGGAGAGTGTACTATTTTGACAGCTATAGCGGAAAACTACTCCATAGTAGTCGTTTAAATTAGATGGTGGTGGGTAAACATGGATTGGTCTAAGGCAAAAAATATTTTAATTCTGGCTTTTATCATAACCAACATCTTTTTAATTTACCACATCGGAATGGATATTTTCTATAGCGATGAGCTGCGTCTGATCAGTGATGAATATATTGATTATGTGGAAAATGAGCTGACTCGGCATGGTATTACGGTTAAGGATGAAATTCCTAAGGAAATCTTTACGATGCCGGTACTGGTTGTAAAATATGAACTCTTTGACCATGAAGCCACGGCATTACAGCTTTTGGGAGAAGGCTATAGAAGGGTTGATGAAAACATCTATGAAAATGATCATGCTCAATTGATCATTGAAAGCAATAAACGGCTGAAATACAGCTTGACCGATAACACTGTTGTTGACTACCGTATTGATGATGAAAAGGCAGTAGAAATTAGTAATGAGTTTTTAAAGGAGCACAACCTATACCGAAATGATATCACTTTGAAGCAAGTATATTTGGGTACTGAAAAGGCCTATGGGGATACTCCTCTCTATAAGCTGGTTTACAATCAAACCTATAAAGGAAAATTTCTAGGCGAAAGCTATATTAATGTTTATGTAAACCATAAGGGGGTTGTGGGGATGGAAGCCATGCTTTTAAAGCCCGATAAGACCCAGAACCAAAAGGAAAGAACGATTCCTGCCACAGAGGCCCTGCTAAGAAAAATGAGTCACATTGTTAATGATCACAAGGAGGATGTTGTGATTAGTGATATTGAAATAGGCTATTATTTTAACCCCAACGATGTACAGTTTTCCACATGGCAGCAAATCGAATGGGCTACAGCCTTTCCCGCATGGAAAATAACATTAAAAAATGGTAAAAGCTATTATGTTGATGCGTTAAAGAATTAGGCTAATGATAAAAAAATAAAGGATTTTTGAATATAAAGTAGAAAAAGTATAATGGACTCTTTCTACTTTTTTTGTTATGATTTTTAAGGGTCCTGTATTATTTAGATGTTTTTAATTTCATTTAGCATTAGATATTATTACCATTAACAAATTGTAATCAAAATGATACAATAAAAATCGAAGTGAAATTATGTAAAATAAGGAATATTTAAATTTCAGATAATTGATTCAACCAGGAAAGACACCAGGGAAAAATAAACTAGAGGGTGGTGGATAGCTGACTTAGGTCAGTGAATATATGAGCAAGATACTTATCGAGGGCGGTAGAAAGTTGCAGGGTAAGGTTGAAATCGGAGGCTTTAAAAACGCCGCAGTGGCCATTATACCCGCCGCAGTTTTAGCAGGTGATAAATGTATTATTGAAAACCTGCCTAAAATCAGTGATGTAGGCACTTTGAGCAAAATATTGATAAACCTTGGGGCCAACGTGGTTCAAAGGGATTTAAATACACTGGAGATTGATACAACCAATATGGAGCGATGCTTTGCAGATTACGAGATTGCCAAGGAGCTTCGGGCCTCCTATTATCTTTTAGGGGCAGGGCTGGGCAGATTTAAACGGGCCAGGGTAGTGTACCCCGGAGGCTGTTCCATTGGTACAAGACCAATCGACCAACATATAAAAGGCTTTGAGGCCCTTGGAGCAAAGGTCTCTATTGAGCATGGCATTATTTCTGTTGAGGCGGATCGTTTAGTTGGGACTGAAATTTTCTTAGATGTAGTCAGTGTTGGGGCAACCATTAATATTATGCTGGCTGCCACCATGGCCGAGGGCTATACCGTAATAGAAAATGCCGCCAAGGAGCCCCATATTGTGGATGTGGCAAACTTCTTAAACTGTATGGGTGCCGACATTCGGGGGGCAGGTACAGATGTGATCAGAATAAAGGGTGTAAAGGCCCTGAAGGGCTGTCACCATATGGTTATCCCCGACCAAATTGAAGCGGGAACCTATATGATTGCGGCTGCCGCCACCGGCGGAGATGTCACACTAACCAATGTCATTCCGAAGCATTTAGAGGCTATTACGGCCAAGCTGAAGGAAATGGGAGTAGAAATTATAGAAAATGGTGATTCCCTCAGGGTAGTAGCCAATCGCCCCTTAAGAAATATCAATGTTAAAACCCTGGTTTATCCCGGCTTTCCCACCGATTTGCAGCAGCCTATGTCAAGTCTGTTGACCGTTGCAAAGGGAACGGGTATGGTGACAGAGACCATTTTTGAAGGGCGGTTTAAGCACGTTGATGAGCTAAAGAGAATGGGAGCCGACATCAAGGTTGAAGGTAGGGTCGCTGTTATTCAAGGGGTTAAAAAATTAATGGGCGCTAAGGTTTGTGCCAGTGATTTAAGGGCTGGTGCCGCCCTATTGGTGGCAGGCTTGATGGCAGAGGGTGAAACTGAAATTGAAAATGTTCATTTCATTGAGAGGGGCTATGACAAATTTGAAGAAAAGCTCATAAGCTTAGGAGGCCGTTTGAGGCGAATCTAGGTATAAAAATGTATCTCTCTTGTTGAGCATTGAGATATAAGAACTGGAGGCTAAATAATGACAGTGCGTTTTTGTTCATTGGCCAGTGGCAGCAGCGGTAATTGTCATATGATTACCGATGAACGCAGCTATCTATTGGTTGATGCGGGCCTAAGCGGAAAACAAATTCAGGGAAAGCTCCAGGAGGTGGGAGTAGACCCCAGTAGATTATCCGGTCTGCTGGTGACCCATGAGCATGCAGACCATATTCATGGAGCAGGAATCCTCTCCCGTCGATTCAATATTCCCATCTATGCCAATGAAGGTACCTGGGTGGGGATGGAGCATAAGCTGGGAAAAATCAGCCCAGAAAATATTCGGATTTTTAAAACCAACAACCCCTTTGAGCTGGGAGGCTTTACCGTAATGCCCTACAGCATTTCCCATGATGCCAATGACCCGGTGGGTTTTTCCTTTATCAATCGAGGGGTAAAGATTAGCATTACCACCGATTTAGGCTATATGACAGAGGACATTCAAAATCAGGTAAGGGATTCAGATCTCGTGGTTTTAGAATCGAACCATGATGAAGAAATGCTGAAGGCAGGGAGCTACCCCTACTATTTAAAGCGCAGAATTCTATCAAACCGTGGGCACCTTTCCAACGAAGCTGCCGGCAATGCCATAGTTGATTTAGTTAAAAAAAATGTGAAATTAATTATGCTGGCCCATTTAAGTCAGGAAAATAATTTTCCCGAGCTTGCCATGGCAACCATACAAGGCATATTAAAGGTAAATCAAATTGCAGTGGGCAGTGATATTAAGCTGGATTTAGCCTTAAGAGACAGGGTTAGTAATTTGTACGAGTTTTAAGATTAACTGAATAATCCTTTACATATTACTGAAATGAACATCATTTCAGTATTTTTTATGTAATTTATTAAAATTACTCATCTTGTCACAATACTGACACAATTTCCCTATATACTGTATATATGAAGACTTACAGAGAAACTGTTTAAAGGAGTGTTTAATATTAAGACAGCAGGGTAATTATAGTCAGCAATTTACCAAAAGCTACCTTTATTATTCATGAGTATTTCGCTGTTCACAATGACTGTAATTGGTAATAATAGCTACTAAAGGTGTAAATTAATTTGATTTATTTTTAATACATTAGGAGGTGCTTTACCATGGACATGAATAATCATAAACCCATGGATATGGAAGAGGATGACCAACAGCATACAAAGGAGCTTTACAATGAACCACAAGAAATACTGCAAGAACCGGAACCGATGAAGGAACCGACGGCAATAGAGCATACTGCTCCGATCACATTGGAAAAGCCAAACGACAGACCTGTCAAGAAAAAGTCTGGTATCAGGTACTTAATATTGATTTTGGTGGGGGCCCTGCTGGGTAGCGGGATTACCATGTCGGTTGGGTATTATTATTTACCGCAAATATTAAATTCACGGGGAGTTTCCCTGGGCGGATTACAGCAGCCCATTACGATTAATCCCAGCGCAGACATGTCGGTGTATTCTGCTGTGGCTAAAAAAGCCATGCCTTCAGTAGTAGGTATTACCACAATTACATTACAACGTGATTTCTTTGGTACTAGAAGGGTACCCAGTGTGGGGACCGGCGTAATTGTAGATGCCAGAGGCTACATTCTCACAAATTCCCACGTGGTTGGCGATGGGAATGCACAAGAGCTGACCGTGGTACTGCATGATGGGGAAAAAATCGGTGCCAAGGTGGTATGGCAGGATAGTGACATTGACCTGGCGGTGATTAAAGTAGAAGGCGTGGATCTGCCCGTGGCTGAGCTGGGAGACAGCGATTCACTGGAGGTAGGAGAAATTGCAGTGGCCATTGGAAACCCCCTGGGTTTGAACTTTGAAAGAACCCTGACTCAAGGGGTTATTAGCGGACTCAATCGAAATATTCCTGTTGATAATGGTAATACCATTGAAAACTTAATTCAAACCGATGCCTCTATTAACCCGGGTAACAGCGGTGGACCTTTGCTAAATGCAAAGGGCCAGGTAATTGGAATTAACACTGCTAAAATTCAAAGCGGTGAAGGCCTTGGCTTTGCCATCCCTATTAATACAGCGAGACCCATTGTGGAAGAAATCATTGAAAAAGGTGAATTTACAAGGGTTGTAGTGGGTATTTCGGGTATTAATGTCGATGTATTTGAAAGCTTAACCGGCACTAAGCTTCAAGCTGACACAGGGGTTTATGTAGCAGAGGTTATAGCCGATACAGCAGCAGACCGGGCCGGAATGATGGCAGGTGACATAATTATTAAGCTTGGTGATAAAGAGGTCGGTACCATGGGCTCGCTTCAACGGGAGCTTTATCAGTACAGACCTGGCGATCAAACCTCGATAACGGTCTTAAGAAATGGGCGAGAAGAGGTTTTACAGATTACCTTTGAATAATATGTAGAAAAATCAGGCCTTTGTGCCTGGTTTTTTTGATTTGTAAAAACAGGAAAATTACTATATAATGATTACCATAAAGTAATTGATGCCTGATGGAATGAAGCCTTTAAAATTACAGATAATAAATTTAATAACAATAATCCAAGTGTATTGGAGTGAAAAAAATGTACGTGGTTTGTAATAAGCATTTAGAGGAAGCGATAGATGAGTTTGTTGAGCTATATGAGCAGCCGCCTGATGTATATGAGCTAGATACCCTTTCCTTTTCAGACTGGACAGCACCAACCTCCTGTCATTTTTGCGAAAACGAGCCTAAATATCTAGTTGTCTAGCCGGGAATTACCTCGGCTTTTTTATTGACCTTTTAAGGAGTGGAAATACGTGAATATAACAATTTTAAGCGTTGGTAAGATAAAGGAAAAGTTTTATAGACAGGCCATTGATGAATACTCAAAAAGATTATCTCGATATTGTAAATTACAACTAATAGAGGTACCAGACGAAAAGGCCCCAGAAAATTTAAGTGATGCTGAAATGGAAATAATTAAGGATAGGGAGGGGGAAGCGCTGCTTAAAAATGTAAAGGAGGGCAGTTATGTCATTGCCCTGGAAATACAAGGGAAAAGCCTCTCATCTGAGGGCCTTTCAGAGCAGCTCCAGCGATTAGCGCTATCGGGCAATAGCCAGGTATGCTTTATTATTGGGGGCTCCCTAGGTTTGGCAAAATCAGTTCTATCCCGTGCAGACTTCAAGCTGTCCTTTTCTCCCATGACCTTTCCCCATCAGTTAATGAAGGTAATCCTTTTAGAGCAGATTTATAGGGGGTTTAGGATTATGAGGGGTGAACCGTATCATAAGTAGTAGGACACTTTTTTCAAGTGGAAAGATTTATATAGAGATATAGTTTTATAATAACTTATAATATAGATTGGTGTTAGTATAAAAGCATGGACACGAAAAGTAGGATATAATATTTATATCTGAAAGGAAGTGTCCAAATGAAACAAAACGGTAAACGATATGATGATGATTTTAAAAGAATGCTAGTTGATCTCTACAATACAACTAATCATACTTTCAAGAGTCTCGAAAGCGAATATGGCGTAACAGCTACAACAATACAAAGATGGGTTAAGGATCTAACCCCTACTGATCCTACCGATGAAAATTCTCTAAGTCCTCGTGAAATTGCTGAACTCAAGAAGAAAATTGCACAGATAGAACAGGAAAATGAAATCTTAAAAAAGGCTATGGCCATATTAGCGAAAAAATAGATAAAAGTAGCATCTTCGAGACAATAGATATTATATCTAGCAAATATCCTATAAAATCAGTCTGTGAAACCTTAGGTGTTCCTCGTAGTTCTTATTACGATTTTCAAAAGCCTAAGGAATCTCCTAGAATCATTGAAAACAAACTAATTAAAGAGCATATCCTTCGAATCTATATGGAAAGTAAGGGCAGATATGGATCTCCCAAAATCCATAAACAGATGAAAAAGGAGAAGCTATTTGAAACGATACCAAGCCTCAAAAGGGTTCAACGACTCATGAGGAACATGGGTTTATTTGCTGTGGTCAGTAAGCGATTCAAATACAAGAATACGAAGTCAACCAATGAAGAATTGCCAAACCTACTAAAACAAGATTTCACAACAACTGGGCTGAACCAGAAGTGGGTTGCTGATATCACTTATATTCATACTATTCATGATGGTTGGTGCTACTTATCTTCTATTCTTGACCTACATAGTCAGAAAATAGTTGGCTATGAATTCAGCAAACGGATGGATGAATCTATTGTTCTAAAAGCTTTACAGAAAGCAATGCTAAGACAAGGGAACCCTAAAAAAGTCATTATACATACCGACCGTGGAAGTCAGTATCTCAGTAAAAATTACATCCAGACCATGGAAAGTTATGAGGCCAAACGATCCTATAGTGCAAAAGGGAATCCATATGATAATGCAGTAATCGAGTCTTTTCATGCTATCTTGAAAAAAGAAGAAGTTTATCGTAGTACCTATAGAACCTATGAGGAGGCTAATTTGGCTTTATTTCAATTTATCGAGTCTTGGTACAACAACAAGAGAATTCATAGCAGCATTGGATATCTAACTCCGAATGAATTTGAGAAACTTGCTGCTTAAAATATCACACTTTTTGTGTCCAAACTATTGACCTAGATCCAAA
>CBFGTV010000020.1:0-49925 GCA_965652145.1 uncultured Clostridiaceae bacterium
CACCCGAGGAGGCCTTGGCCCTAGGACTGATCGACAGGCTTGTGCCCAATAAAAGTCATCTGGAATCAGCCATAGAGATGATTAATGGGGTAACCCAAAATAAATCCCTGGAGCAAATTCATCGGATTGTCAAGGCGGTAAACAATGGAGTTAATGAAAACAGGGCCCAGGCCCTAAGTCAGGAAGAAAACATGTTTATGGAATTAGTAATCAATTTAAAAAATGAGGAGGAAACATCATGAGAGAATTAACAGCTGAAATTAAAGAGGAATTAAAGACACTAATTTATGAATTCTTTGCTGAGGAGTGCGAGGTTGAGCAGGATGAACTGAGCCTTGATACCTCCATCATTGATGATTTAGATGGGGATTCCCTGTTGTTTGTGGAGCTGGTAGAGTTGATGAAAAAGAAATATGGACTCAATATACAGCTTCAAACCATTGGAAAATATTTGTTAAGAAACCCTGCAGAGACCATTGAACAAGTCATCGAAACAGCCTGTCTTTTGTATGTTCATGAAAATGAAATTGTTAATTTAGCCTCCTAGCTTTGTCTGGGGGCATTAACCCGGGGAGTTTAATACATATGTTGAAAAGAATAAAGGAGTATTTTCTAAAAGAAGCACCACCTGAATACGACTTTCCCTCCTCTTTGTTCATTAAAGCAGAGGAGGCCAGCCTTGAGGATTTTGTAAAGCACATATATGAAACTAAAAAATTTCAAAGGTGGGTCAGCTTTTTTCCCTTCGTATGGCTTCGCTTTGATCAAGGGCATTGTGATGTAGGCTGTACAGGAACCTTCTATTTTTTTCCTCCCTTTAGCTACCACTTCACCTTTGTGGAGGTCATACCCAACAAACTGTATCGAGCTAAGGTTTGGGGAGCCATTCAAGGAGAAATTGCCGGTGTTTTTACCCAAAAAGAAGACGGCGTTCTATATGAGCATCCCTTTCGGTTTAGGGCTGCCAACCGGCTGATCCATATTTACTACTGGCTATTTATCAGACCTCCCCACCTTCCCTTTATGACATGGCGCTATTGGCTGCTGAAAAAAAGGCTGATAAAAGAAACCCAAAGAAAAAGAAAGGAACAAAAAAGCAATGAGGCATGAGTATGTATTAGAGGTACGGGGATACGAGCTGGACTCCTTTAACCATGTGAATAATGCGGTTTATCTTAATTATATCGAGGTAGCCCGATGGCAATTTCTAAAGGAAGTAAAATGGCTGGATTATATGCTGGAGCATTCCCTCCAGGCCATTGTGATTGAAACCAATATTCGTTATATCGGTGAGTTAAGGGTGTTTGACAGGGCCGTGATAAAAAGCCAGTGGTATTATGACGGCAACTATTTAATTGCCAATCAAAGCATATATCGTGAAGATACAAGAAAAAGAGTAACCAAGGCAACGGTAAAGATGCTCTTGGTATCTAATGACCGAATTATTCATGAGATCCCGCCGTTTATGAAGGAGCAAATGGATCAGGAGGGAAGCCTATGATCAAGGAGGCCGGCAGATCTAGCCTGTATATAAAAAATAAGATTTGCTTCTTAGAAATTATTGAAATGGCCGACCTGCTTTCCTACCAGGAGATGGTTGATAACAATCTAAAGGACGGCAGCATCAGGGTACTGGTAATAATTAACCAGGGTAGCGTACAAAAAGGGTCAGTGAATGATTCAGCAAATGGCTCTTTATTGGACTGGATTAATAGTAGACCTTGTCTTGTTATCGCTGTGGGGAATGGCCGGTGCAATATGGAATTTTTAGCATTAATGATGGAATGTGATATTCGGCTGGGAGGAATAGATTTATCCGTTCAATTCCCGAGGGAGGAAAATATATTTCATTTTGATGTGATGGAAAGGTGCCAGCTGCTGATGGGTAAAGAAGGCAGACGGTGGGAGGCCCAATTGACCGACCAAAGATTAGGGGCTGAAAGGCTCTGTGAAATGGGCTTTATTAACAGGATGATAGATATGAATCTCCTCAAGGAGGAAGTAGAAGATTATATTAATAAATTACTGCAAAACAGGCATGATGAACAGATTGAAGCAATATTAAGATGCTTTAGGCATTATAAACAGCTGGGTTTAAATGTAAATCGCCAGCTTTTGCTTGAGCAGGAATCGAAGGAATTTTGCAGCTTAATAATTAAAGAATATGAAAAAAGTGGGTTGTTACATGAGAATTGAAGGAAACAAGCTATATTTAGAAATTAATCATGATATAGGCCATCTGGTAATTCATGATCCGCCGGCCAATAAAATGACTGCTGCTTTTTTGAAGGAGTTTATCGTCATGGTTAGATGCCATGTGACCCAGACAAGGCTGAGGGGCATCATTATTCGAGGGCATGGGCGGCACTATAGCTCTGGTGCTGATGTAGAGCAATTAAAGGAGATTGTTGCCTCCCAGAGCCTGGTAGATAACGAGGGAAATTTAATTGCCTATCCCACCTGGTATTTGGATAATCGAACCACCTTTGACTATTTTCGAAGCCTTAATATTCCTGTTATAAGTGCCATCAATGGCCTTTGCTACGGTTCGGGGCTTGAACTGGCCCTTTGCAGCCACATCAGAATCAGCGGCAAGGGCAGTTTGCTGGGACTGCCGGAATCAACCTTCGGATTTTTACCCGGAGTGACGGGTACCCTCCGGAGCCTGGAGCTTGTAGGGCTGGGCAGGGCACTGGAGTTGGTCTTAAAGGGAGAAACCCTTACGGCAGAGGAGGCGTTGGAAATAGGATTAATCCATAGGGTCACAGGTAAAAAAGAAACCTTGTCCTATTGCGAAGGATTAATGGAGTATATATTAGCCCAGCCGACTCAATATGATCCCAAAAGGGGCGATGAATATGTCATGGCCTTCAACAGGTATTACCAGGAAAATCATCTTTCAGGAAAGGAACTGTAGTATATGGAAAAATACGTTAAATTATTGGGTACCAGTGCTTATCTTCCCGGTGATCCGATAAAATTTGAAGATATCAATGATTATTTAGGTAAATTTACCAAGGCCCCCCAGAAGCTTCAGAAATGGACTGAAAGAATTCAGCCCATCATGAAGGAAATGCTGGGAATTGAGTATTGCCATTATGCCTTTAATAGTCAAACTAGAACCTTTGATGAGGATAACCTGAGTCTGTCGGTTAAGGCAGCCCAGGCGGCCTTAAGGGATGCCAACCTGGAGGCCAAGGAGATTGATCTGCTAATTTTTGGTGGTGCCTATTCCCATCAGCTGCCACCCCTATCCACAAGGATTCAAGAGGCCCTTGGAATAGAAATCTGTGGAGAATTTCATATTCATTCCAACTGTACCTCGGTGTATAAAGCCATCAAGGTAGCCCATAGCCTGCTGAAATCAGGAGAGTATCGAAATGCCCTGGTCATATCCTCCCATGTGGCGAGCTCCTGCTTTATACCGGAATTTTATAATCAAGAAAAGGTCACCAAGGAGGATATCTTTTTACGCTGGTACCTGTGTGACGGTGCAGGGGCCTTTGTTCTTTCGGCGGTGGATCAGCAGCAGAAGGGCTTTTATTTAGAAAATACCTATATTGAGTCTGCCGGAGGGAAAAAGCGTTCTGCCATGTGCAACAATTACCCCAGTCATTGGAATAATCCCCTGGTAGACTACGAAAATGGGGCCCATCATGTAAATCAGATCTATTTGAATGAAATGAAGGAATTTGCCCTGGAGGCAAATAACAAAACAATTTTCTACAATGCCTTAAAGAGAATGCTTGATACTCAGCAAATCGATCTGTCTCAATTAAAGTATTTTGTTGTTAATATGCCCTCCCGAGCTGTTCGAGAGGATATTATGAATGAATGTACTGAATTAAATATCAAAATGGATCAATTTTATAGTGCCATTGAACAGGTGGGCTATGCTGGGCCCCCCGCCGCAATCATATCAGTTGACACACTGTTAAAGGGCAATAAACAATTTCAAAATGGCGATTTAATCTTTAGCTTTGTAATGGAGGTCAGCAAATTTATGCAGGCCGGATTTACAATACGGTACATAGAATAACAAGATAAGGCAGGAGATAAAAATGAACATATTACTAGTTAACCCGCCCATTCCATATAAATTCAGAATGTTTGAGTATGCTGATGAAGAAGGAAAAAAAGCCATTGCCAGAAGGGTGCTGGTGGGGCCTCCCTTGGCCCTCAATGAGCTGGCGGCTGTGGTACCAGAGGAAAATGTCATCATTTTAGATCAAAAGGCAGAGCTAGATCAGGATGCTGACTATGATCATGTGGCCAGATTGCTCCAGGTAATGGAGGATTTTAAGCCCGATGTGATCAGCTTTACCTGCCTGACGGCCCAGTATAATTCGGTGATGAAGCTTTTAGAGCTGGTCAAAAAGGTTAATCCTGACATCCTTACCATAGTAGGAGGAATTCATCCCACCTCCTGTCCCAAGGATTTTAACGAATCCAAGGCTGATTTATTGGCCATTGGCCTGGGTAAATCCAGCTTTTATCATGTCATTCAGGAATTCAAGGCCAGGGGGAAGCTGGCGGATTACTCTAAAATTCCGGGACTGGCCATTAATCAAGGGAGCAGCTATTACTTTACCAGGTCCCTTTCCCAAATCAGCTTTCAGGAATTCAAAAGGGATTTTCTGTTGGACAATGCAACGCCTAATAGGGCCCTGACCGATCACTATGATTACAGAATTCCCCATATGAATAAACGGGTTCATTATTTAAGTACTTCCTTGGGATGTACCCATAAATGTAATTTTTGTTATTTATGGCAGATGACCGATGGCCGTTATTTTCACCGAGAGGTGGAATCTATTATTGCTGAACTGAAGGAGATGGATCAATACCCTATTATTCGTTTTTGCGATTCCAATACCTTCGGCGATATTAGAAAGGTCAGCCATCTATTTACAAGAATTATTGAGGAAGGACTTAATAAGCACTTTTACATAGCAGATGTAAGGACCGATACGGTCATTCGATACCCTGAATTAATTGAACTGGCTGCCAAAGCAGGACTAAAGGTAACCATTTGTGGTTTAGAGGCCACCAGTGACGAAGAGCTTCTTAAATATGGCAAGGATAACACAGTAGCCAATATTCAACAGGCATTGAAGATATTAAATGAGGCAGGCATTTACGTCAGCGGCAACTATATTATTCGGCCTGATTATGATGAAGCAGATTTTGAACGGGTGGGACGATTCGTAGAGGAAAACCCTATCTACAACTCAGGCTTTACTATTCTTACCCCCTTCCCTGGAACAGAGCAGTGGGAAGAGCTACAGGATGAAATTGTCATTCGGGATTACGACTACTATAATTTAACCAATGCAGTATTGAAAACCAAGCTACCGGAGCGAGCCTTCTATGACAGGGTGACAGCACTGTACCGACTAAGCGGAAGATCAGCCCAGAAATATTTTTCAATCTACGGGAATATGGATCAGGCGGCAGCAGGAAGGGGTTAGGGATATGGAGATCGGTATCATTGGTAAAGGCAAGATGGGAAGGGATATATTGGATTATTTGCTTCAATACGATCATCGGCTTACACTGGTATTAAGAAGACAGGAGGACGTAGCCCCCCTAAGGGCATCCATCGAAAAGCAGCTGAAAAAGCTTCTTCGAAGGGGATACATAGATGAATCAGGCTATGAAGAAAAACGTGAGAAATTACAGGTTTCAGCGGCATATGAAGACTTGAAGCATTGTGATCTGGTTATTGAGTCGGTTTGGGAGGACAAAGACCTTAAGCAGGAGCTCTTTAGAAGGCTGGAGGCTATAGTAAAGCCCCAGTGCGTATTGGCAACAAATACCTCTTCGATCCCCCTGACAGTGGTTTTTCAGCAGGTAAAGACAAAGAATCGATGTATTGGACTACACTTCTTTTACCCTGTCAAGGTGATTCAAACCGTAGAAATCAATAAGCTGGAAGAAACCGAGGACTTTTATGTGGATCTGGTAAAGGAGCTGTTATTAGGGGTAAATAAGGCGCCCCTTGTACTGGAGCCTGAGGCCAATATGGTGCTGACCAGGATGTTTACCACAGTCATTACCCAGGCCTATAGAATATACCAGGAAGGGCATCTAGCCATCGAGGAAATAGATTCCCTTTTGAAGGACAGCCTCTTAACCTTCGGATTGTTTGAAATTATTGATTCCACCGGAATTAATATCATTTTAAGGAGTATAGAAAATTTTACGGAAGATCGGTACCATGGCCTCTATCGCCCGTTATATGAAAAGGGCTTGGCACTCCTTCAAGGGGGCTATAGCGGGGGAACGGGCAACAAGGGCTTGGTGGCCTATGAAAGGGAGCATACGCCCGTTCTTAAGACAATAGCCGACCCCGGCCGCTATAAGGCTGATCTGGTATTAAGGCTTAAAGCCCTGATCGTAAATGAGCTGGCCTATTTAACCAGACGTCATCAGATTGAAGCAGCAGCTCTAAATAATGCGGTTCAGGAGGTTTTTGGGTTGATAAAATCACCAATGGATATGGCAGAGGAGCTTGACCAGGAGCAAATTAAGTCAACCCTTTTGACAAGCCATCGACAATTGGGAGAGGAAGTTTATTTTCCTGAGGATTTATCAAGGCTTAAGGGGCTGGCCCTTTCCCAAAATTCAACATTCTGACTTATCAGTCATAGGAGGGATAAATTCATGAGTAATAGAACAGTCATAACAGGGATGGGAATGGTAACTGCCCTGGGACTTGATTTAGAAACCAGCTGGAATCAATTGGTGAAGGGTCAATCGGGGGTAGGAAGGATTACCCTTTTTGATCCGGAAGGCCATGAAACCCAAATTGCCGCTGAAGTGAGCCGGGAATTTGAAGCCTATGCTGAAAAGCTAATCACCCGTCGGGAACGAAAGCAAATGACCAGAACAACACGAATGGCCCTGGCGGCGGCCAATGAAGCCATCAAACAGAGCGGCATTGATTTTGAACAATATGACCGGTTAAAAATTGCAGTTATTATGGGGGTCATTACTACCTCCTACAATGAAATGGAACGGCAGCAATCCGATGCCAATATAATTGTAAAATCTATGCCCAATGCACCCAGTGCCTGGATATCATTGAAATATGGGCTAAAGGGGCCAAATTTCAACGTTTCTACTGCCTGTGCATCCTCGGCCTATGCCATTGGTTTAGGGCATCAAATGATCAAATCGGGTATGGCCGATATTGTAATCGTAGGGGGAACCGATTCCCACATTGAGCCTGAATGTATTAAAGGCTTTAATCAAATTTTGGCAATGTCTGTTAAAAATGACAGGCCCCAGGAGGCCTCAAGACCCTTTACCCTTTCCAGAGATGGCTTTGTCATGGGCGAAGGGGCAGGGGTAATGGTGCTGGAATCTGAAAAAATTGCCCGACAAAGGGGAGCGACCATCTATGGAGAGGTGGCAGGCTATGCCATTACCAGTGAAGCCACCGATATTACCGCCCCCAAGGAAAATGGCGAAGGCATGGCTACAACCATGGAGCTGGCCCTGGAGAATGCAGGCGTAGCTCCCGGGGAAATTGATTATATTAATGCCCATGGTACCTCAACCTTTTTGAATGATAAGTACGAAACCATGGGGATTAAAAAATGCTTCGGGGAAAGGGCCAAGGAAATTCCCATTTCCTCATCGAAATCAATGCTGGGACATACCCTTGGGGCCGCCGGTGTCATAGAGGGAATCATTACGGTTTCAAGCATCTATCGTTCAACCCTGACCCCCACCATCAACTATACTGATCCAGACCCGGAATTAGATCTGGACTATGTTCCGAATCAGTCCAGAGAAAAGGAAGTTCGTGCTGCCCTTTCCAATTCCTTTGGCTTTGGGGGACATAATGCCACCATTGTTTATAAAAAATACCAGGGCTAAAAGGAGGAAGGAAAATGAGACAATATCTGATTACCGGAGGAGCAGGCTTCATAGGTTCAAACTTTGTGCGGTATCTGTACCAGCATGAGGGAAAGGTTAAGGTAAGGGTTTTAGATAAGCTGACCTATTCAGGCAATCTGGATAATCTCGAGGAATTCATGAATAGAGAGGATTTTGAATTTATACATGGCGACATATGTGATCAGCAGGTCGTCAAAAAAGCCATGGAAGGGGTTAATGTGGTGGTCAACTTTGCTGCTGAGGTGGCGGTGGATCGTTCCATTCAGGACCAGCAATCCTTTTTAAAGACCGATGTGCTGGGGGTTCATGTTTTGTTGGAAAATGCCCTGGCCAATCGTGGCGGCCTGGAGCGCTTTATTCAAATCTCCACCGATGAGGTATATGGCCAAATCCTGACCGGTAGCTTCAATGAGGCCTCAGAGCTGAAGCCCCGTAACCCCTATTCTGCCTCAAAGGCCGGGGGAGAAAGGCTTGCCTATAGCTACTTTGCCACCTATGATTTGCCGGTTATCATTACCCGGGCCTCCAACAACTATGGGCCCTGGGCCTACCCCGAGAAGGTGATTCCCCTCTTTATCACCAATCTGCTGGAGGGGCTTCAGGTTCCCCTCTACGGCTCTGGCAGCCAAATCAGAGATTGGCTTTATGTGGATGATCACTGCAGTGCCATTTACCATTTAATTCAGTATGGGGAAAATGGTGAGGTCTATAATGTTGGGGCCGATCAAGAATATACAAACCTGGAACTGACCCATATGATTTTAGAATACCTTGGAAAAGGGCCCGAGGCAATTAAGTATGTGGCCGACCGGCCAGGCCATGACTTCCGGTACAGCCTTGACACGTCCAAGCTAAAGGCCACCGGGTGGCGCCCTGAATATGATTTGAAAAAAGGGTTAAGGAAAACCGTCGATTGGTATGTGGCTAATACCGACTATTGGAAAAAGCTCAAGGAAAAGTTGGATAAACGATACATACACGGCTTCTGGGGTAGCAAAGCATAATTCAAACTTAAAAATACAAGTGAGGTGTTATCTATGCGGGGTGTAATTTTAGCAGGGGGGCATGGTAAGCGGCTTCATCCTTTAACCCTGGTGACCAATAAGCATCTGTTGCCGGTCTATAAAAAGCCAATGATCTATTACCCCATTGAAACCTTGGTAAAGATCGGAATACAGGATATTTTAATTGTAACCTCGGGGGAATACTTGGGCCACTTTTTCAGGCTGCTGCAGACTGGAAAGGAATGGGGGGTAAAAATTCATTATGCCATTCAGGAGGGAAATGAAGGAACCGGTGCCGCCCTTCTATGTGCAGAGGAGTTTGTAAAGGACGATAACTTTGTTGTGGTTCTGGGAGATAATATTGTGGTTGAAAATATCAAGGGCTTTGTGGATGATTTTGAAATCGAGCAAGAGGAGTTTCAGGCCAAAACCTTGATTACCAGGGTTGATAATCCCTGTAAGTATGGCGTGGTAGAATTTAAAGGGAAAAAAATCACCCGGCTGGTGGAAAAGCCCGAGGTACCCTTTTCTAATTATGTCAATACAGGGCTTTGGATCTTTAAGCCGGAGGTTTTTTCACTGCTGTGGCAATTAAAGAAAAGCACCAGAAATGAATATGAAACCACCGATGTATTAAATCTTTATGCCCAACGGGGGGAGCTTACCTATGGCATGCTTCAATCAAAATGGACCGATGCCGGAACCTTTGAGCAGCTTTACCAGGCAACGATTCTGATGAGGGAGCTTGAGGAATTAGAACAGCAGGAAAAGGAGGAGAAAATCCTTGAAGAAAATAATGTTTGTTAATTTTCCTGCCTCTGGCCATGTTAACCCCCAGTTAAATATGTGCAGGGAGCTGGCCAAAAAAGAAGTTCAATTAATATATTACACCTTTGATGATTATTTCCCTAAATTTAAAGGAATTGACAATATTCAGCTGAAGCCATACCCCAGGGAGTTTAAAGACTATTATTATCAGCTGGCAGAGGATAAACGACTCCATGAATTCATCGCCTTTATTTATGTATTTTATACCTTAACAGAAAAAATACTGCCCTTTTTTATGGAGGAGGTGGAGCGGGAGCAGCCAGATTTGATATTGTGTGACAGTCTGGCCATTTGGGGTAAAATTGCCGCCAGAACCTATGACATTCCCATGGCCTATTTTTTCTCGTCATTGATGGGAGATTCCGTTGTGATCAAAAAATCACCCTCCTTTGCATTGGGGCTCTTAAAAAGTGCCCTGCTGCATTTTCCCTATGTCTTAAAGTTCCAGCGAATTAGAAGGCGTATTGAAGCCCAGTATGGGGCCGTTACCGACAAGCCCCAGGAAATAATGGCCCATCAGGGTAAATTTTCAATTGTTATGACCTCCAGGGAATTTCATCCCGGCGGTCAGGAATATGGTGAAAATGTAAAATTTATTGGGCCCAGTTATCGGGAAGACAGTGAAATTCCAGAAAATAAAAATAAGATATTCATCAGCCTCGGCACCATTGCCTTCAGCGATACCTTCTGGGATGATTGCATCGAAGCCACCAGGGGCTTAGGCTATGAGGTGGTAATTTCCTTTGGGGGAGCCAAAAACAATAAAATCAGCTATGATAGGGTTCCAGACCATGTGAAAATCTATGACAATCTCAGCCTTGAGGATTATCGAAGGGTATTGAAGGAATCGGCCCTTTTCATTTCCCATGGGGGATTTAACAGTATTAGTGATGCCATTTTATACAAGACCCCTTTACTGGTTTGCCCCTTGACGGCGGAGCAGGTCAGCAATGGGAAGCTGGTGGAGCAATGTCAATGCGGAACGGTGTATGTACAGAAAAAAATCAATGTTGAAAGGCTTCGGAGGAAAATTATTCAGGTGCTGCAAAATGAAGAAATGAAAGCAGGCCTTGATCGATATAGACAATCCTTTTTAAATGCCATGGGCTACGAAAAAGCGGTGGAGGCACTAAATGATGAATTTAGATTATTCCCATCCAGGGTCAATGAAGAACACAGTTAAAATTCTACTGGAAAAAGCAGTTTATTTAGAAAAGCAGCAGGCCTGGCTGATTAATCTAAAGGATTTTATGGGGCAGCACGATCAACTGGGCCAATATCTTACTCCCCAGGAGCGTGCTAAATATGAGAAAATCAACACAAGGGACGGAAGGCAACGTTATGGCCTGCGTAGGGCCTTAACAAGGATTCTATTGGCTCATATTTTGAAACGAAAGCCTTCGGAGGTCAGCTATGGCTATACCCGTTATGGAAAGCCCTATTTAATTGGTGAGGAAGGCCTTCGATTTAACCTATCCCATTCAAAGGAGTATTTGTTGATTGGGGTAGCCGAAAATGCAGAAATTGGTGTAGATATTGAGAAGATCAATGAAGGCCTTAACCATGAAGCATTGATGGGGGCGGTATTTTCCACCAATGAGAGGAGGCAGTACCTATCCATTGAAAAAGAATGCCGACTAGAGGCCTTTTACCGGGTATGGGTACAGAAGGAGGCCATTAGTAAGGCCATAGGTCTGGGCCTTTCGATTGGCTTTCCCAATTTCAGTGTAAGGATTGACCCCACTGCTTCTGAAGAAGAATATAGCATTAAAATAGAGGGGCAAAAATATCCTGTTAAGATAAAGGTAAAAAACAATCGAGATTATATTATGGCCACAGCATTGATACAGCAATAGCTTAAAATAGTCATCATCAGATTGGCATTAGGCTAAGTAAGGGGGTAAATATGTTATATCTAAAATTAATCATTAGGGGAATTACAAGACATAAAAAAAGGGGTATCAAGTTTTTTATACTGCTTGCGGTTTGCTTTATGATGGCCATATTGAGCTTGAGCTTTCAGGATAGCTTTTATGAGGAATATGTTCAATTGGGAATCGATGCCCGGAATGCTCATATTAATATCTATTCTCCCGATTCAGTATGGCTGAAGGACTCCTTTACCTCAATACAAAAGGAAGGCTTGACCCTGCTGACAATTGACGATGAATTCAATCAGTATGTCAACACCCTACCAGAGGTAGAATTGGGCACCCCCATCATAGAGACGGGAGGGATATTTTATACCCTGGAGGGAAAAATTCAGTCGGGAGGAACCGTTACTGGGGTTAGGGGAAGGGATTTTAATAAAATTTTCCCGGGAATTGTTACCATTGAGGGCAGGGGAGACTTAATTCCAGCTCCGGGTTCGACCTCGGTACCCTTTCTAAGGTGGGCCCTGCAAAGGAATGAAATCATACAAAACCTTGATCAATTTACCCAAGATGATTTTAAGGTCGCCGGGCAAGAATTTGAGAATTTTAAGGAGCAGGTAGTCAGGGATTTTCCCGAAATATTTCAAAATCAAGGCTATTCCGGGGAGTCAGGCACCGAAGCCTTTCTCCAGGCTCTGAATCAGGGGCTTTCCAAACCGCAGCTGTACTTGGAAATACCCCAGCAGTACACCGAGGGCAATCAGTTTCATCTACTATATGTTATTGAACAATTACAAACCCTTAGCTTTAATGAAGAGGCAGAATTAAAGAATTGGAATAAAAGATTGATTCAGGCCCTGTATTCCGATGAAATTTCCGAGGTACCCGAGGCAATTGCCCTGAATAAGCCCATGGGTCTTTTTGTTGAGTCTACCGACGATACAAGGCCCCCCACCTTGATACCGATTGAATTTGTAGGATATGTTGAGGGAATTCCAGAGTTTTATGGTTATAACTTCATTGAATTAGAGGTGCTGCAACAGTATTTGGATGTAAGCCCAGATGATTGCACAGCCTATCTGATTCGACTTTATGACGAGGCAAATATCCCCCAGGTAATCGCCAAGCTTGAAGCCTATATAGCAGAACGGGGCTTGGATTATCAAGTGGTGGATTACAAATACATAGGAAACAAAACCCATATGCCCATTGCCATTGGGGTATCGGTGGTTTTTAGGGTATTGGTACTATTGTTTCTAATCATATCAGTATTCTTCGTATCCTATATTGTCACCATTTCATTAATTAGAAGACGTAAGGAGATGGGTACGGTCATCACCCTGGGAATGAGTCCCCTGGAAAACATAATGGTGATTTTAGGAGAAAATCTCCTGACCATGACAGTGGCGTGGCTTGCGGCCACGGTTCCCATGGCCTTTTTATTACATTACCTTTCAAATAATGGGCTGGGGGGAATTGTGTTCTTTCCCCAGGGTAAGCTGTATTTTATTTTCAAGGCCAGCTATTTTATTCAGGCCTATCTGTTAATTGTCATACCGGGGCTTCTGGCCTCCCTGGTACCTATTACCAGGCTTAGGAATGTAAGCATTGTATCCCTTTTAAAGGGTGAACTGAGTAAAAGAAAGAAAGAGAGCAGCAAAGCCCTCAAGGAAGGCCCCCTAAAACAGGTAAATAATCAATTTTCACTAATGTTTAAGCTGGGGCTGAGGAATGTCTTTGCCAACCGAAGAAGGAATACCATTATCTTTGCCATTTTTACCTCCGTCAGCACCATTCTATATTTGTTTCTGGCCTTTGGCGACGGTGGGGTATCGAATTTTAGAAATGGCTTTCAGGCCCTGGATAATCCCAGGTCTCAAATTGTTGCCACCCAAAAGGGCTATGCCGATTTACGCAGAATTAATGCCAATTCCGAGGATTTAAAGGAAATGACCGTTACAAACCACGAAGCCCTTCGGGAAGCCATGCTTGATTTAGATTATGTTGAATCGGTCTATGCCAAAACCATTCCCGTAGTGCTGGATCTGTATCTAAATGACTTTCGCTTTAAGGATCTGAGCATCAGGGGAGTAGATGCCAGTATGCTGCCCTATCTGAAGGACAGGCTGGAGATCGTAGAGGGCCGTATGATCACACCGGAGGATAAAAATGTACTGCTGCTGAACATTGCTAATAAAGAGGAGCTAAAGGCCGGTGTGGGGGATGAAATAACGGTTTTAGGCAGTGATCTATTTAATCATGTCGTTTCGGAGGATTTTAAAATCATAGGCTATTATCGGCCTAAAATCGACAATCCCTTTTTCACCACCCTGGTCTTTGCCGATTTAATGGGCTATAACGGGGTTTCAGGCTATACTGCGGATGAGGTGAAATTTTTAAACATTGATTTAAAGCGGGGCCAATCGGTGGACAGTCGAGTAAAGGATTTAAATTTTTGGGCCGATGCCAACCATTTAGATATTGAATTCAATGCTTTTAATGATATTTATGTGCAGGATGATCAGCTCTATGGCACCGGCAGAACGATGATTTCGGCCCTGACCTATTTGGTTATTTTCTTCGTGATGATTGGGATCATTAACATGATTTTAATCAATTTATTCGACCGAAGAAAGGAAATTGGTACCTATTATTGTATAGGAGCGGAAAAATCATTGCTGATTGGCATCTATACAGCTGAAATATTAATGATTAATGTAGTATCCACCATCACGGGAATTCTGCTGGGCTTTGGTATACAGCAGTTGATCAATAGCCTGAAAATATCCTCCACCAATCCTGGGGTACAATTGGCCTTTGGGGGAAGCACCTTTTACATGCAGTTTAATTTCTCTACAGCACTAACCCTTTTATTGAGTGTCGTACTCATTACGCTGCTGATCTCATTGGTATCCTTAAGGTCTTCCTTAAAGGTTTCGCCCATAGCGGCACTTCAGGAAATTGAAGAATAGATTTTTGGAGGAGGTGTTAAGATGAAAACAACCATTCGAGTATTCCTTTGTCTGATCTCTATGTTATTGATCAGTGTCTGGGCGGTGGCCCAGCCCCTAAGCATTACCCCAAAGGAAGGAGCTCAAGAGGCTGAAGCGAACCCCGGGCAAGACCAGGAGGTATCGGAAATACTAAAGGAAATGGACCGAAGAATGAACCCCAATGCCCTGCTTCAGGTTGAAATGGAGGTAATTGATCAAGATAAAAGGGATACCTATTTAATTAATATGAAGGCCAAGGATAACAACCAGTACCTTCTACTGCGCTATTTATCACCTTCCCGATGGGTTAACACCGATATTTTAATGCTGAAGGAGGATATCTGGATCTATGACCGCAGCTCAGACCGATTTATGCAGGTACCTTCCAGCATGGCCTTTGGCGGAACGGATATTGCCCATGGTGATATGATGAGGTTAAATATTTCCAATCACTATGAAGGCCAGATTATTGACAGGGATCAGGAAACCTGGACAATAGCCCTTACTTCCACCAGCAGATCGGTGCCATACCATGGAATTGAAATGAAAATTAATAAAGAGGGGTATTATCCCATCTATGCTAAATTGTTTTCAAAAACCCAAAAGCACATTAAAACGGTGGAGTATGACCAGGTGACGGAAGTTAATGGATATGAAAAGCCGATGCGATACACCTTTTTTTCACCCTATGAGCCTGGAAAGTACAGTGTTATTACTATATTAAAGGAAGAACTGATAGAATACCCTGATGACATTTTTAATATATGGGCTGTAAGGGAAGGGCTTGACGAAAAATTTGAGGGAAAAGACTGATAAAAGGAAGGGTGGCCAATGAATATAATCAAGACTATAAAGTTAAGTAAACAATATGAGATGGGTAAGAACCTAGTGAATGCTTTAAATGATGTAAACCTTGAGAATATATATGTGTAGCCGGGCCCTCAGGATCAGGGAAATCAACCTTTTTAAATCTATTGGGGTTGATTGACACCCCCACCTCGGGTGAAATCATATTTAGCGGAAAAAACGTATCTCAGTTAAAAAGTAAGGAATTACATCGTTTTCGTAAGGAACGGATTGCCTTTATATTTCAAAACTTTAACCTGATACCGATATTATCCGCCTATGAAAATATTGATTTTCCTATGCTGATCAATAAGGTGCCCAAGGAGGAACGAAGACGCAGAATTGAGGAACTGGCAGAAGCGGTGGGAATCAAGCAGTACCTGGAGCATCGACCCGACGAGCTGTCAGGTGGCCAGCAGCAGCGGGTGGCTATTGCCCGAGCCCTGGTAACCAAGCCCGAGGTGGTACTGGCCGATGAACCAACGGCTAATTTAGATACGGCCAATACCAATAACATTTTAAGTCTTTTAAAGGAGCTTCAAAGGCATGAAAAGACCACCTTTATTATTGCAACCCATGACCCCGATATTATGAAGCAGGCAGATCGACTAATTAAAATTCGAGACGGAAGGGTGGCTGATGAAGGCAGCGGAAGCTATGAAAGGCCCTAAAAGAACCAAGGAGAGGGGGAAAACTCATGGATTATCGATTAATTACAGCTGTGTGGGAAAAGGAGCAATTTATTGAATCCTGGGAGGCCGCCTTTGGCCAGAAACTGCCGAGGGAAATGGCCCGCTGGCTGTTCCTTCACCCAGAAAATATTATGTACGGTGTTTTTGACGGGCGACAATTGGCTGCCGGCTATTGTCTGTTAAACCAAAGGATGCTGGTTCATGGCAGGGTTCAAAAAGGAGCCTTGTGTAACAATGTATTTGTTCATCCTGATTATCAGGGGCAAAGGCTTTTTACACTATTGGGTCAATTTGCCCTAAAGGAGGCCGCAGCCCAGGGGATTACCATGGCCATTGGTATTCCTAACAAAAATGCGGTACCGGGCCATAAAAAGGTAGGCTGGACCTTCCTGAATGAAATTAATTTTCTAGAAAAGAAAATACTGGCCCGGTCAAAGGGTAGGCTGCCGGAAAAGGTCTGTCCCTTAACAAAGGAAAATTATCCTCAATATAGGAAAAAACTCGAAGAATTATCCTATCGTCTGGCTGAAAAACGATCCTTTTCAGTTATTAAAGATCAAGCTTTTTTTCAATGGCGGTATCTTGAAAAGCCGCTGGTAGACTACAAAATATTGATGTATTTAGAGGAAGATGAGCCCCAGGGCTATGTTGTGTACAAATATTATGCACCGATGGCCAGGCTCCACATTGTAGATTTAGAGGCAAGTAACAAGACAGTATTCAATTCATTACTGGAGGTGGCCGATACCCTTGAGGCTCCCTTTGAGCTGATTAATGTATGGGGGTCAAGTATTGATCGTGACAAATTTTTAGAGAAGGGCTTTACAGAAAGTAAGGAAACCAACCACCTAATTGCTATTCAGCCCCAAACCAGAGAGGATGTTGATTTAGGCGGGGCCATTCATATTGTATTGGGAGATAACGAGGTTTTTTAATACATAAAAAAGGATGAGAATGAACTGAGAAAGGAATGGAACCGATTATGGATATTTTAGTTATAGCAACCCATCTGGATGATGAAGTGATTGGGTGCGGGGGAGCTATTGCAAAGCATGTACGGGAAGGCCATAATGTTTATATCTGCTTTATATGTGGAGGAACCTCTGTTCGTTATCCTGAAAAGGAGCTGGTGGAAACCCGCAGAGATCACGCCAGAAGAGCAGGGGCATTATTGGGAATTAAAGAAATCTATTTTTACGATTTTCCCATTATTATGCTGGATACCATTCCCCAATTGGAAATTGTAACCGCTCTGGAAGAAGTAATTTTTAAAATTAAACCCCAAATCATCTATACCCATTCCAAGGATGACATCAATTCAGACCATCGAATTGTTCACGAGGCTTCAATGGTATGGTGTCGACCCTCCAAGGCACCCTTTTTAAAAAAGGTGCTGTTCTACGAGGTCTTTGGGTCTACTCGAAGCTTCATACCCAACTATTATATAGATATTGATGAATATATTGAATCAAAGCTAAAGGCCCTTTCCTTATATACGACAGAAAACCATGTACAGACCAGGAATATGGAAACCATTAGGCGGGTAGCCATGTACCGGGGAGCAGAAATCAACACCAATTATGCCGAAGCCTATACCCTTTATCGGGAAATAACATAGTCGAAGGTGACCGTAAATGAAAAAGCGTATATTAATAACCGGTGCCAATGGATTCATTGGTCAAAGCCTGATTGAAGAATTAAACCCAGCGGAATACGAAATTTACGCTTTAGGCCTGGGCCAGGAATATCAGGGAAGCTTAAGCAAGATAAAGGAATATTACGCCCAGGATATTACCATACCCTTCCAACTCTCCCTTAAGGTAGATGCAATTATTCATCTGGCGGCATTGAATCAGACCAACATAAACAGTGATTTTGCCTATGAAGCTTTTAAATCCATTAATGTAGAGGGGACGGAAAATGTAATTAACAGCTGTTACTTTGAAAGGTTCATCTTGTTTTCTACAGCTAATCTATACGAAAGGCAAGGGGGGTATATTACAGAAGCATCTCCCCTGGCCCCCAAATCCTTCTATGAGCGTTCTAAAAAAGAGGCTGAAGAGCTATGTCAAATGAAAATTGCCCGGGAAAAGCTACTGATCCTTCGGCCGGTAAATATAACAGGAGTAAAGCAAGAGAACAAGGCGATTATTCCTTACTTCTTTTCCAGGGCAGTTAAGGGAGAGCCCATTGAGGTTTTTGTTCCTCAAAACCGAAGAATTCAGCTTTTATCTATTAAAGACCTGTCACGGGTCCTTAAAGTCATATTAAAGGGGCCCTTGGTCAGCGGAGTTTTGAATCTAGCAAATGACGACAGCATGGAGATAAGAACGGTGGCGAAAAATATTATTGACCTATGTAGCTCGCCATCAAACTTAATTTGCTCTAATCTTCATGAGGAAGTTTTTTCAGAAATCAGGTCAGACCAGGCCAAGGAGCTGCTGGGCTGGGAGGCCAAGGATACCATCGAGAAAATTATCATGGATTATGCAAAACACATTTTGAGCTAATTTGGCTCAATTTTTTTTTGACAATCTTCATTAAATCAATTAATATATAGATATACAATACATAGATATAGGAGGTATTAAAATGAAGATTAGTAAGGAGCTAATCAAGGGAAGCACCACCATGCTGGTTTTAAACTTGCTTAGCACCGGTGACATGTATGGCTATCAAATGATTAAAGAGCTGGAGGCCCGGTCGGAAAAAATCTTTACTTTGAAGGAGGGAACCCTGTATCCCATCCTTCATACATTGGAAAGCCAGGGAATGATTGTATCCTATTGGGAGGACACCACATCTGCCAGGAAAAGAAAGTATTATCAAATTACCCCCCAGGGAAAAAAGCTCCTTAAGGAAAAGGAGGCTGAATGGCAGCTATTTAGTAAAGGGGTAAAGCATGTCATAGGGGGTGCCTGTCTTGAATAGTGCGATCAGTCAATTTATAGAAACCGTCTGCCGGCAGGTTAAGTATAAAAAGATTCACCGGGAGCTGGCTCAGGAGCTAATGGGTCATATTGACGAAATAATGGAGGACTGCCTTGAAAGGGGCATGTCGGAGGAAGAAGCGGCCCATAGGGCCATTAAGCAAATGGGAGACCCGGTGGCCATTGGAAGGGATCTCCACAAAACCCATCAGCCCAAAGTGGAATGGTCCATTATTATTTTAGTCGGTACCCTAGTGTTAATGGGGGGCGGCATTTTATTCTCTATCGCCAGGGACCCTGCCTATCAGCTTCCCTTTGATTATTTCAGCAAACGGTATTTTTTCTACACCCTGGTAGGGTTAGGGGCCTTTCTGGGCTGCTATTATTTTGATTATACCTTGATCGAAAAGTATGCCCTAAAAATATTTTGCGCAACGCTGCTATTTTTATTTATCGGCATAGGCGCATCTCCCTATAGTGTGAATGGTGATGCTGTATTTGTATCGGGTAGCTTTACCATATCAATGGTGACCATTACCTTGCCGGTTCTACTGATTTCCTATGCAGGGCTCCTAAGAAGATGGGGAACAGGGGAGTTGTTGGGGATGTTAAAGTTAGTGGGCCTAGGGGGCCTGGCAATTATTTTATCCTTCATCCATTCCACCCTCCCCAATGCTATTTTATTAAGTGGTGGTATTTTAATTATGTTAACTATCTCTATTTTGGATAAAAGCTTTAAGGGCAATCGCCTTTTATATTTAATCGGTATCTATGGCACAGGGGCATTGGGTGGGCTATTATACTTAAAATCCTCATATATTCGCTGGCTGCGGTTGACAACGTTTTTGTATTTCAGGTCCTATCCAGAGAGCTATGCTTATCAGTACACTATAGTAAAGGAAATTTTAAGGGAAGCCAGGCTTTTGGGGAGCAGTCAGGCCCTTTATCATCAAAATGCCTTCGGGAAAATTACCTTTTCCCTATCCTCGATGGACTCTGAATTTGTCTTTACTTACCTGGTGGGGGCCTTTGGATGGCTCGCGGGGATTTTTATGCTGATTGTCATTAGCCTGGTCATCGGAAGAATGTTTTTGGCCGCTAAAAAAATTCACCACCCCTTTGGCAGATATGGGGCCAGTGCTGTGGTGACTGTATTTACCTTGCAGGCAATGGCAAATCTATTGATGAACCTTTCATTGTTCCCCATTACCTCCTTTTCATTGCCCTTTATTTCCTATGGGGGAGGAAATTTCACCATGAATATGGCTTTAATCGGACTGCTGCTGGGAATCTATCGAAGGAAGGATATTTTACCTGCTGGGATTAGCGCTGGATCAAGGATATAATCAGCATTTTAACAGGGAAACGATATTTGATTAAATCGTTACCCTGTTTTATTTTGAAAAAATTAAAGTTTAGAATATTATTAAAAATAATAATTTTTGTACATATGGTTTTTATTTTGATAAAATATAGGTAGATATTCTAAATTAAATAGACATAAAGAAATGGGGGAGTTCTATGAGGAAGTTAAAGTTAGATGAGTTTACCGAGTACAGATTTTTGTCTGGCATCGAATTGTCGACTGATGCCAGGTACGCCTGCTTTGCAGTCCACAAAGCCAATGTTGAGGAAAATAACTATGATTCCAATCTCTGGTTATATGATTTTCAGAATAGTCAATCGATGCAGCTAACCAGCTTTAATAGGGAATCAAGCTTACTGTGGCTGGCAGATGGCAGGCACATTCTCTTTTCAAGCATACGAGAGGAAAAGGATCAAAATAGAAAGGCAGAGGGAGAGAATTTTACACAGTTTTATCGAATCAATGCAGAAGGGGGAGAAGCCCAAAAATATTTCAGCATTCCTCTAAAGGTGACTGAAATTGACGAGGCAAAGGAAGGTACCTTTGTATTTACTGCCATTGATGGACCAGGGGAAGAGGATTTAAGTATCCTAAGCCAGGAGGATCGTGCCAGGGCGCTGAAAAAACGCCAGGAGGAGCAGGATTATGAGGTGATCGATGAAATTCCTTTTTGGAGCAACGGAAAGGGTTATACCAATCAAAAAAGAAATAGAATATATACATATGATTTAAAAACTAAACAATACCAGGTGCTATCTAAGGAAAAGGATAGTGTTGTGTCCTTTAGCCTCAACAAGGAAACAAATAAAGTGGTCTATTTTACCCAGGGCTTTCAAGGGGTTTCTTCACGAACCAATGGGATTTCACTATATGATTTAGAAACGGGAAAGACCACCGAGCTGTTGAAGGAAGGTCGTTTTTCCTGTGCCTATGGCACCCTAATAAATGACAATAGATTAATTTTTATTGGAACCGAGATGAAGGACTATGGTATTAATGAAAATCGAAAATTTTATCAAATTGACCTGTCCACCAATGAAATCACCTGTATAACACCTACGCTGGATATAAGCCTCTATGGCAGTGTCGGGTCGGATTGCCGTTATGGTACCTTTAAGCCCTATCAAATTGATGGTGATTATTTATATTTTGTTAGTACCGTTAACGACAGCGCCTATTTGAACAGGATTCATTTAATGGAGGGTACGATAGAGCAGCTTACCCATGAAAAGGGGTCAGTAGATGGCTTTGCTGTCAAGGGAAAGGAAATTTTGTTTGTTGCCCTACGGGGATTAAGGCTCCAGGAGATATATCGATTGAAAGAAGGGCAAGAGATTAGGTTAACCAGCTTTAATCAATGGCTTGGTGAATCGGTTAAGCTGTCTGTTCCCCAGCCCCTTAAGGTGGAGGTCGTTTCAGGTTTTTATATTGAAGGTTGGGTAATGCTGCCTGTGGATTATGATGAATCAAAGAAATATCCTGCAATACTGGATATTCATGGGGGGCCGAAGACCGTCTATGGAGAGGTCTTCTACCACGAGATGCAATACTGGGCTAACGAGGGCTACTTTGTCTTTTTCTGCAACCCAAGGGGGAGCGACGGCAGGGGGAATGATTTTTCCGATATAAGGGGTAAATATGGTACTGTTGACTATGACGACATCATGAAATTTACCGACGAGGTCCTAAAGCAATACCCCAATATAGATGAAAGCAGGGTAGGTGTAACAGGGGGCTCCTATGGAGGCTTTATGACCAACTGGATCATCGGTCATACTGACAGATTCAAGGCAGCGGTATCCCAACGAAGCATTTCAAACTGGATTTCTAAGTTCGGTACGACAGACATCGGATTTTATTTCGTGGATGACCAGCAGGGTGCTACCCCTTGGAATAATCATGATAAGTTATGGTGGCATTCGCCGTTGAAATATGCCGATCAGGTAAAGACACCGACCCTCTTTATTCATTCCGATGAGGACTATCGATGCTGGATTACCGAAGCCTATCAAATGTTTACGGCCTTAAAGTACCACGGTGTGGATTCCAGGCTATGTATTTTCAGGGGAGAAAACCATGAGCTGAGCCGAAGCGGAAAGCCCAAGCATCGAATTCGAAGACTTGAGGAGATAACCAGCTGGTTTAACCAATATTTAAGGGAATAGAAGGAAAGGGGCAGCAAAACCTGTTATGGGTGCTGCCCCTTTATAAAGGACTACTGTTCCAGTTGAAATTGAAAGGATGACCGCTTCCATTGTCTCTGTTCATCTAAAGACGCCTCATGAAATTCAACCCTTCCCGACTTATCAATTAAAATAATGGTTTTAAACCTTGTTCCGTAATTAGGGCTATCAATATGAATACTGGAAAGCATTCGCTCCAATTCCAAGGTGGTGCCTGTATCGGGCAATGCTTCATCAGGGGCCTGTTCCGTATCAGCTAAAATAGAAAATAGCTGGTCGAGGGTGAATTCAGCGGTTATTAGCTGAGCCAGCCTGCTCTTAGCTTTGATTACCTTGGGCCAGGGGGTGTCTAAAAAGCCGTTGCTTAGGCCGTAAAGTCCAGCGGGAAGGAGACGAATTTGATCTTCTATATTGGAATAGAACCATAGCTGTGCCAGGGTTCCTACAATTAAATTGTAAGGAGCATATTCCCGTCTTTGCTGCTCGAGATTCTTTAGATAATCCAGGGAATCGGTATTACCTGCTAAAAAATCACGGGTCAGATATCCTCTCGAAAGCTTAGAAACAGATGAAAGGGAAAAATTTCGATGATTGGTGATAAAGGCCATTCGTCCCTGTCGGGTGATTCCTGTCCAGGTGCCCCCCTTTTCCAGATCAATTCCGGCTAAAATAGAGGGGTTCGATTGCCAGAAGTGGGCGGACTCGGTGGGCCTGTTTTTAAACTCATCCCGATTACCTAAAAAAATCAAGTCATACCGGGGATGTACTTTATATGCAAAAACCAATGTACACATGTTTTTCACCTCGTTAATATAGTAAAGAGCTTTGAAGTTTATTATTAAAATGGTAACATAATTTACACAAGAATAAAAAGTATTTTCTTTATTCCGCTGCTTTAAGCAAGCACTAGAGTAAAATACAGATTACATTAGATTACAGATAAGGGTGAGGAGGTTTTTTATGGAGAAAAGTGCAGCTTCGAATCTGCTTGAGGGGAGCATCTCAAGTAAATTATTTTCCATTGCATTACCCACTATGCTGGGCTTTGCCTTTCAAATGCTCTACGATCTGGTTGATATGGTTTGGATTGGCAGAATATCTGCCGATGCCGTGGCGGGGGTTACAATTTTTTCAACAATGTTTTGGATTGTCAATGTTCTAAATGAAGTGATAGGAACCAGCTCTATCTCCCTGATCTCTCAAAGCTATGGAAAGGGAGATGAGGATAGAACCAGCCTTTGTATTGAACAAACCCTTACCTTTAAGGCTCTGGTGGCTGTTATTGCCGGGGTAATTTTTTCTGTTATTTTCAAACCCCTACTGGGTTTTTTTACTCAGGAAGCAACGGTCTTTCATGCAGCCCTGGAATATGGTTACATACGAATCTTTTTTCTACCCGTTATGTTTTCCTCCTATACGGTAAACACTGCCTTTCGCTGTGTAGGGGATGCCAAAAAACCAATGATTATTATGATTATTGCTGCTGTCTTAAATATTGTACTTGATCCGATTTTAATGTTTGACGTTATTCCAGGCACAAGGATTCCAGGCTTTGGTCTGGGGGTATTTGGCGCCGCCCTGGCAACGGTTATTTCCGTTTCAGTAACCTTCCTGGTGGGCTTTGGCTTTATCTTATCTAACAAAACCAAGGTAAAGATCAATATAAAAAGACTGCTAAAGTTAAATTTTGAAATTGATAAAAAACTAATTACCATTGGCTTACCCTCGGGAGCAGAGGCGCTATCAAGGAATCTGGTGGGAATATTTACCTTGAAATTTGTTACCTTCTATGGCACCGATGCGGTAGCGGCCATGGGAATCGGCAACCGTCTCTTTAATTTCGCCTTTATGCCCCTCATCGGGCTTTCCATGGGAAGCAGTACCATTGTAGGCCAATGCTTGGGCAGTGAAAATCTTCAGCGGGCCAGAAGTACAGCCAAATATGCTTCAGCCTATGGGGTGCTCCTTATGTTTGCTTTATCAATTATAGCTTTTTTCTTTCCCTCTCAAATAATGAGTATTTTTATCACTGAGGCATCGGTAATCGAAGTGGGTATTCCCATGATGAGAATTATTATACCAAGTCTTATGATGTCCAGTGTTATGATGGGCTTGGGAAGCGTTTTTTCAGGATCAGGGTATAATGTCCCCTATTTAGTTTCAAGCGTTGCAGGAAGGTGGGGAGCCCAGATTCCACTGTTATTTTTAGTGGTCAACATTTTAAAGTACCCTGTGGAATGGGTTTGGGTAAGCTTTGGGGTATCTAACTTTGTTGAAATGATGGTGATACTAATCGCCTATAGAATAGGAAAGTGGGAGACAATGCGTGTATAAAATAACTTATCCTTTTAATTATTTTATTAAGGCAAGTAATCGTGTATAATAAATAGGATAAGCCATAACTGCAGTCTAGGAGTGATTGAATGCAGAAATTAAACTGGAAGGACAAGGTTTTTTATCGAACAATGTTGGCCATCGCCCTCCCGATTGCCCTTCAAAATCTGATTACCTCGTCTTTAAATATGATCGATACTGTAATGATTGGCAGATTGGGAGAGATTGAGATCGCCGCAGTTGGCCTTGCCAATCAATACTTCTTTATTTTTGTTTTATTACTTTTTGGCATCAATAGCGGCGCTGCCATTTTCACCTCTCAGTTTTGGGGGAAAAATGATACTGCCAATATTAAGCGAATTATAGGCATAACCTTGATAATGGGAGGATCATTAAGTGTAATCTTCGGAATTGGTGCCTTTATGGTTCCACATCGAATTCTTCAGATTTTTACCAACGATACAGAGGTAATCAACTTAGGAAGTCAATATTTAAGAATTATTTGCTTTAGCTATTTTGTAACGGCTGTGGGATTTTCCTTTTCCTTTACGGCAAGAAGCATTGGCCAGGCCAAACTGCCGATGTTTGTTAGTGCTGTTTCTGTGTTAAGTAATGCCATCTTTAATTATATTTTGATATTTGGAAAGCTAGGATTCCCCATGATGGGTGTAAGGGGGGCGGCCCTTGCCACCCTGTTGGCCAGAATTATTGAAACTACCCTGTTGCTAACTATTATCTATGGTCAGCGGATGGTCATTGGTGGAACCTTCAGAGAAATGTTTAATATTAACTTTTCCCTTTTCCGCAGATATATTAAAACCGGCCTGCCGGTAATTTTAAATGAGGGGCTTTGGTCCCTGGGAACCACCATGTATTCCATAGCCTATGCTCGAATTAGTACCGAGGCCATTGCTGCTGTACAAATAGCCAATACGGTTCAAAGCGTTTTTATGGTGGTGGCAATGGGACTGGGAAATGCCTGTGCTGTTATGATCGGTAATATTATTGGGGCTAAGGAGGAGGAGAAGGCCGTTGAATATGCCTTTAGATTTTCTGTGGTGGGGCCTGTCATTGGGATTGGCCTGGGAATAATGCTATTTCTTTCTGCCCCGTTAATTCTCAGCTTCTATAATATTTCACCTACAGTTTATGAAAATGCAAAAAACATCTTGCAGGTGATGTCCCTTTTTATCTGTGCTAAAATCTTTAACACCATTTTGGTGATCGGTATTTTACGAAGTGGCGGCGATACCACTTTTTCATTGATGTTAGAAATGTGCAGTATATGGCTATTTGGAGTGCCCATGGCCTTTTTAGGGGCACATTTTTTAAAGCTGCCGGTCTATTTGGTAGTGGCCATGGTATCCTGTGAAGAGGTGGTCAAGGCTTTATTTGGCATACCAAGGGTTTTATCTAAAAAGTGGGTAAAAAATGTAGTAGAATTTATTTAAGGTCGGCTGTTGTCATGGAAGGTTTTTGTAATTCTCAATTGACAACAGCCAAAGCCTATGGTAGAATATAATTTGTATTTCGGTACTAACTGCTAAAAGGGAGTAGCTGCAGCAAGCTGCGGATAGTGTCAACATACTGACCTCGGGTCTGGTGCTATCCACTTTAGAATGATCTAAAGGAGCGAGACTTTTACGTTGAGTAAGCCAAAACAGGTTTACTGAACATAAAGGTTTCGCTTTTTTTATTTTATAAAATGATTTCAAAGGAGGAGTAAGGAGACATGTTATATGAAATAATAAGGGGCTTTTTCTTTATATTTATGGCAGAAATGGGCGATAAAACTCAGCTTTTAGCCATGGCCTTTGCTGCGAAATATCCGTTAAAAAAAGTATTGGTGGGGGTTTTGATTGGTTCCCTGCTGAATCATGGTATTGCAGTGGTTTTAGGAAACTATCTGACCCAATTCATACCCATTGATGCCATTCAATTGATTGCTGCCATTGCCTTTATCGTTTTTGGGCTGTGGACATTGAAAATTGAAGAGGAAGAGGAAGAAAACGCAACGAACAGAGGTTTTGGGCCTATTATGACGGTGGCCATGGCCTTTTTTATAGGTGAATTGGGGGACAAGACCCAACTAACCGCCATTACCCTGTCTACCAGCGCCAATTATCCTCTTTGCATTTTGTTAGGGACAGTTACGGGAATGGTCTTTACCAGTGCCATTGGAATTATAATTGGCAGCCGTTTAGGAAAGCGGATTCCGGAAATTGCCTTAAAGCTTGGTGCTGCCATGATATTTCTCATTTTCGGTGTAATGGGATTAAAGGATACAATTCCTGCCCAATACATAAACTACTATTCAGTTACGATATTTTTTGTGTTTTTAATTTTAATAGTGGCAGTTTTAGTCAATAGAGCCCTTGGTATTTCCAGAAGGAAGGAGACTCCCTATAAAAGAGCGGCCTCACAATTATATATTAATACCCAAAGAATTACCCGATCCCTTGATAATATTACCTTTAGCAACATCGAGGATAAGGCATGTCTTAAGGCCCAAGGCGCCATTGAGCTTCTAAAAAGGCTGTTACAGGAAGCCCACGCTAAAGAGGCCTATTTAGTGGAAGGGGAATGGGAAATTCCCTGTTGCCAAATTAATAAGCAGGAGATTACAGGATTAAAGGAAAGTCTGGTTGAGACCCTTGAAGTCTGTTTACAGTGCAGCGACCACCAGCAAAATTGTGTAGGTAATCAAACAAGGAAAATATTAGAAAATATGGTCTTTGGTGAAAATCTTCCGTATGAAGGGAATCGAGGAAAATATTATAATGAAATTAAGAAAAGAGATCCCAATTTCTTTACCGATTTAGAGGTCAATTCATTAAAATAATTTTCACTGCCCTTGTATAATTCTTAAGAAATCGGTATGATAATATAAGCACCAGGCTGCCGATAGATAAATTTGTTAAAAAGGAGAGGTGACTGGATGAATAAGCGAAAAGAGGACACCCGTGTTGTTATTGGTATGTCGGGGGGAGTGGACTCCTCGGTGGCCGCCCTTTTATTGAAGGAGCAGGGCTACGATGTCGTTGGAATTTTTATGAAAAATTGGGATGAGGCCGATGAGTTTGGATATTGTACAGCCTCAGAAGACTATGAGGATGTGATCAAGGTCTGTAATCAAATCGGGATTCCCTACTATACAGTGAATTTTGAAAAGGAATACTGGGACAAGGTATTTACCTATTTTTTAGAGGAATATAAAAGGGGCAGAACACCTAATCCTGATGTCATGTGTAATAAGGAAATTAAGTTTAAAGCCTTTCTTGACCATGCCATGACCCTGGGGGCCGATTACCTGGCAACAGGCCATTACGCCCAGGTGGACTATCATCAAGGGAGCTATCGTCTTTTAAGGGGTGTTGATTCCAACAAAGATCAGACCTATTTTTTAAATGCCCTCAATCAATATCAGCTATCTAAAGCCATGTTCCCCATTGGACATTTACCGAAGTCAAAGGTAAGGGAAATTGCCCAGGCCCATCAGCTGGCGACGGCTCAGAAAAAGGATAGTACTGGTATCTGTTTTATTGGAGAAAGAAATTTTAAAGAGTTTTTAAGCCATTATTTACCTGCCCAACCCGGCGAGATTCAGACCCTTGACGGTGAAGTAAAGGGAAGACATGACGGGTTAATGTATTATACCCTTGGTCAGCGAAAGGGCTTGGGGGTCGGCGGATCTGGAAGCGGTGAACCCTGGTTTGTTGCTGGCAAGGATCTTGAGAAAAACATACTATATATTGTACAGGGAGATAAACATCCGGCCCTGTTTTCCAAGGGACTGCTGGCTACAGATGTAAGCTGGGTTGCAGGAAAGGCACCGGCGTCTACCTTTACCTGTACGGCAAAATTCCGATACCGACAAAAAGATAATGGTGTGACTGTTCATGTCGCGTCCGACACCACCTGCAGAGTGGTCTTTGAGCAACCCCAAAGCGCCATCACCCCCGGTCAGGCAGTGGTCTTTTATGATGGTGAAGTTTGCCTGGGGGGCGGTATTATTGATAAGCCACTAAAAGACTAACGCAATATAAAAACTAATATTAATGTAGCAAATTCCTTGCCAGGTTAAGGAATTTGCAAAAAATAACATATTATGTTATAATAGAAAAGTCAATTTAATAAAATTAATCTATGTGAAGTATTTATGGTTAATAAGGGAAAGGGCTGAGCTGTTATATGTTTAGGCGGATAACAGTGAGACCCTTGTAAGAGCCAAAACCCATAAAGAAAAACAGTTATGAGATGGGATTCCCACGGGTCCAGAGGGGTCAGTGGTAGGCTATCATTTTATGGTGGCTTAAGATGAGTCTTTTAAGGCGAAATCTGGGTACTCTTCCTCACCCGAGGAAGCGTGCCCTTTTTTATTAATTTAATGTAAGGGAGGAATTGATGGAATTAAACAGAAAAGGAGGAATAGAGGATGGAACTAAGAAAATTAATAGATCAATGTAAGCATGAGGATATTTTGGTTGATGAACCAAATAAACGGGTTATTTTCTATCAATATGATGAAAATCATTTGGAAAAACATTTAAAGGAAATAGAAAGCCTTGAAAAGGTCCACAATATTGAAAAGGTCAGTGTCTATGGTACCGAAGGGAAAATTGCCATGCTTGAGGAAATGGATTTAACCCTGGAAGGGAAAATCGATGGCTTTTTCAATGGTGAGGATGCCTATATTTATTCTCAATTTATTAATCCTGAAAGGAGTATCAGCCCTTTAAGAGAAAAACAAGAGGCAATTATTCAATCAGCCCAAAACAAGTATGAGGGAGAAATGACCTTCCAGCTTCCTGAAGGTTTTGAATTGAGAAATGCAGAAAAAGGTGATGTCATGGAAATGGCCAGGGTATATGCCGAGGTCTTTCAAAGCTACCCAACACCCATGAATGAGCCGGCTTATATTAAAAAGGTGATAGATCAGGAAACCTTATTTTCCCTTGTAACCTACGACGATCAAATTGTAAGCATAGCTTCGGCTGATATTAACCCTAAATACAATAATGCCGAGATTACCGATTGTGCAACCCTGCCCCACTATCGTGGAAAGGGCTTGTTAAGCTATATTATCAATCATTTGGAAAAGCGCCTCAATAAGAAGCAGGTGCCTAATCTGTTTTCCTTAACAAGAGCGAAATCTGCTGGAATGAACCATGTGATAGCTAAACATGACTATGAATATCGAGGTACCCTGGTACAAAATTGTCATATATCAGGGGGCTTTGAAGACATGAATATCTGGGTAAAAAACCTGTCTTAATAACAAAATATCCTTCCTTACACCCTGTTTCCTACTGGAGGCAGGGTTTTTTTTATGTTAATACTTGACATTATCATAAATATGTTTATAATATAATTAAGTTTATAATATAAACTGAAAGGAGTGTTTGTAAATGAAGAATTCAAATAAAAAGAGCCAAGAAATTATTCAAGACCTGCTCTATATTAAGCAAGCCATTTCAAAAAACAGTAACATCTTTAAATTTATATCTCTGACAGAGACCCTAAGGACGGTATATCTCTTTAGTGGCATTGCCATTATATCATTGGCAGGATTATTTTATTATGTTATTCAAGCCTATGGAGCCTATGAAGCTGTTCCCTTTAAGGTTAAAGGGGTTCTCTATGGCGCGGTGATTTTGTTAATAGGTGGAATATTCTGCTTAAAAATCAGAAATATAATTATAGCTTTCAAAAAAAATCAGAGTAATATGACACTGATTCGGCTGCTGCGAGAGGTTTATACCCTTCAGTCGGCATTGGTAATTGTTCCCTTTGTCCTTTCGGCCATAATGGTGTCTGGCTTTTTCTATAGCCAGGGCCTGGGAAACCTGATTGTTCCCTTTTTAGGAATCTTTCTTGGGCTTCTGTGCTTTGGAGTCATTAATATTTTCCATATAAAAGAGCTGGGTCTCCTTGGAGGCTGGTTTGTCGTAACAGGCTTTTTACTGATGATGGTCTTTACTGGTCTGCATCCTCTAATAGGAACCATTGTTTGCTTCGGAATGGGATTATTGATGATGTACGGGGCAAGTTTTATTTTGGCGGGTTCTAAAGGGGAGTGAGGAAGCAGATGAAGTTTGAAATCGATAAAGTGATCCATGAAAGGGTTAGATTACTAATACTAACCTATCTAGCCAGCCATCAGGAAAAAAAGGTGCCCTTTAATGAGATCAAGGAGGGACTAGAGCTAACTGCCGGGAACCTATCGGTTCAGCTGAGAAATTTAGAAGAGGCAGGCTATATAAAAATCCACAAAAGAATTAAAAATAATAAGTCAGAGACTAAGGTGGCTTTAACGCTAGAGGGCTTGAACCGTCTTAATGAATATCTTGCTGAAATGGAGGGCTTGATTAGAGCTGTAAAGCAGAGGCAGGGGGATTAAAAAAAGGGAGGGAAAGCAATGATTAGAGTGGAAAACCTATACCATGACTATACGGGGAAGGGAAACTATGCTGTAAAAGATATCTCCTTTGAGATCAATAAGGGGGAAATATTCGGCTTTCTTGGCCCCAGCGGGGCTGGTAAAAGCACTGTTCAAAATATTATGACCGGGTTATTGAAGCTGCAAAGGGGAAAGGTACTTTATGGGGGAAAATCCATTCAAGGGCTAAGAAGGGAGTTTTATAATCAAATAGGCGTTTCCTTTGAGCATCCTAATCTTTATGGAAAGCTAACGGGATATGAAAATCTGAAATATTATGGGGGACTATTTCAAACCGATACCCTTGACCCGATGCTGCTCTTAAAACAGGTGGGCCTGAAGGAGGCTGCCAATAAAAAAGCTGAGGCCTATTCAAAGGGAATGAAGCAAAGGCTGGTATTTGCCAGGGCACTTATCAATAATCCAAGCATTTTATTTTTAGATGAACCCACCTCAGGTCTTGATCCCACTACAGCCGACAGAATTAAAGATATAATTTTAGAAAAGCAGCAGCAGGGCTGTACTATTTTTTTAACCACCCACAATATGCTTGTGGCGGAAACCCTGTGTAATCAGGTGGCCTTCTTAAATGAAGGAAGGATTGCTGCCCTGGATTCACCAAAAAGTCTGAAGCTGCAATACGGAGAGAAGGCTGTAAGGGTAGAATATGTCAGCCAGGGAGCCTTGAAGGAAGGAATGTTTTTTTTAGAAAATAAAGCAGATCGCCAAGCCCTAAATCATGTTATCAATACGGAAAAAATCCAAACCATCCATTCCTTAGAGGCCAGTCTGGAGCAAATATTTATAAAATTAACGGGAAGGAAGTTGACGCCATGAAGACTTTAATTAATTTATATAAAAAAGACATGGCGGTAATCCTTCGAAATGCCCTTCTGTGGGTCTTAATGGGTACGCTGTTCATCATGGTTGGTTTTGTAAGGTTCCTGTTGCCGGAAAATTTCAGTCAAGAAAAGATCCAGTACCTGTACGATGGAAGTCAGGAAAAAGTCCTGGAAAAAAGCCTGAAGGGTCTTAATAACGACTATATAGAGGTGGTTCCTTCTAAAACAGCCCTATATGATGCCCTTGACAATGACAAAAAGGGCCTGGGAATCATCTTCCATGGAACCTTAGAGGAGCCTGACTTTACAGTGGTCCATCGGAATCAAATCAGTATTGAAAATGAAAATGTTGTAAATGCTGCCCTGGAAAATTTAGTAGAATCCCTTCGGGAAACAACAGCAGAAGGGGCTTTTGAAATAAACTATTTGAGGAAACCTGGAAGGGTAGTCCCCAGAAGGTTGACGGCAATCCCCCCATTGCTAACCTTTGAGGTGCTCATTTTAGGATTTTTAATGGTTGCAGTATTGGTATTTCAGGAAAAAAACGAGGGGAGTCTCAGGGCCTACCGGGTAAGCCCCGGAGGCGCAGCTCTTTATATCCTTTCAAAGAATTTAGTGTTTATTACAATGTCGCTGGTATATGGGTTTTCCTTAATATTGTTAACTGTTGGCCCTTCCATCAATTTGGTGCCCCTGGCCCTGTTGATGATTTTAGGTGTTGGCTTTTACACACTCCTTGGCTTAATCGTAGCTGTTTTCTTTAATAATATTTCCGATTGGTTTTTTGTAGGGTTGGGGATATTAACCGTAAATATTCTCCCATCCATCTCCTACGGTTTTCCGTCCTTTTCTCCAAGATTCATTACTCTCATACCATCTTATCCAATTATGTATGCCTTCAGTGAATTACTTTTTCCAACAGGGCGCTCTATTATATCGTCAATACAGCTTTTAATTGCCGGAAATTTGTTAGCCTTCGGGCTATGCCATTGGTTGGTTAGTATAAGACTAATGAAGGAGGGAAGGGCATGAAGGGAATTGTTAGCTTAATGAAGCAGGATATGACCAGGGCCTTTAGAGATAATTTAATGATATATTTAATTATCGCCCCCCTATTGCTGGCCCTGGGAATGAGGTTTTTATTGCCTTCGGTGGAGGATGCCGGCATGACCTTTGCTGTTGAGGAAAAGGTTGATATGGCCCTGCAAGGGCGGCTTCAGGCTTATGGAAGGGTTGAGGTCTATGAAGGCTACGAAGCCCTTATGAAACGAGTGGAGGCTGTAGATTCAGTACCGGGCCTAATGCAGAAGGAGGGTCACTATATTCTGATGCTGGAGGGGGATGAACCCCCAGAGCTTACCAATGTTTATTTAAGTACCTTTCAAGCAGTCATTGAGAATCGTGAATCTTTCAAAGTGGAGCATCAGTACCTGGAGGAAAAAAGTTATTTTATACTGGAGCTGTTTACCATATCCATGATGATGCTGGCCAGTCTTTTTGGTGGGATTGTCTCTGGCTTTAATATTGTCTCTGACCGGGAATCGAAGGTGATTAGAGCTATTAATGCCTCACCTGTTACGGCAATTCAATATATTGCTGCCAAGGGTATCATTGCCCTTGGCATTGGAATACTACTAACCATTGGCAGCAGCTTAATTATGGTGGGAAAGGGAATTAGCTATTTACACTTAACCATATCAACTCTTTCGGCCTATGGCATTAGTCTAATTATTTTGTTGCTGATTGGATCCTTTGCAGAAAATCAAATAAGTGCCATAGCGGTTATTAAGCTGCTCATGCCAATATATTTAGCCGTACCCATCATATCTGTTTTTGTAAAGGAACAATTACAATTTTTATTTTATTTGTTTCCTAACTATTGGCAATTCCAAACATTAGGACATCTCTTTTTAACCGGGCAACCATATCATCATTTTTATCTGTCCCTGGTATTGACCCTGTTAACGGGTACTGTTTTTATGCTGCTATTGGCAAAGTATGCTAGGAAAAAGCTTCAATTGGTATAATCCTTGTATTTTTTAACGGAGTATGGACATTTTATGTAATGGGACAAATGAGTGGTAAATTCAATTAAGCTATAGTATGATTAATAATGAAGTCTTTACTCGATACATTGAAAAAAATATGAATGAGGAAAGGAAGATGTTAATGAGTAGACAAAATCCCATAGTGACCATCACCATGGAAAATGGAAATCAGATGAAGGCAGAGCTGTTTCCGGATATTGCCCCTAATACAGTCAATAATTTTATATCATTAGTCAATAAAGGCTTTTATAATGGCGTTATTTTCCATAGAGTGATTCCGGGCTTTATGATACAGGGGGGTGATCCCCAAGGAATTGGCATTGGAGGCCCTGGGTATAGTATTAAGGGTGAATTTACTGCCAATGGCGTTAAGAATGATTTAAAGCATACAAAGGGAGTACTTTCCATGGCAAGATCTCAGCATCCTGATTCAGCAGGCTCACAATTTTTTATTATGGTAGCCGATGCACCTCACCTGGATGGTCAATATGCAGCCTTTGGAAAGGTGATCGAGGGAATTGATGAGGCCGACAGAATTGTGTCTGTTAAGCGTGACTTTAGAGATAAGCCGGAGGAGGACCAAAGAATAAAGGAAGTTACCGTTGAAACCTTTGGTATTGCCTATGTAGAACCGGAAAAATGCTAACTATATTAGCGAAATTGAAATACATGACCAACAATTGAGAAGTACTTATTTAAGATAAGGCCCTTGTGGATCAAACACAGGGTCTTTTTTAAATGGATTAATTAAATTCATTAAACTTACCTTCACAAATTCTTACCTAGTGCATAATATGTACTGCAACAGGAAGGAGGGACAGTATATATGCAATTAGTTTTGAAAAAAAAATATAGAAACGTCGAACAAGAAGCTTCAGTAAAGGAAGTGGAGGAAAAAAATATGTCAAAACCATCTTGCAATAATTGTCCACAGCTGTCTGGTACAATTCTTAGAATTAATATTCCAGCAGGTGCTGTTATTAATTTGCTAAATCTTATTGAAATAACCTCCCCTAGTGGTATTTGTCTTATCATAAGACTGCCATTTTTGGGCGGGTTAGGTTTATCTGGCGGAACAAAGATTGCTGGTATGTTGGCTGAGGCAATTGAAAAGGCCGGAGGAACAATAGAAATCGAAGAAAAATAAAAATTCAGGTGGTTCTAAATGAACCACCTTTACCTATGATAAAATGATGTAAAGGAAAAACCATAACAACAATTATATTTGGAGTAGATTTTGATGTTATAATAGTAATAGTTATAAAAAAATTCATCTACAAGGAGTGATGGAAATGGATAGGGTATTGAAGCGATTTTTACGATATGTACAATTTGATACTCAGTCTGACCCTGGTTCAGAAGCCTGCCCCAGTACTGAAGGACAATTTAAATTTGGTGAAGCCCTGGTAAGGGAGCTTCAAGAATTAGGTTTAGCTGATGCTGCCATTGACAAAAATGGTTATATTATGGCTACACTGCCGGCCAATGTGGACAGGCAGGTACCGACCCTGGGTTTCATTGCCCATATGGATACGAGCCCCGACATGTCGGGGAAAAATGTGAAGCCTCAGTTAATTGAGAATTATGATGGGGGAGATATTGTATTAAATGTTGAAAGGAATATTGTTCTTTCGCCAGATGATTTTCCAGATTTAAAGGAATATATCGGTGAAACCCTGGTGACAACAGATGGAACGACTCTATTGGGGGCCGATAATAAGGCTGGAATTGCAGAGATCATCACTGCAGTTGAATATCTGCTGGCTCATCCTGAAATTAAGCACGGAACGGTTAAGCTGGGTTTTACTCCCGATGAAGAAATTGGTCGGGGAGCCGATTTATTTAATGTAGAAAAATTTGGTGCCCAATGGGCCTATACCGTAGACGGTGGACCGATGGGGGAATTGGAATATGAAAACTTCAATGCCGCAGGGGTCAAGATTATTGTTAAAGGTAGAAATGTCCATCCAGGTTCGGCAAAGGATAAAATGATCAATTCGTTATTAATTGCCATGGAGCTGAATCAACTGTTGCCCTTCCACGAGAGGCCAGAGCATACAGAGGGCTATGGAGGCTTTTTTCATCTGAATAACCTGAAGGGCGATGTGGAAGAGACCGAAATGCAATATATTATTCGGGATCATGATCGAACTAAATTTGAAAAGAAAAAGCAGCTAATGAACCAGGTGGTTGAGCTGATTAATTTTAAATATGGAGAAGGAACCGTAACCCTTTCCATGAAGGATCAATATTACAATATGCGGGAAAAAATTGAACCAGTGATGGAAATTATTGACCGGGCCAGGGCAGCCATGGAAGCAGTGGGGGTAAGGCCGTTAATTAAGCCCATCAGAGGAGGAACCGATGGTGCAAGGCTTTCCTATATGAATTTACCCTGCCCCAATATTTTTACAGGAGGCCATAATTTCCATGGAAAGTATGAATACATACCCGTAGGCTCCATGAAGAAGGCTGTTGAAGTAATTGTTAAGTTAATTTCAGATATGATGGAATAGTGAAATAGATTTAAAAAAGGATATCGTACGAAGCGATATCCTTTTTTTCTATTCTGTTTTGATAGCCTCCAGGGCGCTTAGCTTCATAGCCCTTCTTGCAGGGTAGAAGCCTGACAATAGACCAATAACCGTACTGAAACAGATACTAGCCAATGCCAGCCAGAGGGGGATAATGGATATTCGGGTTCCTGGCATACCCATACCTAGAATAGATACATTTGCTCTGTTCAATAGATAAGAAGCAGAGTAACTCATGCCAATACCCAATATACCACCGCTGAAGCCAATGATGCCGGCCTCCAATAAAAAGAGCCTTCGAATATCGTTTAATGCGGCACCAATTACCTTCATAATACCGATCTCCCGAGTCCGTTCATAGATAGACATAATCATTGTGTTGGTAATGCCTAGGGCTGCCACCAATAAGGAAACAGCGCCGATTCCGCCTAAGACTGCCTGTAGGGTAGAGGCGGTTTCCTGCATCGACTCCAGCATATCATTTAAGCTGTAGGCATTATAGCCCATTTCTTTAATTTGGTCCTGAATCCTTTGTACATCGTCAATTTTTTCAACCTTCACCATAATTTGCTCGTAGCCCTCTTTACTATTTCCGCTGTTATTCTGACCTCGGCTATTTCTTTTATTTTCGTCAATTAATTTTTTCAATTGGGGTAAGGCCATATAGGCATAGTAATCATTTTCATAATTTCCTGACTCTAATAATCCGACACCACTAACCTTATATACCTTTGGAGGCTTGGAATTAGATGAAGAGGAACCAGGGGAACGACGTTCCCCATAGCTCATATCAAAGGTCAGCTCTAGCCGATCCTCCAAAACATTGACCTTAGGTTCACTTGATTCACTACCACCATAATATCGGCGGCCTGTTTCCTTTGGATTATAAAATTCATGGGGAATGTAGCTGCCAAAAACAAGATTCAAGGTGTCATCTGAATTGAGCAGCCTTCCCTCGGTAACCTTAAAATCAAAGGCCTCCATGGTCTCGGGAAGTATTCCTTTAACAGGTAAATAGGTCACATAACGTCCCGAAACCATTTTCATATAGGTTTGCATTATTGGTGTTACTGCTTGAACCCCTTGAATGGCTGAAAAGTTAGCTACGGCTTGATCATCAAGGTTTGGGGACTCACCGCTCCTTGAAGAAGGGCTGGGGCTGTCACCATAATAATCAAAGGAAGGGTTCACAGTAATGACGTGAAGATTTCCCATTTGGCTAACCTGCTCCTTAAAGCCCTCAGTCATTCCAAAGCCTAGGGAAACCATAATAACGATAGAAGCTGTACCAATAATTACTCCCAGTATCGTTAAAAAGGTTCTCAGCTTTCTTCGCCAAAGGTTCTTAAAGCCCATACTTACTAGATCAATAGACCTCATCTTCAGCCATACCTTTCTTTTTCTTTATTCGTTTCCAGGCGAAAAATCCGCCGCCGCCCAGTGCAAGAAGAATAATGATTCCCCAAAAAATCTTACTCTTTAGGACCTTTTTAAAGAAAGATTGTTCAGGTTCCATGGGAGGGAATTCATCCATGGGGAATTCATCCTGGGGCATTTCAATTACATTAGAGGAAATGGGCTTTCTAATCTCTACGGTATCTCCCGCTGAATCTTCATAAGAGAAGATTACTTCCCCCTCTAGGGGACCCGGCATGTTGGGTATAATTGTTGCCTCAAAGTAATCACTTTGTCCTGTTTCAAAATTTCCTACGAAATAAGAACCATTTTGTACCTCAAAGTTTCCTTCAACCTTTACCATCAAATTACTGAGGGTTACCTTCCCCATATTGTAGAATTCTGTAAAGAGGAACATCGGCTGTCCCATAAAGGATTCAGATGGTAAAGAAAAATCACTGACCTCCAGCCTGGATTGTTGTACTACGGGTATACCAATTAACTCTGTAGCTTTATATTCCTCTCCATCTTGATCTTCATATTCAAAATTAGCAGTGATGGTATAGGTCTTTGGTTGCGCATCGGGTACTGCATAAAAGGTTAAAAATTCATCAACTCGGCCCTTGGGCGGTATGTAATCAATATAAAAGGTGTTACTGCTATTTACCGGTGTAAAGACGTTGTCGTTTTTTTCCGTATTCTCGATGGCGGTTAAAAAGATCTTAACATTTTCAACTGCCTTGGTTTGGTGTGTATTTAAAAAAGAAAGCGCTAGATCGAAATTTTGGCCAGCCCGAACAATCTGGGGCTGAAAGCTATATTCATCAATAATAATCTTAGGTGTGGTATTGCCGCCACCAGAGTCAACATTAATTCCCACATACTGTTGAATGGTTTCACGGGTTTCTTCTGACCCTTGGTCGTACTCTACCTTAATCAGCAGCGGGTGGTTTTGTTTAGATGCATCTGAGGAAACATAAAAATAAAATTGCTGATTACTGGTTTCCTTAGCAGCCAGTGAAGGAATGATACGGATATTCTGGCTCTTTGGCAACAGGGCCTCTTGTCCATCCACTGATACCTTGACATTTCTTGCAGTGGTTTCCCCCTGGTTAGTAAGGTCAAAGCTTACCAAAAAGGAATCATTGGGTCCAAGTCCTCCATTAGGTGCATCAATGCTTTTGATTTCCAGTTGGGGGCCACGACCCAGCTCGTCTCCAACAGTTAGAAAAAATAATTGCTCCTCGGTATATTCATTTCCTGCCTGGTCTTGATAATTTAGCTTTAGGGTAAGATTATGGTTACCATTTGTCAGCCTGGAAGATGCATGTAAATTAAATACGGCATATACCTCGCTGCCTCCGCGGATCTCCTTAAAGAATTGACTGTTGCCCCCATTGACAACCGTAAAGCCATTGCTTTCCAATCCATCCAGCGCCAGGGTTACGTTTTTGGCCAATAAATTACCGTTATTCTCCATGTACAAGACTACCTCGACAGGCTCACCAGAATGAATCTGTTTGGGGGTAGTCTCCAATCGACTTAAAAGCAGCTTAGGCTTTGTCTTTGAATTGGTGACGGTAATGTAAATGGTTTCGGTTCCAGTATGGGTACCACCATTAGAATCTACAAAATCAAATTTGAACTTTAATGCATGGGTTTTTGCCTGGGCATTATCGCTTATTTTTAATTTAAAGTTCAAGTTGGTTGATTTATTTCCAGATAAATTATTAATAGTACGCTTTAGATTGGCAGCCTCTAATACGAATGGATCCCCCTCGGTTTCTTCAAATTGTGGTGTCACCACAATATTACGGGCAGAATATCTACTGTTATTCTTCAAAGTCAGCTTTAAATCTAAGGTTTTACCGGCATCTACTGTTGGGATGGTCACACCGTCAAACATTAGAACGGGGTTTGGATCTGGAACCTCGTCATTACTATCACGATTATTAGAAGTAGTTTCCTTTACATTTCTCACCTGAACGAATATGGAATCATTTCCTTGTGTTCCATCTTCTTTATCATAGGTAATATTAAATCGAAAAGAATTTCCAGTTCCATAATATTCCATATCGAAAATGATCGTAATAAGATCTTCCGACTCAATCGGACCTTTAGTTATTGATTTAACAGCAAAGCCAAAGGAACTACTATTATAGTCTTTAACTTCAAGATTACTTATTTTTCTTCCTGTTTTATTTTTTAAAACTACCTCGTATTCAAAAACATCATCTTCGTATATGGTAGAAGCAGTTGGTTTCCCAGATGCATCTAACCTATCTCTACTTTGTAAAGTAACAGTCCCTTCTCCAAAGCTAAAGCTAAGGCCCTGCGGCAATAATAAAATACAAATTAGTAAAAACGTTAAAAATCGCTTCACTTTATAAAGCCCCCTTATGTACATTTGATTGTTCAATTTTTTCAATATTCCCATCCCGAATATAGATAATTTCATCGGCATAATGGGCTATCTCCCTGTCGTGGGTTACGATTACCAGGGTTTGATTGTGCTTTTTGGCCATAGTAGTAATTAAGTTCATAACCTCCTGGGATGTCTTAGTATCGAGGTTCCCTGTGGGTTCATCGGCAAAGACAATTTCAGGATTACCAATAAAAGCTCTGGCAATACTGACCCGTTGTTGCTGCCCACCACTCATCTGGTTAGGGCGGTGCTTTATTCTTCCTTCCAGCCCAACAGCCTTGAGCAATTCAGCGGCCCGCTTTTCCCTTGCAGACTTTTTGACTCCCTTAAAGATTAAGGGGATGCAAACATTTTCCAGGGCGGTTAACATGGGAAGCAAGTTGTATGACTGAAAGACAAACCCAATATAGCTTTGTCTAAACTTGGCCAATTTTTTCTCACTCATCTTTTCCATGGAAATATTTTTAATTTTGATTTCGCCCCTGGATGGCTTTTCTAGCCCGGCTAAAAGATTTAATAGTGTACTCTTACCTGAACCAGAGGTTCCTAAAAGACAGTAGAACTTTCCCTTTTCCATCGAGAAGCTAACATTATTTAATGCGACAATTTTCTCATCTCCCATTCTGTAGAACTTGCTGACATTTTTTACTTCAATAATACTCATTTCGTCACCTGCCTCACTAAAGCCTTATGTTTCTATTGTACGATTAAATTGCTTAAAAATAAAGGGGTATTTGCCAGTTAATGGTTACGGAAAGATTACAAAATCATGAAGAAATAGTAAAGATGGGCTAAAAATTAGGGTTTATTCATTATTAAACTTCGTAAAAAAGTACTAAATAGTTTTTCAAGTTTAAAACACCAAATTTCCACTACAGAATATGATGGTATTACAGTTATTTTAAGACTGATTTATTGTAGAAGGAGGAAGGAAAAATGTATCAAAATTATAGCAACCCATACTTTCCGCCTCTGATGCCGGGGCCGGGCCATTACGGAATCTATCCCATTCCCTTTATGCCCCCCTGTGTCAGGCTGGCTAATGCCTATGTTCCTTATCAATGCTATACTCATGCTTTTCCAATTGATGAAGCTCTCTGTAAAGGAACGCTATTTCCAGAGCTTTATATGCCCTATGTCGCAGAGAAAAAGGAGGATAAAAAATGTCCGATCGAACAACCATGCTAAAACAAATTCAAGCAGTGGAATTTGCTGCTTTGGAACTAAATCTTTATTTAAACACTCATCGAGATGATCAAAGGGCCCTCATGGAATTCAATCAGCAGGCAAATCACCTGGCCATGCTGAAGCAACAATATGAAATGCAGTATGGCCCCTTACTAAACTTTGGATTTTCTCAAGGCGGATATTTTTGGAATTGGCTTGACAGCCCGTGGCCATGGGAAGAAGGATATTATTCTTAAGAAGGAGGAAAGAGAATGTGGATTTATGAAAAAAAGCTACAGTATCCCGTTAGAATTAATCAATGCGATATTAGAATGGCAAAATATTTATTGACTCAATACGGCGGGCCCGACGGTGAGCTTTCGGCCTCTATGCGTTATTTAAACCAACGATATACGATTCCCACCAACGAAGCAAAGGGATTACTTAACGATATTGGTACAGAAGAACTAGCCCATGTCGAAATTATCTGTACCATGATTTATCAGTTAACTAAAGATGCCAGCCCACAGCAAATGGAGGCAGCAGGCCTGGGGGGAAATTATGCCATCAGAGATAACGCCCTGTTCCCAACAGATTCAAATGGTGTTCCCTGGACAGTCACATATTTCCAAGCCCATGCCGACCCCATAACCGACTTACATGAAGATATGGCCGCAGAGCAAAAAGCCCGGTCAGTCTATGAGCATTTACTGAAAATGACCGATGACCCCGGTATGAAGGATGTATTACAGTTTTTAAGGGAAAGGGAAATCGTACATTATCAAAGGTTTGGCGAAGCCCTTCGGATTGTTCAGGAGTACCAGGAAAGTAAAAAGTTCTATTAATGACAAGACCAGAATTTTTCTGGTCTTGTTTGTTGTTAATATTTTAAAAGAATAGCTAAGTTTTTGAGGTTTCGAGGGAGAAATTACAGCCATATTATTACCGAAATTATTGCTTTACTATATAGATACTAGAGAATTTCTCAGAACAGCCAAAAGAGTCAATCTTAGCCAGTTACACCTCCACATCCACATGTTGTCCTTTGGACAGATTACTGGATACCTTTGATTTAGCTATATTTTGGGGGGATTGTGTCTGTGTAGTGTTAGGATTTCCTGTATTCTTAGCTGTTTCGGTTGTAGTTTCTCCAACTTCTAAATCCAATAGACGTTCTTTTTGACTGATTATACCATTCTTATCTGTGTATTCTTCATCCTTTCTTTCATTTTCTTCTCTGGATTTTTCTAATGTCGCACCAATGTCAGATATTTTATCCATCATGTCAGCGGAGGCATTATTAATACGATCATTCAATTTTTTAAGCTCAGCCTCTTTACTCTCCGTTGAGCCTCCTCTACCTTTATCCATCTTAATTTCGCTCTCTAACACACCGGCTTTACCTTCCATGTTGGTTTTCGTAGACTGAACTGTTTTTACCTGCTTCATCGAAGCATCGGCGCTTATAATTCCCTGCACGGTGGTTGTCCCTATGACATTAAATTCTTGCTTGTCGCTATTCCTTTGGACTGTTTCTTGTTTTTCCGCTTTAGCGGTGGATTTCTTCCACCTTTCTTGCTGAATTTCCATTTTTCTTTGTGACATCTGTCTATTCAGATCTAGAAGCTGTTGCTGCAATTCTTTTCGAATGTTCATTTTTTCTTCCATAGACATTTCCTCATTATTGGAAAGGTTTTGTAACTGCTGCTGTACATTTTCGATTTGTTTCTGAATAGATTTTAGTTGGCTGTCCTGATTTGTGTTGTTTGCATTCTGCATCTGACTATAATTAGCAGCATTAATTCCTGTACCATTTGTAATTTTCATAATAAAATCCTCCTAATATATTATTTACATGTGTTATCCTTTAGCTTTTTATAATAGTTCGCCTGAAAAAGGCAAACTATTATAGAACTTCTTTAATAATCCATTGAACGATTTTTGTTACTGCATCATATTGATTCCCGTAGGCTATCTGTGAAGTACCTCCGGAAAGCTTACTGCAATCCACATAAATGGAATCCATTCCGCTGCCCCAATGTGGGATTTTTTCGTAACCATTGATTCCTATGTAAAATTCATTGCCGTACACTCCCTTCAAATTTAATAAACTCATAAATTGTTCATTATTGATATAAAGATTTTCTTCGTCATAGTAAATTGCATTATTCAGCTCGCTAACGTCATCGATCAATATTTTGGGTTCATATACTTGAAACACAGTTATTTTTTCATGCATCGTATAGCTTGGATAAGATATTGATTTTAGAAGATAGATTCCGGATATAACTGTCAATAAACAGCAACCGATTAGTATCATCCCAACCTCTTTTTTATAAGGTTTATATTGAATAATTCTTATAATTCTTTCTTTAAAAAAGCCATAATCTCTTTTTTCGATTAAAGCGGGAAATAAATTTATCTCTTTTCCTGCAAGTAATTGCATACTCTTTAAAAGCAGTTGTCCGTAGGCATAAGGTTTGCACCCACTCCTCTGAATTGCTACTCTGTCGCAGATGTCTTCCATATCCTGTTTGAAATATGGCAGACATACATATATCAGCGGATTGAACCAGAAAACTATTTTCAGCACATCCCAAAACGCATAAAACCACAAATGTCCCAATTTGATATGTGTTTCTTCATGTTGTAGTATTATCTCTAATTCCTTACTGGAATAGTTTTTATATAATAAATCCGGAAGGATAATTCCCGGTTTTAATAGTCCGCTAGAGAATGGAGTAATATTTGATTCACATATCCCCATTAAACTGACTCTCTTCATGCTCCTTATGGCTTTTCTGAATTCCTTGCGCTGCCTGACAATGTATATTGCAACTATAATGACGCCAATCAAGTAAATATAACCTATAAAAAGACGGGAAGCGCATACATCCTTCCACCAGCCGAACCACTTTAATGCGAAAGGATTCTCATCAAAAACCTTAAGGGTTCCCCCAAACAATGTCAACGGCATAATACTCCATAATGCTCCCTTTAAGAGTATCTTTCTACGAAAAGCCGTATACCGCAATAGCATAATAACAAGCAGCAGGAATAAGGATAGCAGTGCGCACCTTCCGGCCTTCAAGGTAAAATAAGCAGTTGAAAAGTTAAGCAATTCTGGTATGTTATAGAGCAAAGATTTGCCGATCGTCATTTTTCCTGTTCCTTACTTTTCTCCAGAATTTCTGATATTTCCTGTATCTGCTCCTCGGTTAACGTCAAAGTCTGCATAAGCGTTGCCACTGCGTCTGCTCCGTTTCCGGAAAAATAGCTTTCTATAAAGTGTTGGCTTTTCCCTTTTAGACATTCTTCTTTGGTTTTAACAGGGAAATAATGATAAATTCTGGAATCCTTCTCATCTATCGTATAATCCAATATATTCTTCTGGCATAACCGATTTATCATAACCCTGACTGTTTTTTTGCTAATGTCCTTTTTTTTCTGTAATGTTTCTATTACCTCGGCCGATGTCATAGAACGGTTAGTTTGCCAAAACAACTCCATAATAAGCCACTCATTTTCACTTGGTGTTATTGCTTTCATATTATCCCTCCACATATCTATTATAATTATCGGATAACAAGTGTAAATCTTAACCCTTTTTCAAATTTTAAACTGTTAAATTTTTTTCATATATTTCTTGACAATGCATAGTTAAAGTATACACTGTAGCGGAGGAAAGATGGGTATAATTTAGCCATCTTTTTTTGGGGGCTATTTCCCGACAACCCCTTGTTTGCTGTATTTTTTTAGTGCTCTTAAATAGTGAATTTGTATGGGTAGTTAATTTCTAAAAAACTACCCTTAAGACGATAGTGAATAAGCGGCTCGTTCAGGCTTTGCAGGCGATTATTGTATAAAAGTTATTAATTACTACCCTTTAAGCAATCCCATCCTTTGCCTATTCAACCCATTCAATCACGACCAGCTTGTTAACTGTTTTTCCATCTGAACTCCATATAATAACGTTATTATTGTCTATGCTGTATGTTTTACTTTTTTGTGAAATAAAATCAGAATATACTATTTCTTCATAACGTTGATGTTCTCCAGAAATTGAGTTGAAAAAGTAATTTATTTTATTATAGCAGACATATATACTACTATCAGCTGTTATTGTAAATTCCAAGAGTTTCTTCTGTTCAGATGCTCTTTGAACACTTTTTTCAACTGTTAGCATAGAATTCTCTACCTTAACAAGCTTTCCGCTAAGGTAACTTGGTGTTTCGATAAACGCCTGAACAAGTTCTCCATTTTCCACTATTATTTTTTTGGGGAATAGTACAAACAAATCAGTATTAGTAACAAGTAAAACGCTAAAGGCGATGATTCCGGAAACAGTTACCAAGATAACCATAGAAGTCAGAAAAGATAAGCTTGATTTTGACTTTTCCTTTATAAACTTAAATAGCAGATAACCGATTATAGTTCCAAGGGTATTGAGAATTAGATCATTAATATCAGTGCTTCCCAAACCAAAGATAAACTGAACTGTTTCGATAGATGCACTTAAAAGGAAGCCGCCTAAAAAAATATCCCTGCTGCTTTTTCTTTTTAATATAACGGGCAGTAGTAGTCCCAGGGGAATGAAAATAATGATGTTTCCGAGAACTATCTCCAATATTCGCCCTGTTGATATGTTATTACTTATCATTTTATAAATTGGTACAAAAGGAATTATATTAATACATCTTTCACTTGCACCTATGGCAGCAAACAAATTATATAAGCTTGCCTGCTTGAAAAGTGTGATACGTAATAAAAGCGCAATATAAATTGTAAATAGTCCATAAATGCTATAAAGCAAGATCTTTTCTTTTGTGCTATTTTTATTCTCCATATACCTTGAATTCCTCCATCTGTAGATTGTTTTAATATAACGGTTAATTTATTTAGATTATACTAAATAAAAGTAAACCGTTTGTTTTTTATTTCTGTCGAAAAATTTATTTTTTCCTTATTTTTTTCTAATGATTATTAACGAGAGGCAAGGTAATAGTGAAGATGGACGTTTCATCTACACTATCTATGTATAGCTCATTGTTCCAGTAGCTTCAAGAAATTTTAAGAATTAAAGTCGCTTGAAATTAAACTTGCAACTGACAGTTGCGGGAATTCCAGGCCTATTTGGTAGAATGCAACCAACCATTGTACTATAATTAAATAAACAAGAAAGGGGGGTTACCAATGAAGTTTGGAGAAAAGCTACAATTTTTAAGGAAAACGAAGGGTATGTCGCAAGAACAACTGGCAGCTCAGTTAGCAGTATCGAGGCAAGCTGTTTCAAAATGGGAATTAGGTGAATCATTACCTGATACTAATAAAATAATATTGATTAGCAAGATTTTAGGAGTTACAACTGACTATCTACTTAATGAAGGTATGGATAACAAAGTTATGGAGGAAACTTCTATACATCAGAAAGGTGAGTCGACAATTAATTTTGTATCTAATCTTATTAAGAAAAGAGGATATATTGCTGGCTATATTTTTTCTATGTATGCAGCCCTGGTTTTTTTGCTGTCGGGCTTTGCATATTTCGCATTCAAAAATATGCTAATGCCGCCGGAGGGATTCGGGATTACCTTTCTTGATTTACCGTTGCAAATGAAGCTACCGCTATATTTTACAAACTTAATTTGTATGATAGCTGCCATAATATTTATTGTCGGTATAGCATCTGCCGTATATTTTAAGAAGAAACATAATGACTAATTCCAGATCAATGTCTGCAATGATTGTAGGTATTTTAATTGAGATAGGGGAAGCCAGGTATATGCCAAAAAACTGGAATCGATTGACAACTCAAATTATTTTTCATATAATAGGTAAAGAGTATTAGTGAAAGGATGCAGTCAAAGGACTGCAAATGGGAATGATCAGATGAATGCTTCGCTAAGATGGATCACATTTGAATCTGTAATGACAGCAAATTTACCCGTTTACGGGAGAGGTGCGTCCATTTTTAAGATTCAAGCTGCAAAGATCCGATTAGAGAAGGTTCCAAATCTGTCAATATGACTTAAGAATTGATAATACTTTATGTTGACTTATATAGAACCCAAGGCTAATTGGCCGTGGGTTTTTTGTGTTTCCTAGTCGGATCAAGGGTGCGGAAGGACGCGTTGCAGCTAATTACTATTGCAAAGCGAGGAGACTGACTATGATTGAATGTAGTGTAAGGGAACTTAAAAAATACTTTGGTGCCAATAAAATATTTGATAATATCTCCTTTGAGCTAAAGACCAGCGAGAGAGTTGGTTTGATCGGGCAGAACGGATGTGGTAAAACCACATTGATGAAAATACTAATGGGCATGGAAGATTATCAGGGAGGCAGCATCAGTCTGAGAAAAGGTGTGAAGCTAGGCTACTTGGAGCAAATTCATTGTGTTGAGGAGGCCTTGACTGTACGGGATGTACTGCGGCAGGCCTATGAAGAAGCTATTGCATTGCAGGAGAAAATAAAAGTACTTGAAGAGGATATGACTCTGCTGACTGATGAGGCTTTAAAACAAGCAATGGAAAGCTATGGACGGTGTATAGAAGCCTACGAGGCCCTTGGGGGATATGAACTGGAAATCAATATTGACCGTGTTTGCCAGGGGTTAACAATTCCTGATGAAATGCAAATAAGACCATTTAAAGACCTCAGCGGTGGTGAAAAAACCCGTGTCATTTTAGGAAAGCTGCTGTTAGAAGCGCCGGATATACTATTACTGGATGAACCCACGAACCATCTTGACATTAAGTCAATAGAGTGGCTTGAGGAATTTTTAAGGAGCTACAAAGGAACGATTTTAATTATCTCCCATGACCGATATTTTTTGGATAAGGTAGTCACCAAAATTCTAGAGCTCTGGCCCCAACAGATGAATTCCTTCAATGGTAATTATAGTGCTTATGTAATTGAAAGGGAGCGAAGATTTCTTGAGGATTTTAAAAGATATCAAAATCAACAAAAACAAATAGATCGAATGAAGGAACAAATCCACCGCTATCGAGTTTGGGGGGCTATGCGTGATAGTGAGGCTATGTATAAGCGGGCTAAAGAGCTGGAAAAAAGGCTTGAGAAAATTGATGTACTGGATCGCCCCATATTAGAAAATCGTAAAATGAAGATGGAGGCGCTATTAACCGACAGATCAGGAAAAAGAGTTGTTACAGCTGAGAATATTGTCAAAGGCTACGGAGAAAAGGGGTTAATTGATCAAAGCAGCTTTACAATTTTCTATCAGGATAGTATTGCTCTGATGGGAGCCAATGGCAGTGGAAAAACCACCCTGCTCAAAATGATTTTGGGTGAGGAACTTCCTGACCGGGGAGTAATTAAACTGGGTTCGGGAGTGAAAATTGGATATTTACCTCAACAGGTTGTTTTCGAGGAGGAAGGAAAGACTCTGTTGGAATATTTTTCAGATTACCATGGAATAGCCCAGGGAGAGGCGAGGGCAGCCCTGGCTAAAATGCTTTTTATGAGAGAAGATGTGAATAAGAAAATAAAAAGTCTCTCGGGAGGAGAGAAAAGCCGCCTAAAATTATGCTCCCTTACCTATGAAAAGGCGAACCTCTTAATTCTTGATGAGCCTACCAACCATTTGGATATTGATTCAAGGGAGGTACTGGAAAACACCCTGATGTCCTTTGAAGGTACCCTTCTTTTTGTATCCCACGATCGTTATTTTATAGAAAAAATGGCGGAGAAGCTCTTATTAATTGAAGATGGAAAGCTTCAATTGTACCCCTTTGGGTATCAAGAATGGGTAAGGGAACGGGAAAAGAGTATAGCAATCAATATTAAAATTTCCAATGGCCCCTTGAAGAATGATAAAGCTAAATCTAAACCTAAACAGGCAGTTGCTGATTCCCGCCTCGGTAGCAACATAATTGAAAAACAAATAGAAGAACTTGAAAACAAATATCAGGCCTTATCGAAGGAAATGGAAGATAATCCTTTCGATCATATTTTGTTAGATGGTTTGGAGCTGGAAAGACAGCAGCTGGATCAAAAAATAAGTGAATTGTATCATCAATGGGACGCCGTGTTAAAGGCAGAGAAATCAAAACTACCCGCTCAGCGGGTAGTTTGCTCAGCCCTAGAAGGGCATGTTA
>CBFGTV010000021.1:0-49450 GCA_965652145.1 uncultured Clostridiaceae bacterium
TCAATAAGACAATCAAAGCCAATGCAAATAAGGGCATCAACAACCACGCTGCCCTAGAATATGTAAATACAAATGTGAAAAACAAGATGAAGCCTGCGGTTGCATAGCATGCTTTTTTCCATTTTTCTTTAGACTTATTCAGTAATTCAAAATTTATAAAAACCAATGTTCCTACATAGGCAGCCAAAGTATTTGGGTATTGGAATGTGGAAGATATTCTGTTGCCATCTAACACAGCAGCGGTGAGCTCACCAAAACCCATCGCTGAAAAAAGTCCAGTTAATGCTACAAATACGCCGCCTACTACTAAAGTTATTAAAACGATATTTTTGTATTTTTCATTTACTATTAAATCCTTTACTATTAAATATAACATAAAAACATTAGCATATCTAATTATTTCACCTATAGCCTCCCTTAGATTAGCCCATTGACCAAAAATTACAGGTAGAGTATAGGCAATAATTAAAAATAAAGCTAAATAATCGACTATACTATCGAAGATTATCTTTTCTTTAATGACTACTTGTTTATAGATTACATAGGTTATAAACAAACAAAAAAACAGGATATGAGTCATTAAAACTTCTTTTGTAAAAGATATAAATAAACCTCTAAAAAATGGCGGATAGAACAAAAGCAAAGATAATATAATCATTAAAAATAAATCAAAGGTTTTATTTTTCTTTTTTATTTTAGCAGCAGTCCCCATGATTAATATCTCCTAGTATAAAATAGTATAGATTTTCTTCAGTATTTTAAATTGTACTATTTAATTATACCATTTTTTCCAGTATGATGCCTTATGAATCATATTACAGTTTTATTACAAAATTGATTTTAATCGACTGAATTTTACTGATACGATAAAACAATATACATAATAAAAAAATAAACCCTGTGGAAAAAGCTTCCCACAGGGTTTATCAATCTCGGTAGATAATCTAACTTTATCTACTTATAATTAATTTAATTCAACTTTAACAGTTTCTGAAGCATCTTCGAAGTCTAAAGCGTTTCCGGCTTTATCCTTCACTACACCATCATAGTTTACAGTAATATAGGTTGTTCCTTCAATTTTATCATCTAATATTACAGTAAATGTGGCAACCTTACCGTCTACTTTAAATCCATCTACTTTTCCGTCTTCTACACTAAAGCTAGTTCTGGAGAAAGTAGTTTTATCCATTGCTTCTGTGAAGGTAATCTCTACTTCCACTGTCTCATCGTCTACTTGCTTTGCTTTAATTAGATACTCGTCATCTTTATTGACAGCAATTTCAGGAGCGATCTTATCTTTAACTTCCATGCCAAGACCATTTTCACCGATCACTAACTTGTCACCGTACTCAGTTGTTGTTTTAGCATTTTCATTATAAACTAAATACACAACCTCTGTAACTGTGTTTCCATTTGAATCTTTACTAGAATATAGTAGATCAGTAGTTAATTCTTGATCTAATGTGATAGTTAAAACTCTACCATCAACATCATAATCATCAAAATTATTCTTTGTAAATTCTTTCAATCCCTTAGCTCTGAAAACAAAGTCATCAATTACCAAATCATCACTATTTAAGGTTCTAGTGAAATGAACTTTAATTGTTTCTTTATCAACAGCTTCTACTTTTTCAACGCTAAATGTTTTGTTTGGATCAGTGTTAAAGTTGGTATCATTAAGATCAAAAGATAAACTTTCAGATAATAAGCCATTAGCGTCCATTACTCTTGAGATATAGAAGTTCGCTACTTTTCCAGCTAACAGATCAAGTTTGCTGTTTTTAGCAGTATCTTCAATGATAATTTCAACTACTTTAGCATCATCATCTGCTATATCTACAGATACATAGTAATCATCTTTATCATCCAACTGACCTAAAGTAGTTTTCTTGCCATCAAACATTACAGAGTAATTTTCAAGATCTAGCACGCTATATCTATCATCATCTGTATCCATGCCACGTTGGAAATCTACAAGTATAGTATACTCTGTTCCACCGCTAATACTCTTCCTATAAACATTTACCTTGATATCAGATGCTGATAAGGGTTTACCTTCAACACTAAATGTCTTTTCAGTAGATACCTTAGCATTTCCTAGTGCATCTTTAACACCATCTACTTCTAACACATATTTGCCAGGATCTAACTTACTTCTTAAGTTGATAACAACTTCTTTTTTATCTTTAGATAATTTAGCACTGGCAATTTTGCTAGCCTCTTTGCCGCTATTCTCATGAACTACTTCATAGTTATCTTTGTTTTCTGCACTTTTCTCATCTAATCTCTTGTCAAACTTGACTGTTAGTTTGTTTCCATTTTCAACCTTAATACTTCCATCAATTGCAGGTTCTTTATCGTCGGTAGTAACTTCTGCTTCGAACCTAATAGTATTTTTATTGGTATTTCCCCAATAATCTACTAATGCATCACCATCGATAAACAAATAAGCAGTTCCAGTAGGAAGTAAATTCTCATTAAACGTTAATTCAATTTCGTTACCGTTAATTTTAACGCCATCTTTATCTGCTTCATTTTTACCGCTAGTGTGGTAGAAATATTCGTGTAAGTTTCTAGTTTTATTTGCTTTAACATTTTTATTTAAGATTAGAGTGATTCCTTCTTCAGTAGCTTTTCTGAACCCGACTACTTCGATTTCACTATCATCTTCAACTACGTCTAAATCAAATACTGTTTTAGCTACTTTGAAAGTGGCATAATCTTCAATATGACTATTTACAGTCAATGTAATTGCATCGCCATCTTGTAATTTAGAACGTAATTCTACTAAAGCCTCTGTTCCATTTTTAGTAAGTTTTGCATCTTTTACACGATAAGTCTTTTTGCCATCTTGGCTTTCTACAGTATAACCTTTAGAAGATTCTGCAGAGTTAGTTACTGGCTCACTGAATACAACTTTGATAGTTGATTCACCAATTACTTCTGCATCTTCAGCCACAGGCACTTCGAAATCATCAAATTTAAGCTCTTCCTCTAATTCAGTGCCAAGAACCTTCTTGTCAATTACAAGTACTGCATTAGTTTGATTCTTTACAGCCTTTTCTAAAGTAAGAGTAACAATTTCTCCATCAATTTCTACATCTTCAACTTTAGATAAAGTTTTTCCCTTAGTGTCTTCTACAACATAGCTGTCTTTGTTTTCAACATCTTCGTTGTCAGTAACATCTTGGTTGAACTCAACAAATACTTGTTTTAAGTTGTCAGCGCTAACACCAACAATCTCTAATTCTTCTGGCTCTGGCTCAACTGGCTCGAAACCTTCAAGACCAAGTTTTTGTCCAAGAGTTTCTTCTCCACCCTTAACTTCTAAGTCAAGAGCTTTATCGATAGTAGCACCAACTACTAATCTTGATACTGTAGAGTTAGCATCTTTAGTTAAGTCAACATCGATACCAACTTCAGCAGCCTTTAATACATAACCGTTAGGCCATGCAAGACCAGCAAGATCTTCGCCGTATCCTAAAGCTCTTAGGATAACTACTAATAATTCAGCATATTTAGCGTTTTCTAAAGGTCTGAAAGTGTTTGCACCAGTATCACCAGTGAATAGACCTTCTTGAACAGCTAAACCAACATATGGTGCATACCATGATGTTGCAGCTACGTCAGAGAAGTTAGAAGCAGTTTTTAATGCTTCAATTTCTGCATCCTCGTAACCGTGTAATCTTAATACTAGAGTTGCTAACTCAGCTCTTGTAGCAATTCTGTCTAATTCTAGACCTCCTACTCCGAAAAGTCCAGCAGCGTGTACTCTTTTTACGCTATCTGGAACTACTTCTTCAGCAGCGAAGGCAAATCCAAAGCTTCCTAGTACCATAGAAAGTACAAGTACTAATGACAGGATTTTCTTCATTATGTCTTCCTCCTTTTTAATTTTGGTTTCTTTTTTGAAGTGAGTTTTTAATAAGGTTTATGGTCGTAACCCTCTTCTGTAAAACCAACCATACCTTTAAATTTATAGAAGCGGTTTTTTGGTTATGTAGCCGCATTCTATAGAAGAAATTATACCACCGACCCGCTTAGATGGTCAATGATAGTTTGTAGATTGTAACATAACTGTAATAAAACCTTACCACAATTAGCAACCTCTACACAATCATTATACATGGGCAGAGGCAAAAATACCATTACAGTTATATTACATCTTCTTTAATAGTGTATGACAAAGAAGGCACTGTTTTCCTAAATTATTAGATTCCTTCCATGTCCACTTAATTAATATTCGCTCCTTAGCAAAAAATTCCTCCTTAGTTTAGGAAATTTCTAGTTTTTTTATTTTATTTTTGTTTCTTAATTATGTTCCTTATTTGGTCAAATAATTGTGATTTCAAGCGTGGTCCCTCTTACCAATGAAAAAGGCCCAAAGGAATTGAACCTTTAGGCCTAGTGAAATCAAAAGTATCCTATTTTTTATATTTTTCATCCAGTGCCGCCCTGATAAAGTCTCTGAACAGGGGATGGGGACGGGTGGGCCTTGACTTGAATTCTGGATGGAACTGCCCTGCCACAAACCAGGGATGATCAGGAATTTCAATAATCTCAACCAATCTTTCGTCAGGGGAGATTCCGCTGATGATCATTCCGGCCTCCGTCAGTACCTGGCGGTATTCATTATTAAACTCATATCGGTGGCGGTGTCTTTCGTAAATCAGGTCTTCACCGTAGGCCTCCCGGGCCTTGGTATTGGGGTAGATTTTACAGGGGTAAATCCCCAGGCGCATGGTGCCTCCTTTATCTTCTACATCATGCTGCTCGGGCATCAGGTCAATAACCGGGTTGGTAGTGCCTTCACAGAGCTCAGAGCTGTGGGCATCGGCCATACCCAGTACATTCCGGGCAAATTCCACCACTGCCAGCTGCATACCCAGGCAAATTCCAAAGAGGGGTACCTTGTTTTCCCGGGCATATTGTAGGGCCAGGATCTTCCCTTCAATTCCCCTGTCTCCAAAGCCGCCGGGGATCAAGATTCCATCGGCCTCCTTCAAGATTTCCCCTACATTATCTTCATTAATGTCGCCAGAATGTACCCAGTCAATTTCCACCTTGGCATCGTTATAGATTCCTCCATGGGTAAGGGCCTCTGATACAGAAAGGTAGGCATCCCTCAGCTCGACATATTTACCCACCAAGGCTATTTTAACATGCTTCGTAGGGTTTTTGTGCTTATTAACAATTTCCTTCCATTCGTTCAGCCTGGCTTCACCGGCAGAAAGCTTTAGCCGGTCAATGACCAGGGTATCCAGCCCTTCCTCCTGTAATAATAGTGGAACCTCGTAAAGGCTTTCGGCATCAAGGTTTTGTACCACGCTGTTACCGCTAAGATTACAGAAAAGACCGATTTTTTCCTTCATTTCAACCGATAAGGGGTGTTCAGTACGGCAGACAATAATATCGGGTTGAATACCGATGCTGCGAAGCTCCTTGACGCTGTGCTGGGTAGGCTTGGTTTTTAGTTCCCCTGCCTTGCCTAAATAGGGTACCAGGGTCACGTGAATATACATGACATTTTCGACCCCCACGTCATATTTCACCTGACGAATGGCTTCTAAAAAGGGAAGACTTTCGATATCCCCAACGGTACCACCAATTTCAGTAATGACCACGTCGAAGGTGCCCTCTTTGGATACTCTAAAAATTCTTTCCTTTATTTCATTGGTGATATGGGGAATGACCTGAACGGTTCCCCCCAGGTAGTCGCCCTTTCTTTCCTTTGAAATGACTGACCAGTATACCTTCCCTGAGGTAACGTTGCTGTTTTTGCTGAGATTAATATCAATGAAGCGTTCATAATGGCCTAAATCAAGGTCGGTTTCGGCCCCATCGTCTGTTACGAAGACCTCACCATGCTGATAGGGACTCATGGTACCGGGGTCTATATTAATGTAGGGATCGAATTTTTGAATTGATACCTTTATTCCCCTGCTCTTTAGAAGCTGCCCCAGGGATGCGGCCGTAATGCCTTTACCCAGAGAGGAAACAACACCACCCGTTACGAAAATATACTTTGTTGACATAAAAACCTTCCTTTCCCATAAAAAAATTCAATTTAGAATATAGAAACATAAAATTGCTGTAAACCTAAAGCGCTAATTAATATGATTTTTAAAGGAGTATAAGTAGATAGGAATGATTTGACGTTTGAAATAAAACAAAAAAATAAAATGTACAATTTTATCATTAAATATTCAAGTCAAAATCATACATTAATAAAGCATTTTAAATTGGAAAACCTGTCCATTATGCCTCTAAAAATAGTGAGAGGTCACCCCTAAGGGTGACCTTTTACAGGGCACCCATTCGGGTGCTGGTCTTTTGAGTTTTCTGCTGATATATTAACCATATTATTTTATCTAACTAAGGTAAGGCTGTCAAGATAAAAAGCAAAAATCATTAAATTAATTCGCCGCCGCCCGGTGCTCACCCTTCAGATAATCTATTGCATAATTAAACTGATTGTCATTTTCCCGGCTCAGGGCTTCTTCAAGGAAGGCACCTTGTAAAGCCAATTTAAGGGGCAGGGATACCTGCTCTTCATCAAAGGAAATTTCTGTGGCCTGGGAAAACTGCTTTAGTGCATTAAGGGTGTTTTGATCAAATTCTCCTGTCAAGGAAACTGATCCATAGCCCAATGCCTTTAGACGCTGCTGAAGGGCCTTGACTTCTTCTCCCTGGGCTTTTAGGGAAAGCTCGGTTTCTAGGTTGAGGGGCAAAAGATTTTCGATATCTAATTTTTCAGGAAATCTATCTACTTCAATATCTGGTTTTACCCCCACCCCGTCAATGACAGTTCTGTTGGGTGAAAGATATCGAGCCTCTGTCAGCTTAAATCCACCACCGCTGTATAGGGAGTGGATTCGTTGTACTGACCCTTTCCCATAGGTGGTAGAACCAATAATCGTAGCAGCTCGGGTATCCTGCATGGCCGCCGCCAGTATTTCAGAGGCACTGGCACTGTTTTCATTAACCAGCACGACAATATCCTTAAATAGAGGCCTCGACAATTGAGATAAATAGGTTACTTCAAAGGCGTTATATTGTATATGTAAAATCGGCCCCTTAGGAACCAGCAGCTGACTGATTCCCAAAACTGAATCTAAAACGCCCCCTCCATTGTTTCGAATATCAACAACCAGGCTTCTGATTCCCTGATCATATAGCCTGCTCACTGCATTGAAGAATTCTTCATAGGTATGCTCATAAAAGGAAATAATTTGAATATATCCGATTCCATCAATCTCCTCGGCATAAACAGTTTCCATTAAAATTTCTTCACGGATGATATTAATCATTAGAGTTTCGTCGGTTAAAGGACGATGTATTTTCAAGGTCACCTGGGTTCCCTCAGGTCCTTTGATTAAGGAAACGGCCTCATCCACCGTCATGCCCTTCAGCAAAGTACCATTGACCTCAAGAACCTCATCACCGGGAAGCAGTCCTGCCCTTTCTGCAGGGGAATTAGCTATCGGCTCTGCAATGATGATTTTTCCCTCATCCTCCTGTACATAGGCACCAATTCCAACAAAGGAGCCCCCCAATTGCTCTAAAAGGCTTTGAAAGGCCTGGGGGCTATAATAAACACTGTGGACATCAAGGTTTTCAAACAGGGCCTCGGGGGTGTCGCCCTGCAGCTCTTCTGGGCTGAGGGGATCAACATACCTTTCCAATATAAAGGCCTTAATCTCGTCTAATTCTGATTTACTCATTTCAGCCCCATAGGCCATGCTTCCTGCCAAAAGGCTGAGCAGCAGCGATAAAACCAATAGTATGCCTATCTTTCTGGTGTTGCTCCTCACATTTAAAACCTCCTCTGGTTAGTCTGTAGAAAAACGTGGAATTTATATTTCCATATTAACCGACTTTAAAAGAAAAATCTAGACTAGTACCCCAACGCAGTTAAAACTTGAGTTATTCACTGTGGAAAATTTTCATAGAGCAAGGCGGAGGAGGAAGCAATATCGAGGAATATTGCGACTGTCGACAACAAAGCTATATGGAAATTTAACCAGGGATAACCTAAAATTTGCGATGGATCCTAAGTCTAGATTTTTAATATATTAGAAATTCAATATTCTCTCTCGATAATCGTAGCGAATATCCTCTTGTAAATAATGAATTAAGTTTGTCATCAGGGTCGCTGCCTCGGCCTTTGTCATAACCTTTTGGGGCTGAAAATAGTTTTCTTCGTTGCCGCTAATTAATGAAAGCTCCTTGGCAATATAGACGGAATCCTTGGCCCAAATTGGAATTTGAGCATCGTCTCGAAAGCCGGTGTTGTACTGCTGAATGGGAGCAAGATTTTCAAAGCCCAGCAGTCGAATAATGATGGTGGTGGCTTCGGCCTTGGTCACGGTTTGATTGGGTAAAAAGTTCCCCTTACCGTCCCCATGCATAATTCCCTTGTTATATACTGCCTTTATATATTTTTCATTAGGGTCCTTGGTGCTGACATCTAAAAATATCCCAGGCTCCTCGGTGGGTTGTACACTCCTCCGCCGGCTTGTAGTGGGGGCCTCCTCCTCTACCAGATCCATGACTACAGCAATGGCCCGGGCAAAGTCAGCCCTTGACATGGGCAAGGAGGGGCCATAATAGCTACTGCTGGGATAAACCGCCTCAAGGCTGGCCAGCAGTAAAATATCATCTTCAGCCCAGTGCCCTAAAATATCCCTCATTTCAGGAATTGTCAGGCGCTGATTTAACGGATTTGTATCAAGGCTGAGGCTTTTGGTGCCTGTATTTCTTTGGGAAAGCACATTGCCATTTCGAGAAAGCCTTGGCAGGTCATAACTGTATTTCAGTATGTTCTCCTCCTGCTGTGTTAAAAGATAGCCGCCCCTAAAGCTAATTTGACTGGGACTGTTGGGTTCGTAGCTATAGTTGGCGGTACGGTTGTGAACGGCTTCAACCTTAGCCGTACCCTGCCAGCTAACGGGGTTATTACCTGTTTTTTGGTAATCAATATAATGGTTCAGGGTTTGGGTTTCGGTGGAGCTCCAAAATTGATCATAGCCCACCACATCTCCCCTGGTTTCCACAATTACCTGACCCTCATTGTTATTAATAGTGTAGAGCTTTCGTCCGTCCCAGTTTCCCGCAAAGTAGGTAACGCCTGGTTTTAGCTGCTTCAATACGGATTTACTCCACTGTACATTGTTTTTGTTGGTTGCATACCTTACCCCATTGACCTCGATGCTTTCCGAATAGCTGTCAATGGTGTAATTTTCCTGCTGCTGCTGACTGCCGGTATGTGAATCAATGGTGATTTTTACACTTCGGGTCAGCTTAGCCTGGGCCTCGACATTTTCCAGACGATAATTATAGGTTTCGGTAATTCGGTTATTTCTTTCGCTTCTTTTTAGATTTAAGCTCCCTGTCATTAAAATGGGCTCGCCAGTTACAAAAATAACCTCCTGATAGATCATTTCGTTTTGAATACCGCCTTCATACCCGGGGATTTCCAGGGCAAGGCTGTTGAAGCTGCAGGATAGAACCAGGAGAAGTGTGATCAATATGATTGTTCTTTTCTTCATTATAATACTCCCTTCCCTTCTACTGTTCTATAATGACGATGTAGGCATCATCCTGAGTAGATACATTTTTATTTTTCACTAGATAGACCTGGGCCCTTTCTTTGATTAAATAGAGATTATCTCGATCCACCGGCTTATCATTTAACAAGATTACCGCCTTTTCTATGGAAATCTTCTCATTGCCATTGGAAGCCTCCCAACGATTGTTGAGGGTATTCCAATTTCGAACATTTCCTAAAACCAATTCTTCATTATCGAGGTCTACCGATTGTACCGTAGCCGTCGCACTGTGGTGAGTTCGTACAAAACGGCTGGTATGGCTCAGGTTAGGTGTCAGATTGATACTTAATATCTCCTCAACCTTCTGGCCGTCATAATGGCTTTCCTTCACCACCACAAAGGCATTTTTACCCACATAGTGATTGTTTTTGATACGACTTCTCAGGGTTGGGTTTTTAATTAAGTTTGGATCAACAAAACGTGAACTGATGAAATAGCTGCTATCTATTTCTTCTTTAATTTCGCTGTCAAAGATGTAGGTATCCTCTGTTAAAGTCAGCTGCTTTGGCCGTTGTTCAGCCACCCATTGGTTATCGCTAAGCCTTAGGTAGTCTAATTGATTCGACATACGGCTTAGGGTAATGCCATATTCTGAAATGGCATTGATTCTTCCCCGATAGACAACCATGCGGGTTTCATCAATTCGGTCATCAATCATACCACCGTATTGAATCGCAACGAAGGCGGCATTACGGGCACCATTTTTTAAATCTGATGCCAGATGGACGGTTTGCCCCACCTCAAGATTTAATCTGTCCACCAGTCGGTTGTTGTTGATTACAATAGTACCGGGACTAAAGTTGATATAATTGTTGTTGACGGTCATACGGCCATTTCCAAACTGTAGATTGGTAATTTTGTTATCAAAAATCTGGGTAGAGCCTTCCTTTACCAGGGTTTTGGCAGCCCGTTCCACTCCGTAGCTGCTCTCTACCGCAGTATACACTTCTTTTCCAATATTGGTCTCTAGCTCCTTAAGGCTTAAGGTCGTTGAGCCCCGATAGATACTTCCGTCAATTTTCAGCTTGACTTTTTGATCGGGGTGCTTTTTCCATACCCCTTGATCATAAAGGGTGACGTTATTCAATATGATTTCATTATTTCTAGTTTGAACAGATTCCAACGTACCCCGATAGACTCCCTGGATGTGTTTTTCGTCGTCCTCTGCCCTGATTTCAGAGATATCAGCACTGTAGATATCATCAAAGGTTAGAATGACCCTGTCGCCGATCTTCAGTTCAAAGAGATTGGCACTTCTGCCGTTTCGGGTAAGCCTGGTTTCAGGAACAATTCGGTATTTTTCCCGGGCTTCTCCCACCTTGATTTCTATTTCCTGGCTGTTGGCAAAGAGTACGTCTCCCACCTTGGTTCGGCTGCCTGGCGGAATATAGCCATGAAGATTGGGGTCCTCCTCAAGATAGCCCTCAATGGCGATGACATTTCCCTGTCTAAGGCTTAAGGTTACCTCTTGTCCATAGGCAATATCCTGAAGTGCAGCCTCTTTTCCGTTAACACTTACCAGCACATTGGGGGCCAGTTCAAAAAGGTGTCTTTGATCATCATAATCCAGTACCGCCAAGCGTCTGTTATTCATATCCATCAGCTCTACGGTTCCCTCCAGGGTGGTGACAGCGGAAGCTACCGCCTTGGCATAGATAACCTCCTGGGCATCGTTAATGTAATATTCTATATATTGTTGCGTCTTTAAAAGGCTTGAAAGGCCCAATCGTCCTTCGCTAAAAACAATAAAGTCCCTGCCTGCTCCAGGCTCCACCGCCAGGTAGTTGACAGTGGTATCATCATTTCGAATACCAAAGAGTATTTTTTCTGTTCCCTGCTGGGTAACAGTTTCTTTATTCAGCACAGTGCCGGCCATTTTGGTCAGACCCCGGCGGGCCAGCAGCTGATCATTGATGTTGTACATGATTTGGGCCATTTGTGCCCTGGTTAAGCTTCCCCTGGGGGAAAAGGCAGTGTTTGATACACCTGACATAATCCCCCTTTGTAAGACGGCCTCAACATGGGGGATTTTTTCAGTGTCAATTTGCTGCCAGTCAGAAAATTGATAAACCCGGGCCAGCTGGTTACCATAGCTGGGGTTTAATTCCAGGGTACGGCTTACCCATAGGGCCACCTGCTGACGGGAAACCGGCCGATTCCAGGCGGTTCTGTTTTCCAGCTGATCTCGTATTTGAGCCTGCAGAGCTTCCAGCTCCTGGGCTGAATAGTCTCCCTCTTGGAAGGAGGCCATTCTGGTAACGATTTGCTCCTCCAGGCTGTTAAGCTGCTGGGGAGTTAGCTCCATAATGTCATCCACCTCTTCATCGGTGATGATTCCCTGCTCCAGGGCCACTTGAAGATATCCCTTGGCCCAGTTATCGACAGCACTGAGTATCAAAATATTCCTTACAGAATCGGGAGCTTCATTTTCTCCATATTGCTGGGCGGCGGCCTCGCCACCGGTTGCCCTGACCAGTACGGTTAAAGCCTCTAAATAGGTCAGGGTGCCGTTGGGCCTGAAGGTGGTATTATTAACTCCCTTCATTACCGAAAGGGCAGACATTTCATAAATTGCCTCCCTGGCCCAGTGATTGTTAATGTCATTGAACCTGAGGGTTTGGAAAAGGGCTTGACCCTTTTCCATTCCTGAGTACACCGGTTGAGAGGTAAAATCCTCAATGCCATAGACCACACCTGATAAGGAGGTAAAGAGAATTAGCAGTATTAATAGGTGACTTATTTTTTGCTGATATGTTTTCATCAAGCTTTCTCCTTTCATTAGCGTTGGGCCATGAGCATGAACCGACCTTTTCGAGTAATAAACATCTGCTGCCCATCGACCACCTTGTTAAAGCCATGCTTTGCATAATCATACTGGCCGATAAACAATTGTCTTCCCTTGGCTGAAGCATAGGCCATGCTGTCGTACTTAAAGCGAATTTCTCCATTCCGGAGCATGCTGCCTAGGGCCTGGGTGCTTGTGCCGGATTGAAGCTGAAAATCTATATCGTAAACCTCCGATGCCCTGATCTGGGTTCTGGACAGGGCAGTTCTCACAGATTCTGCCGATGGCCCGCTGAGCCGTTCAATGATCACATGGATATGGGCATCATTTCGATTTGCCTGGGGCACTTGAATGGCCTCCCGGGTGTATAGATCCCTAGCCAGGAAGGTAAATTCAATGGTACCGTCGGTAATCACGATTTTTCGATTTAGGTTTTCTGCCACCGTTAAGGGGATTGCCACCACATATCGGTTTTGATTTTTATACTGTGACAATGAAAAATCAATGACATAGGGTGCCACCGCCACAGGGACTTCCTGGGTACCAATGGTTCTGATGACAGTGTTATTTTGATACTCCACCTTACCTTCTTTTCTGACCTTTTCATCGGCCCGATCCATGGCATCTAATTTATCCTTCAATTGTTGATCTTCCCGTTCGCTGAAGGTTCGTACCGTAACCTCTGCATAGTCTGTGGCACTACCATATTGATTCATTGCTCTGACCATTAAGCGATATTGGGTATTGGGCTCCAGGTTTTTAACAACATATTCATAGCTTCGGGTATCACCTATATAGGTATACTCCCGGTCATTGATGCGTCTGCCGTAGATTTCAAAGCGATCGGCAGCATTTAGCAGGTTCTTGTCGGAATCTGACCAAATCAGGTTGATGGAGGATTCTGCTCCTGGAATTCCCTCCAGTACCATGGGTTTATTAGGTACCGGGATGGCATAATCAAATCGATCATAGGGCTCTGAGATTCCTCCGTCGGGGTTGATAATGATCAGGTGGGTGTTTTCCAGGTCTAGGGCTTCGTTAAACTTCACCTTGATTGTATATTGATCAACCACCGTTACAGAAGCCGCCTCCTTGCCTCCCACCACAGCCACGTGGATATTGTCGCCATAATCGTCTACCCCATGAATTCCCTTGCCCTTTAAATCCATATCGTCGGTCAGATCCCTTTCATTGATGATTTTTCCTCCGATGATAACCTTGGCACCGGAAATAAACATTTCTCCCTTAATGGTCACCTCGGTATCTGTATCGTTGGCTAAAATCTTTGAGGGATTTACATTGGTGATCTTAGGCTGACTGATGTAGGTAAAACCACCCCTTAAAATTGCCAGCTCTCCGTCAGGGTTTTCAACCTTGACATCCACCAGGCCATGCTTGTTTGATTTCGGTACAATAACGTGAATTGTTCTGTAGTCAACCACTTCGATATCGTCCTGATCTACCCGGGCCTCCCCAAAGAAAACCTGTAATTGGTTGCCTTCAAAGCCAGTCAGACTTTCTCTGAAATCGGCCCCCTCAATAACTACCCTGGTGCCGCCGCTGGCTGGCCCATGGTCAGGTTTTACGGCAGTAACCTGGGGCTGGGTTTCACCCTTGATAAATTCAATATAGATTGGCGGATTACTTTCATCGGAATAGGCGGCGCCTCCGTCGGTATTGGTGACCACTACCCGATGAAGTCTTCCCATGGCACCCTCGCCCACATCGGGCATTTCAAAGGTCAGTCGGTTGGGAAGCTGATAATCTATTTCACTGGTGTCAATGGTGGCAATATTGGAGATTTGTATTATTGCCCCTTCCCTGAAGTCTTGTCCTATGACACTGATCACGTTGCCGCCCTTATGGGTCATGCGCAGAATTCTGACGGTCTCACCGTTAATTTCCTCCTGCACCGGGTCAAGGCCTTCCTTGGTTATGTTGGTGATGACAGGCTCGCTGTCAGGGTTTTTATATTCAAAGCTATCCTGGGCCTGGCCCCCGTCGGGATTGATGACAAAGACCGGTACCACCCCAACGGTATAATAGCTGGGGGTTCGAAGCATAATTTGAGTTGGATTCACCAGTTGAGCCGTAACGGCATAGCCCCGCTCTACAATAAACCTTCTGTCACTTACCTCCACACGAATTAGCTCGGTACCTTGATATGCCTCATTATCAGCAGTCTTTAACATCGATACGGGAATGTATTTTATACTGTTATCGTAGCCCTTAATGGTGGCTTGATATAGCTTTCCATTTTCCTCAATTTGAACATGAATCTCCTGGCGGTTCCCCACGTATTCCAGCCGTAAATTTCCCGCCAGGCTTACAGAGGCCCGGTTATTATCGATTCTGCCGGAGTTTTCCTGCTCCCTTTGCAGATTGCGGTTGGTGATGTTTCCAAACCTTACCCTGGGCTGATTGACCCGTTCAAAGTCTGTGCTACCATTGCTTTCTCGATCTAGGTAAATTTCCATTTCGCTGTAGGCAAAGCCGGTTCCTATAATTTCAATCCTATCGCCCCCCAGCTTGCTTCCCTGATTCGGGATAATTCTTGTAATCGCAGGGTTGGAGGAACGATAGGTATAGGTTACCTTGTTGGATAACCCGGCATCGTTGTTTAATACATAAACCTGGGCCTGGCCCGAAGCTCCCGGCGGTGTAATTACCTTTAGGTAGCCCCTGGAAAATTCCACAATTTTAGCCTGCTGATCGCCAAAGAAAACCTTGGGCAGTACAGGGGAGTTATAGTAGTAGTCGTATTGTCTATGGTTAAGCTCTGTTTTTCCCAATAGCTCATCGACCCTGGCCTGGTAGTCTTCATCGCTTTCCCCCGGCAGCCGTTCAATTCTCTCTAGATCGTCCCAAATGCCATTGTTGTTCAGGTCATTAAAGGATTCATCCGGGTCTTTGATTTGGTTCCGGTTTGCATCATCATAGGGCTCGTAGAATCGGAAGTCGGTACCAGTTATTTCTACAATTTCCCCCCCGGCTGCTGTTCCCTCTACCGGAACAATTCGGGTAATTCTTGGAGAACTGCTGGGAATTACATAGGTGAAGGCCTTTTCCTCACTGGCAGTTCCCCCATCGGGGTTCACCACTACAATGGGTACAGTCAAACGGTTGGTTCCCCGATCCTGCATTAAGTCGCCATCGTAGGCCGGTACCCTGACGGTAATTTTACGTCCGTCCACCGATACCACGGTATCGGCCGCCGGTACCTCGACACCGTTAACGTAAACCTTGGACTTGGTGGTGCCGTTGTCTTCAAATTCCACCCCGATGATATCGATGGTGTAGCCGCCGTTAACGGAGCCCTCATTGGGGTCAACCGCCGTAATTTGCGGTCTTGATTGGGGCTGTGTATAGTAATAGAAGCCCTGTTGATTGACTCGACTGTCTTTTTTAGTATCGGGGTTAATGACGGTTAAATCATAGTAGCCGTCGGCCCCCAGCACAGGCACTCTGAAATAGATTTCATTTCGATCGTTGACCCGCACCCGATTTCCTACAATTTGATTCCCTTCCACCTTGTAAAGGGTTTTCATGTTAAGTCGAATAGGGCTATCGGTGGCATCGGCCGGTTCAATAATAAGATGATCCTGCTCGATGGTTAAGGGGTGAAGGTTTCCCCCCTCTTTGTCGGCCATAATGGCATCTTTGGCTTCATTCAAACGAATGGTATAGCTGTTGCTGGCTCCGTCTGACAAAATCACCTCTCCCCGTCCATTTACATCGATGGTGTAAAAGCGATGGGGCAGGTCTTCAGTTTCAAGGATAACACCACTATAATAATCTGCCCAGCGAAGCCCGCCATTTTCAATGGAGAAGATCGGGTCGTCAGCCGGTGAGGTGTAATCCCTCAGGGTAATTCGTTTGGTAATGGGGTCAAGATTGTACTCGTTAATTTCCTGATCTCCCAACATCACCCTGGTACCAATTAAACGATAAATGCTTTCGGCAGTGGCCGTTGGGTCGGGCTTCAGGAAGTTTTCTCCCTTGATAATCACCAGGGTATTGGTGTTACCAGACTTGGGTGAAAAATCAATAATTCTGGGATTGGTAAAGGTAATCACATAGGTAAAGGGTCTGGTATCCATTCCCCCTTCAGGGTTCATCACCTGAATTTGGGTTTCACCCTCTCTGCCGGGGGGCGCCTTGAAGGTAATTCTTCGGCCATCCTCCTGACGGGTAATGGGGGTAACCTCCTGGCCGTCAATAAATACCTTCACACCATTTAAGAAGTTGCTACCCTCTATTACAATTTCCTCGCCGCCATCTACAGCCACGGTATCGGGTCTGACGGAGGTAATAATGGGATTTTTATTAGCTTCAGGATTTACAAATTCAATGAAATCCGGCTGAAGGGTGCTTAAGCCCATTTCCTCGGTATTTCTGGTGGGGTTGGTGACCCGAATAAAGGTTTTACCTAAGTTTTCTACTGAAGTGCCCTGGGGCAACATCACCAGGATTTTGGTTCCCAGCTCACTTCCCGTAGTACCATCCAGCTCTCGGCCCGCTGCATCCAGCACCTTCACATACTGCTCAGGGGTGGTATTTTTATCTATGACAATTTCGCTTCCAAATTCAATTACCGGGTAGCGTACCACCTCAGTGCCATCAGGCTTTACATAACGGTGGATCATGAAGTTTTCACCATGAACAGCCACCAGCCGGTCGGAAGGAATCTGATAATCCCCCGGTGTACCTGTCACCTGAATTTTGTCAGGGGTAACGCTGTTGATAACCGGCTCGATCTTACTGGGAATATAGGTAAAGCCGTCCTTCAGCTCAGCCCGCTCCCTGACCGTTACTGTACCTGAGCTGGTTGTAATCGTAGTGACCGTTTCAACAATGACATCCTTCACAGGGTTCACGTCGGCATCGGTAATTTGGGGTGTTCTGACGGTTAACCGATCCAGATTGGAGCTAAAGCTGTAATCAAACTCTGTCTCATCCTGGCTGTTCTTTCTGGTCTGATATACCGTATTGCCCCCTATGTAAACTGTAATGATTCTGCTAGCCTCAGCCGCTTGACCCCTGTAGATACCATTGGTATAGGAAATTTCCAATTGCTGAGGGTTTGCAGACTCTGGATCTGTGACAACCGTAATGTTGTTATTTCCAGGAACGAATTCCGGAATATTTAAGGAGCCGAAAAACTGCCCCGTAATATTGACTACCGTTCCCGTATCGGGGCCGGAATTGGGCTGTACGGAAATAATCTTTGACTTGATGTTGGCATCAATAATAGTAAATTTTTCAGTAAGTACATATTCCTGATTGACATTAAGGGCCGGGTCTCCGATTACCGGGTTGGTCAAAACAACATAGTATTCCCCCACGGGTAAATCCGGCACCCTGACGGTTAATATATCCTTACCGTCTTCGGCGTCAGGGGCAAAGGTTTTGTCGGTTCCCCGATTGGCAATGGAATAGGCCACGGTTCCATCAATCTCCCTCATGAAATAAACGTCATAGTTATTGAGTACATCCCGTTTAAAGTAGACGGTATCTCCCTTTTCCCCCCGGTTAGGCGTCATTTCAATACCTGATAAATCCATGGCTTGATATAGCCTGAATTGGCTCGTATAGGTATGGACAATGCTGGTGGTCACCGGGCTGGCTCCAAAGCCGGGAAAATCGTGGCTTTCGTTATTGGATTTAATAAAGACGATGTTTTGCATCCCCAGGGCCCCGGTTAGATTGTTAAACTCCGCTTTGTTAGACTGATAAGGTCCCCCAGGAAAATCTTGATAGCTGCCGGGCCGACCATACTGGGCGGTGATGTTGTTTGACCCAATATTATTAAATCGTGTACCTGTAATGGTCAAGGTTCCATCAGCCTCGGCGGAGCTAGCCTTTACCTTTCTGGTTACATCTGTAATGCTGGGAATTTGATTTTCATTAATGGTAGCCGTATAGTTTCCTATGGTAATGCTTTGCCCTAAGAATGAGGCTTCGTCTTGTATTTGGCTGCCCGAAACCTCAAACTTCAGGAAATCTCCTTCGTTGACGGTTCGGTAGGGCGTTAGAAGTCTTTGCCCGGCTTCATAGGTATTAATTCTAACGGCGGCATTCCGCAGATTAACCCCCACGATGTCAATGTACATATTGGTTAAGTTTCCATCTTGATCGTAGGTTTTCCCAATGCTGATGCTGTCGACTCGATAATTGGCAGGGTCATAGTCGCCAACTTCTGCATGCACCAACAGCCCTGACCAGGGGAGCATTGGAAACAGCATGCAAAATATGACCGTTACCGCCAAGAATCTCTTCATTTTCATTACTGCCTTTTTCATCTGGAAATCCCTCCACTTGTCCTTTATTTTCTATGGTAAAGTTCTGGTTAATCATTTTTTAAAAACAGATATATACCAATATATCGTCATATTTACATTATTTATATAGCTGAAAATAATGGTAATTTTACCTTTTTTATTATAGCACAGGAGTGCTCCATTTTTTTACCCCTTTCGACAATTGTCATAAAAATGAAACAAATAGACTAGAAAAAGAGTTGGTATTAATTCAACAACCTATTTTAAGAGTAAAGTTTTCCTTCTATTAATACGATAATATATATAGACAATTTTTAAGGAGGTTTCTGTCATGCCAAAAAGGACTAAAATAACCATGGGGATGGTACTGGCCTTGATTCTTTTATTTACAAGCCCTGCCTTTACCCAAACCTATAGTCGCAGCATTACCGCATGGTTTAATAACTTGACGGTGGAGCTTGACGGGGAAGCACTATATTTGGAAGATGAACCATTTATTTATAACAACCGAATCTATATGCCCATAGAAGAGCTGACCGATCAGTTGTATATGAATTATAACTATGATGAAGAGAAGGGGGTCATCAAGCTAGAATCAAACCGATTAAATGTAGCTGACCCCAATTCTTCGGTGGTACCTGTGGCCTTCCAGAAGAATTATCAGCTGGATAGCCTGAACAGAAGGATTGCCGAGCTAGAAACGGAGCTTAGTCTTTTGAAGACCGGCAGGGTACCCTATCAGCGGATTACATCCCTTTCAGAGATGGAATCTTATTTAAAGAAAAATCTCAATATGCTGGAGGATATTGAAATGACCCTGCAGCTTCGTGCTGTAGGTACCAACCAACTAAGACTTGAGGCCTATTTTGACAGTAAAGACTATACCAGGTGGAGCAACCTTAGCCGCCGGGATATAGAGGGCTGGATTGATCAGATCTTCTATGCTGTTCAGGAGCTTTATAATGATGAGGTCGTCATTCAAGGGGATATTCGAAGAAGCAGCTACCGAGGTACGATTTATGCCTCCTATTGGACAAGGGGCAGCAGACTGTATTATGATTTCCGACTGGCGGAGCATAAGGAAAATCTCCATGCGGATTCTAAAAAGATCGTTGATGCATTGGATAAGCGTTTAAAACGATATGATAATGCAACCTTTACCTATGAGATCTACGTTAACGCAGATGATGTGGATGTGATTGCCACCTTTAATCGGAACGTGGATAAATGGAGTCCTCAGGTGAAAATGAGATACTTAAAGCGCCTTAAAACAGAAATTGAACGGGTTTACAAGGATGTCAACATCTACGGCCAGTTGGTGGCGGAAAACCAACAGGACCCAATTATTCGATTCAGCTTCGATGGTGATTTGGTTCGCTCAGCCGAGCTGATGGATGAGGTGGAGGCCTATTTAAATAAAAATTACAAAACCTTTAAATATGATGGCGATACCTTTACCTTTAACTATCGAGTAATGGAAGGCTCGGATGATACCCTGACCATTGACCTGGAGGGGAACTTTAACCGCAGCGACCGTGACTGGCAGCGGATTCAAAACAATAGTGAAACCAGGTTCAGGAGATTTATACAGGATGCATATCGCTACGTAGAAGGCCTTTGGGATGTAGACATTTATGGCGAAGTGATTGATAAAAAACTGGAGCATATAACCGACATAGAGTTTTATCGACCAGGCGACAGAGGCTCCAGGGCAGTTCAAAAATTACCCTTTTAATTAAAAAAATGGGCCTAATTGTCATCAAACCTTAATATACATCACCCCCTATCTTTGATATAATTTCAGTAGCATCAGAGAAGGGGGTGTATTTATGCTCAAAAAGATAATTATATTGGCATTAGGCCTGTTGCTGGTGTTCAGCATGACCGCTGCCTATGGCAACACCACCAGTCAGCAGGAAATTGCCGGAGCATACTTAAAGGATTTAGGCCTTTATCAAGGCTATGATGACGGTTCCCTGGGATTGGAAAGACCCATTACCCGGGCGGAGTTTGCCACGTTGGTGGTTCGCATGATCGGAGAAGAAGCTGTTTCAAAAAAACAGGTAGATACGGTTTTTAAAGATGTAAAGGCTAACCATTGGGGTTCAGGCTATATTAATACGGCGGTTAATCGTAAGCTGGTACAGGGCTATAGCGATCAGACCTTTAAGCCCGAAGGAAATATTACCTATGCCGAGGCAGTGACCATGATGATTCGTCTGCTGGGCTACGAAAATACCGCCACCGGCGAATGGCCCCAAAGCCACCTAACCGTTGCCAATAACCTGGGAATGACCAAGGGCTTAAGTTATAATGCCAATCATATTGTCAATCGTGGCGATGTAGCCATCATCATTAAACAATCCCTAGGGATTCAAATGAAATAGAGCATAAAAAAGGCGGAAACAATTTAGTTTCCGCTTTTTTTTATGTTTATCTAATGGCTTCTGGTCCCCCACAGCTTGGTTACCAGAACTGTCATGTCGTCCTTTGGCCCGTTGGGGGTATAGCTGAGGGCTTCATGGAGTATTTTATCTGCCAGCTCCTGGGGATTCCGGGTCTTGGTGGCCATCAGGTGGTTCACCAGCCATTCCTCACCCTGCTCTTCGTTTGCCTCCAGAATACCATCTGAAACCATAATAATAAAATCTCCATCCTTTAGCTGCACACTGTTTTCGTGTACCTCAATATCGGTTAAAATACCCATGGGCAAGCTGGCGGAGTTGACAATTTCCACCTTCCCCCCCTGACGCTTGATGAAGCTGGGGGCACTGCCGATTTTAGAGAATTCTGCCCTTCCATTGTGAAGATCAATCACCGCCATATCAATGGTTGAAAAAATTTCTTCCGTTGATTTCAGCATTAACAAGGAATTGATGGTTTTAATCGACATTTCCTTGCCGAAGCCTGCCTCCATCATTTTTTCCAGCATGCTGATGGTGGCACTGGACTGTCGATAGGCCTTGTCTCCGGTTCCCATACCATCACTTAGGGCAATCATAAAGCCATCATGATTTAAGTCACTAAAGGTGAAGGAGTCACCTGAATGAATATTCCCCTCCTTAGTCACCCTTGCCACCTTAGTTACAGCCGTAAACTGCTTGGCCTCCACCAGGGTAAACTGGCAGGCATCGTGGGTGTTGCATTTTCTGTTTTTGCAGGCAAATTCCAGGCCAACAGCCTTGGAAATTACGTCAACATAACGTTCAGTACAGTCTCCGTTTCCATAGCATGACCTTTTTTGTACCTGTATTTCCATTTTCCCCCCTTCATTGGTTGACACCAAAAGCTTTTTGACCGATAATCCTGCCTTGTCCAGTTCCACATAGACGGCATCCTCCAGCTCGGTATCAAAAATAATTTCGCTGTTTAGCTCCTCTGCCAAGTGTAATATGCCATTGGCCACCCCCTTTAGCTGTTCTCCCACCAGCTCCTTGCTTTCCAGGAGCCTCTTTTTCCATACCATGTTTAATCGGCTGAGCTCGTACAAGGTCATCATTTTTTCAGTGACAGCCCTGGTACGAATACATCTTTTTTGAATTTGATCCGGCAGGCTTTGTTCATTCACCTCCCCCTTGGTTTCGATCAACAGTAACAGCTCCTGGAGCCCTTGGTAGGTGTTGAGGAAGTTATTTTCCCAGCAGCTTCGTTTCATTCCGCAGTCACTGCATACACTGATGGCCAGCTTATCTAACAGCAGGCTTAAATCTCGTTGACCGAATTGCTCAATTTGCCGGGTCATATTTTCAAAGGTAGAGGATAGGTCGATAAAGGTATTGGAAAAATCCTTTAACCGATCATAAATACGCAATTGAATTTCTTCCCCGTAGTTTTTGGTGGAATGAATGATTCCCAAAACGGGGCTGCTGTATTTTTGAAGCTGGTCCAACCAGGGGTTGGGAATCAGTAAAAAGATGATAAAGGCGCCTATTACCTCTTTGATTTGAATAAACACCTCATAATAGCCATTGATATAAAAGGTTAAAATAACGTTTCCGATCAAAAAGCCCAGGGCACTTCCAATTTTACCCATGTCCTTAAATATTCCTGCCAACAGCCCGGAAAAGGCAAAAATACCAATTATGATGGGTGGAACGGTGGCGGCAGACATGCTGGTAATAAGCCCCAGGGTCACACCGATGGAGGCCCCTACTCCCGGGCCGCCATTGTAGGCAAATAGGATAGTAATGAGAATACCTAAAATATTTTTTAGGGATACACCCATGACCTCAAGCTCCTTAACCCCTGAAAGGGTCAGGGCCATAAGAATTGCCACGCAAATGATTTCTTCGGTGGCCAATACCTTTCGACGGTTTTGATTGAGGGCAATGGGAATGGCATAGGAAGCGATATAAACCGATACGAAAATGACCAGGGCCTCAAAGACATTCATAAAGAGGTCATACACATAAAATTGATCAAATACCGTAAAAAAGCTGACACTGACTAAATAGATCCCGGCACCCGTGAGGGCTGCCGTTAAGGTTTTAATTTTTCGAGTATTAAATAGATATTGAAAGGTTACAGCAATCAAGGCCAGTGAAAGACCGTAAGGAATGGCCCCTGCGAAGCCCTGTACCGTCAAAATTCCCAGGTAAGTCGATAGGGCGGTGGAAATATATTTTTTATTTTTACAGCATAGGGCTGTAAAAAAGCCAATGCCAAAGGGAGTAAGCTCACCTAGTATACCGGCCCTTCCCAATAAGAAGGCCGTAAGGTTTAAAAAGAAAAGCCCTTTATAATTTAAAAGTGAATAAATCCGTTTTTCAAAGGGATAGCTTGTGGTTTTTTCTGCCATGTTTACACCTTCCTTAACTTATGTAATTAATTTTAAGCCCCAGGAATTTCTGATTGGAGGCTGTAGGGAAAGTTTAACAGAGGAAGCCTAAAAGATTTGTCAAGAAAAGTGGACAGGCTGAATAAAATGTCAGACAAAAAACCTTAGTATTTGACAAAAATGCCAAGGATCTATAATGATAATCAGGACCTTTTTCCTAAAAGCCTTTGTGAAATAATGGATTCGTATTTCCCGGGAAATGGGATGGGCAATGGCTTTGGATGAGAAATTACGTGAAAATAAAGGGGTTTCAAAATTTGAGGAAGAAGTAAGAAAAACAATAATAAAAGTTGATCAAAAAATGAATAAAAACGATAAACCGACATATACTGTAGGTTTACCGTTTTATCAATCTATGGCTAAGCAGTTTCCTCTATGATTTGCCTAAGGGTGTACCAGGCCAGCAGGGCGCATTTTATCCTGGCGGGAAAATCGGCTACGCCCCTTAAGGCCTGGGCATCCTCCAGGGAGTCGTAGTCTCCAGCTTCCTTTTTCAGCATCCGGGCAAATTTCTCTACCAACACCAGGGCTTCCCTTTTATCCTTTCCCTTGATTAAATCAATCAGCATGGAGGCCGATGCCTGGCTAATGGCACAGCCCACACCATGAAAGGCAGCATCTTGAATGATCTCTCCCTGAAATTTCACCTGCAGTGTTAAGTCATCTCCACAAAGGGGATTATGGCCCCTCTGGCTGTGGCATTGCCCTGTCAGTTGACGGCGATGGGGAGATTTCCCATAATGCTCCATGATGATTTCTGAATATAGCTGGTTAAGCTCCATGGGGAAACCAACTCCTTACCTTTTTAATTCCGCTGATAAAGGCATCTACCTCATCAGGGGTATTATATAAATAAAAGCTGATTCTGCAGGTGGCTGCAAGACCAAGGTATTTCATTAAGGGCTGGGCACAATGATGGCCACTGCGCAGGGCAATTCCCTCTTGATCAAGAATTGTGGCCACATCATGGGGATGAACCCCCTTTACGTTAAATGAAATGACACCGCTTCTGGATTCAAGGGTCAAGGGACCATAAATTTCTATATTGTCCAGCCCTTGAAGGCCTTTGAGGGCCATAGCCGTGAGCTTCATTTCATGTTGATGAATTTTTTCGAGGCCGATCTCCTCCAGATAGTCTATGGCCCTGGCCAGCCCCAGGGAGGCCCCCACATTGGGGGTTCCGGCCTCGAAGCAAAGGGGCGGAGGAGCAAAGGTGGCATGCTGTTCCTCTACCTCGTGAATCATCTCACCTCCAAGATAGAGGGGGGTGATTTCCTCCAGCAGGGCCTCCTTTACATAAAGAATACCGCTGCCCATGGGGCCAAGCATTTTATGGCCTGAAAAAACTAAAAAGTCGCAATCCATTTGCTCTACATCCACCTTCATATGGGGCACCCCTTGGGCACCATCAATTAAAACCCGGGCTCCCCTTTCATGGGCCAGGGGAATAATGTCCTTCAGTGGATTCACCGTTCCCAGTACGTTGGAGGTGTGCTGCAGGGCCACCAGCCGTACCCTTCCCTTCATGAGCTGGTGGTATTCCTTCAGGTTAAAGGTGCCATCAGGGTTTAAATAAACATATTGCAAATTGGCTCCTGTCCTTTGGGCCACCCTTTGCCAGGGCAGCAGATTGCTATGGTGTTCGGCAATGCTGATAATAATATCATCCCCTGGCTGGAGGTGATGGAGGGCCCAGCCATAGGCCACCAGATTAATTCCCTCGGTGGCATTGCGGGTAAAGATGACAGAGGCCCGATCCCTGGCACCGATAAAGCTCCTCACACGATCACGGGCCCCCTCATGGGCCTCGGTGGCCAGGTTGCTAAGGTAATGGGCCCCCCGATGAACATTGGCATTCTCGTTTTCATAATAATTTGCCATGGCCTGGATCACCTGCTGGGGCTTCTGGGTGGTGGCTCCATTATCCAAATAAATAAGGGGACGGCCATAGGGCCGGCTGTTTAGGATGGGGAAATCCCGCCTGATCTTATCTATATCATAGGTCTTCTCCATGGCTGAACCTCCTTGTAATTTCCTGCTGAACCTGATCTCTGACAGCAGCCAGGGGTATTTCATCAATTAACGGTTGGAAGGAACCTTCAATTACCATTCTTTTGGCGTCATCCCTGGTAAGCCCCCGGGTCATGAGATAATACAGCTTTTCTTCCTCCAATTGACCGGCGCTGGCGGCATGGTTGGCCTTCACATCGTCTTCCCCACACAATAAAATCGGTTGGGCATGGGCATGAACCCCCTTATTCAGCAGCAACACCCGCTGCCCCTCCCGGGCCTCAGTTTTTTTAGCGCCCTTTTTAATATCAAGGGTTCCTTTAAAGCAGGATTGACTTTGATCCTTTAAGGCTCCGTGGTTTTTAATTTCACTGACGCTATGGGGCCCATAATGAATCATTTCATAATTTTGCTCCAGCCTTCTGTCTTTATCTCCTAAAAACAAGGTGGTAACCATCACTCGGCTGCCTTGCCCCACCAATTCATTCACAATGGTGGTACTGGCCTCGGCGCTGCCCAATTCAATTGTAAACCAATTCACCACAGCATGGGGCCCTAATTTGGCAATATTGTAATCAGCATGACCATGGGCGAAACCAAGGCGCTGCACCTTGATAACGGTGACATGGGCCCCATCCTCGGCGATTACCAGGCTTCTGCCCTGATGGCTAAATTTTTCATGATCATAATCTGAATCACCCCGGTAATCTATTACGATCATGACCTGGCTGTTGGCCTCCGCCACAATCAGGTGATCCTCAGCCAGATGGGGGAGTTTCTGATCAAGACAATAATTTATTTCAATTGGATTTTTAATTTTAGCTTCCCTGGGAATGCGAAGCATCACCTGGGCATTATTAGATTCCCTGACAATCTTTTTCCATTCATCCACAATTGATTCAGGAAGTCCATCGGTCGACCTCAATTGCTCTACCCCGGCAGCCCTTAGGGCAGCCTCCTGGCAGGGAAAATCATGGGGTTTCGTTTCTGTCATTTTTATACCTCCTATCCAATGGCACCCTCCAGCTCAAGCTGGATAAGTCGATTCATTTCTACGGCATATTCCAGAGGCAGTTCCTTGGCGATGGGCTCCACGAAGCCCCTGACAATCATGGCCTTGGCTTCATCCTCTGTGATTCCCCTGCTCATTAAATAGTAGATTTGCTCTTCACTGATTCGGCCAATTTTAGCTTCATGGCCAATATCGATATCATCGTTTTTTAAATCAATGGTGGGCAGGGTATCGGCCCTGGATTCATTGTCAAGCATTAAGGATTCACACTCTACGTTGGCCTTACAGCCATCGGCATCGGCAGCCACCTTTAACAGACCTCGATAAAAGGCTACCCCTCCGTTTTTTGAAATACTTTTGGAAACCACCCGGGAGGTGGTATTGGGGGCCAGGTGAATGACCTTGGAGCCCGTATCTAAATATTGTCCCTTGGAAGCAAAGGTAATCTGGGTATGATCTACCCTTGCCCCTTCTCCCTTTAAAATTGTGGAGGGATACAGCATACTTACCCGGCTGCCGAAGGAGCCTGAAACCCATTCCATAATACCGTCTTTTTCTACAATGGCCCGCTTGGTGTTCAGGTTATAGGTATTCCGGCTCCAATTTTCGATGGTGCTGTACCGAAGCCTTGCTCCCTGTCTGACAAAAAGCTCTACACAACCGGCATGGAGGTTGTTAACGGAATACTGGGGAGCCGAGCAGCCTTCAATGAAGTGCAGCTCCGCCCCCTCATCGACAATAATGAGGGTATGCTCAAACTGACCGGAACCCGGTGCATTCATTCTGAAATATGCCTGAAGGGGAATTTCTACCTTTACCCCCGGCGGCACATAGACAAAGCTGCCTCCGCTCCAGACCGCCCCATGGAGGGCGGCAAACTTATGGTCTCCCGGCGGAACGCACCGGGTCATAAAGTGGGCCTTCACCATTTCTTCATACTCCCTCAGGGCCGTTTCCATATCAAGGAATACCACCCCTTCCTTGGCCAGCTCAGACCTCATATTATGGTAAATCACCTCTGAATCATACTGGGCCCCTACCCCTGCCAGGGCTTCCCGCTCTGCCTTGGGAATTCCCAGCTTTTCAAAGGTATCTTTAATATCGTCGGGAACAGCCTCCCAGCTATGCTTCATTCCTGTATCGGGCTTTAAATAGGTGACAATTTCATCCAGGTTTAAATTGCTTAAATCTGGCCCCCAGGTGGGTACAGGCTTCTTTAGATACAGGTCTAAGGACCTTAGCCTAAGGTCCCTCATCCACTGGGGCTCATTCTTTTCACGGGAAATGGCTTCAACGATTTCCCGATTCAAGCCCTGCTGGCTCTTATAGCTAAACCGTACTTCATTTTTCATGTCGTAACGGCTAAAATCGATATCTTTTACCTGGGTTTTGCTCATTACTTATGACCTCCCTATCATGATCTTCTAGGCATATGTCTGCTTAAGGCCTTCATAGCCTGTTTCCTCAAGTCTCTTTGCCAGGGAAGCATCACCGCTTTGAATGATTTTTCCCTTCATTAAAACATGAACATAGTCTGGCTGAATGTAATCTAAAATTCTATTGTAATGGGTAATAATCAGTACCCCGGTATCAGGCTCCTTTACCTTTTTCACTCCTTCTGCAACAATTTTCAGGGCATCAATGTCCAGGCCTGAATCGGTTTCATCTAAGATGGCTAGCTTAGGTCTTAAAATAGCCATTTGTAAAATTTCATTTTTCTTCTTTTCGCCTCCGGAAAACCCTTCATTCAAGTACCTGTTGCTATAGGTCTGGTCCATATTCAAGAGAGCCATTTTTTCCTTCAGCAGCGACTCAAACTTGAAAATAGAGATATTGTTTCCGGTTACAGCCTGGTAGGCGGTGCGCAGAAAGTTTTGAACCGTTACCCCGGGAACTTCCTCTGGATATTGAAAGGAGAGGAAAATCCCCCGCCTGGCCCTTTCGTCGGGAGAAAGCCCATTAATTTCTTCCCCTTGAAAATATATATGACCTGAAGTGACTTTTCCCTTAGGGCTTCCCATAATGGTATTGGCCAGGGTGCTTTTACCCCCTCCATTGGGCCCCATGATGGCATGTATTTCCCCGGGCTTAACCTCCAGGCTTAACCCCTTTAATATTTCCCTTTCTTCGATCTGAACCCCTAGGTCAGCAATACGAAGTAATGCTTGCTCCATTTTTACCGCTCCTTTAATGAGATTATTAATTCCGAGCTACGCACTCGGGATTATATTTAGATTTTACCATAAAAGCTCTAATAAAAACAATAATCATTATCAATATTTGTAAAATTGATAATGATTATTCTTCCTAAAGCCTATTTAATTGCCTTCTTTCCCTTAATTGACGTTTAAATGGGTTGGTTTAACAGTTTTTCATAAATAATCCCTTCTAAATTATCGTATTCACTGACAACCAGTTCATCGACCCTTAATAGTGCCATTGCGGTGGTCATAATGGTAGTACCGGCTAAAATAATATCTGCCCTTTGGGGCTGTAGCCCCTTTAATTGTCTTTTTTGGGCAATGTTCATTTTCTTTAGTCTTTCTCTCAATGACTCCATTGTATTGAAGGGAATACGATACCCATGGACCTTGTCTGGGTCATAGGGGTCCAATTGCTGGCACATGGCGGCTATGGTGGTGGCGGTTCCGCCTATGCCGGTTAGTTCTTTAATTCCTTGATGTGCTAGTGTTTTAATGGGAGCCAGCAATTTTTTAATTTCAGCCGCTAAACCCTTATATTCTTCCTCTGAAATGGGGTCTGTGGCAATCAGCCGTTCTGTCATACGAAGGGCCCCCACATTGTAGCTCCTGGCGGTTTTAATGGAGGCGCCGGCTCCAACGATCACCTCTGTGCTGCCCCCGCCAATATCAATAATGGTTAGGGAATTTTGCTCCGCCGAGCCCATTAAAACCCCCTGATAGCCTAGTTGGGCTTCATGGCTGCCATCGATAATTTCAATGGTAATTCCCGTTTCCTTCAGGGCCCTGTCAGCAAAATCTTGTCCATTTTTGGCATCCCTCACGGCACTGGTGGCAATGGCCCAAACTTCCTCTGCGCCAAAGTTTCTGGCCTGGCTTACAAATTCTGTGAAGGCTTGAATATTCAGGGCCATTCCCCTATCGGTTATGTAGCCCCCTGCATCTACCGAGCGACCAATTCGGGTAATTTTCAGGTGCTTTTCCCGGCGAATGAAACGATTGTTTTCTACCTCAGCCAATAAAAGACGCATTGAATTGGTGCCTATGTCAATGGCAGCACATTTTTGAATCATTTTTGACCCTCCGTTTCTTTAAAACAATTTTCATACATTGTAAATCGTGGTTACATAAGAAAAAGCCGACTTCGTCGGCTTGAATTTATTCTTTAAACACTTTTTTTCCATGTCCATTTCCTCTGCGATTACTTTTGCCCTTGCTCTTTAATGACTGCATTTTTTCATCGCTGTCTTTTAAAAATCGGTTAATTTTGTCTTCAAAGGATAAAGACTCGACTTCACTTCGAGCTGACCAATCAAACTCGGCAGGCTTTACTACCCTCTTTTTAGGAGGCGCCGCCTGTTTTATGGATAAACTAACCTTGCCGTCCTTTTCAACGGACAAAACCTTTACCTTTACCTGTTGTCCCTGCTTTAAATACTCGTGAATGTTCTTAACATAGTCATTGGCTACCTCGGAAATGTGTACCAGCCCTGTTTTGCCTTCTCCTAGATCGATGAAGGCGCCAAAGTTTGTTATCCCAGAAACAGTGCCTTCAAGTACATTACCTACCTCTACCGGCATAAATTTAATATTCCTCCTTCTAAAGTTTCAATCAAGCATCGATTATAGTATATATCAGAATTATTATATCATAAGTAGTTAAAAAGGTATACTTTTTTTTATTTGGCGCCTTTTCCCAAATCGATAAAGAGAACTTCATCCTGACCGATCATTTTTAATTGTTCCCGGGCAATCTTTTCAACGTGCTCATCGGAATTGGCAGCGTCTATATCGGCCTGCATTTCATTCAGCTCTTCTTCCATCAATTCAATTTTCTTTTGATTTTCGGCTTCTACCACCCGCAGTTGATTCATCTCCTGCTGCTGTTCGTAAAGGGTATATACCACATAGCCACAAAGGAAAAGGGCAGCCATGATAAAAAGCATTCCACTTAAGTTCTTTCGTCTTTTTTTTGCCATCCAATTGCCCCCTCCCACCTGTCTATTTCTTTTTAATATATCGACTAAATCCCTTCTTTATATCCTTTACGTAGCTTACCGGAATTTTCATTACTCTCTTTGACTTATAGTATAATGGTTTCGTCTTTCTTTTACAATAGGAATATGGTACAGAAATCAGACAAAAACCGACCTGAAGGGGATAAAGAAGTAGCTTCCATAAATCCCCTATTAATTCCTTTATTACCCTGATCATAAACAAAAGGGTTTGTATGATTTTAGCGCTTAATAAATAATGATAAATCAGCACACCAATAACAAAGCCAAGAAAGTTATAAAAGCGCAGATCACCCTGATTGCTGATGATCAGCACATAGAAGGCCACAATGGAGATAATGGTCCAAAATAATATATCCTGTAAATAGGTGGCGATTTTTTTGGGATGAAATAATCCTCGAAACACCTTATACAGATCATAAATAAAACCGATTAAAAGCCCGCCATAGATGGTTGCCAGTAATATGTAGGCTTCATGATAAACGGAATACATGCTCATTATAATCACCTCAACAGGATTTGTGGTATCTTTCTATCCTATGATAATCTACTGAATTTGGTGAATGTCCCATAAAAAAAAGCTGCCAATTTTTTTATATTGGCAGCTATTTAAACAATTTACCTAAAAAGCTTGATCCCTTTGATCCAAAGCTATCTCTTTCACTGTAGACCATCGACTGAATTTTTCCCTCGATAATGACGTTTCCGTCTTCTAAATTCAATTTATTTACATCCAGTTCTTCTCCTTTAATTGTCAGTACACCGGCTACTGTTTCTACAAGAATTAGTTCGTTGTTGAAGCTGTTAACATGCTCAACACCTGAAACCGATAGCTTTTCCCGATTCTCCAGGATGACATTATGGCTTCGACCTCGGGTATTTTTTCGCTCTTCCATTGCCATCACCTTCCCCATCCTTCCTTCATCTATAACTATGAGGTATGGAAAGGTTTTAGAACTGAAACTTAGACTATTCCCACATTTTAACGATCCTGATATCCTTAAAATAGTGCTGAATAATGGCCTCGGCATCCTTACCCTCCTGGGCCATTTGATAGGCACCCCATTGGCTCATGCCAACCCCGTGGCCATAGCCTGTTCCCTCCATGGTCACCTGATCACCAGAGACAGAAATATTGGTCAGCCGGGTTGACTTCATACGGGTGCTGTCTAGGGCCAGTCGAAAGGCGGGAGCTGCCACGGTAACGTCTCCGATCTGAATTTGAGTGGCCCTGCCCGATGGTCCCCATTCTGTCACCTCAATATTATCAAAGTCTTTAATTTCATGACCTGACTGTTGGGCAGCCTGAATAATTTCAGCCTTGGTAAAGGTTTCCTTCCAATTGGCATCCTCTGGCGGAGCCTCCTGAGAATCCTGGGAATCTACCACTTGAATATAGGGGGGGACTGATTCGTCAAAGCCTAAGCCTTCGATGGCAGTGGCTGTTTTACCGCCTCCATGGGCATGGAACCAGGCTTTAATATAATCATTATCATAAAGGGCCACCTGTCCCCGGGTACTTTCTACGGCCTGTTTAATACGGTCATTTACTTTTGAAGCATCATAGGCCTGGGCCTCTTCAATATCTGTAGAAACATGTGCCCCTTCATATTTAGACCCTCCCTTATCTGTAATGAATTCCATAACAAAGGTACGGGCCAATATGGCCTGGGCCGCCAGGGCTTCTTCAGGGAAATCTGGGTTCATCTCTCCGGCCAGAACACCGGTTAAGTACTCTTCAAATTTCATTTCCCTTATCTGTCCTTCATCCACCACGTGAACCTTCAAAACAGGCTCTACACCTTCGCCCTGACTGATTTGCTCTGGTATAGGGGGAATATTTTCTTCAGCCTTCTCCTGGCCCGGTGGCCTTTCCACCGATCTGCAACCAGCAACGGAGAACACCATCAGTAAAGTAATTAAAAATAGGTAAATGCCTTTATTCCGTTTCATCCGTTTCATTGGATTCCTCCTTACGATTAAAAGATTAAAAGATTGACAGACTGCTTTCCTTAATCTTTTAATAGTATTTGAAAAAAGGCATTTTATATACGATAACCTCTGTAATTTCTACTCCTCGATGACCCGGTACATTTCCTTAGCCCCATCCTTGGTGACATGTTCAGCCACATGGGTGATTTCGGCCTTAAACACCTTGTCACCAAAGCGTATTTCAATGATGTCTCCCACCGAAACCTCGGTTCCCGGTTTGGCAACCTTGCCGTTGAGCATCACCCTGCCGCTTTCGCTGGCCTCTTTGGCAACGGTTCTTCTTTTAATAATTCTTGAATTCTTTAAGTATTTATCTAAACGCACGATAAACCCTCCTGCTATGTAGTATTAAGCTTCTAGTCAGCTTATAAAAGGCTTCTACCATAAGTATATAGGATTTATGTTTTTTAAACAACCCGCCCAGGTATGGTAAAATAGCAGACAAGATAAAAAATGATTAGTACCTTGATACTAATCATTTTTTATCTTGTATTTTAGTGTGGTATGTTGTTCATTCCCTGGCTAAGTTCTGATTTAACCTGTTGCACCTCTTGAGGTGGAGCAGAAGATGCAGGCTTATAATAGCCTTTTTGTTCAGCAAGTTGATACAGGCTGTACTGGAATTGTTCATCACTGTTTCTCATTTGCTGAAGCATTTGTCTTAGGCTTTGATTGGAAGCCTCACCGATTGTTCTTGTATAGTCGGTCAAGCCTGCCTTTGTCATTGTTAAAACATCATTTACCATATCCTTATCTTGCATTACGAATACCTCCTTTTCTTAATTATTGTAGAAATGTCATTAGCTTTTGGGCACTATTCTGTGCTGACTGGGCTGCCTGCTGGAACATTTGCTTCACTTGCTGGTCTTGGCATTGCTGTGCATAGTCGTTAAGCTTGGCCGAAATGGTTTGATGGCTGCCTATTAAGTGTCTAAGGTTTTGCAGCTCCATTTGATTTAGTTGTTGCATGAAGATCGACTCCTTTCTCAAATGTTTTAATGTGTATTTCAACCTTATTATGGGCCAGTAGGCAAAAATTATACAACAATTATAAAAAAGGAACAGGCTAATTTAGCCTATTCCTTTTACAATCAAGCTTAAATAAAAACCAGGTCAGCGACCTGATTTTTATTAACCATTAATTTTTTCTTTTAATGTTTTACCAGCTTTGAAAACAGGTGCTTTAGAAGCTGGAATATCAATAACTTGCTCTGGATTTCTTGGGTTTCTACCTTGTCGTGGCTTTCTTTCTCTTACATCAAAAGTTCCGAATCCTACTAATTGTACTTTGTCTCCAGCCACTAATGCTTCTTCAACGCTTTCCATGAAAGAATTTAAGGCCAGTTCTGCATCCTTTTTAGTTAATGCACTTTTCTCTGCAATCTTAGCAACTAATTCAGCTTTGTTCACTTATAAAACCTCCTTAATAATTTAGAATACGTATAGTCATATTCTCTTTAAATTTTGAAAATCCTTCTTTTTAAATGATTTTTGCTATTTTTTTTGTATATTTTTGAGGATTTTAGAAGATTATGTATGGTTTTTTCTCTTTGCTTCCTCCCATAGGATGTCCATTTCTGCCAGGGTCATTTCCTTTAATGCCTTCCCGGTGTCCTTTGCTCTTTCCTCAATATAAGAAAATCTTTCGATAAACTTCTGGTTGGTCAGGTTTAATGCTTCCTCTGGCTCAACCTTTAGAAATCTGAGGAAATTGACAACGGCAAATAGTAAATCGCCCCCTTCACCCAAGATTTTTTCTGCAGCTCCCTCCATGATGGCCTCTTTTAATTCCTTCAGCTCCTCTTCAATCTTTCCGGCAGTTTCTTCAAGGGTGTCCCAATCAAAACCAACCTCGGCAGCCTTTTTTTGAATTTTATAGGCCCTCATCGTTGCAGGCAGTTGCTTTGGTATCAATTTCATTGATTCTGTTAGGCTGGTGATTTTCTTTTCTTCTCGCTTACTGGCTTCCCATGCTTCAAGGGCCTCATCCTGGTTATTGGCCTGGGTATCCTTGAATACGTGGGGATGCCTAAAAATTAGTTTTTCACATATGCCCCGAATCACATCCCCCATGGTGAAGGCTTGTCTTTCCTTGGCAATCTGACTATGGAAAACCACCTGAAGCAGCAGGTCCCCCAGCTCCTCCTCTAATAGGAAATCATCCTCTAAATCGATGGCCTCCAGCACCTCGTAGGCTTCTTCAATTAAATAGGGCTTTAGACTCCTATGATTCTGCTGGATATCCCATGGACAGCCATCTTTACTCCTTAATATTTCCATGATTTCTATTAAATTATTCATATTATAGTATTTTTTTTCTAGGGTGTCAATGCTTGGTATATAAACACTTGTCAGGTAATCGATCCATTCCAGACGATCCAGTTGATAGAGCGGAATCCGCTCAATTCGCTCAAGGGTTGAAATTCCAGCATTTTTCACCACAACAATCTCTTGATCATCATGATAATAGTCCATCAGCCTCAATTTTACCTGGGAAGCAATAAAGGGATCATAAACCTGGGTAATGATTGTGGCTGTGGATGGGTCTGGTTCCTGCCGATCCAGCTGCAGGCCGTCAATTAACTTAAAGCCTGCCACAGGGTCTAGCCCCACGGCAGGAAGCATCACATCGATAAAGCTCATGGCAGGATGCACCTCTACGGGAATTTGCTGATCCCTGGCCGCCACCATAAGCCTTTCTACGGTGCTTTCAGCCACATAGGGATGCCCAGGTACGGCATAAAGCACATCTTCCTCCTGGGCGGCCCCTAACAGTGCCATTACAATTTGATCATATACTTCATCAAAGCTGTCAAATGTTTCGTAATAGGAATCAAATGCTTCATATGTGATATCCTTTAGCAGCGCCACCGTCGGATGGTGCATTGTTCTTAAAAAAATTCTTTTATGTCTTTTCATTTCGTTAAGAGCAGCCAGTGTCACATGTTCTAAAGCCCCTGGCCCCAGCCCAACCACTGTTATTTTCCCCATGGTTTTTCCTCCTGAACACTTAGCTTATTCATTGTGCTTTTTAAGCAGCCTAGATCGCTTTAAGACCTTCGCCAGCCGGGTTCCCCCCGGCAACAGTTCGAAATCTGCTTCTGTAATGGCTCCCGTCAATAAAAGGGCCAGCCCGTACACCACAACCCCTACACCGATGGCCATAACGGTTGCAAGGTTATTGCCCACCGTTGGGTATATCCCCCGGTAGCTTAGACTAACTACCAAACCCATGGCAATAACAGAGGTTAAGGGCTTTACAAAAAACTGTACGGGGTTAAAGGTAGTTCCGGTGTATCGTTTAACAGCAATAAAATTTAATGTAGAGGCCACTAAATAGGCCGATACGGTACCCAGGGCCGCCCCTTTAACATTCAGGGCAGGAATTCCCGTCAAGGTGTAGGTAACAAAAAATTTAACAATAGCACCAATCATTAAATTTCTCACCGGTACCGCCGGTTTTCCAACCCCCTGCAGTACTCCTGTTAGTGTTTGCAGCTGTGTTAAGAAAAATACAGCCATTGACATAAACAGCAGGATCTCGCCGGCCGAAGCGGCTTCGTTGGGGAACAGCAAATTCATAATCGGCCCCGACAAAATTGCCAGGCCCACCGAAGCAGGTAACCCAATCAAGAGGGACACTCTAAAGGCAGACTGGGTGTCAGCCTGTACAGTTTTTCGGTCTTTATTGGCCGTGGCCTCAGCAATAACCGGTACCACACTCATGGAAAGGGCCACAGTAAACACCTGGGGCAGGTTGATGAGGGTGGCAGCCATTCCTGTCAATTGACCGAAAAGGCTGTTGGCCTCCTCGTAGGAAAAGCCAATGGCCTGTAGTCTTCTTAAAACGATCATGGTATCAACAATATTAATCAAGGGCATAACGGCCCCCCCAATGGTAATGGGAATGGCCACCTTTAAAAGGTCTCTGATAATGACCCTGGTGGGAGCCTCTTGTTCATCAGGTAATCGGTCAAAGGAGGATAAAATTTTCCTTTGAGATCTTCGATAAAGATAATAAATAATTAAAAAGCCAAAAACGCCCCCAACGGTGGCCCCAAAGGCAGCCCCTGCAGCAGCAAATTCAATTCCCCGGTTTAAAAGCAGCACTGCCAGCAATAAACCAATCAATACTCTGCCGAATTGCTCCGCCACCTGGGAAAGGGCAGTTGGCGTCATATTTTTCATACCTTGAAAATACCCTCTGAAGGCAGCCATGGCAGAAACCACCAGCAGGGCAGGAGCCAGGGCCATTACTGCGTAATAGGCGTTAGGGCTTTTTACAATATGATTGACTATGTAGCCAGCTCCAAGGGCAAGAATCAATGAGCTAATGGTTCCCAAAGACAGTAGTATCTTCAATGAGGTTTTAAAGACCTTATGGGCTGCTGCATTGTCTCCCTTTGCTCTTTTTTCCGATACAAGCTTTGATATGGCTGTTGGAAAGCCCTGGGTTGAAAAGGAAAGCAAAAATGTATAAATTGGATACCCCACCTGAAAATAACCTAATCCTTCGGAACCAATAATCCGCCCCAAAGGAATTCGAAAAAAGGCACCCAGTACTTTTATAATCATACCCGCTATCCCCAAGACAGCGGCACCCTTTAAAAAGGATTCTTTTTTCATAAATACTCCTCCCACTCTTTTCAGTCAGAATCTATTATAGCAGACTTTAACCATTTCGTATAGTACGGCCCCAAGTACCTTGTATCACCTAAATAAACGGGTTAGCCCTGGTCGAATTCCGACGGAAGGTTAGGCTTTAGAAAAATTTAATAAATAATTTCAGACAATAAAAAACCCGGCTTCCACCGGGATTAAATCATTATTGCTCCATTTGCTTTGATAGGAAGGCAGCAGCAGTCATGGCAATTTTCTTTTCGGTATCGCCCATGCTTGTCCCCTTATCCCTGGAGCAAAGAATTACTGTTCCAATTGGATCTCCCTGGGTCACAATGGGGGCAATTACCTGGGCGGTATATTTCCCTTCATCGGGCTCATCAGAAGCAATTGGACAATATTGATCACCTTGATTGGCTACTACCACTTCTCTTTCATCCATCAGCTTTTCCAGGGTCTTACTAACCCGTTTATCTAAATATTCCTTTTTGGAAGCCCCTGCTACGGCTATGATGGTATCACGATCTGTGATGATGGCAATATGGCCCAGGGCCTCTTGAAGGGATTCTGCATATTCTGTAGCAAATTCGGTCAATTCCCCAATGGGTGAATATTTTTTTAGGATGACCTCTCCCTCTCGATCAGTAAATATTTCAAGTGGATCTCCCTCTCGAATCCTAAGGGTTCTACGTATTTCCTTGGGGATTACAACTCTACCTAAATCGTCTATTCGCCTAACAATTCCTGTCGCCTTCACTCCTATTACCTCCTAAATTTAGTAGAATTTATTGTATCAATATTATTTTACCAATTATAGTTTTTTATGCATTTGGGTTTAAAATCTATTGGATTAAAATAGTATACGAACAATGTGGTAATTTTCAAGGACTACAGGAACATTCTATTTGAATTTTCGAAAATTAAGCCTTAAGATTAGAAGAAATTTTCCTCTTGTTGAAATCAATATACTGAAATTTCTCCTTAATTTTAATTATTATTAGGCGAGAACTTTCCGGGTATAAAAAAAGAGGGAGTGCTTCTCCCCCTATATTAATCAGTAGTTATATTTCTTACAACCTCTGCCTTTTCAACACTTTCATCAATGAGCTTTTGAAACTCTGTGGCCTTTAGGAAATTAACGATTAGATCCAGGCTATCCTCAAATTCATGTACCTCGGTATTTTTATCCTCTACCTTGATGATATGGTAGCCAAAATCAGTTTGTACAGGGTCGCTTATGTCCCCAGCTTCCATGGAGAAAGCTGCTTCATCAAAGGGAGCCACCATACTGCCCTTGGCAAAATAGCCCAGGTCTCCGCCCAAGTCCTTGGTACCGGGATCTGTAGAATATTCCTTGGCCAGCTCCTCAAAGGATTCTCCCTGTTTAATTCGCTCTAAAAGCTCCTCGGCTAAGTCTAAATTATCAACCAATATGTGCCGTGCCTTCACTTCATCAATTATAAAATACTCAGGGTTTTCATCATAGAAGGTTCGAGCTTCTTCTTCGCTAATGGTTAGCTCTTCCATGTAAACCCCTTGATAAGCATTGATAATTTCCCCTACACGAATCAGCTCTTTAACAAAGGCCTCGTCAAGACCGTTTTCCTCTGTAAAGGCCTTATATTCCGCATTATTGTTGAGATATTCCAAATACTCCTCGTAGGATTTATCAATCACCTCTTTATCTACAGAAACATCCTTTTCTTTTGCCAGCTGAAGCAATACTTCATCGGTGATCATCTTTTCCAACACTTGAGATTTGACTGTTTCAATCAGACTTAAACCAGTTTCGGTATTCTCGTTAAAGATTTCAGAACCAAACTGCAATTCATAATCCATTTTATATAGTGCAAGATTTTTATTAAAATCCTCCATTGAAATCTCGACTCCATTTACTACTGCGGCTACTTCTGCATCTACCTTGGCTTCTTTGCTGCAGCCCACCACCAATAATGCCATGATTAAAATTATTGACATTATGCCTATATGCTTTTTCCAATGTCTTTTCATTTTCTTTTATCACTCCCTATCCATTTCGGTCTTCACTCTATTATAACGAATTTGCTTTTATTTGCAAACCGCTAATTTTTTCTATCATGTCCTTTAGATCAGTTAATGTCTTATATTGGTCAAGATTATTAATTTTATATAAAAAATAGGGCTCGCTGGTGCCATGGAAGGTTACCCGGCGGTGATAGGTGTGAAGCACATCGCCAATATACTCCGGCTTAAGCTTGCTGGCATCCTGAAAGCTAATTTTAATTTCTTTATCTTTTTGGCTGATAGACCCAATCCTTAGGTTTTTAGCCAGGGCCTTAATATAGGAAATCATTAAAAGGTTTCTGACGCTGGCAGGTATATCTCCATACCGGTCTTCAATTTCTTCCTCAACACTGAATAGATCAGCCTGATTACGGATTGAGGCAATTTTTTTATAGATTTCAATCTTCTGGCTGGGGTTTGAAATGTAATCCTCGGGAATGTAGGCATTGACATTGAGCTCCATCAGGGTATCTTCATATTTTTCTACAGCCTCACCCCGCATTTCGCCGATGGTTTCCTCCAAAAGCTTGACATATAAATCGTAGCCAATGGCGGCCATGTGTCCATGCTGTTCTCCCCCTAAGAGGTTTCCCGCACCACGGATTTCCAGGTCACGCATGGCAATTTTAAAGCCGGAACCAAACTCGGTAAATTCCTTGATGGCCTTTAGACGCTTTTCTGCCACCTCTGTCAGGGATTTATTCTTCTCGTACATTAGGTAGGCATAGGCCTGCCGGTTGGATCTACCGACCCGGCCCCGAAGCTGATAGAGCTGCGATAAGCCCAGCTTGTCGGCATCATGGATGATAATGGTATTGACATTGGGTATGTCAAGGCCCGTTTCAATGATGGTGGTACAGACCAAAAGATCATATTCCCCTTCATAATAGGCAAGCATTAGGTTTTCCAGCTCCCGCTCACTCATTTGGCCATGGCCTACTCCAATTCTGGCCTCTGGAACCAGCTGGGCCAGCCGATTGGCCATTTGCTGTATTCCCTGAACCCGATTATAGACATAGTAAATTTGCCCGCCCCTGGCAAGTTCCCGGGTGATGGCATCCATCAATACCGATTCGTTGTATTCCATCACATAGGTCTGTACAGGAAACCTTTCCTCTGGCGGATCTTCAATTACGCTCATATCACGTACACCGATCATCGACATATGAAGGGTTCTGGGAATCGGTGTGGCGGTTAAAGTCAATACATCTACATTCTTTTTCATGTGCTTCAGGGCTTCCTTATGTTTTACACCGAAACGCTGTTCTTCATCCACAATCAGAAGTCCTAAATCTTTAAAGTTTATATCCTTAGATAATATTCGATGGGTACCGATTAATATATCTAGGTTACCTGTTCTGGCATCTTCAATAATTTTCTTTTGTTGAGCTGCTGTTTTAAAGCGGCTTAGCATCTCTATCTTCACCGGAAAGCCCGAGAAGCGCTGGGTAAAGGTATTAAAATGCTGCTGTGCCAAAATCGTAGTAGGAACCAATACTGCCACCTGTTTATTTCCCATAACTGCTTTAAAGGCTGCCCTAATGGCCACTTCGGTCTTTCCGTAGCCTACGTCACCGCATAGCAGCCGATCCATGGTTCGTTCCCGTTCCATATCTGCCTTAACCTCTTCGATACAACGAAGCTGATCTGCCGTTTCCTCATAGGGAAACAGGTCTTCAAACTGCTTTTGCCATTCGGTATCTTCAGGAAAGGCATGGCCTTTGGCTTTTTCCCGCTCTGCGTAAAGCTTTAATAGCTCCCCTGCCATATCTTCAATGGCTCGCTTTACCTTGGCCTTAGTTTTAGCCCACTCGGTTCCCCCCAGTTTATTCAGCCTTGGCAGCTTATCGTCACTTCCGATATATTTTTGTATTAAATCCATCTGATCGGTTGGCACATAGAGATTATCTTCACCAGAATAACGGATTTTCAAGTAATCCTTTTTAATTCCCTCAACCTTTAATTCTTCGATTCCAATGTATTTTCCTATTCCATGACCCTCGTGAACTACATAATCCCCCACCTGCAATTCAATAAAGGATTTAATCGGGGCAGCATCCTTACGCTTGGTTTTTTGCTTTTTCTTTTTATGAACTCCATATATTTCGCTGTCGGTAATCATGATATATTTCATGTCGACATATTCAAAGCCCTTGCGAAGGCTTCCCTGAACAATGACCACCTGACCTGTCATGAGGCTTTCCCCTTGGGGATTAACCTCAAAATTTACCTTAATTCCCCGATCCCTCAAGAGCTCTAATAATCGCAGGGCCCGTTCCTTGGTGCCAGGAACCAGCACCACCTTATAACCCTTATACTGAAGTGTTTTTAACTCTTCTACTAAAAAATCAATTTTACCCTGGAAGGATTGTACCCCCCTGGAGGTAAAGGAAATAGTTTCTTTAGGCTGAAAGTCGGGATTATATTTCGGTATTAAGCTGAGGGATGCCACCTGATGCCTCTTAAGGCGCTTGACAAGCTCATCGTAAAGGAACAGGCGCTTGCCCTGGGTGGGTAATACCTCGCCCCTTTCCAAAAGGGTTTTAAAATTATCGTGAAATTCCTCTAAATGTCCTTCGGCCTTTTCTCTGATTCTTCGGGGCTCATCCATTACAATGAGGGTTTGAAGCCCCATATAATCCAATAGGGTGGCAGCATCCTCATAGACATAGGGCATAAAGAGATCGGCCCCATTAAAATGACTAAAGTTCTCAAATTTATCTACAATTTCGTTAAACTTCTCCTCCAGCCTTTCCTTTCCTGGCTCCTCCAGCTTGCTCAAATTCCTTTTCAATTCCTGTTTAAGCTGTTTTTGCAGGGCATCCAGTCTGGTTGGATCTAAGAGTCCTTCCGTTACAGGATTTATCTCCACCTGCTCCCTTTTATCGATGGACTTCTGGGTGGCCACATCAAAGGCCCTGATCGAATCAATCTCATCATCAAAAAGCTCAATTCTATAGGGATTCTCTGCAGAGGGAGGGAAGATGTCTATGATTCCTCCCCTAAGACTATATTCACCCCTGGCCTCTACCCGATCGGTGCGCTGGTAGCCTTGAATAAAGAAGGTGTTAAGAACCTGTTCCAGATTGATGATCTCGCCCACCTTGATATTGACCCGGTATTTCCGATAGATTCCTGGGGGAGTTAGCTTTACCAGCAGGGACTCCACCGAGGCAACCACAATTCCCCCTGTAGATTGGTTGAGCCTTTCGAGAACCTTAATTCGCTCATCCTCCTGATCATTACCCAAGGCTGTCACATCATAGTAAACAATTTCTCGGGAGGGAAAATGCATGACATCCTGATTTAAATAGAACTTCAAATCCTGGTACAGCTCCCGGGCTTCCAGCTCATTGTGGGTAATCAGACAGATGGGCTTCTTCAGGGCCTGATACAGCCCGTAAATCATATGGGATTTTTGTGATTCATTCAAGCCATGTAGATAAACCGGGGTTTTTCGAGATTTAAAGGCTCCGATCAATTGATTGTACTGTATGGAATTTTCTATAGGTGTAAGCAGTAGATTCTTCACCCTCATGACACCGCCCTTTAATAAAGTTACATAATTTGCTGTAAAAATAGTCAGCATCTTTAGCCCGGATTTGAAACCCAGGCTTTTAAATTATGATTACATTTACATTATAGATATTTAGTTATATACCAGTTCCACCCACTATGAAACAGCCAGGCCACCAGAATAGCAATAAAAATGGATTGGCTTCGATTAAAGACCAGCAGGGTGATGTATCCAAAGAGGCTATGACTGAGTATACTGGCCAAGGCTGCCAGTTTTCCTATTTTTTTAGGGGAATTAAATATGTCATACCCACCTTCTATGATCCCAAATACAATATGGGTAGCTAATATGTTTCCATTGATTACCATTGCTGCAAGGGTTTTTATCAATTCTTCCGCCAACGGAACAATCATGATCAGACTGTTTCCGCCAAAGCGCTTCAGTATGACCTTATTTAATAGATAAGCGAAAAAAGCTGCCAATATACCCGAAAGGATGAACATTTCTCTACTCCTTTTTTTCTATATCCTTCACCTTATCCATTATACTTATTCATGGCCAGCTGCAGATTATCGCTGATAATGGTCTCTACCGCCAAGGCAGCCCGTTCAATGGCCTCCTTAACAGGGCCTGCTTCTTCCTTTGAAAAGCGACCCAATACATAGTCCGCCAAATCTCCCCCTTCGGGCTTTCCTACTCCAATTCTGATTCTGGGGAAGCGATCCTCCTTAAGGAGATAAATAATATTTTTCATTCCGTTGTGACTGCCGGCACTGCCCTTTTCCCTTATTCTAAGGGCACCTGTCTTCACATCGATATCATCGTAAATAACGATTAGCTGCTCTAAATCAATTTTATAAAATTGTATCAGCTCCATTACACTTTGTCCACTAAGATTCATGAAGGTTTGGGGCTTGACTAAAAGAACCCTTTCCATACCGATATGCCCTTCTCCGATCAATGCCTTGTACTTTAGCTTGTTTACCTTTATATTTAAGCGATCAGCCAATAGATCAATGGTGTGAAAGCCCACATTATGTCTAGTGCCCTCATACTTTTTTCCTGGATTCCCAAGACCTACAACAATATACATGTTTTTCACCTCCTAATGGGGGCCGCCGGCCATAAGCAAAAAGTCACCAGTTTGATTAAAAGCCCCTCTTATTCGAGGTATTGAAAATCAGCAGGCCTGTATACAGGATACATAAGGGTGCCGAAATTTTCACCTGCGAAAAAAAGGGGTTTTCGTCTAATCAAAAAGCTTACTGACTGAGATGTTTTTATAAATACGTAAAATTGCTTCTGCAAAAACCGGTGCTACTGAAATTGCCTTAATTTTATCACTTTGCTTTTCCTCGGGAAGCTTAATGGTATTGGTGATGATCAGCTCTTTAATAGCTGAATTTTCTATTCTTTCCAGCGCAGGCCCAGACAATACAGGGTGAGTACAGCAGGCATAGACCTCAACTGCGCCAAATTCCTTCAGGGCATTGGCGGCATTGGTGATGGTTCCTGCCGTATCAATTAAGTCATCCACCAGAATAACTGTTTTGCCTTCAATTTCACCAATTATGTTCATAATTTCAGACACATTGGCCTTTGGCCTTCTCTTGTCAATAATAGCAATGGGTGCATCCAGATGATTAGCAAAATTTCTTGCCCGGGTAACACTCCCCAGGTCTGGAGAGACGACTACCACATCCTTTAGGTTCTTTTCTAAGAAATATTTTGCAAGAATGGGTACTCCCTGTAGATGGTCAACAGGAATGTTAAAATAGCCTTGAATTTGGGCAGCGTGCAGGTCCATGGTCAACACCCGGTCGGCACCGGCCGTCGTGATGATATCTGCCAAGAGCTTTGCAGTAATTGGATCCCTTGCCTTGGCCTTTCTGTCTTGTCTTGCATAGCCGTAATAGGGAAGTACCGCAGTAATTCTTCCGGCTGACGCCCTCTTAAAGGCATCGATCATGATTAAAAGCTCCATTAGATGATCATTAACAGGGGGGCAGGTTGGCTGTACCACATATAGATCTGTTCCCCTGACGGTTTCATTAATATTGACAGCAATTTCACCGTCACTGAAGGTGGTTACCTCGGCATTTCCCAGGGGAACCCCGATAGTTCTTGCAATTTCCTCAGCCAATTCCAGATTGGCATTTCCAGAAAAGATTTTAATTTCACTTCCACTGGTGTTCATTAACTGTAATCCTCCTTGTTAAATTGACAATACTTACTTATCTTTTTTTAATAGGCCCTTCTTTTCTACCCAGCCATGCTTGTTTTCCTGTCGCCCCCGGGCCACCGCCAGGGCCCCTTCGGGCACCTCATCGGTAATGGTTGAACCACTGGCCACATAGCCATTTTTCTTTACAACCACAGGGGCAATCAGGTTGGCATTACTGCCAACAAAGGCACCATCTTCAACGACGGTCTTATGCTTGTTTTTCCCGTCATAATTGACAAAAACCACCCCACAGCCGATATTCACCTTTGAACCCACCTCGGCATCACCGATATAGGCTAAATGAGATGCCTTGGAATAATCCCCGATAGAAGCATTTTTCAATTCAACAAAGTCTCCTATCTTAACATGCTTTCCAACCCTGCTATTGGGCCTTAAATAGGCATAGGGCCCCAGGGTAGAATAATCATCTATATTGCTTTCTATGACAACAGAATGGTTAATTTCTACCCCTTGACCAATATGGGAATACCGGATTTGGGTATCAGGCCCGATTTTACAGCCTTCCCCAATGGTGGTTTCCCTTGATATACTGGTACCAGGGTAAATAATGGTGTCTTGTCCGATTTGGGCTCCCTTTTCTATATAGGTAACCTCGGGATTAATAATGGTAACGCCATTTCTCATATGCCCATGATTAATCCTTCTTCGCATGACAGCCTCTACCTGGGCCAGCTGTACCCGATCGTTCACCGCCATAATTTCTTGAGGGTCATCGACTTGATAAAGCCCCACCGAAAGGCCCTTTCCCTTCATGATTGAGAGGACATCGGTCAGGTAATACTCCTTCTGGGCATTATCATTCTTTAGCAGAGGCAGGGCTTCCTTCAATTCCCTTGAGTTAAAGCAATAAATCCCGGAATTAATTTCTTTAATTTTTTTCTCGTCAGGTGTTGTATCCTTTTCCTCTACAATTTCCTTTAGCTGATTGGCATGATCCCGCACAATTCGGCCATAGCCATGGGGATTCATCAGCTCTGTTGTTAAAACCGTAGCACTATACTGTTCTGAAACATGGGTCTTAAGCAGATTTTTTAGGGTTTCACCGGTAATTAAGGGGCCATCACCATTGAGTACCAGCACCAAGCCATCCTCAGAAAGGAGCTCTCGGGTCATACCAAGGGCGTGACCAGTTCCCAGCTGAACCTCCTGTAAAACCGTCTTAATATGGGGCTTTAGGCTATTTTTTACTTCCTCGGCCCCATGACCCACCACCACAATGCACTCATCTACCTCAGCATCTTCAGCAGCGTCAACAACATGTTGCAGCATGGTTTGTCCGCAAACCCTGTGGAGCACCTTGGGAAGCTGGGATTTCATTCGCTTCCCTTCACCTGCAGCCAGTATGATTGCTTTAAGTTCCATTATTTCACCTCTAATTTATATTTTAAGCGTAAATTCTTATCGATTTACTTCTAATTTCCCCTATATAGTTTATTATATTTTGACTAAATAAAAAACCCCTAAATCAAAAAACCTTTATATAATAAAAAAAGTCTGCCCTAAAACATCACTTTATATCATTATATCATTTTGACCGCAAATAAAAGGGACCCCCATGGCCCCTTTTTATTTTTCTTACTCTCCAACTGCTCCCTCAAGCTCGTCTCCCATTTTTTCATACTCACTGAAGATTGCATCCTGAATTTTAGATCTTGTTTCCGAGTTGATTGGATGGGCGATGTCTCTAAAGTCACCTTCCCCCATTTTTCGACTGGGCATCGCAATAAATAGTCCATTTTGACCTTCAATAATTTTAATATCATGTACAACAAATTCCTCATCAAACGTTACAGAAACAATAGCCTTCATTTTCCCTTCCGTTGCTACCTTTCTAATTCTCACATCAGTCACTTGCATTGTCCCTCACCACCTTCCATCTGTCATACTGCAAAATGCATATTATTATGGACTATTCTCCATTTAGGACAAATTTCCTGCAATAATATTGCAAGTTTTCAGAATTTTTTTGTCGTTGGTGGATTTTTTTTAAATTATATCTGCATTATATCAGGTCTGGGTTCGGTACCATCTGAATAAACTGATCTGACTCCCTTACTTCTTCTAAAATTAACAGGGCACGATAGTCATTAATTAGCTTTTCAGCAGGTGTTTTTGTTGCAATTAGCACCCCTACCCCTTCTACCTCTGCATCAAATTCCTTCATCATATCCTTCATCCCCTTGGCAGTTCCCCCAGCCTTCATAAAATCATCTATAATAATTACCCGAGCGCCTGGCTTGATAGCCCGACGTGAAAGGGACATCCGCTGAATTTTTCCACTTGATCCTGAAATATAATTAATACTCACCGTTGAACCTTCCGTCACCTTGCTGTCTCTTCTTAATATCACCAAAGGCCGATTCATGGCCCGGGCTACCATTAGGGCCAGGGGTATTCCCTTGGTCTCTACGGTGACGATATAATCAACATGCTTATAATCAAATTGACTGGCAAATATTTCACCGATATGATGAATCAGATGGGGAGAATAGATCACATCAGTCATGTATAAAAAGCCCCCGGGAAGTATCCGATCGCCCTGGCTTAGCTTTTCAGCAATCATTTCTAATATTTCTTTGTTTTGCTTCTTGTTGGTTTGGGGAATAAACTTCACACCCCCGGCGGCTCCAGAAAGGGTTTCAATTTTTCCCAGCTCCATTTTTTCCATTGTTTGCTTCACAATGACAATATCTTCGCTAATGGTAGACTTGGCTGAATTGAATTTTTCTGTAAAATAATTCAGTGTAAATACTTTATTAGGTTGATCACTTAAGATTTTTACCATGGCTGCTATTCGCTCATTCCTCTTTAGCTTGCTCATAACCATCCTCCAAAGTCATTTTATTATAGGGAATTGCCCCATTCCTGAAAAAAATTATAAATATGAACATTCGGTAAAAAATTAACCATAACCTACGTTCTTACCTTAACATTTCCGTTGATTTTTTCCTTAACATTAGAATTTATACTTCTATTTATCATTTTATTGCTTTTCTTCAGGATTTTCAAGCTAAACCAATTACTACACCGATTAAAATCAAGCCATATAAGGAATTACTGCTACGTCTCTGTTTGCTTTGCATGAATGATCAACCTATGACTGGCAGTATAGAGGGGTGTACAGGTTATTAGGGTAAGCACCCGGTCTTGGTTGTTTCGATTCAATACAGAAACATCCTCGGGCAGTACAACCTTTTTCTCGTAGACTTCATACTCGTAAATGCCATTAATCGTTTCAATAAGAATCATGTCTCCGGGTTCCAGCTCATCCAATCGATTAAATAAGCGTCCAAAGGTATGGCTCCTATGGCCTGCCAAAGCCGTGTTGCCAATTTCGCCAATGGTGGTAGTTCCTTCAATTTGAGCTGCCCCCATTTTTAAATTTCGATTTGTTGCACCAGCCAGAATCGGTAGATTTAATTCTATCTTTTGAATTAGTATCCTTCCTATTGTATCAAGTGCCGACACCTCGATGGGCTTTTCCTCTTCCTGTTGGTCAGGCGGGTTTGTCGGACTTACCAGTCCCTGATCCTGCTCCATTTCATCATTAAAAATGGTTTCTAACTCATAATATGCTTCCATGGCAGCTGCTTCTAAAGTGATGTGTTCCTCAAAATCCTCCAGCAGTTTTTGCTGGCTATACCACCAATACCCCCTTTCCAACAGGGGATAAGCAGCTATGATGAGTCCCATGACAATGATTAAGGTTGACAGTTTTTTCATGGCGGCATCCTTCCTTTGGAAAAAGGGCTGGAACATAATTATCCCAGCCCTTAATTAAATTTGAATATCTTTTTATTTAATTATTTTCTTCTGAGCCTAATACCCAATGCACTGATTAAAGTTCCCAGTCCATAAAACAGATAGGGAGATCTTTCACCGGTTTTGGGCAACGCTACGGGGCCCAAGGGAATTTCTTCGTCAAGAATAATCATTTCGGGCTCTTCTTCAACTTCCTCTACTTCTTCTACCTCTATTATATCTTCTACTATTTCCACCTCTGGTACACCCTGGGGAATAGGTTCTTCTTCTATTATTTCTTCTACCTCTTCAACGGTTTCAGGTGTTGGGTTAGACCTCCTAATTGGGGTGTTGGATCTATCTCTGTCCCTATCTCTATCCCTGTCTCTATCCCTGTCTCTATCCCGACCTGGATTGTTATTATCTGGATCCTCTGGGTCTTCGGGATCCTCGGGATCTTCGGGGTCTTCTGGATCCTCTGGGCCTTCTGGATCTTCAGGGTCTTCTGGATCTTCGGGGTCTTCAGGATCTTCAGGATCT
>CBFGTV010000022.1:0-49422 GCA_965652145.1 uncultured Clostridiaceae bacterium
AGTGAATAATGATTGTAAGCTGTATTCCACCCATATTGATGAAGCCGATATCTCCCTTGGAGGTACCAGCAGGCTAAATCATACCATTGATCATATCATCAGGAAGGATCATCCCCGGGTTATTTTTCTATTGCCCTCTTCCATTCCAGAGGTAATCGGAACAGACCTTTTTGCCCTTTGCCAGGAGCTTCAGCCTGAATATCCTAACATTCGTCTGCTGCCCTTTGGATATGGCGGATTTGATGTTTTCCAGCACCGGGGAATACAGGAGGCCCTTTTATTGCTGGCCAAAACCCTGCCCATGGAAATAGAAAAAACACCCCAGCCCACCTTTAATATCATTGGCTCCTGTGCTGATTTATTCCGCTTTCAGGCGGATGCAGGTGAAATTCTTCGGATCATGGAGGGGGCCTTTGGTATGAAGCCGGTGTGCATCATGACCTCCGATACCACTGTGGAGGAAATCGAAAGAATGGGCAGCGCCCATATCAATCTTGTCATCCGACGGGAGGGTGAACCTGCAGCAAAGCATCTGCAGAAAAAATTTGGAACACCCTATCTTTTGGCACGGCCCTATGGGATTGAAGGAACTATAGGATGGATTGAGGCAGTGGCAGAGGTGTCTGGTTTGACAGTCAACACCGCTTTTATTAAAAAAGAGAGGGAAATTTCCCGCAGTCGAATTGTTCCTGTGATGCCCCATTTCCGACACATTGTAAGATCTCATCCAGAGGAGGCGATATTATCCCTGGGAGGACACGCCGATGTGGTCAGGGGAATTTTAGACTTTGGCTGTAACGAACTATCATTATCCAAAGGAGCCTGCTGGTGCGATTGTCCCGATATGGGAAATGAGGAAATACCCTATTTCTCAGAAGAGGAGTGGGCACAGACAGTACAATTCCATGAAAAGGGCCTTCTGATGGCCAGTGGAGAGGCCCTGGAGTGGGCGGGCCGTAGTAGTGAAATGCAGATTGCCAACCCGGATACCAAATGGAGGCTTCACCCCTATGAGCCACCCTTTGTCGGTTTTCGAGGTGCAGTTCACCTGGTAAATCTATGGATTAATGAGAATGATGAATAAAGGAGGCAGCTTAGCTGCCTTCTGGTTATTTTTTGAATTTTATTGATTAAGCCACTAATATATAGACACACTATATGTTAAAGGATAAGAATTATAATATATTGCTTGATAATTTTATTAGATGATTGACATTGCCAGATTCCAATGATATAATCATGGATATATATTGTCTATAATATCTTTGAAGGAGCTTCCCTATGAAATATACAAAAGCAACAAACTATGCATTGCATACAATTGTTTATATGATTAAAAATGCACAAAATGAAAAAATCAGTGTAAATGTCCTTGCAGAGCATTTCAATGTGTCGGTTACCTATCTGTCAAAGATCCTTACCCAGTTGGTAAAGGCCGGACTAATTGAGTCTACTTCTGGTGTTAAAGGTGGTTATGTTTTAAAAAAGAATATGGAGGAAATATCTTTTATGGATGTGATCAGGGCTACTGAGGGTACCGGCTCATTATTCAATTGTGAATTTAAGGAAAGTAAGTGCTTAATTCATAAGGTCATGGCAGAAGCTGAGGGCCTCATGGAAGAATACCTGGAAAATAAAAAGCTATTTGAAATAGCCCAAGTCAATAACTCATGCATAGAGTAAGAAAATTCATGCTCTAATCTAGAGTAAAAGCCCATAGCATGTCATTTTTTGTCTTAATAAAAGATATAAAATATCTATAATATATGTAAATGGAGGTTCCTATGAATAGAATCGAAGAGCTCGAAAAAAAACCAATAGGAAGGTTACTTTTGCAATACTCTGTTCCTACTGTGCTAAGCCTATTAATCAATTCACTATATACAGTAATTGACAGAATTTTTATAGGCAATATACCACAAATTGGTGCTTTAGCCCTGACAGGGGTTGGCCTAACAACTCCTATTACTACCTTAGTTGTAGCATTGTCAGCCCTTATTTCAATTGGGGCTGGAAATAATATTTCCATAAAACTAGGTGAGGGTAAGAGGGAGGCCGCTGAAAATACTGCGGCCAATTCAATCGTATTAACTTTCATTTTGGGTATTTCCTTAACAGTATTTTATTTATTGCTGCAAAATAATATTTTGGGCTTACTGAATATAAGCAAAGAAATTTTGGTCTATAGCAAAGAATATATTACCATTATCATGCTTGGAGCAGTATTAAATATGCTAGGCTTTTTATTTCCTTTTCTGGTACGTTCCGATGGAAATCCGAAAATTTCAGCTGCCATTACAATTACCGGATGTATAACCAATATCCTGCTTGATATCTTGTTTATCTTTATATTCAATATGGGGATAAGGGGGGCTGCATTGGCTACGGTTGCAGCACAGCTTGTAACAGTATTAATGGGAATTTACTACTTTATAAAATGTAAGCCTACGCTAATTTTAGGCAGGTCTAATTTTAAAATCGATACTGTATTAGTAAAGGATATACTTGTAATTGGATTTGTTCCCTTCTCGAATCAACTATCGATCAGCATCGCCCAAATGGTTAGCAATTATTCATTGAAGCTATACGGTGGCGAGCTGGCAATCGGAGCCATGACTGTAATTACCTCTATTGCGGCCTTATTCCTGATGCCTGTTTATGGAATCTCCCAGGGCTGCCAGCCGATTATTGCCTACAATTATGCCAAAAACCAGTATCATAGGGCAGTAAAAACCTTGTATCTTGCAGCGCTGTGGAGTGCTTCTATATTGACAATCGGTACCTTGATTGCTCTAATCCTGCCGGAATATACAGTGGGGCTATTTGCCAGAGATTCTGTGCTTAAGGATATTGCGGTTAATGGTATTGGCAAATATATGAGCCTGTTGCCCTTAGCCACTATACCAACCCTTGGTATAGCCTTTATGATGCTGTCAGGAAATTCAAAGAGGGCAATATTGTTGAATATATTAAGGCAGTCAGTAATATTGGGGTCGATAATTTTTATGCTTCCCAAAGCAATAGGCGCAAATGGACTATGGCTTGCACAGCCGATAACAGATTTAATCACTAGTCTGATCACAATAGCATTATTCTTAAAAAGCTATGGCCATATATTTAAAAGCCAACAGATTCCATTGTAGTCCAGGAGGCAGCTATGCTGCCTCCTGGATATTTTTTTACTGATATGGAGGAAATATAATAGCTATAAACATTGAAAGAAGGGTAAAATAAGCGTAAAAATTTAATGATAATGGAGTTGAATAAATGAGGGATGTTACAGCAGCTATTATCCTCAAAGAAGGAAAGGTATTTATTGCCCGCAGAGCACCAGGTCAAAATCATGGCGGAGGTTGGGAATTTCCCGGCGGAAAGGTTGAAACCGGAGAAACACCAGAGGAATGTCTGAAGCGGGAGTTATTTGAAGAACTAAATATTACCACAGTGATTAAAGGCTTCTTTGGTGAAAGTCTTTATCATGATTCAAGGGGGTCTATCCGCTTATTGTCATATTTTGTTGATATAGTTGACGGAGAGATTGAGCTTAGGGTCCACGACCTGTACAAATGGGTCGAAATTGATAATTTAACTAAATACAATTTGCTGCCCGCTGATTTGCCCATAGCGATGAAATTAAATGAAATGATTGATAGACAAAAAATGTTTAGTTAATTTTCAGGCTGGGTATGAATAGAGAGCAGCATTAAAAATGATTTAGAGGGGCTCCTCGATGAATTTTATCAGCTCTTTGTTAAAACGATCCTTCTGATCATAAAATAAAAAGTGACCACAGCATTCCAGGGGTACCAATTTAGAATTTTGTATGTGGCTTCTTTGGGCAATTGCCAATGAATAATGGCAAACCTGGTCATTCAGGCCATGAAGAATGAGGGTTGGAACCTGTATTGTTTTCAAGTCATGAAACAGCCCTTCCTCATATAGCCACGTATTGGCAATGGCAGCGGTAGACCAGCTGGCAGCCTGTAGGCCCAGCTGAAAAATCCAATCAGACAATGAATCTGTTACATATCTATAAAAAATCATTTTTCCAAATTCTCTAATCATGTTAGGGCGATCAGTATAGGTATTTTGAATGATATTAATCACTGCCTGACGAGGTAAACCATAGGGAAAATAAGGTCGCTGAATAAGGCTGGGGGCAGCTGCTGCAAAAAGCGCCAATTTAGATACACCATGAGCCCTATGTCTGGCCATATACCGAACACAAATGGCTCCTCCCGTTGAATGACCTCCCAAAATAAAATTGTTTAATTCCAGGGTATCTACAACTCCCTTTATATCATCGGCCAGTCGATCGTAATCATAGCCTTCCCATGGTCTATCCGATTGACCAAAGCCTCGAATATCCATACCAATACAGCGGTAACCCCATTTTGGAAGCTCATTAAACTGATATTCAAATAAATTATGATTTCCTGGCCAGCCATGGACAAACAAAATGGTTTTACTACCCGATGAATTAATATCCTCTACGTAAATTTTGACCTTTGGTTCAACCTGAACATAGATCCCCATCCATACTCCCCTCCATTTAGATCGATCATTTTGTGAATCTACTAGCAAATTATGCTAACATTCATAGAAATATGATTTTAGAATCAAGGCTAACCTATCAATATAAATATGTGCTATCATAAACGATAACAATAATTTTTTAAAGGGTGATTCCCATGGATAAAGAATGGATTAAGCAGTTTAAAAAAATTGACAGGCAAGAGAAAAAGATGATTAATAAGAGTGAGAAAAAGCTTTTTGAGGCCCAAATAGCTCCCATCAAGGATAAAATCCAGGAAAAAATACCAGATAAGCTCCAATTAGCCTTAGAGGCAGCCTTCTTTAAGAGCTTTAAGCTGGTATTTGAAAGGGGAAGTACATATATCGAAAAAACCTATGATAAAGACAAGCATAGGCTGGAACACGAATTAAACAACTATGGCATTGACACAGGGCTAAGAAAAAAATATATCAAAAATTTAGATAAACAAGCCAATTCTACAAAATTAATCAACGAATCTATTAGCCTGTTAGAAGGGAGCCTATTGGGGTTTTTAGGTATTGGTTTGCCCGATATTCCCCTCTTTATTGCTGTGATTATGAAAACCATTTATGAGGTGGCCCTAAGCTATGGATATGAATATGAAACTGATGAGGAAAGGGCATTTATTCTTCTGATCATTTGTGGTGCAATGGGCCGGGGCCATGGAAAAAAGAAGCTTAACAATGAAATAGATCTATTGGGAGAAAAGCTGAATAAACAGGGCCAGGTTGAAATCAATCTAAATGATCAAATGATGGCAGCAGCCAATGCCCTTTCAGAGTCAATGCTTTTGGGAAAGTTCATTCAAGGTATTCCCGTCATCGGCGTGGTAGGTGGGGTTGTTAATTATAGCATGATTCGAAAAATTGGAAAGTACGCTACCTTAAAATATAAAAAAAGGTACCTGCTAAAAAAGCTGGAAAAATAAAATATTAATTTGAGGAGGCATAAAAATGATAAGAACAATTGAAAAGCTGATAACGGGCAAAAAAACCCAGGATGGTGCAGGGGTTAATCTGACTAGGGTTATCAGCCGAAGGAATGTTCAAGACTTTGATCCATTTTTGTTATTGGATGCCTTTGATTCCAATAATCCTGATGATTATACTAAGGGCTTTCCCTGGCATCCCCATCGAGGAATCGAAACCGTTACCTATTTAATCAGGGGTGAGATTGAACATGGCGACAGTTTGGGGAATAAGGGCAGCATTTTAGATGGCGGCTGTCAATGGATGACTGCAGGGGGCGGCATCATGCACCAGGAAATGCCCCAGCCCTCAGAAAGAATGCTGGGTGTACAGCTATGGCTTAATTTGCCTGCTAAAGACAAGCTCACCAGCCCTCAATACAGAGATATTACAGCTGACATGATTCCTAAGGTGACCGAGGAGGGCGTAACAGTGGCAGTTGTCTCTGGAAGGTATAAGGAAACCCAGGGGGTTGTTTTGGGAGACTATGTACAGTTAACGCTGCTGGATGTGGACATGGAGCGGGAAAGACACTTTGAAATGGAGATTAATCCTGATGAAACCCTGTTTGTTTATATTATTTCCGGTGACGGTTGGTTTGATGAGGGGAAGGAGAACCGTATCTATCAGAGATCGGCAGCTTTGTTCGGGGCAGGCAGCCAATTGGTGGCCAAGGCTTCTGAAAATGGTTTAAGATTCTTAATTTTTTCTGCCAAGCCCTTAAAGGAGCCCATTGCCTGGGGTGGGCCCATCGTCATGAATACTCAGGAAGAGCTTGATCAAGCCTTTAAGGATATTGATGATGGGAATTTCATTAGGCATGATATCATAAAAAAAATATAAACGCTTCTGGTAGTACCAGGGGTGCTGATAAAATTAATATTAAGTTATACAATTAAAAATGCCCCGGCCAATTCACATCATTAGCCTGGGGCATTGATTATTCAAAGGCTTTATTGTGGCAGCAGGTCATTAATTTCCTTCAGCATTTCCTTGAGACCCTGCTGATGGCTGCTGTCTTGATTCTTTGGGGCTACACCTAAAAGGCTGTCAACCTGTTTTTGCATTTCTGCCAGTTGATCATACAGCTTCTGAATTTCATCCCGAATCATTGATTTTGCTTTGTTCATGAGACTAATACTGTTAAGATAATCCGAAGAAAAGTCAATTTCCCTAAAGGCTCCGGCCAATGAATCATCTGGCTGATAAGAGGTACCTTCCCTTTGAGCTTTGTTTTTTTCCACAGTTTCCAGCATATCTGCAAGCTCCTTCATAAGAGAATCGATATACTTGGCTTCTTCTGAGGCTTCCTCCTGAATGTCAATTTCACCGGCGGTATCTACAGGCTCCTCCTGGGGAGATATAGCCTCAATTTCAGCTTCCTCTCCGGTGGGCTCCTCCATTGGCTGTTGATAGTTTTCCATATAGTCTGTAACTGCCTTTTGAATTTCCTCTATAAAACGATCGACCTCAGATAGTAAGTTCAGCCTTTGCTTTATTTTTTCAAGGCCTTCATCAATTCTTGTCTGCAATTCTTCTGATTTTTTTAGGTTTCTGACCTTTAAACGCTGTACCCCCTCTTTGCTTAATTGTAAAGCAACGGCTTGATTTTCCATTTTAGTGTTAACAAGCTCTGCCGCTTTGTTCAAGTTTTGCTGCCTAGAGGCGAAAATGGGTGAACTATTTAAATTAAAGCTGTTGATCTTCATGGGCTTTTTCCCCCTGTTAATTTTTTATTATTAAATTTATCGGCAAATTTAAAGAAATCCTTAATTAATTTTAAAATTATGAAAAGGTCATACATGAAGGGTTTTATAAATACATTAGACCTGATGGCAGGCTTATTGCAAGGGCTGAACAGATACAGGAACAAAAATGATATTAGAGCGTCTAAATTAGAAAGATTTAGAGGAGGTAAAGGTATGATAAAAAAGCCTGCAATTTATATTTTGGGTATACTAATGGGTTTTTCCCTTTTAATTGGCTGCAGTAAGGAGATAGAGAAGGAGACCTCCTTCGTTGCAACTGTTTTAGAGAACAACGGAGGTCAATTATTGGTGGAGCCAGTTGAGGGGTCAAGGGAATTGGCTTCAGCCGATAAAATAATGATCTCCATAGGTGAAGGCACCCAATTAAGCTTGAAGGATAGTGAAGAAGCCATTTCGTTGGAGGATATTGAGGTGGGCAGCAGGGTTGAAATATTTTATAATGGTGGTATAGCAGAAAGCTATCCTGCCCAGATCAATAGTATTCATAAGATTGTATTGCTAAATGAGTATACCTTTACAGCCAGTGATGAAAATTTTCTGGTAAAGACCTATATCGACAAGCTAAAGTTTAAAGAGGATGAAGAGATCAGCCTATATTCAACCATTGAATATATTGGTCAGGAAGAGGGAATCGATATTTGGTCAGGCGAGCCCTATTTTCATCATATGATTTATAAGAAGGGCGAGGTTTTAAGCGGGGGTCTTACCCTAGATGTACTCAAGAAGACGTATCTAAAAAAGGGAGAAATATATACACTTCCCTTTACAAAGAGCGGGGGTTATAGTGAGGAAGACCCAAAGGCAGATTTTTTCAAAAGCTTTTATTCAGAAGAGACCCTGAAGCTGCCTAAAGGTCAGTATACCTTTTCTGCTGCTACCAATTTCGCCCTGGATGAAGAACAAAAAGAAAAGGTACAGCTAAAGTCAGAATTTATTGTGGAAGTAGAGTAAAGAATAATATATTGCCCTTACTAAGGATATTTTTCAATCCTTGGGTAAGGCCCGAAGGCTGATAAACCAGGTGTCACCAAATTGATTGGGCTGCACCTGGTTTTAATCAGCATTATGCCTATTGAGTAATATTTTGAATAATAGTCTTTACCCCCAGTTCAATTCCCAGGGGGCCGCCGGCGGCAATGGAGCTGTCAAGGGTATACATACGGCCCTTCTTAACGGCATCAAGTGAATTCCATAGTAAATCGTCCTCAAGATTTTCCAAGTAATTTTGAAGATTATCTGTTGAGCCGCCTATATCTGCAACAAGCATATAATCTAGTTTCATGGCAGCCAGCCCCTCCAGCGAAATTTGCTCACCTTTGGTGGACATATCGACATAATTGTCTGGTGGATTTAAACCAAGGCCGTTTTCCTGGTTAAATACAAATTGGGTTGTAAAGGCCCAAAATTGCTTGTCTCCCAGCATAATGACACCGAATCGCTTATCTTTGAGGGGCTCTAACTGATTCCTGGAATCTGCAATTAACTTTTCAATCCGTTCAATTTCCTCCTGGGCTTTTTGTTCCTTTCCAAAGATTTCCCCATATTCCAGCAATGCCCCCTGCCAGTTATTTTCATTACTATCTACTGTAATTACAGGGGCAATTTTCTCCAGGGTTTCACCGTAGGCTTCATATCGTCCCGAAAACATAATGATTAAATCAGGCTGGGCATCCAGCAATTTTTCTACATTGGGACTACCCATTGAGCCTACATCTGTTATTTCATATTTTCCTCTGTAGGGGGCAAGGGATTCCCATTCGTCAAGAACATTTACATCTGTGGCTGCTATGGGAAATTCATCAAGCAAAAACAGATGCTCAAAATTACGGAAGAACAGAAGGGCAACCCTTTCAGGCTTTTTTTCTAATATAACCTCACGTCCCAGGGCGTCTACATAGGCCCTTGGCCATGATGCAGTTTCCTGGGGTGTAGCTTCCTCTAAGGGCGGGGGATTGTTTGGGGCTGTATCGTTATTCCCGGCAGGCTTCTGGGTACAACCGGATAAAAAGCCCGTTAAAAGCGCTATCGAAACAATTAATAACATTAATTTTTTCATCATTTATTCCTCCAATACAACTATAGTTTGCCTTGACTAACTTTGGGCTAAGGCTAGTATAGCAAAACATAAGGGTTATTGAAATAGAGGCAACTTGAAATTTTATGGATTATTCCTGAACCTCTCTCGAAAGCCGCTGGGGGAGACACCAAATTGTTTTTTAAATAGACGGCTGAAATACAGTGCATCGGAATAGCCGACACTCCTTGCCACTTCACCTATGGGGGCATCATTAACTAGAAGACGATGCCTGGCCTGGTTAAGTCGGTACGACATCAAATAATTACCGGGTCCCATACCGGCATATTTATTAAATACGTAAAAGAGCCTGTTTTCATTCACCTCGTTTTCCTCTGCCAGAGCCTTAACGGTTAAGGGGTTCATATAATGTTCATGGATATACCTGGTAATTTGATTAAATAAAGCCTTGGCATCATCATTGCTTTGATCACGTACACTGACAAATAACTCCTCAAGGGCACAGCGAAATAGGGTTTCTGTTTGAAACGCAGAAATTCCATCGGGGCAATTGGATACCTGCAATAGCCTCTTAAGAAGCTCCCTAAGGCGTGGGCTAGGGCCAGATGTAAGTTGAAAATGCAGCTTTGACAGGCAATATCCCAGGGGCTCAGGTTCAATCACTCGATAAAGCACAAGTAAATAATCCCAGTGGGTATTACCTAGAACCCGTCTGTTTAATTGCATATGGGCACCGCCATGTAATACATTTCCAGGTTCTAGGGTGTAGGGGGTTCCGTCAAATATAAATTCAGCACTGCCCTTTAATGGAAATACAAAGCCGGGAAATGGTTCAGATATGGCATGATAGCTCATTCCTGGTTCACGAATAAAACGATGCACCTGTACTACCTGAAAGGAGGTACGGGCGAAATGCTCCGCCAGCCTGTTAATTTCAATTTTCACTTGATTGCCTCCCTTACCTGAATAATAGTGATATAAGCTATTTAGTAAACATAGTAGCTTCAATCGCAAGTTAGTGAATACTAACTTTAATTCCTTTAGTATAGCATAATCTATCTATTTATCAAATAGGCGCTGCATATAAAATGAAATTGCAACAGCTTTAGTAAGATTGTTATAATTAAATAAATAATGGGCTGAACAGTATGGAGGCTTGTCCAATATGCTTCAGGCTATAGCTTAAAGGAGGAGGAGACGGTGGTAAGGGAAATTTTGCTTCTAGGAAATAAACAGCTGTATGAGGTTAGTGAAGGGGTGAAAAGGGAAGAAATACCTCACTTAAAGAGGGTAATTGAAGATTTGCATGATACATTAATGGATTATCGCAGGCGATATGGTGCAGGGCGGGCCATTGCGGCCCCCCAGATCGGGGTTAGAAAGCGGCTTATTTATATGAACATTGACAAAGCCGTTGTATTAATTAACCCCGTCTTAACTTATCCTGAGACGGAAATGATGGAGGTGCTGGATGATTGTATGTCCTTTCCGGGGCTGTATGTTTCCGTAAAAAGATATAAAAAATGCATAATTACCTACCATGATATGGAGTGGAGGGAATGTGTCATGGAATTAGAAGGTGATCTGTCAGAGCTGCTGCAGCATGAGTATGATCATCTGGACGGAATATTGGCTACCATGAGGGCAGTAGACAATCAATCCTTTGTCATGAAAAATCCCGTTATCCTTTAACGGTTTCCCACAGCATTTTACCCTCGGTAAATACAATATCCATCCTTTTGGAATCCCTTAACCAGGAAAGGTAGGAGCGAACCGTACTACCCACAAGGACGTATTGGCTGAAGTTCATGGTTAATCCAAGGTCATTGAAAAGGATCTGTAAAACCTCCTCAAACATCATTGGAGCCTTACAGATGGTAAGGATTTTTTCTGCTATTTCATGGACCTTATCAATGTTGATCTGGGCCAGGGGCCTAATATCTTCAGTTGCCTCAGCATGGGCTGGAATAAATAGCCTTCCCTGCATTTTCTTGACTCGCTCAAGGGTTTCAAGGTATTGGGCCACATCATAAATAAAGCTGATTTGATATTTTTTCAGGGTTTCTTCGCTGGAAAGACAGTCAGCCAGATAAATCACCTCATCGGCGGTGCGGTAGCCTACCATGTCGAAGAAATGGCCTGGTAAAGGAATAATTTCCATACCCGCTGGTAAATCTGCCTTAGTCAAGGGTTGGGCCTGACTTTCCTGGGCCATCAGAAATTTATGCCGCAAATCCTTGGGGGGAAAGCCGCCATAGAGGAAGGAAGGCTCCAACAGAGGATGATTAGTAAAGTCTGCTTCAATACCATGGGCAAAAACCTTGCAGCCCGTTTGTTTTTGCAAATATTGATTCCCGCCAATATGGTCTGCATTAGAATGGGTAACGTAGATGGCATTTAAGTGCCAGCCATTTTCCTCAAGAATTTGCCTGACCTTTCTGCCGGCCTCTTTATCATTTCCTGAGTCAATCAAACAGACATTGGCAGCATCCACCTTAACAAGGCCTATTTTGGCAGGGCAATTAATGTAGTAGCTGTTTTCTGCAGCCTGTATTAGTTCGTACATGTTTTCACTCCTCTTATGTATAAAAAATAAATAGCCTGAATGTACTGAAAATTTTATTCCTATTATATAACGCGATACTGAAAAAGTAAACCCTTCCGGCCTTTTCCAGCTTGAACAAGATACCATAAGGATGAATCGGAATTAAGAAATTTAACAATTCCTTGTGGAGCAATAATAGAGGACAAAAAAGGGGAGCAGGATCAAATAAATAGATTCACTGTGAAACAAAGCTTTCAAATAATATTCCCGGCATTTGATTGGAATAGATGTATTGTTATTTATATCACATTATGATATAGTAGCATCAATAAAGACTTATTTTGACCATTTTCGTGTTATTTCCCAGGTAATGATAAAATACTATAATCGGTTCATCAATTTGTTTGGCAAAAATTGGGAGGTATATAGTTGAAGGAATTTAGTATTAGAACAAATATTTATTTTGGTAAGGATTCGTTAAGTCGATTAGGTGAAGTTAAAAATAAAAGGGTTATGATCGTATGTGATAAATTTATAGAATCCTCTGGAATGGTTGGAAAAATCCAGGATAAGCTGGTTAATTGCCAGGTAACTGTATTTAGTGATATCCTTCCGGACCCTTCGGTAGAAATTGTTGCAGCCGGTATTCAAGCCCTGAAGGCCTCTAAAGCCACTGTATTAATTGCTCTGGGGGGCGGCTCGTCCATTGATGCAACCAAGGCCATAAGGGAATATTCAAAACAATTTTTAGCACCGGGTTCAGAAATAGAGGAATGCTTTGCTATTCCCACAACAAGCGGTACAGGCTCTGAAGCCACCCAATATGCAGTCATCACCAATAGGGAAGAGGGATTAAAATATGCCCTGGCCGATAAGTCCTTGCTGCCCATGGTGGCAATTCTTGATCCAGAGCTTGTCATTTCTGTACCCCAGGCCATTACGGCAGATACGGGTATGGATGTGATTACCCATGCCTTAGAAGCCTATGTTTCTAAAGATGCCAGCGATTTTTCAGATGCCCTGGCAGAAAAGGCCATTACCTTAGCCTTTCGATTTTTACCCGAGGCCTTTGAAGATGGCACCAATTTACTGGCAAGGGAAAAAATCCATAATGCCTCCTGCCTGGCCGGTATGGCCTTTAACTCCGCAGGCCTGGGTATTACCCATAGTTTAGCCCATGCAGTGGGAGGAAAGCTGCATATATCCCATGGAAGAAGCAATGCAATTATCCTTCCCCATGTCATAGAATATAACGCCGAATTAAATAAAGATAGCTACAGTAGGGAATACTCAGCCGCCGCCAAAAAATATCAGAGACTGGCTAAGCTGTTAAATCTACACGCCTCAACTGTAACCATAGGAGTAAATAATTTAATTAGATCCATTGAAGACCTAAAAAGGAAATTAAAAATTCCAGCCACATTAAGGGAACAGGGGGCTGATTTAAGCCTACTGGCAGAAGCAAAGGAAGAAATAATTGAAGCGGCCATGAAGGATATCTGTACGACGACCAATCCCAGAGAGGTTACGGAGGAAGATTTATTAAATGTATTAGACAAAGCAGCAGGCTCTAAATAATAAAGGTAATACCACCCAGAAATGGGTGGTTTTTAAATTGACTAACCTTAGATCAATTTAATAAAAGTCAAAAAAATACATGTACATTTGTTTAAATATTATGTAAAATGATAGATGTATATGGCAGAAAGGCTTAATTTCATTACAACTATTAAAAATAGGGGTGGTGTTGTTATGACGGAAGGTAAATTATTTGGAATAGGGAAGGTTGAAGAAATATGTAACTTATCAAAAAAAGCCCTTAGGTACTATGATAAAATGGGAATATTGCCTCCTGACAAGGTTTCTGACGGAAATAGCTATCGATATTACAGTAAAAAAACTCTGTTATCGATACCAATCATAAAATACTATAAGCAGAGTGGATTTAAGCTTGAAGAAATGAAGGGATTTCTTCAGGGAACAACCTATTCCGACATAGAAAGAAGCTTTAGAAACAAAATCGACCAGCTTAAAGAACTGGAAAGGGAGATCAATTTAAAAATGAAATCCCTCAGGGACTGGTATGATCTTATTATTGAAGCCCAGATGACAATAGAAAACGATATCAGTGAGGTATCGGTAAAATACTTGGATAGACGTAGAATGGTATATCTGGATCAGGATTTTAAATACGATTATATGGATTCCATCATCAATATAGAATTTACTAATTATGTTGAAAGTATCAATAATGCAATAACAGGCCCTGTAATTATTCATTTTCCCTCTATTACTGAAAAGATGAATGGAACCTGCAATAAAATGAAAATAATTCAAGAAACAATTTTGGAATGTGATGAGAGTCAGACTGTAGAATTTGGAGGATGTATGGTGGCATCCTGCTATCATGTGGGATCCCATGAAACGATAAATGAGACCTATCAAAAAATCATTGACTGGATTAAGAAAAATGGATATGAGCATGAGGATAAATCCTATGAAAGATATGTGACCGACTATTGGACAACTAAAAACAGCCAGGAGTTTGTAACGGAGGTAATTATTAAGATCTATCGAGAAAAGGATCAAAACGCTGCCTCAGGAAAATAAAGCAGTCAAAAATTACATCATTAGCTTGACCAAAAGCCCCTAAATTCAAAAAACTATCGAAGTCGAAGCTGCGCTTGAGTAAGCAGTAGCAGAAATACGACTTTGAATAGGAAGAAGATAGGGGTTTTTTGTTAACCGGAACCTTCCCCTAGGGGGAAGGTAAAACAATCGAAGGAGCACCTGAAGAAATTGATTTAGATAGATTAATTTCTTAAGGTGCTTATTGTTTTGGTATAAATTAACAAAATGCAATACGGTGATCAATTGCTAAAATTACAGTGGAGTTCTTGAAAAATAAACATGACAGCTCAATCAGAAGGGAATATAGCTGAAATGAAATTTGTTATAAATGACCTTAAAATACCAATTGATAATTATTGTGAAAATCTATGTTGACTCTCCCCTTTAGGGGAAGGATTATAATTTAAACTAAGAAATTAAACTTGCCAAATACAATGGATGAAAAGGGTTTAGGGTTTTAATTGTACCTGAAAATAGCACAGCAGTTTTTTAGCAAATACTGCCCTATGCTATGAATATTTGTTCAAAGTTTAACAGGTCATTGTAGGTCTTTATTGATTTTGTACTTATCATTACATCATGAAAACGTTTAAGGGAGGAGCTTTATCTAATGAGTGAAGTGTCGGAAGTAATGAATTCATCTGCAATTGAGGCCAAGAGGCAATTGGCATCCAACTTTTTTAAGAAAGGGATTTCAATTGCATTATTTTCAGGCCTCACCTACGGGCTGTATTCTGCATTTATGACCCTTGGTATGACCAAGGGGGTTTGGGCTGATTGGTATGGAGCCAATACAGCAGGCTTATCGGTGGTTGTCATTACATATTTACTGGGAGCCCTGGGGAGCGCAGTAAATGACACATGTAGTGCCCTTTGGGCCATGATTTATGCCGCTGTAAAGGGAAAACTGGGTGATTTCTTTCGCTGTCTTAAGACAACACCGGGAAAGATAATGATTCTGGCGGCCCTCATTGGTGGCCCCATTTCAAGTACAGCCTATGTTGTTGGCCTTCAAATGGCAGGGTCTATTGTGATTCCCATTACTGCCCTTTGTCCAGCCATTGGTGCTGTTTTAGGAAGGGTGCTATTTAAACAGGAATTAAACAAGCGTATGGTCACCGGTATTATCATTTGTGTGGCTTCCAGTTTTTTAATTGGCAGTACAAGCCTTGCCGGTGACGCACCGGAACAAATGCTACTGGGATTAAGTATTGCCTTTATAGCCGCCCTGGGATGGGGCTTTGAAGGATGTGTTGCAGGCTATGGTACCTCAATGATTGACTCAGAAATTGGAATTACCATTCGCCAGGCAACATCAGGGCTATCAAATTTAATCATTCTGGTTCCAATCTTCGGTATGATCTTTGGTGATGGCGTTGGCTTTTCAGCTGGCCTGGTTGCCCAGGCATTTACCAGTAGTGCTGCCATGATCTGGTTTGGCCTAAGCGGCCTTTGTGCCTTTCTTTCCTACATGTGCTGGTACAGGGGGAATAGCATGTGCGGTGCTGCCCTGGGTATGGCTTGTAATGCTACCTTTTCATTTTGGGGTCCCTTCTGCTGTTGGATTGTGCTGGGGTTATTTGCAGGTATAGAGGGATGGGCTTTGCCACCCGTCGTTTGGATTGGCGCCATGCTTATGATCTTTGGAATTTTAGTAATTGCCATGAATCCAATGGATCTGTTTAAAAAGAAGACAGTATAAGGAGGGGAATTTACAGTGAAACCGCTTAATTATGCTATATTAAAATATTTTACAACGGTAAAGGAAGCCTGCGCTGATGATGTCATTGAAGCACTTCAGGGTATCTATGGCAGATTCAAAGCCCTAAATAAAAAAGCTGTAACCATTGCCCTCATGACGGCGGAAGCCAATGGGCTACTTGAGGAAACACGATTTGATTTAGATAAGAATGGAGAGTTAAGGGTTTATTACCATGCCCCGGCGGAAGGAGCAGCAATCATCAATAAATATATTAAAGATTGATCTTAACAGCCTTCTGTAAAGGTTCCACTAATTTTAAACCTGGAAAATTCAATTTTATAAATATTACAGATATCATTGGTTTTTTTAAGAGGAGGGAAATGTCAATGAGGTATTATGGCGATGAAGCACTGGGGCTTGTAGAAACAGTAGGATTAGTGCCGGCACTGGAGGCAGCGGATAAAATGCTGAAGGCAGCAAATGTTGAACTGGTATCCTATGAAAACGTTGGATCAACGCTAGTGACCATTATGGTTAAGGGTGATGTGGCGGCGGTAAGATCGGCGGTGGAGGCCGGTGCTGAAGCAGCGGCTGCCATCGGTAAATTAACAGCCAAAAATGTTATGCCACGGCCCATTAGAGCAGTGGGTGATATTGTTTCAATTCATGATATAGACCTATAAAAGTCAGGAAGGGAAGGATGCTTATATGGCAAGCTATGAAGCTTTGGGGTTAATTGAAACCTTTGGTTTAGTATTTGTTCTGGAAGCAGCGGATGCCATGTGTAAGGCGGCCGATGTGGAGCTGGTCGGCTATGAAAACGTAGCTTCGGGATATATATCGGTGCTGGTCAGGGGCGACGTTGGTGCATGCAAAACAGCGGTAGAAGCCGGGGTAAAGGCGGTTGAAGGGATGGAAGGCGGAAATCTCTACAGTTCGGTGGTAATCGCTCGACCCCACCAGGATCTTGAAAAGATCATTGAAAGGTATAAGATTACCAATTTATTGCCTCAAAAGTAAGTGGTTGATTGAACAGTTGATAAGGAAGGGAGAGAAAAGATGAATATCATAGACAACGATTTACTCTCCATACAAGAGTCACGAATACTGGTTGAAAATGCCCGGGAAGCCCAGGGAAAATTAGCGGCTTTTTCCCAGAAAAAGCTTGATGAAATTGTTGAAAGAATGGCTGAGGAATTAGAAAAGCATCTTTCTGAGCTGGCAAGAATGTCGAAGGATGAAACGGGCTATGGTAAATGGGAAGATAAGTATGTTAAAAATAAATTCGTTTTAAGCTATCTCACCAGTAGGCTTAAGGGCATGAAGTGTGTTGGAATAATCAGTGAGGATGAGACAAATCAAACCATGGATATCGGTGTACCGGTGGGGGTTATTGTTGCCCTTTGTCCGTCCACCAGTCCTGTTTCCACCACCCTATATAAAGCCTTAATTGCAATCAAATCTGGAAATGCCATAATCTTTTCACCCCATCCAAGGGCCAAAAGATCCATTACCAGGGCATTAGATATTTTAATACGGGCGGCAGAGGGATACGGCCTGCCGGAGGGAGCCCTGGCTTATCTTCAGAATGTGACTGCCGCCGGTACCCTGGCCCTGATGAATCATGAGGATGCTTCATTAATCATCAATACCGGGGTGTCAGGCCTGCTAAAGGCAGCTTATCAATCGGGAAAACCAGTAATATATGGGGGAACAGGGAATAGCCCAGCTTTTATAGAGGCTTCGGCCGATATTCAGCAGGCCGTTAAAGACATCATTGCCAGTAAGACCTTTGATAATGGCGTTGCTTCAGGGGCAGAGCAATCTATTGTGGTGGATCGCCGTATTGAGCCAGAAGTACAAAATGAGCTGAAAAAGAACGGTGCATATTTTATGAGTGAAGAAGAGTCAAGCAGGCTTGAACAGCTCCTCTTCCATAGCGATGGCAGTGCTAAGCCGGTAGCTGTGGGGAAAACAGCACGGCAATTGGCAAAGATGGCAGGCTTTAATGTACCTGATAACATAAGGATTTTAATATCCAAACAGAAGTATGTATCAAAAAATAATCCCTATGTCAGGGAAAAGCTTTGTCCCGTATTGGCCTATTATATTGAAGATGACTGGATCCACGCCTGTGAAAAGTGTATTGAATTATTACTGAGCGACAGGCATGGACATACCCTGGTAATCCATTCAAGGGATGAAGCGGTAATACGACAATTTGCCCTGAAAAAACCCGTGGGCAGGATGCTGGTCAATACCCCAGGTGCCCTGGGAAGCATGGGGGCAACGACCAATTTATTTCCTTCCATGACCTTGGGCAGTGGTTCCGCCGGCCATGGTATGACATCGGATAATGTGTCACCTAAAAATTTAATCTATGTCCGTAAGGTTGGCTATGGCGTACGTACAGCAGATGAGATGATGAAGGGAAAATTACTGAACAACCACCCCACAGCCGGGTGGGCTGAAGTAAAGGAATGTGATACAAACGAGATGGAATGGCTGGAAAGTGTATTAAAGAAGGTATTAGAGAATTTGAAATAAAAAACAAATACCCACCTGAAAAGAATCAGAGGGATAATGAAATAGGAGGTAAGGAATTGGATATTCGTGAATTTTCAAGCAAATTTATGGAAGCTACTCAAAATATGTCTGCTGAAGAGCGGGACGCTTTAATGAAAATGTTTCAGCGTATATCAAAGGACATGGCAAAGGAGGCTCCCTCGGCCAAAACCCCAGCAAGATTGGGGGACGGAGGGATTCCCGACGGAATGACAGAACGTTTGACAAAATTAAAGGAAAATTATCTGAAGCATGTTCCCAGCATCACAACCCATCGTGCCAGGGCCATTACCAAAATAGCCAAGGAAAATCCCGGTATGCCCAAGATTTTATTACGGGCCAAATGCTTTAAATATTGCTGTGAAACAGCTCCTTTGGTTATTCAGGATCACGAGTTGATTGTGGGGGCCCCTAATGGTGCACCCCGGGCAGGCGCCTTTTCGCCGGATATAGCCTGGCGATGGATGGTTGATGAAATTGATACAATCGGTAATCGACCCCAGGACCCATTCTACATCTCAGAAGAAGATAAAAGGATTATGCGTGAAGAACTGTTTCCCTACTGGAAAGGGAAGTCTGTTGACGAATATTGTGAAGACCAGTATCGTGAAGCCGGGGTCTGGGAGCTTTCGGGAGAATCCTTTGTTTCAGATTGCTCCTACCATGCCCTTAATGGGGGAGGGGACTCCAACCCGGGCTACGATGTGATTTTAATGAAAAAGGGTATGCTGGATATTCAGCAGGAAGCAAAGGACCATCTGGCCAAGCTAGATTATGAAAATCCCGAGGATATAGAAAAAATCTATTTCTATAAGGCAGTGATTGATACCACAGAGGGTGTCATGATCTATGCCAAACGTCTTTCTGAATATGCAGAGGAGCTGGCAGCTAAGGAGACGAACCCCAAGCGGAAGGCTGAGCTTAAGCAGATAGCCCAGGTCAATGCCAGGGTTCCGGCCCATAGACCCAGTACCTTCTGGGAAGCCATACAAGCTGTTTGGACAATAGAGTCCCTGCTGGTGGTGGAAGAAAATCAGACAGGGATGTCAATAGGTCGTGTAGATCAATACATGTATCCCTTTTACAAGGCAGATATAGAAGCAGGCAGGATGACTGATTTTGAGGCCTTTGAATTGGCCGGCTGCATGCTGATTAAAATGTCAGAGATGATGTGGATTACCAGCGAGGGCGGTTCCAAATTCTTCGCAGGCTATCAGCCCTTTGTCAATATGTGTGTCGGGGGTGTCACAAGGGATGGCCGGGATGCAACCAATGAGCTGACATACCTGCTGATGGATGCAGTTCGGCATGTTAAAATCTATCAGCCGTCCTTGGCCTGCCGGATTCATAGCAAGTCACCCCATCAATACCTGAAAAAGATAGTGGATGTGGTACGGGCAGGAATGGGCTTCCCAGCATGTCATTTTGATGATGTTCATATCAAAATGATGCTGGCTAAGGGAGTTTCCATTGAAGATGCAAGGGATTACTGCTTAATGGGCTGTGTTGAACCACAAAAATCCGGCAGATTATATCAATGGACCTCTACTGCCTACACCCAATGGCCCATCTGTATTGAACTGGTGTTGAACAACGGGGTACCCCTTTGGTATGGCAAGCAGGTTTGTCCTGATATGGGTAATATCGATGATTTTAAGACCTTTGAAGAATTTGACAGGGCTGTTAAAGAGCAGATTAAATTTATTACCAAATGGAGCAGTGTAGCCACAGTCATTTCCCAACGGGTTCATAAGGAGCTGGCTCCTAAGCCCTTGATGTCCATTATGTATGAAGGCTGTATGGAAAAGGGCAGAGGGGTAGAAGCCGGCGGAGCAATGTACAACTTTGGTCCGGGGGTGGTATGGAGTGGTTTGGCAACCTATACCGATTCCATGGCGGCTATTAAAAGGCTGGTATTTGATGAAAAGAAATATACCCTCAGGGAGCTAAATGAAGCCTTAAAAGCTGATTTTGTGGGATATGAACAACTTAGAAAGGATTGCCTGGAAGCACCGAAATATGGTAATGATGAAGATTATGCTGATTATATAGCGGCGGATCTGATCAACTTTACTGAGAAGGAGCATCGGAAATATAAGACCCTGTATTCCGTATTGAGCCATGGTACCCTATCCATTTCCAACAATACACCCTTCGGTCAATTAACCGGTGCATCGGCAAACGGCCGAAAAGCATGGATGCCGCTGTCAGATGGAATCAGTCCATCCCAGGGGGCAGACTATAAAGGGCCTACTGCCATTATTAAATCTGTATCGAAAATGGCCTGCGATAACATGAATATAGGAATGGTACACAACTTTAAGCTAATAGCCGGGCTTCTGGATACAAAGGAAGGAGAACAGGGCATTATTACCCTCCTTAGGAGTGCCTGCGCCCTTGGATTGGGTGAAATGCAGTTCAACTATTTAGATAACAACACTTTAATCGAAGCGCAAAAACATCCAGAGCAGTATCGTGATTTGATTGTTCGGGTGGCCGGGTACAGTGCATTCTTTGTGGAATTATGCAAGGATGTTCAGGATGAAATCATCAGCAGAACAGTGTTAACCCACTTCTAACGATTCCTATTTTGGAAACGGCAGAGGAATATAGACTGGAGACTGAATTATATGGGCAATAAAAATTTAGGTGGAATCCAACGGAAAGCAACTATTTTCAATGTTCAAAAATATAATATGTACGATGGGCCAGGGGTAAGAACCCTTATATTCTTTCAGGGTTGCCCCCTCCGCTGCAAATGGTGTGCCAATCCCGAAGGGCTAATGAAGCAGTATCGGGTGATGTTCAAGGGCAGCTCCTGTGACAATTGCGGTGCCTGCATTTCGGTTTGCCCCGTTGGAATACACGGTATTTCTAACGAAGGGCTGCATGAGGTCAATCGTAGTATTGACTGCACCGGTTGCAGAAAATGTGCTCAGGCCTGCCTGAAATCGGCCTTATCGATAGCAGGGGAAGTAAAGACAATTTCAGAGCTTGTGGAAATCGTTGAGGAGGACAGGGCCTTTTATGAGGTTTCCGGCGGAGGCGTTACCTTGGGCGGCGGAGAGGTACTAATGCAGCCCGAGGCTGCCGCCAATCTGCTGATGGCCTGTCAGCAGGAGGGGATCAATACCGCAATTGAAACCTGCGGCTATGGAAGGCTGGAATCGGTATTAAAGGTTGCAGAATTTACAGATCTGTTTCTCTTTGATTTAAAGCATATCGACTCTGACAAGCACTATCAGTTTACCGGGGTGAGGAATGAACAGATTCTGGAGAACCTACAGGAGCTCCTTCGGCTGCGATACAATGTCAAAATAAGAATGCCCCTGCTAAAGGGAGTCAATGACGCCAGAGAAGATATTGAAAGGGCCATGGAATTTTTGATGCCCTACAAAGACTATAAGAATTTTAAAGGGATTGATCTGCTTCCCTATCATAAGATGGGAGTCAATAAATACAAGCAGCTGGGTATCGAATATCCCATGGAGGGGGACCCAAGCCTGACCAGTGAAGAATTAGACAGAATTGAGGGCTGGATTAAAAAGTACGACTTACCTGTGGAAGTGGTTCGTCATTAAGGTCTTTTATTTCAAAAATCAGGGGGAGGGTAAGGTTTATGGGAGAATTGTTTGAAAGAAATATACAGCGTGTGATACAGGAGTCGGTACCAGGGAAGCAAATTACAATTGCCCATGTGATTGCATCCCCCATGTCAGATATCTATGAACGGTTAGGAATTGATGAAGAGGGGGCCATAGGAATTTTAACCCTGACTCCCTACGAAACCGCCATTATTGCGGCAGACATTGCAGCCAAGAGTGCAGATGTTGAAATTGGATTCCTGGATCGTTTTACCGGGTCCGTCGTCATCAATGGGGATGTCCAGAGTGTTGAGACGGCGCTGGTAACGGTAAATGATACGTTGAAAAATCTCCTTGGCTTCACCCCGGCCCCCATTACACGAACATGAGAAGGAAACGTATTATGGTGATGGGCCCTTCAGGCTGCGGCAAAACTACCCTGGTCAATGCATTAAACAATTACCATGGTAAATTAAAGCGAACCCAGGATATGATCTATGGTAAAAATACCATTGATGTGCCGGGGGCCTATCTGGAGAGCCCCTGGATGTACAAGCACATCATTTCAGCCGCCCAGGATGCTTCCCATGTATTGCTTTTGGTTGATCAAAGCAGAAGGAAGGACGTGTATCCCCATGGATTTGCCAGGGCCTTTCGATGTCCAGTAATAGGCATCATCACTAAATGTGACCTGATGCCGGAAAACAAAGAAAACTGCTTAAGGCAGCTGAAAATGACGGGGGTCTGTGGGCCATATTTTGAGATTAGCCCTTCAGGGGGAATTGAAATGGAGGCTTTAAAGAAATATTTATTGGAAACGGGTAAAGAAAGGGGGCCGTTATGAAATTTATCACCGAAGCATATTTAAGGGATTTGTATAGAAGAGAGCCTTTTCGTACCTTTCAATTGAATCAGGAGGAACGCCTGACACCCGGAGCAAGTCAATATCTATCAGATAAGAGGATAGATATTGTGAAGGAAGCCCCATGTAATGAAGAAACTGCTTCAGCAAGCCAGCCTGAAGGATTAGCAGTCTTAAATCATAATCTTCAGAGGCTTTGTTATCAATTAAAATCTTTGGAGGCCCGATTCCTTGTTACAGGCAGTGAAATTTTGAAGGAAGATTTCATCTTAGCCCAGCGGGTGTTTGATCTAGGAAAAAGGTTGTCTAATATCCGATGTTTTTTAGAGGGAAAGGGTGAGCTTAAGGGGATTGACTGTACAGAATGTGCTGGAATCAATTCTAATAGCTTCTACGATGACAGGGAAGACTGCTTTGAAATTACAGAGGGCCATATCAAGCACCAAAGAAGCCGAGAAATTCTGAACCTGCATTTACTTCGTTGTACCCTGCGTGAGTTGTTTTTCTGGGCTGCTGAAATAAATGGAGCAGGTCATTTTTTGGAAAGGGACGTTATCAAGGGCCTTTCTGCAATCATTAACTCGCTGTCCCAGATGATCTGTTCCTTAGTAGGAGGGAAAATATGCCAGAAAATCAATTGACCTTTGAATATTGTGACAAGCTGATTCATGATTTTGAAGCAGTGATGGAAAAACCCATTGCACAAGGGGCTAAAGCCTATTACACCGGTGTAGATCTAGGAACTGCCTGTGTGGTGCTGGCCGTGCTGGATGAAAACCATCGACCTGTAGCAGGGGCCTATCGATACGCAGATGTGGTTCGGGATGGGATGGTGGTTGACTATATTGGTGCCGTAAAGATTGTCAGGGAACTAAAGCAGGAGCTTGAGGAAAAGCTTGGTGCCCCCTTGACCTATGCAGCCGCCGCCATTCCGCCGGGAACCGATTCCCTGGATTCTGGAGCTATTAAAAATGTGGTGGAAGCAGCAGAATTTGAATTAACTAATCTATTGGATGAGCCTACGGCTGCCAATGAAGTCCTTAAAATTGAAAATGGGGCAGTGGTGGATATCGGTGGTGGCACAACCGGGATTTCCATACTGAAGGATGGAAAGGTGATATACGTGGCTGATGAACCCACCGGCGGAACCCATTTTTCTTTGGTAATTTCAGGGGCCTATGGATTATCCTTTTCAGAGGCAGATCAATTTAAAAGAGATGGTAGCAGACATAGGGAATTACTTCCTGTCTTAAGGCCTGTCATTGAAAAGGTGTCGTCCATTATCAATTATCATGTAAGGAATCACGATGTAAAGGAAATTTCACTGGTAGGGGGAACCTGCTGTTTGGCTGGAATCGAGGAAATCATTCAAAGGCAGACGGGAATATTCACCCATAAGCCGAAAAATCCGATGTTTGTTACCCCCTTAGGGATCGCCCTTAGCTGCGCCAGGAAAATGATTGAACAGGGAGTGGAGGAAAATGGAGTTTAGAATAATAAAATCACCTTCAAAGGGGACAATGGAGATTCTAAAACGGCGTATGGGAGCAAATTCCTCAGCTAACTTAATCAGTGCTGATGCGGTGGGCCTGATTCAGGGAAGAATGATCGAAATGATTTTTGCAGCAGATATAGCAGAAAAAGCCGTTGGTGTTACTGTTGAGGATATCCGGGGAAGCTGTCCTCAAAATATGATCTTAATTGCAATCTTCGGCGATACAGCCTCTGTGGAATCGGCCATGAATGAAATTAAAACCAGGATAAAAGAAGGAAGCTCATTATGATAGCAGCACGATTAATTGGAAATGTATGGGCAACCAGAAAGGCTGAATCACTCAACGGCTTTAAGCTGATGCTGGCAGAGGAAATCGGGGGGATCAATGAAGGCAGAAGGCTGATCGTAGTGGATATTATCAGTGCCGGCATAGGGGATCGAGTTATGATCTGTACCGGTTCCTCGGCCCGCAGAATGCTGGGTAATGATGATATTCCAGTGGATGCAGTTGTTGTAGGAATCATTGATGAAGATTGTCATTTTAATTAAATACAGGAGGTAATACCATGGGTCTTTTAGATCAAGTGAGGGATGCAGGGGTGATTGGTGCCGGTGGGGCAGGCTTTCCGACCCATACCAAACTGGCATCAAAGGCAGAATATATACTTCTAAATGGGGCTGAATGTGAACCTCTTTTGAGAGTAGATCAACAATTAATGGAGCTGTACCCTGATGAAATTGTCCAGGGCTTTGCTGCAGCCCAGGGGTTGGTAGAGGCAAAAAAGGGAATCATCGGCATCAAAGGAAAGCACAAAAAGGTCATTTCCATCCTGAGAGATACCATTAATAAGCTGAAGCTGGAGGAGCTGATAGAAGTAAAGGAGCTGCCCGATATCTACCCGGCAGGAGACGAACAGGTATTGGTCTATGAGCTTACAGGAAGAATTGTTCCCGAAGCCGGTATCCCCATTCAGGTGGGATGTACTGTGATAAACAGCGAAACGGCATTAAACATTTACAATGCAGCCAAGGGCAAGGCAGTTACAGAGAAGTTCATTACCATATCAGGTGATGTACCCAGGCCTTTGACAGTGAAGGTACCGGTGGGAGCTAAAATAATAGATGTGCTAAGACTTAGCGGAATAAGCAACTTTGAAGATTATACAGTGATTGATGGTGGGCCTATGATGGGGCCGGTCATGGAAAAGCTCGATGGGTATATCACAAAGAAGAACAAAGGATTTATCATTTTGAAAAAGCATCATCCCTTAATCCAGAAAAAATCCATTGAGACGAGCCAGGCGAAAAGGGTAAACCGAGCTTCCTGTGAACAATGCAGAATGTGTACGGATTTATGTCCCCGTTATCTAATTGGTCACAATACCCAGCCCCATAAAATGATGAGGGCGATGGCATATGAATTTCAGCCTGGAAAGCCCCAGGAAAACGCCCAGCTATGCTGCCAGTGCAACCTGTGTGAGTTGTTTTCGTGTCCTGTAGGGCTGTATCCCAGGGCTGCCAATGTATATTTCAAAGAAAGGCTTGCTGAAAAAAATATACGATATCAGCCGGAAAAAAGTACATTTGAAGTAAGAAAAACCCGTAAGTACAGGCAGGTACCCAGTAAAAGACTGATTGCCCGTTTGGGATTAAGGGAATTTGATAATCCGGCGCCCTTAGCAGATATTGTGTTGGAGCCTGAAACAGTTCATATTGGAAAACAACAGCATATTGGTGCCCCGGCCAACTGTCAGGTGGCCCTTGGCGACCATGTTCAGGCAGGGGATCTGATCGGAAGGGCTCCAGAGGGAAGCCTGGGGGCCTCCATTCATGCCAGTATTTCAGGGACCGTTATCGAGATTGGAAAAGAATTTATCGTCATAAGGAGGGATTAATATGGCTAATGCAATTGGAATGGTGGAGTTTACCAGTATTGCCCGGGGCATCTATGCAACGGATCAAATGCTTAAAACCTCAGAGGTTGAAATTGTCACCGCCAGCTCTACCTGCCCAGGCAAGTACATTGCCATCGTAAATGGTGATGTTGCGGCCGTAAAGGAGTCCATCAGTGTAGGCGAGAAACTGGCGGAGGAGTTTTGGATTGATTCAATTATCATTCCCAATGTAAGCCCATTGGTTTTCCCAGCCATTACTGGGGCTACCATGCCGGAAAGGATACAGGCACTGGGTATAGTGGAATCCTTCTCTCTGGCCAATATGGTGATGGCGGCTGATGCAGTTTTAAAGGCTGCCAGCTTAGAGCCCATAGAGCTTAGGCTGGGTACCGGATTGGGAGGAAAATCATTCTTTACCTTCACCGGAGATGTGGCTGCAGTAGAGGCTGGTACAGAAGCAGCCATGGCCCTTATGGAAGAAAAGGGCTTCCTGGTGAATAGTGAGATCATCCCCTCTCCCTCTGACCGACTATTACAATCCCTACTGTAGTCAACAAGAGAAGAGGTAATTTATAAGGAAGGATGTGAGGAAATGAAGCGGTTGATTGTTGCAAAGGACGTGGAGGCAATAATGAAACAGGGTGAGACGGAAATTTATGTTGACGGCAATGTGATTATCACCCCTTCCGCCAGGGATCTGGCAAAGGCCAATGGAATAGCCTTCACCACAACACCACCCATAGATCCATTAAAAGCAGTTAAGAAGACAAGCTCCCCTATAGATGGAATTGATAATGAAATGCTGATTACTCTATTTAAAGCCATGATGGATCAGGGGCTTTTACAGGAGATGCTCAATTGCCTGAACATACCAAGTACACCCTATGTTTCGGAACGTGACCCTGGGGGCTTTAAGCTGGTCAGGGGCAATACGGTTAAAATGGATGAATTTGATACAGGGAATCCAGGGGCAAAGGTTCATTGTCAGGAATTAATCAACAAAGAGGAAGCTAAAATGAGTGCAGGATTTCTAACAATAGAAAACTCCCGCTTTGACTGGAAATTGGCCTACGAAGAAATTGATTACGTGATAGAAGGAACCCTAACGGTGGAGATTAATGGGAAGACCTATACTGCTCATTCTGGAGACGTACTGTTTGTACCGGCGGGTGCCAGGGTAGTATGGGGTTCACCTGATAAGGCTCGGATATTTTATACAACCTATCCTGCAAACTGGGCGGATCCTTTATTGTAAACTGAGGGAGGGTTAAGCTATGAAGGCACTTGGTTTAATAGAAACAAAGGGGCTGCTGGCTGCCATTGAAGGGGCAGATGCGATGCTTAAATCAGCCAATGTCAGCCTTTTTGAAAAAACCTGCGTTGGCGGCGGCCTGGTTTCAATAGCAATAATTGGAGACGTAGGGGCTGTCAAGGCAGCGGTTGAGGCTGGTGTTGCAGCCATCAATCACCTTGATGCTTCCCTGCTTGTTTCAGAGCATGTCATACCGAGGCCCCATGAAGAATTAGACAGGATAATGGGAATGAAGCATATAACAGACAATACGGATGATCATGAAGAAACCCAGAAGGATGACAATCAGGGGGACTGTCAAGATATCAATGGGCCCGATTTGATGGATGTAAGGATTGATGAAAGCCCCAAGGATCAAGATCAAGCCGATTCTTTCCAAATGGATAGAGAGAATTTACAAAAGGCTGATCTGGATAGGCTGTTAAAGGAGCAGGGAATCGACGGAGTGATTGAATTGTTAAGGAAGCTGAAGGCGGTCAAGCTGAAGGCTCTGGCTCATCAATACGATGATTTAGAAATGACGGATGAAGAAATTAATAGAGCCAGTAAAAAGCTGTTGATCGATAAAATAAAAGCACATTATCAATAGGCTATTTACTGAAGGTTGTAAAAGGAGGGACAACACAATGGAGAATTTTGATAGAGATCTGCGCTCCATTCAGGAGGCAAGGGACCTGGCACGCCTGGGAAAAATAGCAACTGAAAAAATTGCCGATTATAGTGAAGAACAAATTGATAAAATTTTACAGAACATGGTAAAAGTTGCTGAAGAAAATGCAGTCTGTTTAGCCCAAATGGCGGTGGAAGAAACAGGATTTGGGAAAGTGGAGGACAAAACCTATAAAAATCAGTTAGCCTCCACCATTTTATACGATGCCATTAAGGACATGAAGACCATTGGTGTCATCAAAGAAGATGTGGAAAACAAGGTGATTGAAATTGCAGAGCCGGTTGGTTTAGTAATGGGAATCATACCATCCACTAACCCCACATCAACGACTATTTTTAAGGCTATGATTGCAATCAAATCCCGAAATGCCATCGTATTTTCACCCCATCCCTCTGCTGTAAAATGTATTAATAAAGCGGCCCAATTAATGAGTAAGGCTGCTATTGAAGCAGGGGCCCCTGAAAATATTATTTCATGCATTTCCATGCCATCCATTGGTGCCACCAATGAATTGATGAAGAGCAAGGAGGTAGCCATCATCATAGCAACCGGTGGGCCAGGTATGGTAAAGGCCGCCTACAGCGCCGGCAAGCCGGCCCTTGGGGTAGGAGCCGGTAATTCCCCTGCCTATATTGAAAGAAGTGCCAATATTCAACAGGCCGTTAGCAATATAATGGCAAGTAAGACCTTTGATTACGGTACAATCTGTGCGTCAGAGCAGTCAATTATCTGTGAGGCCGTCAACCGTGATCAGGTTGTGGCGGAATTTAAAAAACAAGGTGGCTATTTTATGACAGCAGAGGAAACGAAGCAGGTTTGTGCCTTGTTATTCAAGAATGGCCATAACATGAATGCCCAGTTCGTTGGCAGGTCACCCCAGGTGATTGCAAAGGCTGCGGGGTTCTCTATTCCAGAGGGCACCAGGGTGTTGATCGGTGAACAGAAGGGGGTAGGGGAAGGCTATCCACTATCCTTTGAAAAGCTCACCACTGTCCTTGGCTTCTATACAGTTAACAATTGGGAAGAAGCATGTGAATTGAGTATTCAGCTGCTTCAGAATGGAATCGGGCATACCATGAGTATTCATACGGAAAACAGAGACATTGTCATGAAATTTGCTAGAAAGCCCGCTGCCCGGATTCTGGTCAATACCGGGGGAAGTCAGGGGGGAACCGGTGCCAGTACAGGGCTGATCCCATCCTTTACCCTTGGCTGTGGTACCTGGGGAGGCAGCTCAGTATCTGAAAATGTTACGCCAATGCACCTGGTTAACCTGAAGAAGGTTGCCTATGGTTTGAAGGACTGTGCAACATTAGCATCTTCCAATCACCGCCTTGGGGCTCAAAGTCAATGTAGAACCTTAAGCCCTGCAGAGTATGTAGCAGCATCAAAGGAACATACCGCTGTCAATGATACCGTGGGCAGTACCGCCACCACCAATGAAGAGCTGATGAAGCTGGTTAATCAAATTGTAAAGGCCATGAAGGGGGAAGCCTAAATGGATAAATGTGAGGCCATACTGAAGCTTTTGCTGGAAACTGTCAAAGCTAACGAAGCCAATACAGCAGAAAATAATAGCTTGCTTGAAATTCCAGTGGGGGTTTCAAACAGACATATTCATCTTTCTCAGCGGGATTTAAATATTCTGTTCGGAGAAAATTATCAGCTGGTGAAGCTGAAGGATTTGTCGCAGCCTGGTCAGTATGCCTGCAAGGAAACCGTAACGATTTGCGGGCCAAAGGGTGCTATTGAAAAGGTGAGGGTGCTGGGCCCCGTAAGGAGCAAGACCCAGGTTGAAGTTCTATCGGCAGATTGCTTTAGGCTGGGGGTGGTGCCCCATATCAGACTATCGGGTGATTTATGTAATACCCCTGGAATTACCATCATTGGGCCAAAGGGTTCCGTATATGTTGAAGAAGGATTAATCGTGGCCCAAAGGCATATCCATATGACAACGAAAGATGCCAGAGATTTAGGGGTTTCTGATGGTCAGCTGGTTTCTATCAAGTTTGACGACATAAGGGGCGGTACCTATGACAATGTGATGATTAGAGCCAATGATGATTCTGCCCTGGAGTGTCATATCGATACAGAGGAAGCCAATGCCATGAATCTTACCAATAGCTCGAAAGTAAAAATTATCAAATAAAATAAAGGGTTATAATTGAAAAATTATAATAAAGCTTGCTTAAAAAAAATAAACAATTAGGAGGAATTTAAAATGAAATATGATGCATTAGGAATGATTGAAACAAAGGGATTAGTTGGTTCCATCGAGGCAGCAGATGCCATGGTGAAGGCTGCAAATGTTTATTTAATTGGTAAGGAGTATGTTGGCGGCGGTCTTGTAACGGTCATGGTAAGAGGTGATGTAGGGGCCGTAAAGGCGGCCACCGATGCCGGTGCAGCAGCAGCACAACGTGTCGGGGAATTGGTTTCAGTCCATGTGATTCCTCGTCCCCACTCAGAAGTAGAAGTGATCCTTCCATCAGCCAAAGAAGCTGCAAAATAATTTATTTAAATAAATCCCCTGGATATTTAATTCTAAAATCCAGGGGATTTGTTTTTATAATAAAAAATTGCCAGCTGTGTTCTGTCCCTTAAATTTAGCTTTTCTAAAATGGTACTCAGGCTATTTCTAACGGTTCCTTCGCTTAAGTATAGCTGATTGGCTATTTCTCTATTATTGAGGCCCTCTGCCACCCTTTGAATGATGTCCAGCTCCTTATCAGATATACCAAAGGAAGAAAAATCTAACAGCCCCTTTGTGCTTAGTAAATGGGGGATTTTATTGATAATATTGTCGCCATAAACATTTTGCCCGCTATATACGGCCCGCAAAGAGGGTACGATGCTTTCAAAGTTTTGCTTAATAATATAGCCCTTGGCCCCCAGCCTGAGGGCTTTAATAATGTATTCATCATCTGAAAAGGTTGTTAGAAAGAGGATTTTGGCATGTTGATCCTCCTTCAAAATAGCCTCTGCTGCCTCCAGCCCGGTCATGGTATCCATCCGAATATCCATTAAGAGAACATCTGGGGTCAGGCTGGTGAAAAGGGAAATGGCTTCTCTGCCGTTATGGCCCGTACCCACAACAGAGATATCCGGTTCCACCTCTAAAATTGTTTTAAGGGAGGCACAAACCAATTTATCATCATCTACTACAGCCACCCGCATATTCCCTACTCCCTTCTAATTCCGTTGATTTTTCTGAATGGAAATAAATATTCTGAAGCCTTTATTGGTACTAATATGAATCGTCCCCCCCATAGAGGCAACCCGGTCGGTCATATTTTTAATCCCGATTCCACTTTCTGTATGATAGCTGGAGCCTGTTCCATTATCCTGTACAATCAACTGATACAGGGCCGGATGCTCATAGATTTTCACAGAGGCCTCGGTGGCATTGGAATGTCTGCTGATATTAGACAGGGCCTCCTTGATAACTGCTATAAAGCAGTATTTAATGCTCTTTTCCGGATTAGAGGCTACATCATAGTCAAATGTAACAGGGCAAAACTGAAAGGCGGCTATGAGTTTTTGTACCTCTATATATAAATCGATGGATTCCTCGTACAAATTATGAACATTGGCCCGTATACTGTTCATGGCCTCTGCCAGGGTATCTTTAATCATTTTTAAATCATTCTTGGTCTGTAGGTCTTGATTGGTGGCCAAAAGGGCACCCACCTGGAGTATTGACCTTGAAAGCAAATGCCCCACATTGTCGTGTATGTCCCGGGCAATTCGATTTCGTTCCGACAATGTCGCCAGGTTAACCTCATCATCCTGCCTTTCTATAAGCTCCTTATTTTGCCGCTCAAGCTGCATTGAAATTTCCTTGGCATTATCACGAAGTACATGGTAATCATGCTCTAGTCCTTCAATGGAGGCGGTTCGATGCCTTAACAGCCAGACGACGAAAAGTAAGGCTGCAATTAACCAATTATGGAGCCCGTGATTTTGAATGAAGTCAACGAGTAAGGGAAGCAGGGCCACCCCCCAAAGTCCATTGATCCTGTGTAGAACGATATCATAGCAAATCAGGGGGAGAAAAAATAAAAATGGGGGTTTTAGGATACATATAATTAAAAATACGGCAAATAACCCTATTCTTACTCTCTCCTGCTGAAAATAGCCTAAAAGGGCACTGAGGCTGATGGAAACTAAAACGGGTACAATTAAGTATTGATTATCAATATAAAGCAGGTAGACCATCAAAGATACGGCTAAAATAATGAATTTATCAGTTAATGTTTTCATTCTACACCAAACCCTTGCTTTAATAGAAACCTGTTTACAATAAATTCTAGCATGTTAAAGGAGGCTTCTCAAGAAAAATATTACATTTGTCATGGTTCATCAGGAGCTTATTCACTAACAATCCGGGAAGCAATATATTATCATTAGTATATGGAGGGATAAATAGATTATTGTGAAATTTTTTAGGAAAATGGAGGCGTGCCCTATGGTAATAAAGGTTAATAATCTTGTTAAGCGATATGATGAACTGATCGCACTGGATCATTTAAATTTAGAGGTACAGGAGGGTGAAATCTTTGGTCTTTTAGGCCCCAATGGCTCTGGAAAAACCACTGCCATCAATTGTATTTTATCCCTTTTAAAATATGATAAGGGAACCATCGAAATCTATGGCAGGCCCATGTCGCCGGATGCCAACGAAATTAAAGAAAAAATAGGCATTATTATGCAAAATGTGGCGGTCTTTGAAGAGCTAAATGTATATGAAAACATTGACTATTTCTGCGGCTTGTATATTTCAGATAAAAAGAGACGACGACAGCTGGTGGAGGAGGCAATAGAATTTGTTGGTCTCAAGGACTTTAGAAAATTTCATCCAAAAAAGCTGAGCGGTGGTTTGCTTCGTAGATTAAATATAGCCTGTGGCATTGCCCACAAGCCAAGGCTGATTATTTTAGACGAGCCCACTGTTGCCGTTGACCCCCAGAGCCGTAACAATATATTGGAGGGCATACAAAAACTCAATCGAGAGGGGGCCACCATTGTCTACACTTCCCATTATATGGAGGAGGTAGAGGAAATTTGTACAAGAATTGCCATTATGGATAAGGGAAAGATTATTGCCACAGGAACCAATGATGAACTGAAGGGCATGATCAATTCCGGTGAAAGGCTTACCATTGAAATATTAAAATTGGATCAGGAGCTCCTGGAGGCAGTCAGAGGCCTGCCCAATATTCTTTCGGCTGAATATAACGGCAATTTGCTGGTGGCCAAGTCAAGCAAGGGAAAAAATAATCTGTCCGTTCTACTGGACTATTTAAAGACAAAAAATATTCCTGTGGGAAAAATTTATTCAGAACCCCCGACACTGAATGACGTATTTCTTGAGATAACCGGAAAAGAGCTAAGGGACTAGAGGGGAGAGGTAGCATGTTTTTTCATAATTATCGATATCGATTAAAGTGTATTGTCCGGGATCGGCAGATCCTGTTCTGGACGCTGTTATTTCCGATTCTGTTGTCTACACTTTTTTATCTGGCCTTTTCAAACATTGCCAATGCTGGTCATTTTACCAATATTAAAATTGCAATTGTCGATAATGAGGAATATCGAAATCATACCAGCTTCATTAAGGCTATTGAATCAGTTTCGGGCCCGGAAAATGGTGAAGATAGGCAGCCTTTATTTGATGTTCAATATGTGACCCTGAAGGAAGCTGAAGGCTTGCTGATGGATAATAAAATTGAAGGCTATTTATATTTAGATAATGGCATAAATCTGTTTGTAAAGGAAACAGGTATTAATCAAACGATTATAAAGGGCTTTCTGGATGACTTTAAGCAAACCACCGCTACGGTTACGACGATTCTCAAGCAAAATCCTAATCAAGACCAGAGCAGCCTGATAATGGATATTTCCAATAGACAGGATTTTCTGAAGGAGGTTCCCTTGGGCAAAGCTGACCCCGACAATACCTTAATTTACTTCTACGCCTCAATTGCCATGGCTTGTCTGTATGGCAGCTTTTGGGGCCTGAAGGAGGTGGCAGACATACAGGCAAATCAAACCTGCCAGGGAGCCCGAATTAGTATGACCCCCGTTCATAAGCTAAAGCTCTTTGGCGCTTCAATGTTGGCAGCCACCACGGTTCAGTTTGGCATTATTTTGGTTTTCCTAAGCTATTTAGCCCTAGTATTAAAGGTTAGCCTGGGAAATCAATTGGGCTATATCCTGCTGACCTGTGGGGTTGGAACCATTACCGGTGTTACCTTTGGAACCTGCCTTGGCGCCATTATTAAAAAAAGCGAAGGAATTAAAATTGGTATTTTGGTGGTATTTACTAATATTATGTCCTTTCTTGCCGGGATGATGTCTGATAAAATAAAATACATCGTCAGCACCAAGGCTCCTGTTTTAGCCTATCTTAACCCGATAAATTTGATTGCCGACAGCTTCTATTCCCTGTATTACTATGATAGCCATACAAGATTTTATTTAAATATTGTGCTGCTTTGGGGTTTTGCAGGGATCTTTAGTATGATCACCTACCTGGTTTTAAGGAGGCAGAAATATGACAGTTTATAAGGCCTTTTTTAAAGTGATATATAAAAATATAACTCAAATGCTGATTTATATCGTTGTCTTTTTATCCTTGGCCATGGCCATGGCCAACACCAATACCATATCGGTAGATACAGACTTTACAAAGACCAAGGTGAATTTGGCCTATATCAATGATGATACCGACTCATGGCTGGCCCGGGGATTAAGGGACTACATCGGTGAAAATGCCAACATCGTCACACTCTCAGGGGACCTACAAAGCCTACAGGATGCTTTGTTTTTCCGAGAAGTTGAATATATTGTAAGGGTGCCTGAGGGCTTTACTAAGGCCTTTTTAACAGATCAAGGGCCTCAGCTGGAAAAAAGTACAATACCGTCATCAGCCAGTGAAATCTATATTGACAGTCTGATCAACAAGTACCTGAATACAGTTAAAACCTATACTGACCATACAACCAATTTAACAGAAGAAGAACTGCTAAAGCTGGTACAAAATGATCTGGCAGAGGAAGTGGAGGTGACAATGAGCCACCCCATGGCAGAGGTTAATAAAAATCAAAAACGAGTCTACTATTTTAACTACATGTCCTATGCATTGTTTGCTGTGCTGATTTTAGGGGTTTGTACGGTCATGATGGTTTTTAATCAAACAGACTTAAAAAGGCGAAATTTATGCTCCCCCTTGGGGCTTAAAAATATGAATTTTCAAATGATATTAGGGAATATCAGCTATGCAGTTCTTGCCTGGCTTGTTATGATCTTACCTAGCTTTTTCCTTTACGGCAGCTTTATGCTGACTCCGAGGGGGCTGTTGTTTTTATTAAATTCCCTGGTCTTTACTTTAACGGCATTAAGCATTAGCTTTTTACTGGGAAATGTAATCAGAGGTAAAAATGCCATGTCGGCAGCCGCCAATGTGTTTGCTCTAGGAACCAGCTTTATCAGCGGTGTCTTTGTGCCCCAGGCCCTTCTGGGAAAGGGAGTGCTGAAAATCGCCAGCTTTACACCAAATTATTGGTATGTTAAATCGAATCATATGATTGCAGCCTTAGAAAATTATCATATGGAAAGCCTGAGGCCATTATTTACAAATATGCTCATTATGATTGGATTTACTGTGGCAGTTCTATCGGTATCTATCATGGTGATTAAACAGAGGCAAGTGGAAAATTAGACCATAATATTTACCCCTGGCTTTTAATAGCTTTATTAAAAAATAGCTCCTTCCTGGTAGAATTCATGTCTATTTAATTCTTTCAGGAAGGAGCTTTACTGCCGGTGCAGGGAGAGAAATGTTGATTTTCAAATCCTATAGCTGTAAAAAAACGATAACTGCGTTGTAGATAAGTAGGGCTTTGAATTTGACTAGAAAAGAACCATCATCATATAATTAAACTAAGCGAAGATTTTAAATAAGAAAGGGAGAATAGAGAAATGGATCATTAGCTGCTTTTAATTAATGCTAAAAATAAACAGAGGTGAGAAGATTTTGGATACCGTAGAGAATATATTAATAGCAGTAAAAAATCGATTAAAGGATATTAAGGGAGTAGAAGGAATCGTGCTGGGGGGCTCAAGGGCCAGGGGAACCCATCGACCGGATTCCGACATTGATATTGGCATTTATTATGACGAATCTGTTGGAATTGACATAAAGGAACTGAATGATGCCGCTTCAGAGCTTGATGATGAGCGTCGGAGCAATATAATTGTCCCCCCGGGGGCCTGGGGAGAATGGATCAATGGTGGAGGATGGCTTGTGATCGAGGGAAACCATGTGGATTTTATTTTGCGGGATATAAAGAGGGTAGAAGGGGTAATTCAGGACTGTAGCCAGGGAAAAATTACTGCCCATTATCATACTGGCCATCCCCATGCCTATATCAATGCCATGTACATGGGGGAGCTTTCTATCAGTAGAATTTTATATGATGCCAAAGGACAGCTTTTACAAATGCAAGGAAAAACAAAATCATATCCCCCAAAAATGAAGAAAGCAGTTATTGACTATTTCATGTTTGAAGCAGGCTTTTCCCATATGTTTGCGGCAGATAATGGGGGAAAGGATGACCTGTATTATGTTGCGGGCCATGTGGTTCGGTCTGTATCCTGCTTAAATCAGGTTATTTTCGCCCTCAATGAACAATATTGCATTAATGAAAAAAAGGCTGTAAAGATGATTGATTCCTTCCATCTAAAACCCATTGACTATAAGGCAAGAATAGATCGGTTGTTTATCAATCTTCCTGAAAAAACGGGTGAGGCCTGTGAAGAATTAGCGGAGCTGATTCATGAGGTACAATCAATGATTGATGAAAATTGAAATAAAAAATGATTGTATTTTGGCCCTGGAGGGTTCCATAAGCATAATAGCTTCTGACAGGTAATTATGCTATAATATTTTTAAATACAAGTCTGGGAATACAATATCAAAATTGTATAGTTATTTTATACTAAGGATGATGAGAATGAACTACTTAGAGGCCTTTACGTTTCCCAATGAGGATATGGAATTTGGTTTTTTTATGGAGATCAAAAGAACATGCTATGATTCCTTTTATCCATTTAAAATATTATCAAGGCATGGTTTTGAACGAATAGATTTTGAGCCTGTGACAATTTTATATGGTGGAAATGGATCGGGAAAATCCACTGCTTTAAATGTCATTGCTGAAAAGATAGGAATCAAACGGGACTCCATCTTTAATAAGTCAAATTTTTATGCTGACTATGTTAGCCTATGTCAAATGGAGCTGGTAAAAGAGCTTCCCGAAAGCAGCAGAATTATCACCAGCGATGATGTATTTGATTATATGCTAAATATCCGCCATATGAACGAAGGAATTGATCATAAAAGGGAAACCTTGTTTGAAGAATATTTGAACGCTAAATATGCAAGCTTCACCATGAGGTCTTTAGCGGATTATGAGGAGCTAAAAAGGGCAAATCAGGCAAAAAGCAAGACTCAATCCCGCTATGTGAGAAATCGATTGATGGATAATGTAAGGGAATATTCCAATGGAGAAAGTGCTTTTTTATATTTTACTGAAAAAATCGGTGAGGATGGGCTTTATATATTAGATGAGCCAGAGAACAGCCTTTCCCCAAGACGTCAACTGGAGTTGATGGAGTTGATTATGGATTCCATACGTTATTTTGACTGTCAATTCATTATTTCCACCCATTCCCCCTTTCTATTGGCAATGGATGGGGCTAAAATATATGACCTGGATGAAAATCCTGTAGATGTAAAGCATTGGACAAGGCTGGAAAATGTACGTACCTATTATGAGTTTTTTAAAAAATATGATGAAGAATTTAGCATTTACTGACAATAGTAGGCTTTTTTAAAATTGTCGTCGACCTCCAATAGCGTAAAAAACCCTGGAGATCGACGACAATTTATTTTTTTGACAAAAGCCCATCGATTCAATGGTTTGAAATTAAAACAACAGTTTTGATATTAACATAATGTTCAAAAACTTCGGTTTTGACATAATATAGTAGATGTGATAATATCAATATATGTAATGGGTTTTAGAAGTACCTATGAGGATTTGAAACCTGCTGTAAATCCATCTTCATTCTTCAAGGCATTTTCGTTTTAGAAGTACCTATGAGGATTTGAAACCGGTTTTTCCGTTGGTATGTATAGGATTCGACAAGGTTTTAGAAGTACCTATGAGGATTTGAAACCACAGAAAACAGGGGTATTATAGACCGTTTAGGGATGTTTTAGAAGTACCTATGAGGATTTGAAACGGTCATCGAAGCAGCGGTAACATTTCAACAATCCAAGGGTTTTAGAAGTACCTATGAGGATTTGAAACGAAAAACTAGGTATATTTCCTGATGAGATTGATAATGCTGTTTTAGAAGTACCTATGAGGATTTGAAACAATAATTGATAACTGTAGGCTCCAGTGCTTCCATAGAGTTTTAGAAGTACCTATGAGGATTTGAAACCAGTTTTGGGCATTACTACGTCTAAATCTGTTAGGGGTTTTAGAAGTACCTATGAGGATTTGAAACGTTTTTTTTCATTTCACCCATGATGTTTTGGCATAAAGTTTTAGAAGTACCTATGAGGATTTGAAACATAGCATTCCTAAGGACCTCAACCTGTTCCTCATTCAGTTTTAGAAGTACCTATGAGGATTTGAAACCATCATCTACTCCCTGTAGAGCCTGAATGAGGGTATCCGTTTTAGAAGTACCTATGAGGATTTGAAACTCGTCTTGGACGAAGCCCTCGACACTAAATTCTGACGTTTTAGAAGTACCTATAAGAATTTGAAACAGGTAAAAGGTCCAGCCTTCCAAGTTTGATTTTGAGGTTTTAGAAGTACCTATGAGGATTTAAATAAGAAATCGTCTTTCAGTTTCAGACATAAGTATTGCTTTGACCTAAAAAGTTGAAGCGCTATATTTGTTTCTCCTTTATCATCTCAAAGAGGTGATTTTTTTTTGCATTTGTTGGAATTGATGAAATTTTTTTGTTTTTACTCCTAATATGACGTACCGAATGTAAAAAACATTCTAATACAGAATTTACATTCAGGAGGTGCTCCCAACATACTAAATTACCTAGTCGGTACTTTAAGTTATTCAGTATGGCTCAATTATAGGGATATAGCAAGAAAGGATAAAGATTATTGATAACAAATTCTTAATAGCGTATAATAATGAAAAGTAATGCTGCTTAGAATAAAATAATGCCATTTAATGGTGGTCACAGGAGGGAGCTGCAATGCTGTTACAGCAATTGGTCTATTTTGTAGAAGTAGCAGAGCAAGGGAGTATTAATAAAGCAGCAGAAAAGCTACTGCTGACACAGCCCAATTTAAGCAAAGCCATCATGAATTTAGAGGCAGAGCTGGGAATTCAGATTTTTCATCGAAATAATAAAGGCGTGATCCTGACGGATGATGGGAAAAAGCTTTATCAATACTCTCGTACCATCCTAAATCAAATGAACCTCATCACCAATATTTCTGCCAAGGATGCCTCCCGTGTCCTTTCAATTTCTTCTTATCCCATTATTACTATGTCCAAGTTATTAAGCAATTTTTATATGAAGTATAAGGAAGCAGATATTATCTTTAATCTGACCGAGGGACGACTTCAAGAGGTGATAGAGCAGGTGGAAAGCGGAGAATCAGAGGTTGGTTTTATCATGAGTAACCATGCTCAAAGCAGAGAGCTTAAACATATGCTTAATTACAAAAATTTAGAGCTCAATATGATTGGTAAAGATACCTGGTATTTGAATGTAGGGCCATATAGTCCCTTCTATCATCGGAAAGAAGTGGCAATGGAAGAATTAAAAGCCTATCCATGTGTTCGATTACCCGATGATTATTTCTCCCATCTTAGCTTTTATTTGGAAATTGATGGAATCAAGTTAACAGAGCTGAAGCGGGTTGTATACGTTAATAATGGAGCTTCGATTATTAATTTGCTGCAAAACACAGATGTATATCGCTTTGGGCCTTTACTCAGTGCACCAGATTATAAACGGTATGGAATTCATACCATCCCTATCAAAAATTGCAATCTACAGATAAATGTCGGATGGATACGAAGAAAAAAAGAAATTTTGAGCAAAGAAGCAGAAGCTTTTGTGACCATGCTTCAAACTTTATATCCCATTTCTCATGAATATTAACCTTAAGAACACATCCAAAGCTGGATGTGTTCTTAAGGTTTTAGGTAAAGTGAATATAACATCTTGGAATTTCAATAATTGTGTTATCAATGAGAGTTATAACTGAGATATAAAAAATATAGCTTAGACAGCAAAAAAATCCTTTGCTATAGTTAAATCAAATGTACAAGGTGTCCGGGCCATTTGTGCAATCGTTGTCAAATATGTAAAACATTCTTTCGGTGTTAATTAACTCAGAAGGTAATTCATCATTGGACAGGACGAGTGTTAAGCCCACCGATATAAAAGTCTGAAAGGAGACAGATTATGGAGACCGCTTTAAGGGAGATTGAGCTATATATAGAAAAAAATCGTGCTGAAATGTTGAAGCTATGGGAAGAGATTGTAAATACAGAGAGTGGTTCCTCTCAAATTGAAGGGGTTAATCAGGTGGGAAGCATCTTGGCAAGGGAAATGAAAAAGGTAGGAATGGAGGTAAGGGTGGTTCCAATGGAAAGGGCAGGAAACCTGCTAATTGGAGAATGGAATCAACAGAGTACAAAAGCCCCTATACTATTTATTGGGCATATGGATACAGTCTTTAAGGAGGGTGTCGTCAAAGAAAACCCTTTCCGAATTGACGACCAGGGCCATGCCCACGGGCCTGGAGTATTGGATATGAAAGGTGGATTGGTTATTGCCCTGTATGCTATAAAAGCACTGAAGGCAGCCGGTTATCGAGATCGGCCCATCAAATGTATCTTTGCTGGTGATGAAGAGGTGATGCATAAGGATTCTAACACAGATGAAATTATGGCCTTAGAATCTCGAGGAGCGATTGCAGCATTCAATTTTGAAACCGGTTATCTGGATGATGGATTGGTGGTAGGGCGAAAAGGCGGAGGAATCATCTCAATTACCGTAAAAGGTGTGGCAGTCCATTCTGGTATTGCACCTGAGAAGGGACGCAGTGCTGTGTTAGAGGCAGCCCATAAAATAATAGCATTAGAGCAACAAAATGATATCTCCCGTGGAAAATTAATCAATTGTGGTATGGTGAGGGGTGGAATTGGTGAAAACACCATACCCGGAGAGTGTGTCATTAACATCGGGTTCCGTTTCCCCACAATGGCCATTAAAGAAGAAATTATGGCTGCCATAGAAGAAACTGTGAATCATAGCTATGTAGAGGGAACAGAAGTCCATTATGAAGTGAAGATGTCCATTGACTGTATGGAAACCACAGAGGGTGTGATGAAATTGTTTGAGCATGTAAAGAAATCGGCGGTTGATTGTGGCTATGGAGCAGTGCATCCCATATCTATTGGTGGTATTTCTGATTCATCCATCACAGTGGTCAACGGAGTTCCTACGGTTTGCGGTATGGGGTGCCGGGGCAATGGGAATCACACAGATCAGGAATATGCCCTGGTAGAATCGTTATTTCAGCGGTGTCTTTTGGCGGCTACAGCGGTATATAAATTGGACTGGCAGGATGATGAGGAGGTATAGTACATGAAACAGGAAAAGGGTCAAAATCATCAGCAGAATGAAGGAGGAGAAAATAAGTCTAAAGTAGGACTGGGTGCCTGGATATCTTTATTATTTTTGATCATTATTTTGTCTGGGGCATTTCGTACCAGTGACAGCGTCTTAAAAGTCTTGGATTTTACAAATCTTAGCGGTAACTTTGGAACTATTGGCGATACTGGGGCAAATTTCATCGGTAAGGGGGGGACTGGTGCTAAAGATGGATTCATGGCAGGTCTGAATTTAATTCCTGCAGTAATGTTCTTTTGCGGCCTCCTGGGAGTATTTGAGCAATTGGGTGCCTTTAAAGCATCAGATATTCTCTTTAGACCTTTGCTCAGGCCTCTGCTAGGAATTCCGGGAAAGGCAGGAGTGGCCTTTATCAGCAGCTTTACGGGTTCAGACGTTGCTGCTGTCATGACGAATGATCTGGTGGAGTCAGGAGAAATGGAGGATGATGAACGTACTGTTTTCGTTGCATATCAATATGCTGGTTCTGCCTGCATAAATAATACTATTACTGGAGGGGCACCTCTATTGCTGATCAGTCCCATCGCCCTGGGGCCAGTAATTCTTGTACAGGTTATATGCAAATTGATTGGTGCAAACATTGTTCGTATTATTCTAAAATTCAACAGAAAAAAAGCGAAGGGGGAAGTGTAAAATGGAACAGGGTACTAATTTATCAAATGGAGTGGCCAAAAAGGCGCCGAAGCCTTCCATTGTCGATACCTTTCTAAAGGGATGTGCCCGGGGCTTTAAGGTGGGAATTGAAAACATTACCCCTGCAATGATTTTAGGCTACACCCTGGTATATATTTTAAGGGAAACAGGGCTCATGGATATACTTGGTGTTGTTTTTTCTCCAGTGATGGGTGTATTCGGCTTGCCTGGGGAGGCATTTGCAGTATTGGTTTCTGCTTTCTTCGCCAAGGCATCTGGATGTGCTACTGCTGCCACCATGTATGCCGATGGAATATTAACCCTGGGTCAGGCCACCATGCTGCTGCCCGCCTGTATTCTGATGGGAACCTTAATCGGCCATTATGCTAGAATCGTACTTGTTGCGAATACCAATAAGAAATGGCATGGATTACTGATTGCCATTCCCCTAGTCGATGCTGCAATTTCATTGGTTATCATGCGAATCATTTTAACCGCCATGGGGGTTGCATAGAAAAATCCCAGGAAAGAGGGGAAGCTCAATGAAGCGACAATTAGGTATAGATTTACAGCGAGCAGGAATGTTGATTATTGTCATCGTGATGATACTGGATCGATTTGTTTTTTCCATTCATACAAAATTTATTTTATTCTGTGCTGTCCTATCTGCTACGTTACTAATTTGGGGAATTCAGATCATAAAAAGGGAAGAAGCAAAAGCTTTAGGTCTTTTTCCTTTGATAAAGCAGGAGGAAAGAGAATAAAACTCCTAGGGTATAACCCTCTGCACCATAACATAATGCTTGAGGTATTATTATATTAATTAGCAAAGCATTATCGTATCAATAGTGTTGGTTTGCTTAGAATATCTAAATCGGATATGTCATTAACAATTACCTGAGTGTTTTTACTGAATATATTGATGGAATTCTATCCTATGTGCACTTAAATAATAATAAGTAAAAAAGAGTTCAATTTAAGCCCGGTCATCTGACCGGGTTTAATATTTTTTTGGTATTGCTTAATAAAATTTTACAGTAATACAAAAATTAAGCAGGAATTTGCGGAATCATCTAGAAATTTGTTGATTATAAACAGTATAAAAGTCCTACTAACTAACAAAGGTGTGAAACTATGCTCTTAAAAATCAAGCTTGAAAATGCTCAAAATGGGCCGATTGTATTGCCCATCGACTACAATCATATCGTACAGGGGTGCATCTATGAAAGTATAGATCAAGACCTGTCAAAATTCCTCCATGACGAGGGTTATAAGCATCATGCCCGTTCCTTTAAAATGTTTACCTTCTCACGATTATTAGGAGAATATCGACTGGACAAAAAAAATGGAAAAATACATTTTAATGGCCCGGTTGAGCTGTGGATTGCTTCCCCGGTGGAGGGCTTCTTCAATGCTCTGTCCCAAACCTTTTTAATCGGTAAAACCATTCGACTGGGAACGAACAATCTCAGGCTCACATCCCTGGAGGGGGGTGCAGTGAATCTGACCACCGACAGTCCCATAGTGGAAACACTGTCACCCATTGTCGTCTATAGTACCTTTTTGAGACCAGACAACCGAAAGTATACCTGTTATTTTCAGCCAGGGGATACCGACTATAATCGCTTAATTACAGAAAATCTGCAGAAAAAATACCAATCCTTTTATCAACAGGCACCTCCAGAAGGTCTTATCACCGTTAAGCCTCTATCTAACTGTAGACAGGTGACTGTCACCTATAAAAATATTATTATCAAGGGTTATACAGGAAAATTAAAGCTTTCAGGTCCCAGTGACTTAATAAAAATAGGTTTAGAGGGGGGGTATGGATCAAAGAATGCCCAGGGCTTTGGACTTGTTGTTGTCAAATAAGTAGTTCATTTTGTAATACGAGGAGGTGAAGCTATGTTTATTGAAAATCTAATACGTGTAGGAATGCCCTATGTGAAAGGAGACATTTCTCCAAGGGAAGTCATCGAGCAAATCACAGATGTTAAAAACCCCATGACACGGAACTTCTGGAAAAATGTATGGATTGTAGAATACGACAAGCAAAACCAGAAAACAGAGGTATATCGCAGTCAATGGGGAGATCCAGACACCAATAACAAGGGAAAAGAAGTTTTTCTTCCTGATTACGGAAAAGTTATGGCCGCACCCATTAGCTTGCCCAGTGGAGGCAATCCCTTAGTTCCCCAGGGGGCGTATGGCTTAGGAGTGTATCCTTTATACGACAAACATTTCCACGGGTTTGTCTCAGATTCTAGCTTTGTAGAGGATTTTCTATTAAGACGGTTGGAGAGAACCATCAATCCTCCAATAGCATTAGGGGAGGTTGCAGAACTCAGCTTAATCATTCATCAATCCTTTCAATCAGAATATCAAAATGAAGAAGCAGTAAAGAATCTGGGAATTTTGATGCTGGCTGTAATAGATAAACAGCGAAGTCCCTTTTATTACACAGACATTCCTGTTGATCAAGAGGAAGTCCTTTCTTTTGAGCAAAGTAGGGTGCATGGTAAGAAGTATTTAACCCTTAACCTGACTGAGACAGTGGAAAGAATCTGGCAGGCGAAGGAACAGGAGGGTATGGAAAAGGGATGTAAAGAAAAGGGAATTTGTTACTTCACAGGAAAAGAGGGACAGGTCATTTCTTTATATAGCAAGGCATGGCCCTGGTTTACTACCACCTGGGAGGGACCCTTTTCGATTTACCAAAAAGATGAGGAAATTGTAGAGTCCATTGCGCTATCCTCTGAAGCATACCGAGCCTTAACCTACGGGGCCTCTGTAGTAAAGAAGATAACAAAACCGATTCCGTCTTGGCTTTCAAAGGAAATTTTTAGTCCTGTCGGCAGTGCAAAGGGAAAGGAAAAAAGTAAATCGGCGACGGATATCTTTGGTTTTATTTTCGTTTTGCCTCTGACAGATTCCTTTATGGATAATCATCAGGAAAGAGAAGATTATTTACAAGCGATGTCACGAATTCTGGAAAAAAATGAACCTTCTCCACTCAATCTACATCTGGATCAGATTACTGGCATTGATGCTGTTCTACCCTATGGCTTTCAAAAGGAATTGTATCGCCTGACATTAGTTTATTATACAGGGGACAGCAGTAGGGGAGATATCCATTTGCGGAAAGTAATAGAAGATGTCGTTCCCTCCACCATCAATCAGATTAAAGAAATTATGGAGGTGTTAGATGATTATCTTCAGGAGGCGGCAGCAGGGCTAGATATTCAACTAGAAAAAATGAGATTCAGCTATCAATCTCTGCCATATTTACTGATTAAGGCCTATGGAGGTAACTACCTATGGGCTACGCTTTCCAAACTGCTGCATCGACTGCCGATTGAGTACCAGGCCTTTATACGAAATAGTGCTGTCAGAATGAATGGGCTGGCCAAGAATCTTTCCTCAAACTTTTACCTGTTGAAGCTGGAGGTGCTTTTCTATCTGATTTTCAGTGAGTTTTACAAGCAATATGAACTTTTTATTGGAAGAGAGGGAGGTAATAGCATGATCGATTGGAGGTCATTGCAGGATAAAATTGAATCGGATTCTCTAGAGGAGCTTAAACCCGAGAACCTAATAGAGGTCGGGTATTATGCAGGACATTTGGTCAGGCAGTTTTCTAAACAGTATTATACAGCAAAAGGGAAAAAGGATTTTATGCGAGATCGAGTGATGACCTATGGGACAAGCCTGACTCCGGATATGATTTACAAAAATGCACTGGTGAAGTTTTCTGATTATGCAAAACGATTGAATATAGAATTGAAGAAGAAGTTTGATGCTAAGGCTGGAATTGTCAATCTGGCATATCTGGCTTACAAAGAGGAGATACAGAAAAATAAAGATGATTTTCTAGCAGCTTTTTGGGCGGGATATAGCTTGAATTTAAGCAAATCCAAGGATCTGGATAAAAAAGAGGAGGGAAAAACCAATGATCAATAGTGGTGAATTAGTATTTATCAAAAGTGTGAAGGATGGCATTCCTAATCGTGATCCGTTAAATGACAGTGATGCCCGAAGGATTTTTAGTGAAGAAGATGGAAGGATTTCCCTATCAGATGTGAGCGTGAAGCGGGATGTGAGGGATTATGTACTGGCTAAATATCCAGATGGTGGGGCAGAAAAGAATAATTTCGTTTTCGTCAGAGAAGAAAAAACACCGGATGGTAAACTTTTGGGCAGAAAGAGCTTGGCTGACGAAATTCTGAAAGCACGAAAGGACTTTGTCAACGAAAAAGGGAACACTGAAGAACTATTAAAGAAGGCTGCCTTCGATGTCAGAACCTTTGGAGTGGTTTATTCAGTTTCAAAAGAGAACTTTAATTTAGTTGGCCCCATTCAGTTTGGTTGGGCCCATTCATTGCATCCTGCCCTCACAAAATATGTACAGGGGACGGTTGTCATGCCCAGTAAAGACTTAAAAGGTGTAGAAACGGCTAAAAATGACAGTGAAGATAGCGAAAAAACAACGGGAACCATCTGGACAAGCTACACATTACCCTTCGCTGTTTTCAGTATGCCGGCGGTATTGAATGCTAATATTGCAGAAAAGACAGGTATGACGGTTGAAGATCAAGAACTGCTGCTGGAGGGTCTTTGGAAGGGAACTCAGAACAGACAGGCTCGGGGGAGAGGCAATCAGCAGCCCCTATTTCTGGTTCATGTTGAATATAACGATCCCTTCGATCGTATCGGCTACTTAGAAGAATATATACGCCTGATACCCGATAGGGAAGAATGGCTTCAAGAACCACAGCCTACTTCGGTGGCAGAGATAGAATTGGATGTGACCCAGCTGTCAGAGATTCTTGAGAAAAACAAGCATAAAATAGCTCGATGCAGATACTGGAAAAACCCTATGCTCAAATTGAAAGGAACCATGTTTGGAACAGAGGAAGTATTCTAGCTGCAGGCAGGAAGGTGAAAATATGAAGGTATTGGTTTTTGATATCAAAGCACCGATAGGACACTTTAAAAGGCCTGATACTACAGCCACCCATTTGACATATCCTTTTATTACCAGAACAGCCATCAGGGGACTGCTGGGGGCTGTTATTGGGCTAAAAGAATTTGATGGAGACGCTTTCATTGGGATTCAATTGCTAAATCCCGTTCAAACCGTTTCACAGGAATTATCTCTGCTGGGAAAAGGCTATTTATCAAGCGGTCCAAGCTTTAACCGACCTACAGCAGTGGAGTTGGTGGTTAATCCTCATTATCGCATCTACTTTACTGGTGCGTATTATGATCAGATTGCCCAGGCTATCAAAGTATCGAAGAGTTATTATCATACCTATATGGGAAGTGCCTTTGCGCCGACTTTTCCTATTTTTATTAAAGAGCTGGAGCTGGAGGAGGAATCTAAAAAGCAAATTCATTCCCTGACGGTGGTGCCAACGGAGCTGGTCAACCAGTTGAATTTTGATGATTATGCCAGCTATGCCAGGGTAGGGGGCATGCACTATGATTATTTGGGAGACCGAGTGTTCCAGGGAACGATCAATTTAATCTATGAAATAAATGGTAAAAAAGTATCCTTTGAAAGAAAAGATGAATTCCCAGGAGAATCATTTAAACTGCTTAGAATGGAAGGAGAGGGGTGTGTCTGCCTATGGTAATCCCTTTTCAAGATTGTGTGGCAAGACCGGAGCAAAATGAAAAAGCCTATTTGCTTACCAATCATCTGGAAAAGGTAGCTGAGGGCTGGAGCCAATACCAGAAGGGACATTTAAAAGTGTTGTATCAGCTAGGCGGTTATTGCCATGATGCTGGAAAAGGGCAGTATAGTTGGCAGCAATATATTGGTAAGGCCCATACTAAAAGGGGAGAGGGGCCACCCCATGCTCCCCTGGGCAGTTTTATCTTCACCTATCTGGCAGAGGCTTATATTCTGGCAGCTGGAATTAACGAACGGGACTATTTCTTTCATATAGCACGAATCGCTCGGGATATTGATGATCACCATGGTACATTACAAGATATCGATGAACAGCAAATACCCTGGAACGGGATGGTAACCAAAAAGCATTTAATGGAAATTGATTGGAGCGGTTTTCATACCTTTATTGAAGGAAAGATATCTATCCTTAAAGGATATCTTGATTTTGACGTGGATAAAATGTTGGCGTGGGAGAAGGCTTATAAAGAAAAATGGAAATCATTATTGACAAAACGCAGGCTCCTTAGAAGTGGAGACAAAGCAAAGGCAGCACTAATCTGTCTTAGAAGTGATACAGCTTCATTTATCACTTCGGATCGAATAGATGCGGCAGATATGACGATAGAAGAGGCTGATCAGCAAGCCTTCTTAAAGGCCCAAAAAAAATTGGAACGGCTATGCATGAAAAGGCAAAAGGAAAATAAAAACATGAATCAGCTTCGGGCCTCTATCCAGAAAAAAGTACTTAACAAATATATAAAAAAC
>CBFGTV010000023.1:0-47953 GCA_965652145.1 uncultured Clostridiaceae bacterium
TACCCAACATCTACGATACTAGGCAATAACTTTACACAAATTTCTTGACAGGTCCTTTTGATGGGAAAGAGTTTAGTAAGCTGGAAGATGCTGAGACAGTTGTTATAGGTTGCGAATCGTAGGAGCAGATGCATATAACAATGATTACTATGAAAAAATCTGTGTTGAGCTAAATGATGAAGAAGACCTTAGTAAGTATATGAACAGCTTAGAAAGTACTAGTGTAACCGAAATGATGGAAAAGAGTTCTTATGGTCATAGTGATTATATAATTTGTTAGAGGCTCAGAAAATTGCTCAAAAAAAGTTTGAGGATGTATGTGCAAGTAGAGGATGCCTTACTTGTGAGATACAAGCTCAATGTCCATAATGTATAAATGTTTTGCAGTTTGGGCAGGAAAACTATTGTAAGTTTCAGTACAACATACATATGTTCATTTTTTAAAAGATAAAACAGAAAAACGATGCGGTAAGGGTGAAAATTACCCAAAATATTTTGTTAATTTTGCCAATTCTTGTGATATACTTAATATAATGGACAAGCTGGAAAAGTGTCTGTAGGTGCTGCCGCGGGCTAAAAGTAAACCCTACCGCCAATGGCGGTTAATAATTGTTAGTTGAGTGCGATTAAAAAATAATATTTTCTATTGACCAAACCATCAGTCACGTATCTAAACAATATTCAATCTCAACCCAGACACTTAGATATTACGAACAAATCGGGGTGACCTGCTAAAAAGTAAGATTTTGCTTATCGTGTATATGATATGGAAGCAATCACACGCCTGGATCAAATTATTATTCTACGCAAACTGAAGATACCTCTTAAGCAAATTGCCGAGATTTTGCAAAACGTGGATGTGTACGCTGCAATCGAAATATTTGGTTGACATTGAGGCACGAAATAACTGCTCTCTCAACGATTCGCAGTGTTGTTAAAGCCTTTATCGAACATCTAAACCTTGGAAGCGCGATATTCGCACTAACGGATGATGAAGGCTTATTAGAAATTGTGGATTCACTGACTGTCTCCAAAATTAATTTTATGGAGGAAAGGAAAATGGAAGAATTTAATATTGGCGGGGTAATACCATTTGGCAGTTATCATTGGCGCATTCTTGATATACAAGGCAATGCGGCCTTGATTATAACTGAATATATGATCGAACAACACCCCTATAATAATTGCGCTGGTGATGTGACATGGGCTGACTGCTCGCTAAGAAAATATCTTAACGGTGAGTTTTATAACAAATTCACCGCGGCCGAACAATCAAGAATCATTCCTGTATTGAACAAAAACCACGACAATCAGTGGTACAGTTCAAGAGGCGGAGAAGATACTCGGGATTACATATTTCTTCTAAGCATTGAAGAAGTAGTGTGCAAATATTTCGGTGACAGTAGTAAAAATCTTGAAAACCGTAGTGCCAAACAACGATACTGGTTTCAAAGGACAGACAAAAACAACAACAAGCGAAGATCGACATTCGACGGGTATGTATGGTGGTGGTGGCTTCGGTCGCCCGGGCGTGACAATAGAAGAGCCGTATATATCCACGGCGACGGCAATATAGGCATTCAGGGAAACGGCACCTTCCGCTACAATAGCAACACGATTCACCCTTCAACAGGTGATAATAGCGGCGGAGTTCGTCCCGCTCTGTGGATAAAGCTGGAATCGCTTTGATGAAAATTGACTTAAATTATACAGACAACTACAATTTGATTGAGAATCAGCTTAAGTGAGAGATTGCATTATAATCACCATTAGGTCGAGTACAACTATTTTATTATTTCTTTGTGAGGTTTTCATATTATATAAATAATCAAATGCCCATGTCATATAGACAGAGGGCATTTCGTTTGTTCGCGCGATATGCACGTTACCTTGGCCGTGAAAGTCCGCTGTGGGGGGGTGATAGCACCAACCACTAGCCAAGGGCAAGGGTATCCATCGTGAGGTGGAATCTGAAGGAAGTCGGTAAGTGTCAACTACAACCCACATTCTAATTGAGCATAGACATGAGATGATGCTCCTAAAAGGAGGATGATAATCATGAGTAAAGAAGAATACTAGATTAATGTGGATAGAGCGTATTAAAGCATACCGCTTAAGCGGCTTGTCAGCAAAGAAATGGTGTGAAGAAAATGAATTTAATTTTCATGCTTTAAACCTAAGTCATCAATATGATTTTATCGGGACTAGAAAATACGGAGAGCTAAAACAGTGGTGTTAGTATAAAAGCATGGACACGAAAAGTAGGATATAATATTGATACTTGAAAGGAAGTGTCCGTGTTAATGAAATCAGGCAGATATTAAATATGGTTGATCATGAAGGCCTAATAAATATATCACAAGCCTTAATTATAGACGATAGAATAAGGATTATGGAAGGCCCTTTACTTGGCAAGGAAGGGATTATTAAAAAATTAGATAAGCGTAAAGGCAGGGCAAAAGTAGAATTTACCATAAATTATAATACTCTATTAATTGATCTAGGTATTGATGTAATCCAAAAAGTTAAAATATAAAGAGTTAAACTAAAATTGTTGTACTTATTAGGTTTACATGGAAAGCGTGTAGTGTCAACCCTGATTTTTCCACTCCTAATGTTGTTCTTGATCATTCCAATCAGCTCATGGGTACTGAGAAAGTAGGCTGTGTGTCTGTTCTTGATGGCATGGACTGCCAAGCCTACGGCTAATAGGTTTTCCCTACGCCGGGAGGCCCTAGTAAGATCACATTCTTCCTTAGATTGACAAAGGCCAAGGTCATTAACTCCTTTACTCGTTTCTCATTTACGCTTGGCTGAAAATCAAATTCAAAATCTTCTATGCAGCTTTGCCAATTTCATGTTGGTTTTGATGGCTCGCACATGGCACCCGATGAGGGTATCAATTTTTTCATCCTCCAGGGTAAATTCTCCCCAATCCATCTGGGCCTGTTTCCCCGGAGGGTTTCATACCTGCTACTGGCTTTCGCCGAGGATTTTTCCCGATGGGCTTCATAAAGTCCCGAAGGATAGTGGTTCCCCTGTATAATCCATCTCTTAAATTTCTTCGAAAATAACCACTGCATTGACACAGCCCTCCTGCATCCTGCTGAGGATATAGTTTTTATATGGATCAAACGTTGATTCCTTCTTAGGTTTTTCTTTGTATTTATGTTCTTGGGTGTTGATATATTTCCTAATAGTTTTAGAATCTCTTCCTGTAAGCTTTGCAATATCTTTAATATACATTCCTTTACTTCTCAATTCTTTAATCATAAACATCTCCTCTATCTGTACCATAACTCTCCCCCTTTGGAAAGAGTGTACCGTTTTTCAGAGTGAATTTTCAACCGTTGTTTATTGGTATTTTATCATCGATTTTACAATGGAAAGTTAAGAAGAAGTCAAAGAATCCTATAGTGCAAAGGGTAAGCCATATGATAATGCAGTAATTGAGTCTTATTACAACAACAAGAGAATTCTAGCAGCATCGGATATCTATCTCCAAATGAATTTGAGAAACTTACTGTTAATTAATAAGTTGTTTGATTCAAACTGTAGCATATAGCAAGAGAAGGACAACCATTAAATTTGAAGCAAGGGATCTTTTAAATCAACAAAGAGAACTGGTATTGCAATTAATAGAAATGTTAAGGCAAGAATATAAACTATACTAACTCAACTCAGATACTGAACCTTGCCACTGTTGATAATATTGTAATATTATGTTAAAATAGCCTTAAATATCAAAAAAATAAGAATTGATACTTCTCCTCTGATCATCGCCGGAAACGAGTGTGGGACAAGCATGAAGACACACTTGGTTTTTGCCATTTTGCCTGGAATGGAAAGATGTAGAATTTACATCTTGATTTACTATAAAGGAAAAATTAATATTATTGGAGGAATTAAAAAATGAGCAAATACGACGATGCAATCAAACTAATGGAAGAGCGCTGCGGAAATGGTAAAGAAGTAATTATTGCCCTTGCTACAATATCATTATCTCCGAATGCTGCCGGTAATCCCCGTCCTGCTGTCCGCATGGTTTGTGCTTATTATGAAGACGGTGCATTTTATGTTTCAACGGACGCAAGAAAAACTAAAACCTTGCAAATTGAGAAAAACAACGAAGTTTCTGTCTGCGGAATGGATTGGTACACTTTCCGGGGCTTAGCTGAAAATCTTGGTTGGGTCAAGGACGAGAAGAATGCGAAAATCAGAGCGGAATTCAAAAAAATCTTCGACTGGTTCGATGAGGAAGGCGGTGAGGACGATCCGAACTCAATCGTTCTGCGTATCAGCCTCACAGAAGGTACTATTTTTGACAATGAAAAAAAATACGGTGAACATAAGTATGAAATCGATTTTATTAATAAAGTGGCAAAATGAAGGGCTTACTGCTTGATTTATTAATCCATTAACTTATTATACGAGAAGCTATATCGAAAAGATATAGAGAGGAGAAAAGAATTTATTATCGGCTGAGAATGCCATTCGGCGATTATTGCTGGCGCATACTTTGTTGAAGAAATAGACTTAAATTTTTCATATTATCTAAAAAAATCAACTCCTTTTGAGGTGAATGGTTAAATTGTAGTTTACTAACTCAGTTATACCATAAGCCGGTGAGGAGTTGTTTGATTTTATAATATAATAATTTAAATTATCCTGTAATATCAAATGTTCTGCTAAACTTATGGTGGTTGTAAAGATATTATTGAAAATCTTACAGTAGATTATAACGCCGGTTAGACGGCAAGAAACAATGGAAAATATATAACAAAAAATATCCTTATACCCATCTATAATATCCATCTAAATTTGTACCTAGAACAATATAGGCCGCTTTACTTTTTAAAATGTGAATCTTAAATTTTATACGACAATATATTTTTTAATCAATCTTTATAATCCACCTCGAAAAGTTTGATTGATACTTCCCATGATTATCTATATTATACTAACAGAATATTAGCTAATCATTAGTTATAGATGAAATCAAGGTATGGTGTGATTGTATTATTATATATCCACGCTATTAGGAAAGCCAGCAAAGAGAGGCTCAAAATGGATAGCCCCATGACAGCAAATTTCCATGTTAAATCATGCATACGTTGGCTTGCTTTATATGAACAGAAGCCAATTGTTGCACCCATCGTGTGGACAATGACATCCTCTATATCAAAACTTCCTAAATAAGTTAGCATTTGAATAATTTCCATGCTTAGAATAAAGAGCAGAAATACCCCAATAAACTTAATGTATGTCCTAAAATGATTTTTAAATAACATTGGTACAAATATACCAAATGGAACAAAGGCTAAAAGATTGCCAAGAGCAAAAATCCATAGTTTTAATATATCTATTGAGAGATGTTTGGGCAACCACAAGGGAATCCGAGCAGGTATTAAGGCATATCTATACGCAAGAATTCCATTAAACTGCGGACGGCCAAAGCCGAAAAACAGGAAATATATCAGTATAGATATATAAGCACAGAAAGCTGCTAACAAATATTTTTTTTGCAGTGACATCTTAATATTGTCCTCCTTCGATAAAGAATCCGACTCTATTTTCAGCGTGTGAACATTTCTTTATTTTCTACTTAATGGTATTTTATAATGACCCTCAAAGTCAAGGCACAAAAACTGACTTTAAGGGTCATTATATTCCATAGGGTAGGGGGTTTTTGGGGCCGAAGAACCTTTTCGCATAAACCGCAATAAACAAAGAATTCCTTTGGACATGTAAAGCGCTATTTTAAACCTTTCGAAAAAAAATTTAAGCACCTCTTGACAAGCAAAGACTATCGTGATAGTCTAATTGTGTGTTTAGACTATTCCAATAGTCTAAACAATCAAAAGGAGGATGATTTTATGAATGTCAAACTTTTTGACTCTGAGCTTAAGGTCATGGAGGTTTTATGGGAACAAGGTAATATTCCTGCCCGCAGCATCGTAGAAGTATTAACAGAGCGTGTAGGCTGGAACAAGAACACCACCTACACAGTTATCAAAAAATGTATTGAAAAAGGTGCTATCGAACGGGAGGAGCCCGGTTTTATGTGCAAGCCTCTGGTTACCAGAGACGAAGTACAGCAGAGTGAAACGGAGCAACTCATCGATAAAATGTTCGGCGGCTCTAGTGAACTGTTCTTTTCGGCCTTTCTTAAAAATCAAGGCATTTCAGAAGAAGAAGCAAAACGCCTTGCCAAACTGATTGAGGAGGCGAAATAACATGCTGCATTTCAGGATGGATATGCCGCTGTACCTGATGGCCCTGTACGGAAGCGTAATCATTGTCATAGTATTGTTACTTAGGAGATTTTTGAGAGATTACTTGCCCAAGTTTGTTTTCCCTCTACTGTGGGGCTTGGTACTTATTCGACTGCTGGTGCCTTTTTCCTTGTCCAGTCCTATCAGCGCGCCTGTGCCGGAGTGGCAGATGCAGCTTTCAAACAGCCCGACCGTTTATGTGACCGACCTTTCGGAAGAGACAGCCACAACCGCCTCGGAAGCGGTGCTCTATAGCTTTACGGAGAGCACCGGCGGTTTGCCGCTAAACTGGCAGCTTGTACTGACAGCTGTTTTTGCCTTAGGGGTTATCACCACAATGGGAGTTTTGCTGTCTCAAAAGATCCGATATTCAAGGAAGTTGAAAAACAGCCTGCTGGTGGAGCATAACCAAACTATCATCACAATTCTTCGGGACATGGGCATGGGGCATATCCTTGTGTTCACCAATGACGAAATCGCTTCGCCTCTGGTTTGTGGTGTTTTGAATCCCCGTATATATCTGCCTGGGGGCATGGATTTCCGGCAGATTCAGTTATTGCGGCATATTCTTGCCCATGAAACCATGCACATCAAACGTAGGGATAACTGGCTGAAAGCAGTCATGCTGCTTGCTTTGTGTCTGCACTGGTATAACCCGTTAGTATGGCTCATGTCAAAATGCTTGTCTTCAGATTTGGAGGTAGCCTGTGACGCTGCTGTGCTTAGAATGACCGGTGTGGAAGAACGGAAAAGCTATGCCACAAGCCTTCTTTCTATGGCGATTAATGGTAGACGCACGCTGCTGTACAGTGCCTTTTCCAAAACAGAAGTAGAGCATCGCATTAAAAATATTATGAGCTATAAGAAGGCAACAGCCACGATTTTGGTGGTTTCCGTATTATTTGTGCTGGTTAGCACCTTTGCGTTTGCAACCGGAGGACAGGCTCCCTTCTCGGCTTATTTGAGTAGCTATTGCAGCAGTACATCCTCCCGATGGGGTATCAAGGCGGGGCTTGCAAGAGATATTGCGTTGGGTGAAAATGCAAATCAGCGTGCCGATAACGTAATTTTTGATGTGTTGGAGGCTGATAATTCTAATGATCCAGATGTTATTGCAAATCAGGTGAAGGCTGCACTGGCAAAAGAATTCAAAGTTGAAAAAGGTGCATTTCGAGTAATCGTTGATCTTTGTCTAGACGAGGAGACGGTTGCGCAGGAGTATGCAAACCAAGGTATTATCAAAGGGACGGACGGCTATTATCTTTATAAGGGTGAAGCGGTACGAACCTATACCGATGAAATGCTTGGTTCGATACAGACACGGGAGGAAGGTACGGTGGATATTTCCGTACACCGGAATCGCTTAGGCCAAATCACTTCCGTAACGGTTTTGAGAGAAGGAGACAGCGAATTTGACCGCCGCACCAAGGAAATACAGCGAAGCCATCGCTATGATACGGACATTTCCTACGGTACGGCAACTACACAGGACAACAACTCTTTAGTTGAGCAGGTTACGGCTGTCGAGGATGAAATGACAGGATCTTTCCGATGAACAGCAAACAACTTAAAACTCTCGCCCTTGTCTCTATGTTCTTCGACCATTTTATACGGATTTTTCCGGTGGAAAATACAATTGCCCCTGTGGCAGATTGGCTTGCTTCTATTGGACAGAAGAATTTAAGTAATTGGACAATGTCATGGGCTCCTCATCTGCTATTCTATTTAGGTCGAGTAGCGGCCCCTGTTTTTATGTTCTGCATTGTTGAGGGCTTTTTGCACACCCGAAGCATCAAAAAGTATATTTTGCGCATTTTTTCCACAGCGATTCTCGCTCAAGGCCCTTATATTTTGTTTCAACTGGCGGAAAATCGGATGTATGGTATCGCCGGAGATTGGAGGGAAGTTCCTCTGAATATCCTCTTCACTTTGGGATTGGGTCTGTTGACTCTTTGGGGTTATGAAAAATGTTCGGAAAAGGGATACAAGCTGATTGGAATCGGTGTTATCGTGATGGCAGGTGCTCTAGCTCGGCTTCTTCGGTTTGAAGGCAGTGAGGGTTACATCTTTATTATCTTCATGTTCTATGCGGTGAGAAACCGACCGACATGGCAAAAGGCACTAATTTTTATTCCAGTGCTTATTCTTGCCCGTTACAGGCTGATTGCCTATACGCTGGAAGATTTGAAAATGTTAAGAACCTGTATTCTGAATTTGCTCGGACCCTATCTCGGCATTCTGACGGTTGGCTTTTATACCGGCGAAAAAGGAACCACCGGCAAGGGATTTCAACGGTTTATGTACATATTCTATCCGATGCATTTTCTTATTTTAGCTGTGATTGGATATTTAAGAACTCCCTTTGTATGATAAAAATGGTGATTATTAGAATAGAAAATAATAAACAGTGTACAGGATTATACAAAATTCAGAAACACTTTCTATTTCAACATCAGTAAAGAATATTAGCATGATATACTTTGCTTTTAAATACACCTACTGCGAAGAATATCTTTCTTATTGACAGCATGATGAACCAGAAAACAGGATAAATCATGCCAGGGTTCTCTGATAATGAAGTAATGTGAGAAAATGCCATTGTTCTGTTTGTATTTAGAATTGATTAAAGTAATTAAATATTTGTTGAAGGACGTTCATTAAAATGAGCGTCTTTTTTGTACCTCAAAATTAGATTCAAAACTTGAAAGAGAAGATTTAGTAACTGTAATTAGTAGCTTCTTAGCGAATCCCCCTATCGCTCATACATTGGCTTTAGACAAACCCAAGCTATAGCTATACCTAGTGTCAGTTAAATCTGGGCTATGCCATTACCTGATAAGATTTATCTTCTATCTATCCGAAAATATTCCATTAGATTTTTGATGTCATATGTGTTAAAGACTTCATAAATAGTCACTCTTTTAAAAACTATCTATCTGTTTTTTATCTATCTGTTGTATAAATTTTTAAAAATATTATAGAATCTTTATTTTTATCTATTAATCTTTGTATTGTAAGGAAAACAACTCAATAGAAAGGAAGATTATAAATGAATGATTTAATTCTTGAAACAAACAATTTATCGAAACAATTTGGGAAACAATTAGCAGTAAATGAGGTTTCGATACAAATAAAACGAAACAGTATTTATGGACTTCTTGGACCTAATGGCGCTGGAAAAACAACAACGCTCAAAATGATCATAGGACTTTTGCGACCTACAAAAGGCAAAATTATTTTTGATGGCGAAGAATGGGAACGTCAGCACCTTGCGAAAATTGGTTCCCTTATTGAAGCCCCCTCACTATATGGAAATCTAACAGCAGTCGAAAATCTTATGGTTTATACAAAACTCATGGGTATACCTAAAGAAAAAATTTATGATGTTCTTGAAACTGTAGATTTAACAAATACCGGAAAAAAACGAGCATCACAATTTTCTTTGGGAATGAAACAAAGATTAGGGATTGCTATTGCGCTCTTGGGGGATCCTGAATTATTGATTTTAGATGAACCTACTAATGGACTTGATCCTGTAGGTATTCAGGAATTACGCGAATTATTTGCTTCATTCCCTAAAAAGGGTATTACAGTAATTCTTTCAAGTCATATTTTATCTGAGGTCGCTCAGGTGGTAGATACCATAGGCATTATAAGTGATGGTAGTTTACGGTACCAAGGAAAAGTAAATCCTGAAGATAATCTTGAAGAAATCTTTATGAATGCTATTAAAGGTAGGGATAAATAATGAGAAAAATACAATCTGAACTTATTAAATATAAAAGAACAATTACCAAAAAAATTATATTACTAGCTCCACTTTTTTTTGTACTACAAGCAGTACCACAAAAATTGTTAATGCCTCCCAATTATTTAAGACCATGGGAGCTCATTACAAATTTAGTATTTAATTGGTGGCCAGTTATTTTTCTACCTCTTGGTATAGCTTTATTTGCAGCCCTAATTGATTCCCAAGAGAAAAAGGCAGGAAATTATCGCACCTTACTTGCTCACAATATATCACCCATTTCTATATGGATTAGTAAAGTTGCAGGTATGGCAATTCATACTTTTCTTTCAAGCCTTGTGCTCATAATTTCAGTTGTCATAGCTGGGCTTATTACTGCAAAAGGAGCAGTTCCATGGATAGAAATCTTTACTGCGAGCATAGTTTCATGGATTGTTTCATTGGCACTTATTCCAATTCAGCTATGGGCTGCCACTTGGAAAGGGATGTTTTTTAGTATGGCAGTTGGTTTTGCAGGGATGTTAGTAGGAGTTTTTGCTGCAGCAAAATCTTACTGGATATACTTTCCGTGGAGTTGGGTTACAAGATTGATGTCTCCTATTATTGGTGTACACCCAAATGGTGTTTTATTGGAAGCTGCTGATCCACTTCGGGATCCTTCTGTTATACCAGCCGGGATAGGAATATCGTTAATAGTGTTTGTTGTTGTGACGATATTAACAGCAGTATGGTTTAGTAAGAGGGAGGTAAGATGATGAATATATTATTATCAGAATGGCTGAAAACAAAGAGAACTCCTATAAGATGGCTAACTTTTTTGATACCTATAATTTATGGAGCTCTGATTATTGGATATATCACTTTAAGAGGTATTGATCAAAATACACAAATACTCGCTTTTCAAGTGTTTTTTGAGGCATGGACTTCATTTATTATTCCATTAGGTGCTGGTATTGTTTCAGGATTTATTGTATATCAAGAAGAACTTGCCGGTAGTTTCAATGGATTTTTAAGTAGCAAAATACCTCGGAGCCGTTTGTATATGGGGAAACTTGTCATATTAATTCTATCTGCAACAATAAGTACATTAATTGCATTGATTGTACTTGGTATTGGTTTGCAGTTAATTCTAAATGTTCCTATAGCTTGGCCTATCTTTATAGCGGCAGCTATACTTTGTATTATAGGAACTATTCCGATATTGACATTACAGCTGTGGGCTAGTTTTACATGGGGAATGGGAGCATCTATTGGTATTAGCATAGCCGGTCTGTTAAATGCTGCGTTAATGGGTGCTACCAGCCTCGGAGATAAAGTATGGCAGTTTATACCATGGGCATGGCCGGTACGACTAACGAGACTTCTAAATCCTTATTTACAATTTACATCTGATATGCAAATACCTCCGGAGAGCATTTCATCAGGTTTTGTTATAAATCAGTTAGTGATAGGTCTGGTAGCAGTAGGAATATGTTTTGCGGTTACATTGGCTGGCGGAATCACCTGGTTTAATAAATGGGAAGGAAGAAAGGCTTAAGATTAAGAATTTACAAAAATATATTTAATATTATGATTATTTTATTACCATATTAAGTGGATGTACCCGCTTACCTGATGATTTGTGCTAAAATCAGATGAAACACTTATGACAAAAGAACCTTTGAAATTTGATAATATACCTTGGGGAGATTATCAAAGGTAGATTATATTTATTATCACAACGGTAAAAGGAAGCAGGTAATCGCTGAAATTGAAGCGTGAAGTCAGATGTTTTAGATACACTATTTATAAGCTTACAGACTTGACAGGTGAGAAAATCAATAGATACTAAATTGGGCAGACTAAAATTGTCTTTTCTCCATAAAGCTAAACCAGACTGGAGGTGATACATTGAGCAAAATACTGATAATTGATGACGAACAGGAACTTGTAATGCTACTAGAGGACGAACTAAAAGCGAAGGGACATGAAGTATTAGTAGCATACGACGGTCCGAAAGGTATAGAATTGGCTAAGAAGCAGCCTGACCTTATAATATTAGACATTATGATGCCTGGAATTGATGGCTTTGAGGTTTGCCGTAATATTCGAGATGATGTATTTTGTCCCATCATCTTTCTGAGTGCAAAACAATCAGAAACCGACAAAATCAAAGGGTTGACTTTAGGAGGTGATGATTACATCGTAAAGCCTTTTGGGCTAAAGGAACTGATGGCGAGAATTGATGCAAATTTACGGAGGGAAAAGCGGTCTCAATATATTAATGAAGAAAATAAGCGTGCAGTACTATATTTTGGAGAGCTTAGTCTAAATATAAAAGAACGCACTGTAAAAATAAATGGAGAAAATATTATGTTGACAAAGCGTGAATATGATATTGTTGAACTGTTAGCGCTCCATGCCGGGCAAGTATTCTCCCGAGAACATATCTATGAAAAAATTTGGGGATATGATTCCGAGGGTGATTCTGCAACAGTCGTGGAACATATTAAAAAAATTCGGGCAAAACTTACCACCAGTACAACCGATGAATATATTTCCACAGTTTGGGGAATTGGGTATAAGTGGAATAGGGTTTAAGAAAGGGGTGAAAAACACAATATGAAAAACAGGCCGCTTGTAACCCAATTTAGGCTCACTTTTACATGGATTGTGATTGCCAGCATCATAGCGACAGTTATTACCTATATTTTTGCTGTCGCTTTATATTTTCAAGTTCAACATAAGAGTATCTACCCTGCAAACTATTATGAACAACAAATACCTGGAATTGATCAATATATTCGTAAAGAAAATACAGCCCTACTATCACAATTAGGAGAAAAAGGGCTGCAAAATGTAATCAGTGGAGATGGCATAGCTTATCAAGTCTATGATGGAGAAGGTAATATATTATACGGCACAAATCAGGAAAATCTATTTGAAACAAAAAGGCAACTTTATAACCAACTTAATACTACTTTCAGGCATCAAGATAATTTTATCCATGTCGTACCTATTATTAATGACAATGGAGAAATTGCAGGAGCTGTTACTCTTTCCTATAAATTAAAACTTTCGTATGTTGAAAATAGTGGTAGATTAGTAATTGCGATTCTTATTATAGCATTATTGTCTCCATTTCTTTATATAGTTGTATTTACTTGGCTGTTTTCGAAAGTTTTTGTAAAAAATATAAATCATCCATTACAAATATTGATGGATGCATCTAGGAAAATAAAAGAAAAAGATCTTGATTTTGAAATCAACTATCATTCAGAAAATGAACTTGGTAAACTTTGCGAAGCTTTTTCAGAGATGAAAGAGGGGCTAAAGAAATCTTTATCTACACAATGGAAGATGGAACAAGAGAGAATGGAAATGGTTGAATCATTGGCACATGATTTAAAAACACCGCTCTCTATTATAAGAGGATACTCCGAAGCATTATTAGAATCTGATATTAGTGACAATGAAAAGCTTCATAGATATCTATCTGTTATAAAAGGAAATTCCGAAAAAAGCGCTGCACTTGTCCAGCAAATGCAATACACATCTGATTTAGAGAAATCATACGTACAATTACAGCTTGTTGCGATAAATCTATCTGATTTTTTGGAGCAAAAGATACATCATTATGAATTGCAAGCCAAACAAAAGGGAATAGAGATTATGTTGAAAATGCAAGGTGATATGCGAAATCCATTTTTGATTGATACGGAAAAATTGGAGCGAATTCTTGATAACATTGTATCTAATAGCCTGCAATATACCCCCGCAGGAGGTGAAATCAATATATCTGTAAAGGCTGAAAAAGAACGCATATCTTATGAGATATGTGATTCTGGTAGCGGTTTTAGCGCTAAAGATATGGAAAGAGCTTTTGACAAGTTCTATAGAGGAGATGCAGCCCGTCCAAGCAAAGACGGACATTCTGGTTTAGGACTTTATATTGTTAAACAATTGGTTGAACAGCTGGGAGGCTCTATAAGAATATGCAACACAGAATATGGTGGAGCTTGTGTGCTATTTCACCATAAGGTATTTAGAGACGATAAATAGACATGAAATGTATAGTTTGTATAGGCTATCACGTCATTTATTTTCTATCATTTTTTTGTTTATGATATACGGAGCAATTAAAATTAAGTTATTTTGGCAATGAAAAATCGTTGTTTGACGACATAAACAATATACATTTTACATTAATGACTGCTTGTCATAAGGAAATCTTAAGATTTTACTAAGCGGAAATTAAAACACAACTCCTTCTTCTATGGTTAAATAGATCATGAAAGGAGTTGTTTTTATGCGTCGAAACAGAAGAAAAAACAAAAAAAATAAGTACTTTAGACTATGTATTTCAATTGTTATTATAATGTTCTTGATAACAGGAGTATATAAAGGTGTCAGTAAATATGTGCCATTTATTATAGGTAAATCATTTGAGGACATTAGAATTCCGTCATCAGATTTAGAGCAGCAAAACACCTTGCCTCGAGATAAACAAGAAAAAGTAAATGAGAGTTTATCAGGGTCGGAGCTGTATAGCCCCTATTTAATGCTGGTACGTTTAAAGGACCAGAAGGTAGTCAGTAACATTAGAAGTGAGGAAAGAATTTATCCAGCTTCTCTTACAAAAATCATGACTACAATAGTAGCAATTGAAAATATTGCTGATTTAAAAGAGACGATGATCCTTCCAAAGAAGATCTTTCCCGACCTATATGCGGCTAATGCTTCGATGGCTGGGTTTTTACCTGGTGAAGAAGTCTCAGCAATTGATCTGCTATATGGAACGATGCTGCCTTCCGGTGCAGATGCTTCCATAGGGCTAGCTATTGGTATCTCCGGATCAGAAAAAGAATTTGTAAAACTGATGAACAAGAAAGCAAAGGAGCTGGGGATGGAGGATACCCATTTTACCAATGTAACAGGGCTTCATAACGAGAATCACTATACTACAGTAAAGGATATCGCTATATTGCTTGAGTATTCACTGAAGAATGAAACCTTTCGTCAGATTTTCACCTCCGAACGTCATTCTACTGCCAGCACAAATCTACACTCTGGTGGAATCACCTTTTACAGCACTTTGTCGAAGAGGATAGATACCTATGAATTCGATGGTGGAAGGATTATCGGTGGTAAAACCGGATATACCGGTGAAGCTGGATTGTGTTTGGCTAGCTTAGCTGAGAAAAATGGAACTGAATATATCTTAGTGACTGCAGGTGCAGAAGGTAATCCTTATACAGAACAGTATCACATCATAGATGCATTCACGGTGTATACAAACTATCTAAAAAGATAAGGGAAGTTCGTCAGCTATTAGAAGAATTTAAAGAATTGTGCAGGACTGTAACGATAGATAAAAATGAATTATTCTCTAAATGTGAAATAAGGATTTAATTAGGTAAAGCGGATAACTTTGAATTTAATTTATAATAATAAGCCAATCTGGCGGAAAAAAGTATAAAAATTACCCTTAATTTTATTTAGAAAGGGTTAAATTAACAGTATAATGGTAATGAATACTTTTATAATTATGAAGAGGATGATGAGACCTATGGGTACCCATGTTTTAGTTGTAGACGATGAACAGGCTATAGCAGATCTGATCGAAGTGTATTTAGAAAATGAAGGCTTTAAAGTATATAAGTTCTATAACGGTCAGGACGCCTTGGCGTGCATTAGGTCAGAAGAGCTGAATATTGCAATACTTGATGTCATGCTGCCTGATATTGATGGCTTTACTCTTTGTCAAAAAATCAGAGAAGCCTACAATTTCCCAGTCATTATGCTCACTGCAAAGGGAGAAGAAATCGATAAAATTAACGGATTAACATTGGGGGCAGACGATTACATGACAAAACCCTTTCAGCCCTTGGAACTTGTTGCTCGTGTCAAAGCCCAGATACGCAGGTTTACCAAATATAATGCTGGAAAATCATTACATGAAGAAAAGGTGATTGAATTTTCCGGATTAGTATTAAACAAGGATACACATGAATGTATGTTGAACGAAAAAAATGTTGCTTTAACACCTACGGAATTTTCTATCCTGTGGCTATTGGCTTCCAACCGGGGGCGTGTAGTCAGTTCCGAGGATATTTTCCGAGAGGTATGGGGAGACAAATATTTCAGTAACAATAATAATACGGTGATGGTACACATTCGGCACCTGAGGGAAAAAATGCATGATTCTGCGGAGCATCCCAAATACATTAAAACGGTATGGGGGGTTGGCTACAAAATTGAAAAATAGCGAAAAAAATATTTTAAAAGCTGGGCTTATTATTATAGCATTTATTTTAATCTATACTGGGACTATTCGCCTGGTAGATCAGGAATTACACGGATTCATTAAAGGATGGTTCTATAATCGATTTAACATTTATACTGATTTTCCAATACGTGGAAATTTGGGCGTTATATTTGAAAATTGGGCTCAATTAAAGCAATTTCTTATTAAAGTATTTTTTACTTTTATAGTAATTTTAGGACTGTGCGCAAGTATTGCGGCATATCTGTATGAGCGGTATAGAAGTAATAAAGATATTGCTTTTATTTCTGAATCAATAAGTTCATTTATGAATTCAAATAATGTTGACCTAATGCTACCCAAAAAATATTCCGAGATTGAAACACAGCTAATAAAGATAAAGGCGGTCTCTGAAAAAAATCAGCAATTGGTGCAAACTGAAATGCAACGGAAAAATGATCTGATCACTTATTTGGCCCACGATCTAAAAACTCCCCTGGCTTCAGTCATTGGATATTTGAGTCTTTTAGATGAAGCACCGGAAATGCCAGTAGCGCAAAAATCTAAATATGTTGGCATCGCTTTAGAGAAAGCCTTTAGACTGGAGGAATTAATTAACGAGTTTTTTGAGATCACAAGATTCAATCTGCAGTCCATTGTTTTGAATAAAGGGAAAATAAAATTGGCTTTTATGCTTCAGCAGTTAGCCGACGAGTTTTACCCTATGCTTGAACCCCAAGGGAAACAAGTATCCATTGATGTGCCTGATGACCTCATCCTAGTGGGAGATGCTGATAAGCTTGCTCGAGTTTTTAATAATATCTTAAAAAACGCAATCACCTATAGCTATGAAAACAGTATTATTTATATTTCTGCAGCTCAGCAAGGAGAGAATATTATGATTACTTTTACCAATCAGGGTGATCAGATTCCTTCCCAAAGGTTAAATACTATTTTTGATAAATTTTATCGATTGGATTCTGCCCGTTCAACCAACACAGGCGGAGCCGGATTGGGTCTGGCTATTGCTAAAGAAATTGTTACTGCCCATAATGGAACAATAACAGCAGAAAGTAATCTAGAACATACCAAATTTACTGTAAAGATTCCATCGTAAAAGCTTGAGAGACTAAAAACATAAGTAATAGTATGTACTTTATTCAATTGGTATTCATGATTAATTATAGAAGGGTTAAAAATATTTCAGTTTTAGAATATCATGCCATCAAGGGAATAGAGGTAGACTTTTAATGAGCTGTTTATTATTATGAGTGTTAATGGGGCAATGGAGGGTGAAGAGAAAGTTATATTAGAATCAAAGCTAGAAAATATCCAATGTGCTGGTTTTATTTGCCATAATATTAATATTGAACTGACCACCAAACAGGGAACTATTAGCTGATTGGTGGTTTTCGTTTTTGCATTTTTAGAGAAATTAATATTTTTTTCTAGGAATTTTAAATCCTCTTTTATTTCATTATTGGTAAGTGGTATGGTACTGTTGTTTCCAGTTATAGGGGGCATCCAAGGAATTATAGGTGAGTTATTGTATTTTATGCCTTCTCAGGTACTAATAGCTGCTAATCATTTCATGTTCTTTAAGGCTTATTATATTTTGGGAAATGCAGTTTTGATGCAATATGTAGTATTGACAGTAGCTGTAGCAGCATCTATTTCGATGGTGCTGATTGCATGTCGAACATTTCAACAATGGCAAGTGGAAAATTAGCGGAGGTGATGACTTTGAAAGAATTAATAAGATTTGAGATAAATAAAAGTATTCGTAGACCCGTGGTTTTAGGAATTTTTATAGTAATTCTTTTTATTGATATATTGATGATATTCTTTGGAACATTCGGAAATGAACCAACATATAGTATGCCTTACAACAAGGAAAAAGTAATGGAGCTTCAACAAGAACAATCAAGCTTTGCAGGTTTGATTGATGATACATGGACACAGCATATCAAAGATTTGAAAAATGGAATATTGAATAATCCTGATAACCAGGTTAACGAAGAAGAGCGCAAGAGGATAACAGAGGAATTGCTTGCTCACGGGCTTTCTAAAGAAACTATCAATTCTCCTGAAAATATCGGAAGATTTGTTAAGCAAGATATTTTGAATAGTCGAGCCTTTCAGAGGTTAGAAGATCCTGAAGTGGCATCGAACTTTTATATGTCGGCTGATCGAGCAGGTAAGGAAATAGCTGAATATTATCGTGAAACCTATGAAGGTCAAAAAGGTGAAGCTTTAGCCTCCAAAGCAGAGGAAATGTATGGTTACTTAAGTAATGAATATGAAGCCTATTACGATTACAGGTGGGGGTGGTCAAGGCTTCATGCTATACAAACGGTTCTACCTTTTACTGTTGGTTTGTTTTTAATTGTAGTACTGACACCAATGTTTTCTAACGAATATGCGAAAAAAACAGATTCACTTCTTCTGAGCGCAAAGTATGGTAAGAGCAAATTAATTATAGCAAAGATGATCGTAGCATTTTTACTTGCAATTGTATCATGGTTATTAATACAATTCATTAATATTGTCATTATATTCTCCTTTTTTGGGGTAGCAGGTTCAAAATCTTTTTTGCAAAATTGGGCGGTAAATCCAAGTCCTTACGCATTTACCTATCTGACAAGCTATCTAGCAGTATCGGCTATCAGCTTTGTTGGCCTATTATTTTTAACCTCAATGATTTTATTCATTTCATCTAGAAGTAAAACACCTTTTACATCACTTATCGCTGGTGCGGTTGTTATGCTGTTTCCTACAGTGCCCCTCGATATATTTGCTGGTACGATGGTGCAGACAATCCTGATGTTTCTACCTACTAATCTCTTAATAGGGGTACACCATTTTAAAACCTTTGAAGCATTTTATCTCTTTAAAAAAGTAATTATGCTACCTTCTGCTACGTTGGTTGTTGCAGGTGTACTATCGTTACTAATGGTATTAGGGGCATATCTTAGCTTTAAACAACACCAAGTAGAAAACTAAAGATGAAACCATCCTTCCCACTTTATTTTGGCATAAAAAATCATGGCTGTTGGCCAAAAAAACATCAAAAAAATAATTTGCATTAAAGCCGTTTTGGGAGATTTAAGGGAGAATGGCAATGGGAATTCTATGCAATTTCACATGAAATGTATGAATAGAGCTAAAAGTATGTTAAAATACCATAATATAAAGTTATTTGATAATTTAAATGTTTCAATTAGTAAAACTATTAAAGAAAAGCAGGTGAAATTAATGGATAAATTCCAGAGGGGTATTCTTTTAATTGCTTCTGCTGCATTTACAATATACTTATTTTTTTCATTAGTGGACGTCAAAAAATCGTCTAAATGGCTAAAATGGTATTGGCAAATGAATTTGGAGGAACGGAGAAAATATGATCCTAGAATAGCCATAGGACGGATAAAAAAAATTCTTGTTATGATATTTATAATTGGTATATTTGGATTTTTGTTATCATGGTTTGTTAAACCAGTAATCTCAATTATAACTTTTAGCATTATTTTGGTCATACTTGTTTTTTCTATCGGCTATACCAGACCAAAGAATTGCCTGTTGGAAGAAAAAGAGTAAGATTATAATAGCAATAGGCTGTTTAATTAAGATATAAAAATTAGGTTTTAATCAAAATGCAACTTCATTTAAGGATTAGAAAAGAGGTGTCTAAATATGAAATTTGTTATTGAGCATTTATCAAAACATTTTGAGAAGAAAGAAGTTCTAAAGGATATTAACTTTGTATTTGAGGAAGGTAAAATTTACGGTCTGTTAGGCAGGAACGGTGCAGGTAAAACCACGCTTTTCAATTGCTTAAATCGTGATATTAAAATGGATGGTGGACGCTTTTATTTGGAAGAGGAGGGAGAAGAGCGAGAAGTAACGGCAGAAGATATTGGCTATGTGCTTTCTACCCCCACGGTACCAGAATTTTTAACTGGGCGGGAATTTCTAAAGTTCTTTTTAGATATCAACGAAAGGGCGGTTCCCAATCCTAAATCCTTTGATGAGTATTTTGATTATATGGGCATTAGGCCAGATGATAGAGACAGGCTTCTAAAGGATTATTCACATGGTATGAAAAATAAGATGCAAATGCTTGTTAATATTATTGTCAGTCCCAATATTTTACTTCTTGATGAGCCGCTGACTTCCTTGGATGTTGTAGTTGCAGAGGAGATGAAGCAATTATTACGTTCTTTAAAGGCGGGGAAAATTATTATCTTTTCAACCCATATTATGGATCTGGCTCTGGATTTATGCGATGAAATTGTACTTCTTCAAGGTGGGGAGCTGGAGGTTGTGGATAAAATTAATTTAGATAGCCGAGAATTTAAAGAAAAAATTATGTCAGCCTTTCGGGAGGAAAATGATGAATAAAGTCTTACAAAACTCTTTTTCCTTAAAAAACACATATCGGGTGAACAGTATTTTGTATTCAATTAAGCAGATTCCTTTTTTAAAGAGATTACTCCCAGACACGCTATACCAGGTACGAGGACTAAAAATGACAGCAAATGTAATTTCTGTGCTTTGGGAGATCATTTCCACATTTTTAGGGAAATTTTTGTACTTTCTGATTATGATTCAGGGGGCATCAGCCCTGTATAAAACGCATCCGCAGAATCATGTTTTTATCCATCTGCTTGTGTTTTTATCTATTCTAGGGGCTATTTTTAATACCCATATGTTTAATCCATCCAGAGATAAGTATTATGCCATGATCCTGATGAGAATGAAGGCGCGATCATATACCCTGGTCAATTATGGCTATGCGATATTGAAGGTTATAATTGGGTTTCTTCCCTTTGCCATCGGGTTTGGGCTGTCTAATCAAATCCCCCTTTGGATGTGTGTACTCATACCCTTTTTCGTTGCAGGGCTGAAGCTGACCATGGCTGGGTATTTCCTTAAGACCTATGAAAAGACTGGACGTATTACCAACGAGAATAGTATGGGCATGTTTAAGTGGGGTGTAATGCTGATCTTCCTTTCTTTAGGCTATGGATTGCCTGCTTTGGGTATTGTACTTCCCTTTGCTGCTTCAGTAGGTTTTATGGTACTGTGCATTATAAGCGGTGGCGTTTCGGTAATGAAGATTCTCAGCTTCAAAAGCTATCAAGAGATGTATAAGCAAATCCTTACAGACTCGATGAATCAAATGAACAACATAAAAGAGGCTTCCACTCAAATGAGTCGGAGGGCGATTTCGGTAAATACGGGAATTACCAGTAGAAAGAAGGGATTCGAGTATCTCAACGAGCTGTTTGTCAAGCGTCATCAAAAAATTCTCTGGAGATCTTCTATAAATATCAGTATGGTGAGTGTTTTTCTGATTTTTGGGCTGCTACTACTGTTTAACTTTGTACCAGAGATTAAAACAAATATTAACGAGTTACTGATGACCTACCTTCCCTATTTTGTGTTTATCATGTATAGTATTAACCGAGGAACCGGTTTTACAAAGGCCTTGTTCATAAACTGTGATCACAGTCTATTAACCTACTCTTTCTATAAACAGCCTGAATTTGTTTTAGCCTTATTTAAGATTCGTTTACGTGAGATTATTAAAGTGAATCTATTGCCTGCAACTATTATTGGAGCTGGACTTGCATTACTACTTTTTGTTTCGGGTGGGGCGGACAATCCCATAAATTATGGAGTATTGTTTGTTTCTATTGTCTGTATGAGTATTTTTTTCTCGGTTCATTACCTTATGCTCTATTATCTTCTGCAGCCCTATAATGTAAAAACAGAAATGAAAAGTGCAACCTATCAGATTGTACTCTCAATAACTTATCTGTTGTGTTTCTTTATGATGCAGTTAAAAATGCCAACATTAGTTTTTGGGCTAATGACCATTGTATTCTGCATAATATACTCGATTGTTTCATGTATTTTGGTATACTATTTGGCACCAAAAACCTTTAGATTTAGGACATAACTAAATTGAAAATTTATAGTATATTATTAAAATAGTTTTAAAAAAGACAATATCAAAGCATAGAGATTATTCATGGAAATAAGTAAGGCACCTTAAAAATAAGGTGCTGTTACTTTTTTACCTTTTTTTAAAATGACATTAACGAAATAATATTTGGTTGAATAAATAAATATGTTATCTCAATACATAAATTTTAAAGAGGAACTCCCGTACTTAGTATTCGATAGGTAACCTAACTTGCCAGCATAATTTGTTTAATGATAGGAAAAAGACGGAGTGTTTTCTTCTTAATAAATTTATGTTATAATATAGAAATAATAACAATAATTACCTTAATTAAAAAATATTTAAAGGGATTTTGAATTTTGGAAATATTAAGCTACTTTTGACCTAAGAATATTTCGGTTGGTACATCTATTAATTTATGTACCATTTGAGATATCGAAACAAAGTCCAATGAAAAGTACGATAAAAATGGGGGGATGTCAATGAAAAAAATTAATTTTATTTGAGCGGCTATGATTTCACAATGAAGCTAGTTATAGCCTCTAAGTCTCGATAGTGTCAGTGGTGTAAGCGTAATATTTTTGTGAAAGGGGTTATGTTTATGAAATTTAAGAAAGCACTATATGTAATGTTAATTTTAACGATGGTTTTTTGTACAGGCTTCTCTGTTTCTGCTAATGAAATATCTGCACAGGAACACAACATAGACACAATCCAAGAAACAACTGTCAGTGAAAATTTTAATACACTTGAAAAAACAAAGAGGAGTATTAATCTCAATAACCATTTTGAAAATGGGGCAAGCTTTACTGATAATTTAAACCCTATCCAAGGTAAAATATTGGAACCAACTGTTGTGGATGAGCTTCAAATATCTGAAAGCACCGATGCTCTTGAGGAAGAAACGCCTGAGGTGACTAAACCAATATCGCCACTTCTTACCAACAGTTATTATTGGAATTATCGAACTGCATACTTTCAACCATCAACAATGACTGCGACTGATGATATAGATATTGTGTGGAATCGGTATCAACCAGGCAACGAAGACACTTGGAGTGATGATTATCAACCCATGGGATATCCATCTTTGTATGCATCTACATTTGTTGCAAGTGAAAACCAATCTGTTTATAGCACAAACGCTAACCAAGGACATGTTAACGATTATCTTGGCAGTGCTGTTTATGGTTCACATTCATACTATACTGTTATGACTGGAAATTGGGATACCGTAACGGCTTTGGCAAGCAAGAAAGTTAGAGTTAGAATTGCTGATATGACAACGAATAGTCTAGTTTTTGATAGCGGATATGGAACAGACGGTGAGTCTTATTCACCTGCTGCTGGGGGGAATGTTCAATACTTCTCAACCTCCTCTACAACAAGCTTTGGTGCATCTAAAGACGTTTATCATGTGAGATTTGATACAAGTGTTGGGGCAAGAGTATATTGCGTTATCCTTTCACCGTATAATCCATATTATCCGAGTACATGGGATGAGATTGATAATTTAGACCCAACTTACCATTATGCTTTTTATGCTGGACAGGCTGTTCCTGGAAGGGCAACTATATCTAATATTTCCGCACACAACTCGTCCGTTTCTTACAACGGGTACGCTAGTTTTGAATCTCCAGTTTCATCAACAACAATATCTGCTAGTACACCGGTTTCACAAAATAATTTATATGCATTGCGTAGTGTTACTGTCAAAGAATATGTTTCAAGCCAAAATAATCTGTATTTGAGTAATTTGTCTTATAAAATCAAATGGCCAGACCATTTTTCGTTTTACTATTTGAACGGTTCTCCCGATACATACTCGTACACATTTACCCAAAGTGCCAGCCCTATAGGAGTATGGCAGTTTATGTTTAGCGGAATTTGGAAGGATGCTACCAATAGATATAATACGTTCTTAGGCAGAACACATATGACAATAGATTATTTAGCACCCTATGGCTATATAGTTAAGTAATATTTAGATTAAAAAAATTTAGCCCTTGCTTGCCAAACAATACGTATTAGGTAATGCAAGGGTTTTTTTATATTTTCAGATATTAGTATTGTTTGATACAGGCCTTAGATGTACTTCCTATCTACTTTAAATATAAAAGTTAAAAATATCGGCTATGGTTTTTCGTACAGAATATGACACACTATTTTCCTGAAGAAGTGCCCTAAATGACTCATCAGCTGTATTATATCGCATTTTTGTCGGATATCCTTGTTCGTCAAATTCAGTTGGTACATTATTAATAACATCCTTAATACGAAGCATATCCGAATATGATATTTCATTGTATGCTGTGGTTTTGCTGTTTTTAAGTAGTGTCATACTTTCTTGATAAGCCGCAGTAAAGTCTTTTGTTTGTATAGCCTGTATAAAATTCTCGTAAAAGGTATCGACATGTCTCAACATATTTTTACGAAAATTATCCATAATATTTTGAACATTTTTGTTGTATTCCTCACATTCAGCATAAGCCCTTGCGGCTGCTTCCTCAAATTGGATTCGTTCTGAGTCTTGATCTTCTGTAAATGCAACAATTTTAGCTTCTACTGTTTTATAAGAATAGGCCGGCATCAGGCATGTATCATTTAAAGATTGCTGAAAGGCATCATTTAATCTGTCCAATTGACGATAAAGCTCATTTTCGTTATCAATATACATGTCGTGCAACTCATCGCGCATCTCTACATACCTTTTTCCCAAAGCTTCTAGCCATTCTTCATGATTAATGATTGTCGTAGTCCTAGAAACATTGGAAAATTCTCTAAAAAAGCTTGCAGTAATTTTTGATGTTTCTGTAATATCAATGCCTGCCTCTTTTAATGATATTGCCCGGCTGACGAATTCTTCTCTTTGGGCTTCATTGTCATAATCTTTGTTAAGAGAAAGATTGTCAAACATACGGTTAACATTTGAAAAAAAATCCTTATGAATACTTAAACCCATAAAATACTCCTTTCTACAGCTATTGATTTTCCACGAATTGAAAATACTTCTTTAAAGCTTAAAGCCGGATTTAATGTACCTATGACATATATCGGTGTTATTTACTTAAATCTTAATATATATTCCCCATGAATTTTGGGGAGTCAAGGAAAATTCAAAGACATTTAAGTTTTAGAATTTGAGTATTCCCAGCAATTACGCAGCAATTCAGTGCTGAAAATTTTATAGGTAAGGGGATGAGTTTTCTTGGCTTTATAAACCCTTCCCACTTTAATTATAGCATACAAAAAATTGTAAATATAGACTGTTTGTTCCCAGTGACTGTTGCTATAATGTACTAGTGTTAATCTAATGTTGGAGCGGATTATGGGAAATAATGCAATGGGAGGGGTATGTATGGGTTCTTATGTCCTTGGTTTTCAGGAGATTGACAAAACTAAAGCCATGGTTGTTGGTGGTAAAGGTGCGAATCTGGGGGAACTTACTAAGATTAAAGGAATACTTGTACCAGAGGGCTTTTGCATTTCTACGGAGGCCTATAAAAGAATCATTGGGGAAGCATCGGCTATTAACGAATTACTTGACCAGTTATCACGATTAAAGGTGGAAGATCGGAATAAAATCTCTCAGATTTGTGGTGAAATTCGTGAGTGCATTGAAGGGGTTGCCATTCCAGAAGATATCAATGAGGAGATCAATCACTACCTCTTAAGACTTGGGGAAAAAGATGCCTATGCAATACGATCCAGCGCAACTGCGGAGGATTTACCGACGGCCTCCTTTGCAGGCCAGCAGGATACGTATTTGAACATTATTGGAAAGACGGCAATCTTAAAGCACATCAGTAAGTGCTGGGCATCGCTGTTTACCGAGCGGGCAGTAACATACCGTATTCAAAAGGGCTTTGACCACCGTAAGGTTTACCTGTCTGTGGTCGTTCAGAAGATGGTCTTCCCCCAGGCGGCAGGGGTTTTGTTTACTGCCGATCCCGTTACTTCTAATAGAAAGGTTTTATCCATTGATGCCAGCTTCGGTCTTGGTGAGGCCCTGGTCTCCGGCCTGGTGAATGCCGATACCTACAAAGTACGTGATGGTAAGATGATTGATAAGAAGATATCTACCAAGAAGCTGGCTATTTATGCTTTAAAAGCTGGCGGTACGAAAAAACAGGAAATAGCCCCTGAGGGTCAGAATAGGCAGGCACTGACAGATGAGCAGGTTTTACAGCTGGAGTCCATAGGGAGAAGGATTGAAGAACATTTCAGTTGCCCCCAGGACATCGAATGGTGTTTGGTTGATAATGAGGTTTATATTGTCCAGAGTCGGCCAATAACAGCTTTATATCCCATTCCTGAAACCAATGACCACGAATACCACGTCTATATATCTGTGGGGCATCAACAAATGATGACTGCCCCTATGAAACCTTTAGGATTATCTTTATGGCAATTAACAGCAGCCGGACAAATGGTTAAGGCCGGTGGAAGGTTGTTTATTGATGTTGCCCATACGCTGGCTTCACCTGACAGCAGAGAGGTTTTATTAAATAATATGGAACAACACGATCCCCTTATTAAAGACGCACTCATGACCATTATAGAGCGGGGGGATTTCATAAAACTCTCATCGGCTGATCAAAAGGAAGAAATCACCGGTAAGAGCAATAAAGCCATGTCGTCTGCAGCGATTCAGGCGCTGGTAGGGAGCGACCCGTCAATTGTTTCTAATTTGATTAAGGGCAGCCAAGCATCCATCGAAGCATTAAAACAAAATATCCAAATGAGATCAGGCTCAGATTTATTGGATTATATCCTGGAGGATCTCCAGCAATTAAAGAAGCGGCTATTTGCCCCGGATTGTATGGGGGTGATTATGGCCATTGCCAATGCTTCATTATGGGTCAATGAAAAAATGAGCAAGTGGTTAGGTGAAAAGAACGTAGTAGATATCCTTTCCCAATCGATACCGAACAATGTCACTTCAGAAATGGGGCTGGCCCTATTGGATGTGGCTGATGTAATTCGTCCTTATCCAGAAGTAATTGATTATTTAGAGCATGTTAAAGACGACCACTTTTTGGATGAACTGGTGAAGCTTAAAGGCGGAAGGGAAACCCAAGCAGCTATCTATGCTTATCTTAACCAATACGGAATGCGATGTAGCGGAGAGATCGATATTACTAAACCTCGCTGGAGTGAAAAACCAAATACACTTATCCCAATAATTCTCAGTAATATCAAAACCTTTGGCCCTAATGCCAGCAAAGAGAAATTTGAGCAGGGACGACGGGAAGCTATACAAAAAGAACAAGAGCTATTGGAAGGATTAATGCGCTTACCTGATGGTGAATTAAAAGCCAAAGAAACAAAGGGAATGATCGACCTAATCCGGAATTTCAGCGGGTTCAGGGAATATCCAAAGTATGCGATAGTTAATCACTACTTCATTTATAAGCAGGCTTTATTAAAAGAAGCCGAACAGCTTCTACAGGCGGGGGTTATTCATGAAAAAGAAGATATAGACTATCTTACTTTTGAAGAGCTTCATGAGGTCATACGGACAAATAAACTGGATTACCAGATCATCAGCAAACGAAAAGATGAGTACAAATTATATGAATTACTAACTCCACCCCGGGTGATCACTTCTGATGGTGAAATCATTGCAGGTGAGTACAAAGGAAAAAATCTCCCGGCTAAAGCGATGCCAGGGCTGGCCGTTTCCTCCGGGGTGATAGAGGGACGTGCCCGTGTAATCTTAAACATGGAAGATGCTGATTTAGAGGAAGGGGATATACTGGTTACTCCCTTTACTGACCCTAGCTGGACACCATTGTTTGTATCGATAAAGGGCCTGGTCACCGAGGTTGGTGGCTTGATGACCCATGGAGCAGTGATCGCCCGGGAATATGGTTTACCAGCGGTTGTAGGGGTGGAGAATGCTACCAAGCTCATAAAGGATGGGCAACGGATATGCGTGAATGGAACAGAAGGGTATGTAGAAATCCTATAGCGGGGCAACCTCCACATCATCCTCTTCTGCCCCAGACAGCAGAATTCCGTTGTCGAATATACTTTGTCTGAAAACTATAGAATTAATTTGAATATAGAGATATATTATTTATGTTCCCTTAGCTTGACACTAAGGGAGCTTTTCCTTTATTAACTATTTTTCTGTTACAAAATTGGTGCAATCGCTTCCTTATCCATTTAGAGGAAACTCTTTCCACTTTTATTTTGACATCTATGCTATAATTATAGTTGAAAAATTAAGACGATTTAGAAACGAAGGATTATAAGTGGTTAGTTCCTAAATACAAGGAGGATAGCATGAATTTTATAGAATTAGATCAATATCTAAGAACGTTAAATAAATTTGAAGATAAAATCCTTAATATAAAAAAGCAAAATTTTGATATAGAGGAACAAAATAAGAGAATAAAAGCATTCTATGCAAATAATTTAAAAGACAGCCAATGGACAATAGAAAGTAATAAGCTGATGAAGGAAAATGAAATCATTGGTATTCACAAGCACGATAGATTTATAAAATTTGATGAACATAGACATGATTATTTAGAGATGATCTATGTTTACTCAGGGTTAATTAAGCAAAAAATTGCTCAGAATGATATTGAAATTAAGGAAGGAGAAATATTGATTCTTGATTTGAATGTATCCCATTCAATAGAACCAGCCATGGAAAAGGACATAGGAGTTAATATATTGATGAAAAAGGAGTTCTTTGATTGGATCGTCATGAGTCAGCTTGCTGATAACGATATTATTTCTGATTTTCTAGTAAAAACATTGTACGATAAAAAAATATATAGGCGTTATTTACATTTTCGTTCAAGTGATAATGAAAAGATACAAAATATAATGAAGAGTTTATTATGTGAATTTTTTGATCCATCATTTTGTACAGAAACAGTAATTCGATCATATATGATGCTTCTATTTACAGAGCTATTAAGGTTACATAAAGCAAATATGAGTGAAATATCAAATCATAAATTTAATATGATAATAGAATCGGAAATAACCAGATATTTGAGAAAAGAATATAGGAATGTTTCCATAAAAAAATTAGCAGAACACTTTAATTTTAATCCTGATTATCTAGGAAAAATAATTAAACAGACGACGGGAAAGACATTTATAGAGCTGTTACAAGAGATTAGAATTAATCAATCCTGTATACTTCTTAAAAACTCAAATCTTTCTATTAACGATATTATTCAAGAGGTTGGATATTCAAATAAAAGCTACTTCTATAAGATATTTAAAAAATGCTTTGGATTGACACCTGACGAGTATAGGAACAAAAACAATAGAGCCTGAATTTTCATCCATAATATGGATGATTTTTTTTACACTTTTTTGGTCAATAAAGAGACCCTTATAGGTTACTGATCCTGCACTTCATTTTATATATAATCTTATTTAAAGATAATGAATTTTCTGAAAGGAATGTGCTTATGAAAAATGTATGCATTGCTGTCGATATAGGAGCATCAAGTGGTAGGATCATTAAAGGTACACTGGCAGACAATAAACTAGCCATAGAAGAAATTCATCGATTTAAAAATCAAATGATCAATTCAGATGGACATTTTCTTTGGGAATTAGATAAATTGATTGTGGAAATAAAGGAAGGCATTTCAAAGATTTCAGAGTTTCAAAGTATAGGTGTTGATACTTGGGGTGCTGACTATGTACTTTTAAATAAGGAAGGGAGCATTATTGCTCCTACCTATGCCTATAGGGATCATAGAACAGAAGGAGCAATGTACGAGCTTTGTGAAAAGGTTAGCAGCAGAAGAATTTACACAAAGACAGGAATACAATTTTTACAGTTCAATACACTTTTTCAATTATATGTTCATATGAAGAAAAACCCTGAGGATTTTAAAGAAGCAGAACACATCTTACTGATTCCAGATTATATTAACTATCGCCTAACAGGTAAAATCACGAATGAATTTACCAATGCAACCACGACTCAAATTTACAATATTCATAATGATTCCTGGGATGATGAGCTATTAGAGCAAATAAAAATCAAAAAACACTTACTAAAAGCACCCATAAAGCCTGGCACTAAAGTGGGGAAGTTAAAAAAGGAAGTATATACAACAGATAATAAAAATGAGGTAAAGGTTATTGCACCTGCAACCCATGATACAGGTTCAGCAGTAGCGGCCGTACCCGCTGAGGGTGAAGATTGGGCATATATTAGTTCAGGTACATGGTCTTTAATGGGAATAGAGAAGAATACAGCCCTATGCAGCGAAAAAGCATTCAAGTATAACTTTACCAATGAAGGTGGCGTTAAAGGTACGATAAGGTTCTTAAAGAATATCATGGGACTGTGGTTAATACAGGAGGTAAAAAGACTATATAAAGATCAATATGACTTCTCAGAACTGGTTACATTGGCTAAGAAATCACAGCCCTTCAAATCTTTAATTAATCCCAATGATTCAAGGTTTCTAAATCCTATCAATATGATTCTAGAAATACAGGAGTTTTGCAGAGAAACAAATCAGCCAATTCCAAGTACTCCAGGTGAAATTGCAAGGTGTATATTTGAAAGCCTAGCATACCAGTATAGACAAATTTTATATGAACTTAAGGAAATTGCTGAAAAAGAAATCAATAGAATTCATATTGTTGGCGGTGGGGTACAAAATGAGTTCTTAAATCAACTTTGTGCTGATTTTACTAAATGTACAGTCTATGCAGGGCCCGTTGAGGCAACCGCCTTAGGTAATCTTATGATGCAGTTTATTGCGTTGGATCAAATAGAATCTTTGCAAGAGGGAAGAAATATTATAAAAAATTCATTTGAAATAAAACAATACGCTCCAAACCATGCAGAAGACATTGAAAAGAATTGGGAAAGGTTTATTAAACTAATATAAATTTTAAGGGAGGAATAAGAATGAGCAGAAATAATCAAGATAGAATTCTTAAGTCCTATGAAATGGCAAAGGAAATGTATGATGAATGGGGAATTGACACTGAAGAAGTGTTGGAAAAACTTAAAAAGATATCTATTTCAATCCATTGCTGGCAAGGTGATGATGTATCAGGATTTGAAAATCCTGGTACAGCATTAACCGGTGGAATACAGGTAACGGGTAACTACCCTGGAAAGGCTAGAACACCTGAAGAATTAAGAGCAGACATAGAGAAGGCCCTTTCGATGATACCCGGTAAACACAAAGTAAATCTTCATGCCATATATGCAGAAACAGGGGCCGAAAAGGTTGAAAGGAATAATCTAAAGCCAGAGCATTTCAAAAACTGGGTTGAATGGGCAAAAAACATAGAGATAGGACTTGATTTTAATCCCACTTGTTTCTCACATCCATATAGTGACGAGGGATTCACACTAAGTCATCATGATGACAAAATAAGACAGTTTTGGATAGACCATTGTAAGGCATCTAGAAAAATAGGAGAATACTTCGGAAGAGAGCTTGGAACGCCATGTGTTACAAATATTTGGATACCAGATGGATATAAGGATATACCAGTGGATAGATTAGGGCCAAGGACAAGACTTAAGGAGGCTTTAGATGAAATCTTTGCAGAAGAAATTTCTCCAGAATACCACCTGGATGCTGTGGAAAGTAAAGTCTTTGGAATTGGTGCAGAAAGCTATACGGTAGGGTCACATGAATTTTATATGGGGTATGCAGTAAAAAATAATAAACTTCTTTGCCTCGATGCCGGTCATTTCCATCCTACTGAGGTTGTCTCCAACAAAATATCTGCGGTGTTAAAATTTGTAGATCAAATTCTTTTACATGTAAGTAGACCAGTAAGATGGGATAGTGACCATGTAGTAATTCTAGATGACGAACTGGAAGCAATAGCTCAGGAAATAGTAAGAGGAAACTTCATGGAAAAGACCCACATTGGTTTAGATTTCTTTGATGCAACCATCAATAGGGTTGCCGCTTGGGTAATCGGAACAAGGAATATGATAAAGGCCTTGCTTAAGGCAATGCTTGAACCCACAGAAAGGCTAAAGCAATATGAGCTAGATAAAGATTATACAGCAAGACTTGCATTATTGGAAGAGTTCAAGGCGTATCCCTGGTCAGCAGTTTGGGATTACTACTGCATGAAGGAAAACGTTCCTGTTGGTGAAGCTTGGTTAAGTGAAGTGAAAAAATATGAAGAAGCGGTTTTATTAAAGAGGAAGTAGGAGGAGAAGGATGAAAAAAGAGGTTTTGCAATCAAATTTTATTTTAGAAATGGTTAAAGTCATCTATGATATGTGGTTAAAGGGGTGGGATGAAAGAAACGGTGGAAATGTAAGTGTAAGATTAAAAAAGGAAGATATAGAAAAATATCTGGAGCCAAAGGACGAGGAAGTAGAAGAAGAACAATTACTAATAGAAGTACCGGAATTAGCAGGAGAATATTTTTTAATTACGGGTTCAGGAAAGTATTTTAGAAATGTAATTTTAGACCCAAAAGAGAACCTGGGTGTCATAAAAATAAATGAAAAGGGTGATGCTTATAAGCTCCTATGGGGGTATTCCAAGGGAGGGCGCCCAACAAGTGAATTCCCGGCCCATTTGCTAAGTCACGCTGAAAGGGTAAAACTAACAAAAGGAAAGGATAGAGTAATAATCCACACCCATGCAACAAATCTAATCGCATTAACATACGTTTTAGAACTTGATGAAGCTAAGTTTACAAAAGCATTATGGCAGATGAGTACAGAGTGCCTGGTGGTATTCCCCGATGGAGTTGGACTACTGCCATGGATGGTTCCGGGTTCTGAGGAAATTGGAATTGCCACATCCCATAAAATGAGAAAGCACTCCATGGTTATTTGGCCATACCATGGTATCTTCGGAGCCGGGCCAGATCTTGACTACACCTTTGGCTTGATAGATACAGCAGAGAAATCAGCAGAGATTTTAGTGAAGGTACTTTCCATGGGTGGACCAAAACAAAAAATATCCGACTATGAACTTAAACAATTAGCACAGGCATTCGATGTAAAAATTATGGATATTCTGTAATTTACTCTTTGTATACAATGCTGCAAATTAAGGTAATGCCTGCTATATAATATGGAGGTGAGAATATGCAAGATAACGTTTTCGTAAAGTTATCTAATGTCAGTAAAACATTTCCTGGAGTTAAAGCTTTAGATAACGTTTCTTTGGAATTGAGGAAGGGCGAAGTACATGCTTTAGTTGGAGAAAATGGAGCCGGTAAATCTACACTTATAAAAGTTTTAGCAGGTGTTCATTTTCCTGATGAAGGGGCTAACATGATTATTGATGGTGAAAAAACCGCTATAAAGAATCCGATGGATGCTATGGAAAAGGGAATATCGGTTATTTATCAGGATATAAGCTTATTTCCTAATTTAAGTGTTGCAGAGAATATTGCCATAGGGAACAAAAGAATTTGGGGAAAAAGGCTTAAATGGAATGAAATAAAGGAGGTTGCAAAAAAAGCAATTGAAAAGGTTGGGGCCAAGATAGATACAAATAAAAGACTTGGTGACCTTAGTATAGCCTCGCAGCAGATTGTTGCCATTGCTAGAGCAATTACCTTTAATGCCAAACTGGTTATAATGGATGAACCTACTTCAAGTCTTTCAAAGACTGAAATACTTCAGCTTTACAAGATAATCGAAAACATGAAAAAAGAAGGAATTGCAGTATTATTTATCAGTCATAAATTTGATGAGATCTATACCGTAGCAGATCGGGTCACAGTTTTCAGAGATGGAAAGTATGTAGATTCAAAGCCTATTTCAGAAATAAGTGAGCCAAAACTTATCAAACTTATGGTAGGCAGAGATGTCCAATACCTATCCCTTAAGGGAGATAAAATTGAAGATGAAGAAATTTTTAAGGTCAAGGGCTTAACTAAGAAGGGCAATTTTAAAGACATCACCTTCAATCTTAAAAAGGGAGAAATATTGGGAATTACAGGTTTAGTTGGTTCGGGAAGGTCAGAGCTTGCGAAGGCAATATTCGGTATTTACAGCGTAGATAGCGGCACGATGGAGCTTAAGGGTAAAAGGCTTGAAATAAAGGATTCTAAAGATGCCCTTGAAGAAGGGATCGGTTATGTTCCAGAAAATAGACACCTTGAAGGCCTTGTTCTTGAGGAACCAATATACAAGAATATGACCTTGGCAGTAATGGACAGGCTTACCAATAAAAAAGGAATGTTGAAAAATGAAGAAATTATTAATATTACGAAGGAACAGATCAAGTCTTTGGATGTAAGACCAGCTGACGAAACTATGAAAGTAGGTCAACTTAGTGGTGGTAATCAGCAAAAAGTAGTTTTGGGGAAATGGATAGTCTCTAATCCCAAATTATTGATAGTCGATGAACCCACCAATGGAGTTGACATAGGAGCAAAGATTGAGATTCACAAGGTCCTGAGAAATCTTACAAATCAAGGAATTGGAGTGATTGTTATTTCATCGGAGCTTCCGGAAGTCCTTGCCCTATCTGACAGAATTATGGTAATGCGAAGAGGTGTTGTTGGAGGATTTGTGGATAATAATAATATTTCTCAAGAGGACATTATGAGTATTGCTTTAGGTACTGAATCAAATGGAGAGAAGGGAGATAAAAAGTGAAGAGAATAGTCCATTCTAGGGAATTTTTTATGGCATGTATGTTATTAGGACTTTCAGCTGCTATTACAATGATTTCCCCAAGCTTTTTGCAGCTTGATAATCTAAGAAATATTGTTATGAATAATATTATCTTAGCCATCATGGCAATGGGGATGACTCTTGTGATTGTTACCTCAGGTATAGATGTATCTGTTGGTTCACAGCTCGGATTTTCCGCTGTATTTGTAGGTCTTGCCGCTGTTAATTCCTCCTCAAATATATTAATGGTTATACTGATAGGCATTGCTTGTGGTATAGTTCTTGGTGTAATAAATGCTGTTTTAATAGCTGGTGCCCAAATACCTCCTATCGTCGTTACCCTTGGAATGATGAGCATATATCGAGGAGGCATTCTTCTATATACTGAGGGGAAATGGATTACAAGCTTACCAGATTGGTACAGGGGAATGTATAATTCCAGCTTCTTAGGAATCCCAGTTCCAATCGTATTTTTAGCCGTTGTATTTATTTTCACAAATATCCTTATAAAATATACTAGACTTGGTAGAAGTATATATGCAATTGGAGGAAATAGGATTGCGGCCAAAAGGGTTGGTATCAATACGGCAAATGTAAATATATTTGTATTTGCTTTTATGGGATTGTTAACAGGTATTGCAAGTATTCTATACGGTTCACAACTTGGTATGATTGATCCTAATGCCGGTACAAACTTTGAAATGACAGTTATTGCAGCGGTAATTATAGGTGGAACCAATATTTTAGGTGGCAGTGGCTCCCTAACGGGTACCCTTATTGGAGTATTAATTCTTGGAGTACTTCAAAATGGAATGGTACTTATGCACGTTGAAACCTATTGGCAGGATGTGGTTATGGGTGCATTAATAATATTAACTGTTTCAATCGATGTGATTAAAAGCAAAAAACTAGAAGCTGAAAAAAATGCTATCGATGTTGAAGATGAAGATGACCTAGGCACAGGAGGTGAGCGGTATGAAGCGACTATTTAAAACAAGTGAAATGAAGCTATTTATGTTTTTATTGCTACTTATAGCTTATATGACCTTTATGGCACCTTCATTCAGATCTATAGGCAACCTATTGGCGGTAACCCAGCAAATGTCTGAGTTAGGAATCATGGCTATAGCAATGACAGTTGTAATTATTACATCGGGCATCGATTTGTCCCTTGGTTCTATAGCAGGTCTTACGACCATAGTAATAGCTTCATGCTATGGAGCTACGGGTAACATATTGTTGTCTATAGTAATCGGGCTTTTAGTGTCGATCTTATGCGGTGCATTTAATGGATTTATTGTTGCAAGAATTGGTGTTCCTGCTCTATTAGTTACACTAGGCGGGCAAACGTTATTTAAGGGAATTTCACTTGTAATAAGTAAAGGGAATGCCATTTCGATTTTTCCTGAATCATACTATGTTATTGGTCAAGAATATATTGGACCAATTCCAATTCAGACAATCATCTTCTTTGGATTAGCATTCTTATTATCGATAATTCTTAAGAAAACGCCATGGGGGCAAAGTGTTTACTTTATAGGCAATAATCCTACAGCGACAAAATTCTCTGGAATAAGAACAGAAAAGGTTTTATTTCTTGTATATACATTATCAGGGCTTTTAGCAGGCATTTCTGGATTAGTAATATCTTCAAGAGTAGCTACTGCCAGGGCAGATCTGGGAGCTGTTTATGTACTTCAGAGTGTGGCAGCAGCAGTTTTGGGCGGAACGAACATAGCGGGCGGATCTGGTAATATCGGTGGAACGGTTATAGGAGTAAGTATATTTGCTGTACTAGGAAATGGTCTTAATCATATGGGAGTAAGTCCTTTTATGAGAACACTCTTTATGGGGGTTGCATTGATAGTAGTACTTGTAATCAATAATTACCCTATCATTAAAAACCAAGCTTCATTATTTGTAAAGCATAAGCTAAAAAATTCAAATGCTTAGAAAAACCCTTGGATACTTAAACTAGTTTTACAAGTCTATTAAAATATTTTAATAGACTTAAAATAAAAAAGGGAGGAATTTAAATGAAGAGAGCATTAAGTATTGTTTTAGTTTTATTACTTTCAGTATCTCTATTGGCAGGCTGCGGAGGGAATAATGGAAGTAATGAAGTGGGAGCTGGCGGTGATGATAAAATAGTAATCGCCATGGTGCCAAAGGTGATGGGTAGCCCATACTTCGATATTTGTGCTGAAGGGGCCCAAAAAGCTGCCGACGAATTGGGAGTTGAATTTATCTATAATGGACCAACAGCAGCAGATGCAGCACAGCAGGTTAACATTATCCAAGACTTAATATTTAAAAAAGTAGATGCAATAGCAGTTTCACCTAACGATCCTGCGGCAGTTGCGCCAATACTTAAGAAGGCAAAGGAAGCTGGTATCAAAGTTCTCACCTATGATGCAGATACAGATATGGAGATCAGAGATATATTTGTAAGCCAAGTTTCTTCAGAGCAGCTTGGTAGACATATAATGGATAATGTAGCAAAGGGAATTGGAGAAGAAGGTCAGTTTGCAATTTTAACAGCATCACTTACAGCAGCAAATCAAAATACTTGGATTGAATGGATGAAGGAACAGTTAAAGGATCAATATCCCAATGTTGAATTGGTAACAATTGCTCCAAGTGAAGAAGATCAACAAAAAGCCTTTTCACAAACCCAAAACCTAATAAAAGCATACCCAGAGCTTAAGGCGATAGCGGCTATATCAACTGTTGCAGAACCCGGTGCGGCTCAAGCAATTGAACAAATGGATATGATCGGTAAAATAAAATTATATGGACTTGCAACGCCAAATGGTATGCGTCAATATTTAAAGAGCGGAGCAGCCGAGAGCGCAACCCTTTGGGACCCAAGGATGCTTGGATACTTAACTGTTAAGGTTGCCAATGATGTGATAGATGGAAAAGAAATCGTTGACGGTCAAAGCTTTGAAGGGGTTGGAGAAGTAAAATACATTCCAGAAGAAACAACTGTCATAATGGGTGATCCATTAGACTTTACTAAGGATAATGTAGATGATTATGATTTCTAGTAGTCAAACTTCAGAGCAGATTAGTTTATAAAATAACTGCTTTTATACAGCAACTTCTAAAGGAAGGTGATACTATGTCTGATGCATTAGGAAAAAGAGTATGGATTATACCCGACGGTTTTTTACCTGAAAAGAGCAATCGAGATTTTGTAAGCCACGAAGCAATATGTGTTGTCAATACTGGTAAAAGCGATGCTAATATTAATATAACAGTTTATTTTGAAGACAGGGAACCCATTAAAAGCTTTAAATCAACATGTAGAGCTGAAAGAACTAATCATATTAGGCTAGATAAAATAACTGGCAAAAATGGTGAAAAAATTCCTGTAGGCGTTCCATATGCACTAAAGATTGAAAGTGATTATAATATAGTGGTTCAACATAGCAGGATGGATACAACCCAAGCAGAAATGACACTTATGACAACGATTGCCTATTAAAAGGGAGGATTAATTATGCTAGAAGTAAGGAGAATGTATTTTCCACAATTAAATTTATTTGGCCCAGGAGCAGTAAAGGAAATAGGGCCAGAGATTATCAAAATGAAGCTTAAAAAAGCACTTGTTGTAACCGATAAGGTGCTAGTTGATATTGGTGTTGCAGGTAAAGTGTTTTCGGTATTAGATCAAGTTAAGATAGACTATGTGGTATTTTCTGATGTTAAACCAAACCCAACTACTAAAAATGTCTATGATGGTTTAAGTGTTTTAAAAGAAAATAATTGCGACTTCATAATATCTATCGGGGGAGGATCTCCACAGGACTGTGCTAAAGGGGTTTCTATTTTGGCCACGAATCCTGGAGATATCAGAGAATATGAAGGGGTAAATAAAACTAAAAACAAAGGATTACCGATTATAGCTATTAATACAACAGCAGGAACAGCCAGTGAAGTAACGATTAATTATGTCATTACAGATGAAGAAAGAAAAGCAAAAATGGTGTTGGTAGATAGCAATAGTTTAGCTACAATAGCTGTTAATGATCCAGAATTAATGCTTAAAATGCCTAAAGATTTAACCGCTGCAACTGGTATGGATGCACTAACCCATGCAATTGAAGGCTTTATAACAAAAGGAGCATCAAGGCTTACAGATACTCTTTCGTTGGAATCAATAAAGCTTATTTCTGAAAGCTTAAGAGAGGCGGTAAGTGAGGGTTCGAATTTAGAAGCAAGAAGTAAGATGGCATATGGGCAATATATCACAGGCATGGCATTCAGTAACTGTGGGTTAGGAATTGTACATTCAATGGCACATCAACTTGGAGGGTTTTATGATCTACCTCATGGTGTATGTAATGCAGTGCTGCTTCCCCATGTAATGAGATTTAATGCTTCAGCAACTGGTGCTAAATTAAGACAAGTAGCTATGGCTATGGGAGAAGAAGTAGAAGGATTGTCAACACAAGAAGCAAACGAAGCAGCAATCAAAGCCGTAGAAAAACTATCTAAGGATGTTGGTATTCCATCTGGATTAAAGGAGCTTGGAGCTAAAGAGGAAGATTTTGAGAAACTAGCTGAATTAACATTGCTAGATGCATGTACTCCAGGTAATCCAAAGGAGCCTAAGAAAGAGGATATTATTGAAATCTATAGGGCAGCATTTTAATAAAGCTGTTAAAATGTAAGTTTATTAGTAAAAAGAGAATGATGAAGAATTGACAAATCCTTTATAAAGGCATAGATATTCTATGCATTGACTATAAAGGATTTGCCAATTTAAAAAGTAATTTATCAAAGCTAGTCGCACAGGATATTGCTAATCATTTTGAACAGACACAGGAAGTGGCTGAAGGCAAGGGCATTTAAAAAAAGCAGTTCAATTGATTTTTAACTATTTTTCCTTTCCCAATAAACCATAAAAAAATAATCTCAGTATTCCCATTTTGTATTCAGGGCTGGTTTTAAGATAATCAGATTGCTCAATAATAGAAACCGAAGAAAGAAGATATGCCAAAATGGCGTCATTGGGAATGCTTTGATCAATGGCCCCTTCTTTTTTGCCCAATTCAATAAATTTAATATATACCGAGATTGCTTTTGAATTTACAGCCTCCTTATATAACTGCTGTAAGGTTTTATCTGCCCATGCACACTCACTAAAGGCAGATTGGCTTAACTCAACTGTTGCCTTGTATTTTTGATCCATTATAAGCTTGAGCTTTTCAGAAAAAGGAATTTCCCTTTCCAATATCTCATCATATCCTTTGATTGCTTGATCCAAATAAGAAACAAGTACTTCCCTGGCGAGGGTAAACTTATCGCCAAAATAATTATAGATAGAAACCTGCGAAACTTTAGCCTTGGATGCAATCTCACTTATACTGACATCAGTTATTCCTCGCTTGGAAAAGAGCTCCCAGGCAGCACTAATGATGGAATCTTTCTTAATTTTTGTCCTTTTCTCATATCCATTCATGTTCTATCACCCAGATTCAATTATAGCATAGTTTTGAAATATGACAAGTTATATTTCAAAACATATTGACAATCCCATTTGATAAGTATATTATGAAATTAAAATAGTTATATTTCAAAACTTTATGCTTTTCTGAACAGAACCAGAGCATTAAAGGGCGGAGCGATTAAAACATTTTAAGAAAATGGGAGGTGTATTATGAAGCCATATATTTTAACATTTCATGAAATTGACAAAGGTGATCCTATGGCCGTAGGGGGCAAAGGAGTAAATCTTGGAGAATTATCAAGAATTGAGGGAATAAGGGTACCAGATGGCTTTTGTGTAACAACAGAGGTCTATAGAAAAACCATTGAGAATAATGGTGAGCTGGAAGTATTAATTGGGAAGCTGGCAGAATTAAAATCTACTGACAGGGAGGAAATTGCCCTAATAAGTAAAAATATACGTTCAATTATTGAAAATATTAGAATGGAAAGTGATATTGAAAATGAAATAACCAGGGTTTTAACCATATACGGTATTAATGATGCCTATGCCATACGATCCAGCGCCACAGCAGAGGATCTTCCCCACGCATCCTTTGCCGGTCAGCAGGACACCTACTTGAATATTACCGGGAAGGATGAGGTTATACGGCATATAATAAAATGCTGGGCATCGCTTTTTACCGATCGTGCAGTCACCTATCGGATACAAAATGGTTTTGATCACAGAAGGGTCTTATTATCCGTAGTGGTACAAAGGATGGTTATGTCAGAGGCCTCAGGAATCATGTTTACAGCTGATCCGATGACCTCTGATAGAAAAACCCTCACCATCGATGCAGGCTTTGGACTCGGGGAGGCGTTAGTGTCTGGACTGGTAAACCCGGATATATATAAGGTAGTGGATGGTAGGATTTCACAGAAAAATATAGGGACGAAGGAGCTGGAAATCAGAACGGGCCCAAGTGGGGGCACTCAAGAGACAAAAATTGAAAAGGGCAGACAGCAAAAACAGGTGCTGGGTGATGATCAGATACAGAAGCTAGCTAATATGGGAAAGAAAATTGAAGCCTATTTTGGTTCTCCACAGGATATAGAATGGTGTCTTGTCGGTAACGAATTTTACATTGTTCAGAGTCGCCCGATTACTACCCTATTTCCCCTTCCAGAGGGAACAGATTCCAAGAAACCCCGTGTATATATGTCAATTGGGCATACTCAAATGATGACCGATGCCATTAAGCCATTGGGCATGTCCTTCTTTGAGATGATTTCTGAAGCCTCGATGGAGAAGATAGGCGGTAGAATTTATACAGATATTACCCATGACCTGTCCTCAACCATAGGCCGCAGACGTCTAGTAATGGCAAGCGGCAAGCAGGACCCTTTAATACAGAATGCTATAAAAAATCTTATAGAGGATAAAGGCTTTATGGCCTCCCTCCCAAAGGGGAAAAGGAATATCCAGGGTGGCATTTTCACCATAGGTTCAATTTTAGAGACAATAAAAATATATAGAAAAAATGATCCTTCAATGATTAAGGAATTAATTAATCAATTTAAGAAGGATATTAGGAATATGGATCAACAACTTTCCAGGCTTTCGGGAAATGAGGCCCTGGAATTCATAGTTAATGATCGTGACAAGCTGCTGGAAATGGCATATAACCCTAAAATGCTCGGAGCAATAATCGCAGCCATATTGGTTAATGACGCTATCAATAAGAAAGTTGAGAGGCTACTGGGAGATAAGAATGTATCTGATATACTTATCAAATCCCTGGATCATAATGTTACTACCGAGATGGGGTTGGCTTTATGTGATGTGGCAGATACTGTCCGTAAATATCCAAGGGTGCTTGAGTACATTTCTCAGAGTCCTGGCGATGAGAGGTTTTTTGAAGAGATGGAAAGGCTCCCAGGAGGAAAAGAAACAAGTGAAGCCTTTCGTGGCTTCTTAGATAAATACGGAATGCGGTGCCCCGGAGAGATAGACATTACCAGAGGGCGCTTTGAAGAAAAACCTACACAGCTTATCCCTATACTTCTTAATAATATCCGTGTTCTAAAGCCGGGAGAGCATCGAATCAGATTCCAGGCGGGAAGACAGGAGGCAAAGGATAAGGAAGAGGAAATCATCCGCCGTTTAAAAAATATGCCGGGAGGAAGCAGGAAGGTTAAAAAGATTAAGAAGCGTATTAGCTTACTTCGAAGCTTCATAGGATGTCGTGAAGACCCTAAGTATTATATTGTTCAACGGTATCAGGTTTATAAGAGGGCACTTATGAAAGAAGCATACAAACTGGCAGATAAGGGAGTGATCAAAAAGGCTGAGGATATATTCTATTTATATTTTGATGAACTGCGAGATGTGGTTAGGACAAATAAGCTGGACTATTCAATTATAGAAGAAAGAAAAGAAAAATATACTCGTTATGAAAAGCTTACCCCACCACGGGTATTTACCTCTGAAGGATTTGTTCCGCCAGCTAGCTTCGGGGCAGGAAACCTGCCTAAAGGAGTACTTTCGGGGATTCCAGTTTCAAGTGGTATAGTGGAAGGTCGTGCCAGGGTAGTGTTATCAGTAGATGAGGCTGAGCTGAAGGAGGGCGATATTCTTGTGACTAAGTTTACTGACCCAAGCTGGACCCCGCTGTTCGTCACGATAAAAGGGTTGGTTACTGAAGTAGGGGGCTTCACCACACACGGCGCAGTTATTACACGGGAATATGGACTACCGGGGGTAGTCGGTGTTGAAAACGCCACAAAGCTCATAAAAGATGGCCAGCGGATTAGGATAAATGGTACCGAAGGATATGTGGAGATACTCTCATAAAGATCTCCTTAGTGAAGGTCTACTGGATGCTAGTACAATACAAATTTAGTTCATCAAACATAGAAATTTGCAATCGAAGGTTATAAACCATATGACTTGGCAGGTCAGCATGAGATATTTACTAATTTAGTTAGTTTCAAGTCATATAAAGACCGCTGTTTGATGGTACGTGAGAAAGGATGGCAATGTTGATGAAAAACAAAATAGGAGATCTTTTTGAATACAATATCAGGCTATTGTCAGGGGATGATGAGATTGATGTGCAAGCCCTGTGTGAAAGATGTTCAGATTTTTCGGAGTTAGTTGAAGGCAGACCTCCTGAAAAAGATGCCGGGCACAGCATTCTATTTGATTTGCCGCCCGATAAAGAATTGAAAGACAAATATGTATTCGGAGTCTATAAAGAATGTGGCCTTTTAATTGCCGTTGTTGAAATGATTAAAGATTATAAAGTAACTGGTGAATGGATAATAGGATTACTGATGCTTGACCCTAGCGAAAGGGGAAAAGGCTTGGGAAGAAAATTGCATGATCAGATCAAGGCCTGGGTTTCAGAGGAAAATGGCAGGGCACTAAGAATCGGGGTAGTAGAGGAGAATCATAAAGGCCATCAATTTTGGTGTGAAATGGGATACGTTGAGGTGGAAAGAGTAAAGAGAACCTATGGAAATAAAGAGCATACGGTAATTGTTATGAATTTACTGCTTAAGTAAGGGTAAATAAAGATGCTCCTTTCTAATTAGAATAACAATTCTAACGGAAAGGGGCCTTTTTATTTTTTTAGTTAAATTTAGTAAAAGGGTAAAATCTTTTATCTATTGACATATAATAATTACCATTATACAATTAAATTGAATAGTGATGCATCATGCATTATGCATCTGATGTATCTTAAATATTAAGGGGGAATACCTTATGGATTACATGAACCTAAGTAAGTATCCAGCAGAGCCTTTTAAAATCAAGAGCGTCGAACCTGTTAAGATGATTTCAAGGGAAGAACGTAGAATTGCAATGAAGGAAGCTGGATACAATACATTTAACCTAAAGTCAGAAGATGTTTATATTGACCTACTTACAGATTCAGGAACCAATGCTATGAGTGATGCGCAATGGGCCGGAATGATGGTTGGTGATGAAGCCTATGCGGGCAGTAAAAACTGGATTTACCTAGAATCTACCATTAGGGAACTATTTGGCTTTAAATATGTTGTACCTACCCACCAAGGACGTGGAGCAGAAAATATACTTTCTAGCATCGCTATTAAACCAGGACAATATGTTGCCGGCAATATGTACTTTACCACTACGAGATTCCATCAAGAAAAAAACGGAGGAATATTTGTAGATATTATTAAAGATGAGGCACATGATGCTGGTCTTAATATTCCATTTAAGGGAGATATCGACATAAACAAGCTTCAAAAATTAATTGATGAAAAAGGTGCAGAAAACATAGCATATGTATGTTTAGCAGTTACAGTTAACCTAGCCGGTGGGCAGCCGGTTTCAATGAAAAACATGAGGGCGGTAAGAGAGCTTACTGATAAGTATGGAATAAAGGTATTTTACGATGCTACAAGATGCGTTGAGAATGCTTATTTCATTAAGGAACAGGAAGAAGGCTATCAGGATAAAACCATAAAAGAAATCGTTCATGAAATGTTTAGCTATTCTGACGGCGCTACCATGTCGGGCAAAAAAGATGGTATCGTAAATATAGGTGGATTCTTGGCTATTAATGATGAAGAGCTTTTTGGTAAAGCCAAGGAATTAGTCGTGGTATATGAAGGGATGCCATCATACGGAGGTATGACGGGCCGTGACATGCAGGCCATAGCAATCGGGTTTAGAGAAGCAATGCAATTCGAATATATAGAGCATAGAATAAAACAGGTTAGGTATCTTGGAGATCGACTAAAAGAGGCTGGAGTTCCTATTATCGAGCCTGTTGGTGGGCATGCCGTGTTCCTGGATGCTAGAAGATTCTGTCCACATTTAGATCAGGAGCAATTCCCTGCTCAATCACTGGCAGCCTCACTATATATAGATTCTGGCGTTAGATCAATGGAACGAGGTATCGTATCAGCCGGTCGAGATATTAAGACAGGTAAAAATCATAAGCCAAAGCTTGAAACAGTTAGATTAACCATTCCAAGAAGGGTTTATACCTATAAGCATATGGATGTTGTTGCGGAATCAGTTATCAATCTATTTAAGCATAAAGAAGATATTAGACCCCTTAAATTCATTTACGAACCACCTCAATTAAGATTCTTCACTGCAAAATTTGATTATGCAGACTAGTTAAGACCTTAAATCCTTTAACGATATTTTGATTGATTTTAAAATAGTAAACCAACATCGAAGGCTCATATACACAATTAAGAAGGAGGGGAGATTAGAATCTCCCCTCAAAATCTACGCTCTGCCGACCATAATCGTAAACCTTCATTCCATGCAGTGTCAATCCTTTTATTATTGATGAATCAGATGTATCAAATATAATCATTAGGGAAATACTCAAAGCTACCCGATCGGTATAAATTTTCTAGTTGACATAATCAAAGGCTCTTTATGAATTAGTTTACACAATATTATTTTAGTGATATAATATGTCAGATTAACTTTATCTATAAAATAGACAGGGGTAGTAGTGTGTTAATTAACAAAAAATCTTTGAGTGATCAAATTTATGATGTTTTAAAAATGGAAATATTGAAAAGGGAAATCCCCTTTGGCTCAAAGCTTGTCAATAGGGCCTTACAAGAAAGATTTGGAGTTAGTTCATCTCCTATTCGTGATGCAATTAATCGGCTAAATCAGGATGGGTTAATAACGGCTATTAACAAATCCGGCGCAACTGTGATTGACTTTGATTACAATTCTTTTCTTGAAATCAATGAAGTGCTTTTATACATTGTAAATTTAGGGGTTAAATTATCCTTTGAGAAGTCAGACCTAGAAAAAGTATGTAAGGACCTAGAAAAATACTTATTGCTTCAAGAGAAATATATCGGTACTGACGAATTCTATGATTATGACTATAGGTTCCATAAGACCTTTATCACCTACTCAAAAAATTCGAGGTTAGAAAAGATCTTTAAGGAGTATAATGTCCTTCATGAAATGCTGGTAAGGAACTTTTACGAGACAGGTACTTCTCAAATTCAAGAGGATAGTATTATGATGCATAAGAAAATATTAAATGAATATCGAAGCAAAGACTATCAATTAGCCATGAACCTAACTGAAAAACACTATAAGGATGCCGAGGAAATTTTTAAAAAAGTATTAAAACAAAGAGAAGAATTAGAAGAGGATTACTCTTAAAAAGGCTCCTTTCTGACGTAGAATGATTTATATTCTTACCAGAAAGGAGCTTTTATCTTGCTTAAACACAAATTATTCGATACTTTACTACACGATTTCATGCAAAGATTTTGTTTATGATTACCAAATCCCTTAAGTTGAAAAATAGTGTAGTGTATAATAGAATATAAATATTGTAATTTAATGTACTGAAATACACTAATGAAATATTGAATTAAGCATAGGAGTCGAGACGATGTTAAAGGATGTGAAGCAAAACCATATCTCAAATAGCCTTGATAACCTACATAATGAGATATTACAATGTAGGTTATGTCAAGATATATTCGGGTTTGAACCACGACCTATTGTATTGGGGAATCATCGTGCTAAAATCATGCAAATCGGCCAGGCGCCATCAAAAAGTGTACATGAAACAGGGAAGCCCTTTAATGATGCCAGCGGAAAAAGGCTTCGCAGGGAATGGTATCAAATTTCAGATGAAGATTTTTATAATCCTGACTACTTTTACATTACTTCAGTGGCCCATTGTTATCCTGGAAAGGCACCAGGCGGAGGGGACCGCCGTCCCCCTAAGATCTGTTCCAAACAGTGGCTTCTAAAGGAGATGGAGCTTGTTGAAAATGAGATTTATATATTAATTGGTGGTTTTGCAGCGGAAATTTTCTTTCCGGGGGAGAAAATTGCATCACTGGCCTTTGAAGACAAAGAAATAAACGGAAAACCTGCCTATATACTGCCCCACCCATCACCGTTAAACATGAAATGGTTTAAAGATTATCCCCAATTCACAGAGGAAAGGGTTCTTCAAATACGGAAGGAAATCCATAGGGTATTAGGCATTAAAGAATGGGGACCTAAATGAAAATAGAACCGTACCGCTTATCAAGAGCATGAAGGGAGAAAGCAAATGAATAACACACTGATTGTCTATTATTCTCTTTTTCAAAATACAAAAAATTTAGCACTGGAAATAGCCAAACAGACTGGTGGTACACTGAGAGAATTAATTCCTGATAAAAATTATTCCTTTGATTATAATACAGCCGCTAAAGAAGTGAGGAATGAAATCGCACGAGGATTTTGTCCTACGCTGAAATCTGGAAATGAGTCGATAAATGGCTATCAAGCAATATTTATTGGTACACCTAACTGGTTTAAAACCTTAGCTCCGCCAGTGATGAGTTTCCTTAAACAGCATGATTTTACAGACAAAATAGTCATTCCCTTCTGTACCCATGGAGGCGGCGGGTTTGGTCAAATTGAGAATGATATAGCCAATACCTGTGTAAAGTCAATTATGCTGCCTGGTCTGGCTGTAGCTGGTGCAGTTGTACCAGAAGAGGTCACGAAATGGCTTGAAACAATTAAATACAAATAGACTCTATTGATTCCCCTGAACTTCGGTTTAGGGGATATTTTTGTATATCGAAAACCCCCGGTTCTACCGGGGGTTCCAAAAAGCTTTAGCTA
>CBFGTV010000024.1:0-45329 GCA_965652145.1 uncultured Clostridiaceae bacterium
AAGGAAAGAAAAAAATGCTCCCAATAAAAGCATTTTCCTTTTTTTAATTTTATGGGCCCAAAAAGGATATCCGTTTTTTCGAGTCAGCGACACCTTGCAGCCAGCCCGTCTGGCCAGCTTTTTTACAGCTTTGTAGCCCTGTATGCCGATACAGGCCTCTAGGGTAGTATAGCTTAACCGCCTTATATCCCACAGATATATGTCCTTTGCAATACAATGATTAATGAACTTTTCTAGGTTCAACCCTTCTATTTTTATAATAACATAACCCCTGAAATAATTCCATAGTCTCAATATTAACAAGCGTACCACTCCCTAATCCATAAATTCAGCCTGGTCTATTTCTCCCACCAGTACAATCTCCTCCTGAACAATTCGCTTTAAGAGTAAATTTTTACCTGTCACCCTCAATACGCCGCATTTGGTAAAAATCCTTACCCTGGTGCTGGAATATTCAATAATTCCCTTATGATTTTCCACATAAATTTGAAGGTTGCCAATCATGGTTACCTTGGGCAGGTCTAGCATAATATCCTGGGGTAGCTCCAATATATCGGCTATGCTTTTCTTAATTTCGTCACTTTTTTTCATTTCGGCACACCTCCCATCTATACAATTTTTATGCTTTAATCGTATTTGATAGACCTGGGAAGATTTAATGCATAAAAAAAAAGATAGAGAAAAAAATCTTCTCTATCTTTTAAAATGCTATCTCAAAGCCTTGGGTTTTCCCAATATCTCTGACATAATGATTCCCTGTAGCACTTCCTTTTGACCAAAGTTCAGCACCTTAGCCTGTTGATAAATGGGCTGTTGTTGGCCGGTTGCCGGCTCAACCAATTTGACATCCTCTTTCTCATACTCCTCAATTGGAGGCGATTCCTCTATTTCAGCTTCCATTATCTGATCAGCAGGAGGCTCTTTAACCATCTCCTCTGTCATTCCCCTTTGAAGCTCTTTAAGTACTTCATCCATCAAGGAGCCCGGCCTCCTGCTCCTTTCCCTTTCCGGTCTTGCAGGGGCACTTCTTGGCAGGGGTCTTCCCTGACCAACGGGCGTAGCTGTAGGCCTAGGATTTCTATTATTTTGTTGACTTCTTTTATTTTTGTTAAATAATGAGCTTATGGCTGCAATAACAATAAAGCCAATAATACTTTCCCAACTCATTGATTCACTTCCTTTATACCGATGCCGATGCTCCCGTAAAGACCGGAATCTGGCATCAGAAATCTAGTTATTTACCTTTATTGGTCCTTCTTACTGTCTTCCTTAGACAGGTTTGAAATGGAATCTCTCATATTGGTGTCAGCTAAAACATTTTTCATATTGTAATAATCCATTACACCTAGCTTTCCTTCTCGTAAGGCCTGAGCCATGGCCCTTGGAACTTCAGCCTCAGCCTCAACAACCTTTGCCCTCATTTCCTGCACGGCAGCAGCCATTTCCTGTTCCACTGCAACGGCCATAGCCCTTCTTTCTTCGGCCTTCGCCTGGGCAATTCGCTTGTCAGCCTCGGCCTGATCGGTTTGCAGCTTGGCACCAATATTTCTTCCTATATCGATATCTGCAATATCTATTGATAGTATTTCGTAGGCGGTTCCCGCATCTAACCCCTTCTTGAGGACCGTTCTGGAAATTAAGTCTGGGTTTTCCAATACCTCTTTATGGGCTTCTGCTGAACCAACGGTGGTAACAATTCCTTCACCGACCCTGGCGATAATGGTTTCTTCACCGGCACCCCCTACTAATCTTTCGATATTCGCCCGAACCGTTACCCGGGCCTTTACCATTACTTCGATACCATCCTTAGCTACAGCAGCAATTTTAGGGGTTTCAATAACCTTTGGATTAACGCTGACCTGTACTGCCTGAAGTACATCTCTACCGGCCAGATCAATGGCAGCAGCCCTGGCAAATTCCAGATTAATTTCAGCCCGTTGAGCAGCAATCAGGGCATCAATAACACGATTCACGTCTCCACCGGCTAAGTAATGGGCTTCCAGCTTGTCTGTATTTAGATCCAGTCCAGCCTTATTGGCTTTAATTAAAGGACTGACAATTCGACTTGGCTGAACTCTTCTTAATCTCATACCAATTAGGGTAAATAGCCCAATTTTAATACCTGAGAAATAAGCGGTTACCCATAGTCCAACGGGTACAAAGCTTAAAAAAACAGACAGCAGTATAAAGATTACTGCAATGATAATAATTAACGAAACAATTCCCTGCATAAACAAAATCCCTCCTAATCGATTTTTCTTACAATTATTTTTCTTCCCTCAACCTTTATAACCTTCACCAGGGAACCGACCTCTATAAAATCCCCTTCAGAGATTACATCATATAGCTCATTCTTGATTTCAATGGTTCCGGCGGGCCTTAGGAAGGTCTTTACAGTCCCCTGTTCTCCCATCAGATGATCATATTGTACCCTGGAAGAAACATAACCATCCTCTACATTTTCCCTGGTCGAAAGTACAATTCTGCTAAAGAATTGATTTCGAGGTGCATACTTCAATATTACAATAAAGGCCACCAGGGTTAGTAAAAAGGCTATTACCAGTGACGTTAGTGCCACTGCCAGGTTACTGGCCCCCAATACAATACTGGCGATAATACAGATTATCCCGCCGATTCCAGGCACCCCAAAGCCTGGTACAAAGGCTTCTATGACAAGGAGGGCGATTCCCGTCAGGAAAATGATCACCACCGCAAAGCCTGCATTACCTGCCATAATACCACCACCAAAGTATAAAACAAAGGAGATTAGACCAATGGTTCCACCCAGCCCAAAGCCAGGTGTGAAAATTTCTATGAGAATTCCGATAAAGCCCGCAGCCAATAAAATCGGTACCACATAGGGATTAGTTAATAGTTGAGCTAATTTAATTCTTGAAGGCAGCTCTACGGTACGAATATTTCCATAGGCAATATTAAATTCCTCAAGAATTGTTTCATAATCGGAAGCCACCAGGTCAGTAAAATTTAAATCCTGTGCCTCATAGGTGGTGAGGTTTAAAAGCCGACCGCCCTCCACCACATCGGGAATTTCAATACTTGAATCAGCCATGGCTGCCACCAGCTGGGGATCTCTGCCTTTTTGCTGTGCCACAGTACGAAGTTGACCTGTCCAATAGGACAAATTCTTTTCTGTATTGGGAATAGGCTCTGCGGAACCAATGGTGGCTCCCGGTGCCATAACAATTTGATCGGCCGAGATGGTAATCAATACCCCGGCTGATTCGGCCTTTTTATTGACAAAGGCAATGGTAGGGACATTGCTGCTTATGATGCTGTCACTAATGTTCACAGCAGATTCAATCAGCCCGCCATAGGTGTCAATTTCAATGATGATTGCCGCCACATTGGGGTCATTCATGGCCCGATTAATATTGCTATGTAAATATTGATATACTGCAGGGCCTATTTCTCCCTTTACGGGAATGACATAAACATTTCCCCCTGTCCCATATGATTCTGCACCAGGAATAGAAAGGAAGACCAAGGCCAATAGAAGAAGACATATAAATTTTTTTGACATATTTCTCACCTCCTTAAGATGCTTATTATAATATATATTCATATTTTCTGCCGTTAAACTTATTTTTAACAATTAAAAAACTGTCAAATTAAGCTAAAGCCCCTTACTAATGGAAATTCGTTAGTAAGGGAGCATTTTCCTCTAAAAAAACTTTAATTTTTTGGCAGAATTACCGTAGCAGTAATGGGATAGTGATCTGAAGCCCGGCTTTTTATTACCTGATAATCTATGAGTTCGAAGCTTGGGGGAACAAAAATATAATCAATTCTTTTAGATAAAAAGGGAAAATCGAAGGTTGGGGTGTTGTTTTCTCCCAGGGCCCAGGCCACATCCACCATTTTTCGCTTCAGCTCCATCAGGGCTGGATCCTGTGGTGACATATTAAAGTCTCCGACCAAAATAACGTCTCCGGCAACGGTACCCATATAATTTTGTATCGATCTCAGCTGACTTTGACGTTCTTCATCATTCAACCCTAAATGGGTAACCATAAAGTTAATTCTTCTGCCGTTAACATTAATTACTGCATTTAGCAGGCCCCTTTGCTCTCGATTACTGGGTAGAAACAAATTTTCACTGAATTCGATGGGATATTTACTCAAAACGGCATTACCATAACGGCCCCCCAGTATATTGATATTTTCTCCATATACATAGTTCATTTGCAAAGCTTCCCCTAGATCCCTGACTTGATTCTGCATTCTGGATCGGGGCATACTGCTGTCTACCTCCTGCAGGCCAATGATTTCTGCTCCGCTGGCTTTCATCAGCTGAACCATTTCATCCAGGGTATGACGCCCGGTTAAGCTTTTGCCATGATGAATATTATAGGACATGATTTTCATAGGGGTTTCACTGCCTTCCGATAATTCAACAGAAAATTCTAATTCCTGCTGGACCTCCATATCTGTTGGAGTGTAGGAAACTCCTTCATTATTTTGGGGATATATTATTATATTATTCATATTTTTAAAATCCACCATTTGTCCTGTTATATAAAAGGAATTTAAGTAATTTTTCCTTTGTCTTTTTTGAATGGGGTCTTTGAGTAGAAGATAGTGGGTCATTTCGCTGTCGAAATTATATACTTCAGCGATCATTTCCTCTATTTCATCGGGTGCCACAATTTCTATTTTTGCTATGGCCTCCTGCTGCTGGTGCATGACTACCCTCAATTCTTCATGGGATGAAGCCCTTATTCCCAGGTTAAGGCTGAATAGAAGTACAATCATGAATAGTAACAATAGCTGTTTTTTATCCATAGCCCTTCCCCCGTCTTCAGAAAGTTTAGTAAATAAATTATATCATAGATGGGGTTTGGGTTAATAATAGCATATTTTGTAAAATACAAAAAACAAAACCCAGAGCGAACTCTAGGTTATTATTTTTAAGATTGTAAGCATTTTTTTACAATTTCATTAACCAATTTGCCATCGGCCTTTCCTCGTGTTTTAGGCATCAAGGCAACCATGACCTTGCCCATATCCTTCATGGATTGGGCACCGATTTCTAAAATTGTATCCTTAACAAGCTTTTCGATTTCATCCTCTGACATTTGGGCAGGTAAATATTTCATAAGTAGTTGGATTTCCTGTTGGGCTTGTTCAACGAGGTCTTGACGGCCTCCCTTTTCAAACTCCTCTTGGGCATCTCTTCTTTGCTTAACTTGCTTTGCGATGATTTCAATAATACCATCATCCTCAAGATCGATTCGCTTATCTACTTCCACCTGCTTTATATCAGCACGAACCATTGTGATTACATTTTTTTTAAGCTGATCTTTTTCCTTCATTGCTTCCTTAAGATCATTGGATAATTGCTCCTTAAGGGACAAGTTATTCACCTCTACTTTATTCTACATTAGAATTTCTTAGTAGTGTTTTTTCTTCGGGCAGCTTCAGCTTTCTTTTTACGCTTTACGCTGGGTTTTTCGTAATGCTCTCTCTTTCTTACCTCTGACAAGATTCCAGATTTTGCACATTGTCTTTTGAATCTGCGAAGAGCACTATCTAAGGTTTCATTTTCTCTTATTTTAATCTCTGACATTTACTTCTCCCTCCCTCCGCTAGCACCCGCTGTGCTTTATCTATAGCAACATAATGCTATATTGCTAGTGGGATACTACAATACCATGTTATTATACATTAAATAAAATGGTTATGCAATAAAAATTTTAGCCCGGAGGCCATGGCAACTGCCTTCCCCCCAACAGGTGGAAATGCAGATGCTCCACTGTTTGTCCTCCGTCCTTCCCACAGTTATTGACGATTCTAAAGCCATCCTTTAAATTAAGCTCCTTAGCCAGGGCCGTAATGGCATTGAATATCTCTGGCATGATGGTTTTTGTATCCTCGTTCTCCAGATGAAGGGCTGAAGCAATGTGCTTTTTAGGAATAACCAGCAAGTGGACAGGGGCTTGGGGCGAAAGATCATAAAAAGCCAGTACCTGCTCATTTTCAAAGGCAATTTTAGCAGGTATTTCCCCCTCAACAATTTTGCAAAAAATACATTCAGACATAGTACACCTCCTTATCCACTACTATTCCATATCCATATCTATTTCAACAGAAATATAAAAATTCCTTTTTCCTGTCAAAAATTTAGTCAAGGAAGCCCATCCCTTATTAATAATGATAATAGCTGATCAAGCTGTAATTGTACCAATCATAGCTTCCCCTTCAATTGCTGTCAATCGAACCCATTGCAGGGTTCCTTCCTGAGCTTCGGTTCCTGGAACCAATACCTTTAAATAATTATCCGTTAGCCCCTCGAGAAAACCTTGTCGTTCTTTACTCATTGTCTCCAGCAATACAGACCTTCTTTCACCAACAAATGTCTCTTGATATTGGCGTTTCAGCCTTGCCCCTAGAGTAATCAACCTTTCACTTCTATGGTGTTTTATGGTTCCCTCCACCTGGTCAGGGTATTCCGCTGCCGGTGTTCCCTTTCTGGGAGAGAACTTAAAGACGTGAATTTCGCTGAATGTCATTTCTTCAACAAATCGGCAGGTGTTTTCAAAGTCTTCATCGGTTTCACCGGGAAAGCCAACAATAATGTCTGTCGTTAAGGCTATATCTGGGAAATAGCGCCTGATTCGTTCAACAATTTCCCGATACAGGGCTGTGGTATATTTTCGATTCATACGCTTTAAGGTTTCATCGCATCCGCTTTGCAATGACAGATGAAAATGATGACATATTTTATTGAGCTTGGCCAGGGCCTGAGTAAATTCTTCGGTCAGCAGGGTCGGCTCCAATGAACTCAGCCGAATTCTCTCCAAGCCTTCTATTTCATTCAATCCCCTCAGTAGATCGATTAGAGCATCTTTTTGTTGAAAATCCTTACCATAGGAGGCTACATGGATACCCGTCAGTACAATTTCCTGGAAGCCATTTTTCACCAAGGTCTTTACCTCCTTGATGACTTCTTCCTTTTTGCGACTTCGGATGGGTCCCCGGGCATAGGGAATAATACAATAGCTACAATATTGATTACAGCCCTCCTGAATCTTTAGAAACGCCCTGGTCTTTCCCTTGATTTCCTGTACCGACAGTTCTTCAAATTCTCTAACCTTCATGATGTCATCAACAACATTTATTTTTTGGTGTGGATTCATTTCTTCAATATATTGTACGATTTTACTTCTTTCGTTGGTTCCAAGAATCAGGTTTACCCCTTCAATTTCCAATACCTCCTGGGGAGCAGTTTGGGCGTAACAGCCCACCACCGCCACAATGGCCTCAGGATTGATTTTTTTGGTTCTTCGAATAAATTGTCTGGACTTTTTATCGCCAATATTAGTAACGGTGCAGGTGTTAATGACGTAGACATCAGCCCACTCTGTATCAGGCACCACTTGATAGCCAGCCCCTTCAAAAAGCTCCATCATGGCCTGGGTTTCATATTGATTTACTTTACAGCCCAACGTATGAAATGCTACTTTTTTCACCTAACAACCTCCTAAATCACCTAACTCATATAAAATCATCGACAGCAAAGCCAGCCCGGCGGTTTCGGTTCTTAAAATCCGTGGCCCCAGGGTCACAGAATGGCAGGATATTTTTTCAGCAGCATTAATTTCTGCTTCTTCGAAGCCACCCTCTGGCCCTACCCATATACCAAGGCTTTGAACCTTGTCGGCCTTGGCAGATTGTAAAATTGCTTTAAGGCCTCTTTCCCTTTCCCCTTCATAGGCAACAATATTCAATTGGTTCCCTAATCCGTGGGAAAGGGCCTCTTGAAAGGATAAGGGCTGCTGGATCAAAGGAATTTTTCCCCTTTTACTTTGCTTGGCCGCTTCCGTAGCAATTTTTTGCCATCGATCAATTTTTTTAGCTTGATCCTTTTCGTTAAGCTGAACAACCGTACGTTTTGTCACAACCGGGATAATCTCGACAATTCCCATTTCGGTGGTTTTTTGAATGATCAGCTCCATCTTGGCTGCCTTGGGTATTCCTTGATAGAGGCTAACCTTAACAGGGGCTTCACGGCGGCTTTGAATCCGTTCCTGATAGGATACCAAAACCTGGTCCTTATGGACTTCCTGAATTTTACCTGTGTATTCCCACTTTTCGCCGTCACAAAGCTCTAGGGAATCTCCTGTTCTTAGACGCAGTACCTTGGTTATATGCCTTACATCTTCACCTTTAATAATAATCTGCTGTCTTTCTTCATTTACGTCGCTGGGTTCAACAAAAAACCGGTTCATTCTTATTCACCCTTATATTGAGCAACAATGGCTGCCCATTCGCCCATTTTATTTACCTTGACCACCTCAAAGCCATTGGTTTTTAGACTTTCTACCACCATATCTATTTTTTCAAGTATAATACCAGAGGAAATAAATATACCGTTCTTTTCAATAAAATTAGTAATGTCCTTAGATAACAGGGTAATGATATCGGCTATGATGTTGGCCACCACCACATGGGCTTTGCCAGTTAAGGCATCGGTTAAATTCCCCTGCTTAACCTCTACAATATCCTCTACATGGTTAAGGCTTACATTTTTTTCAGCAACCTCCTTGGCAACGGGGTCTAAATCAATAGCCGTCACCCTTTCGGCTCCTATTTTTGCCGCTGCAATGGCCAGTATACCGCTTCCACAGCCAATATCAAAAACAATAGAATGGGGCTTGACCGCCTGCTCCAGCTCCATTACACACATCATTGTCGTTTCATGGGTACCGGTACCAAAGGCCATACCTGGATCCAGCTCAATGATAATATCTTCTTCGGCAGGCTCATATTGCTCCCAGGTGGGTTTTACCACTACCCGCTCACCAATCTTAGTTGGTTTGTAATACTGCTTCCAGGCATCGCTCCAATCATCCTCTGAAACTTCAATGGTGGTAACCTCACCCAGCCCAATATCCAGGCCATATTGGGGCAGCATCCCTACCAATTCCTTTATGAGCTCAACCTTGTCCACTAAATCTGCCGAGGCAGGCAAATAGCCCTTCACAATGGCACCTTCAAAATTGGTTGGTAGAATGGATTCATCGACATAGTCCCAAATCAGTTCATTGTTTTCTTCAAAGACAAAGTCATTGGGGTCTTCAATGGCCACTCCTGAAACACCGGCATCGTACAAAATGTTAGAAACAGCCTCTACCGCCTCTGTCGTTGTTTTAATTGAAACTTCAATCCACATCATTTATTATCACATCCCTGTAAATAATGTCCCTAGAGTTCTATCCTATTATACAATAAAATTAGTAGATTGCATAATATTCGTGAAAAGGAACATTTAATTTTTACTGCCATAATAGCCCATAGTCGAACTTATTTCTTAAGCCTTGGTTCGATAAAAATCACTCTAGCTATGTAGAGTGATTCTTATCAATTGCTGAAAGCATCCTTTACCTTGTCAAAAAAAGACTTTCTTTGCTCATGAACATCTTCTCCGCCTTCAGCGGCAAATTGACGAAGTATATCCTTTTGCTTTTCTGATAGCTTTTTGGGTACCTCTACCAATACCTTGACAAACTGGTCTCCCTTTCCATAGCCCTTGGGGCTGACAATTCCCTTGGATTTCAGCCTGAATACAGTGCCGCTTTGGGTTCCCTCAGGAATTTTATATTTAACCTTTCCTTCCAGTGTAGGTACCTCCAGCTCATCACCCAGGGCTGCCTGTACAAAGGTAATGGGTATTTCACAAATAATATCCAGACCTTCTCTGACAAAAATACGATGGGGCAGTACCTTTAAAACCACATATAGATCTCCGGGAGGGCCTCCCTTGGTTCCTGGTTCCCCCTCCCCCCGCAGAGGAATCACCATGCCGTTGTCAACACCGGCAGGAATACGAACCTTAATTTTTCTAAGCTTTCTAACCTTACCCCGGCCTTTGCAGGTAGTACAGGGTTCTTCAATAATTTGCCCTTCGCCTCCGCAGTGCTGGCAGGCCTTCACATTGACAATCTGGCCCAGGGGCGTTCTTTGGGCATATCGAATTTCTCCTGTTCCTTTACAGTGAGGACAGGTCTTCTTATCAGTTCCGGGCTTTGCTCCGGTACCGTTACAGGTCTCACAATTGTCATAGCGATGAAACTCTACAGTCTTTTCAGCTCCAAAGGCCGCCTCTTCAAAGGTAATGGTCGTTTCATACTTAACATCTGAGCCCTTCTGGGGGCCGCTTCTTCTTCTGCCAGAGCCACCGCCGAACATATCAAAAATATCACCGAATATATCATCAAAACCGCCAAAGCCCCCGAAGCCACCTTCAAAGCCGCCACCACCATTGCCATTCATTCCGGCATGACCAAACTGATCATAACGCTGCTTTTTTTCTGGTGAACTTAATACCTCGTAGGCCTCGTTGATCTCCTTGAACTTGGCTTCTGCCTCCTGGTCACCCTGATTTTTATCGGGGTGATATTTCATGGCTAATTTACGGTAGGCCCGCTTTATTTCATCAGCATTTGCATTTCGATCGACTCCTAAAACTTCATAAAAATCTCGTTTGCTCACCTTCTCACCACCCTTATATCTGGACTTTCAACAACCTTAGGACACCCCTAGGGGTGTCCTAAGCCATTTACTTCTCGTCCTCTTGAACCTCTTCATATTCAGCATCAACAACATTATCGTCCTTTTGTTCTGACCCTTGGGGTTGGTCTTCTGGAGCTGCTTGCTGATACATTTGCTGAGCGATACCGTGGAAGGCATTGTTCACATCTTCAATGGCCTTTTTCATACTTTCCACATTATCTTCTTCTATAGCTTTTCTTAACTTTTCTAATTCAGCCTTTACCTTTTCTGCATCATCCTTATTCACCTTATCCTCTGCATCCTTTAAGGCCTTTTCAGTTTGGTAGAGCAAGGTATCGGCTTGATTTTTCACTTCAACCTTTTCCTTTTTCCGCTTATCCTCTTCTGCAAATTTCTCTGCTTCCTTAACCTTTCTTTCAATGTCTTCATCGGAAAGATTGGTTGAGGCAGTAATGGTAATTTTTTGCTCCTTGCCAGTGCCTAAATCCTTGGCCGAAACATTAACAATACCATTGGCGTCGATATCAAAGGTTACTTCAATTTGTGGAATACCCCTTGGTGCTGGTGGAATTCCTGTTAACTGGAATCGTCCTAATGTGATATTATCGGCAGCCATGGGCCTTTCCCCTTGTAATACATGGATTTCAACGGCCGGTTGATTATCGGCAGCTGTTGAGAACACCTGGCTCTTCTTGGATGGTATAGTTGTATTTCTTTCGATCAGCTTTGTAAAGACACCACCAAGGGTTTCAATACCCAATGACAAGGGGGTAACATCCAACAGAAGTACATCCTTTACTTCTCCGGTTAATACCCCTGCCTGAATAGCAGCACCGACGGCAACACATTCATCGGGATTTACACCCTTGTGGGGTTCTTTTCCGGTAATTTTCTTTACTGCCTGCTGTACTGCCGGAATTCTGGTGGAACCCCCCACTAAAATTATCTTATCAATCTCAGTTGCAGATAGTCCTGCGTCGGAAAGGGCCTTTTTCATAGGCTCCATGGTTTTTTCAACCAAATGGGCTGATAATTCTTCAAATTTTGCCCTGGTTAAATCTAGGGTTAAGTGCTTTGGCCCTGTGCTGGTGGCAGTAATAAAGGGAAGATTAATGTTGGTGGTCATTGTGCTGGAAAGCTCTTTTTTAGCCTTTTCAGCAGCTTCCTTCAATCTTTGCAGTGCCATTTTATCATTTCTTAAATCGATTGATTCCTGCTTTTTAAATTCCTCTGCAATGTAATCAATAATCACCTGGTCAAAGTCGTCTCCACCCAGATTATTGTTACCATGGGTGGCCAATACCTCAAATACGCCGTCTCCCAGCTCAAGAATGGAAACGTCAAAGGTTCCGCCCCCAAGGTCGTAAACCAGAATTTTTTGGTGCTGCTCAGTTTTATCTAATCCATAGGCCAAAGAAGCAGCCGTTGGCTCATTAATTATTCTTTGAACATTTAAACCTGCAATTCTGCCGACATCCTTTGTTGCCTGTCTTTGACTGTCAGAAAAATAAGCGGGAACGGTAATAACAGCATCGGTTACAGTTTCACCTAAGTAAGCCTCAGCATCAGCCTTCAGCTTTTGTAAGATCATCGCTGAAATATCCTGTGGAGTATAATCCTTGCCGTCAATTGTAACCTTATGATCTGTTCCCATATGTCTTTTAATTGAGATAATGGTTCTGTCTGGGTTCACCACTGCCTGTCTTTTGGCAGGCTCACCAATAATTCTTTCTCCGTCCTTACCAAAGGCAACTACTGAAGGAGTTGTTCTGTTTCCTTCGGAATTAGGTATAACAACGGGTTCTCCACCCTCTAAAACGGATACACATGAGTTGGTTGTTCCCAGGTCTATTCCTATTATTTTAGCCATTGTTTTCTTTTCCTCCTTATTTTATATGTTGTCGTATTACTTGATTATTTAGCCACCTTTACCATGGCCGGTCTTAAGACCTTTTGATGAATCTTATAGCCCTTTTGAAACACTTCAATTATAGTATTGGCTTCGGCTTCAGCCTCTTCCTGGGCTACTGCATGGTGCAGGTTCATATCAAAGGGCTGATTTAATGCTTCAATTTCTTCAACCCCGTTTCGCTTTAACAGCTCCTTGAGCTGCTTTAATACCAGCTCAATTCCCTGAAAAAGACCAGTCTCCTGCTCCTCTGAAGCAGCCTCAAGGGCCCTTTCCAGGTTATCCATTGTTCCTAGCAATTCTTCAGCCAATTTTTCATTAGCGTACAAATAGATTTCACTTTTTTCCTTTTCTATTCGCTTTTTGTAATTGGCGAAATCTGCTTGCAGACGCTGCATCTGATTTATGTAGTCCTGCAACGCTGCTTCCTTTTCTTCTATTTGCTTCTTTAATTTCGCTATTTCGTCTACCTCCTCGGTGGCCTCTGCCGCTTCTTCTGTCTCTTCCTGTACTGCTTCCAGATTACTGTCAGCTGTTTCCTCCAACTGTTCATCCAAAATTTCCTCTTGATTTTGCTTTTCCAATCATGACACCGCCTTTTCTCGTAATCTTTAAAAAGAGAGAGTGCAAAACACCCCTGGTGTTTCGCACTATAGACCTTAATATCTATTTTTAAGCAGTTGATTAATGTAGGCACTGATTTGATCCATTACACTAATCACATGGGAATAATCCATTCGAGTTGGTCCAATTACGCTAAGCCACCCCATGGTATTTCCATCTAATTTGATGGTAGCCGTTACAAGACTGCAGTCCTTTGCTTCCTGAAGGGAATTTTCACTTCCGATGGAAATGGTCAGGCCCTCCTTTTCAGAGGTACTGATCAGATTTGTAATTAGATCCCGCTCCTCCAGCATGGATAAAAAGGATTTAGCCCTTAAAATATCACTGAATTCAGGAAAGTTGAAGATGTTGGTTGTACCGTTCAAAAATAGCCCAAAATCATCAATTTCCTCCAGGGTTTTAAAGAGCTCAGGGACGATTATATCAATGATGCTGCTGAAATGATTAGCCTCCTGCTTCATCTCTCTTTCTAATTTCTGCTCAATATCCCGAAAGCTCAAGCCTACCAGCTTTTCATTCAGGATGACAGAAACCTTCTGCATAATTTCATAATCCATTCCGCCATGAATCTTGATCAAGGGCTTTTTAATAACCCCTGTATCGGTGACAATCACACTAATCATGTTCTCATCGTCAATAGGAACCAATTGTATGTGCTTTAGCTTGCTTCCCTTTATTTGAGGTGCCATGGCAATGGTGGTATAGTTAGTTAATTGAGACAATATTCTTGAGCTGTATTGGAGCAGATCCTCAAGTTCACCAAAGCTCTTTAACAGATTGCTTTTAATATAGTCCCGTTGAAAGGCCGCAATTTTCTTCATTTCCAGCAAATAGTCCACATAGAAACGATAGGCCTTATCTGAAGGAATTCTGCCGGCAGAAGTATGGGGCTGGGTTAAATAGCCTAAATCTTCCAAATCAGCCATTTCATTTCTAATGGTCGCAGGGCTTACTCCCAGATTATATCGTTTGGTTAAGGTTCTGGAACCAACGGGCTCTGCCGTTTGAATATAATCCTGAACTATGGCCTGTAAAATTTTTAGCTTTCTTTCATTCAATCTCATATGACCACCTCGATTATTAGCACTCTTTATCATTGAGTGCTAACGCTATCTGCTTTTAAAATATCATTTCAATTTATTTTTGTCAAGACCCTCTTTCACATTTTTTAAATTTGGTCTAATCCAACAGCAGCTTTTGAAATACTTGATTTGAAAGGTCTATTCCCTTGGCAGTTAAATAAAGCCGCTTGGAATTAATTTCAACTAGCCCCTGATCTTTCAAGGCCTTCAGGGTATCTCCATAGAGTGTAATTGGTGAAATGCCAAACCGCCTTTGAAAGGCCTCAATCGAAATCCCCTCCATCATCCTCAGGCCTAAAAACATGGTTTCGCTGATTTCATCTTTAAAGGAAATATCAATGCTTTCAATAACCGGGCGCCTTCCTTCCTTTATATATTTCAAATAACCCTCTATTTCTAGCGCATTACTAAACCTTTTTCCATTTAAATAAGAATGGGACCCTGCTCCTAGTCCAAGGTAAGGTTGGTTGCGCCAATAGATTTGATTGTGGAGACAACGATGACTTGGCCTGGCAAAGTTTGAAATTTCATAGTGTTCATAGCCTGCTTCCTTTAAATATTGAATCGCCCCATGATACATGTCTAGCTCCAGCTCCTCGTCAAGGGGGGCTAGCCTTCCTGAATGCTGCCAATCTGCAAAGGGGGTGCCCTCTTCCCAAATTAAGCTATAGGCCGAAATATGGGGTATTTCCAGCTTAACCATGGCTTCAAGGCTTTCCCGCCACTCCTGTGATTGCTGATTGGGCAAGGCAAACATCAGGTCAACATTAATATTGCTGAAGCCTATTTCCCTGGCCAGGGTCAGGTTTTTTAAAAAGTCTTTGTAATTATGAATTCGCCCCAAGGCCCTTAACAGATGATCCTGACAGGCCTGCAAACCAAAGCTCAAGCGGTTTACGCCACATTCATGGTAAATCTTCAGTTTCGAGGCAGTAAGGGTGCCTGGGTTCACCTCGATGGTGATTTCTGCTTCCTCAGCCACTGTTAATTTGTTTTTAGTAGTTTCCAAAAACAGCGCAATCAAATCACCTGATACCAGGGAAGGGGTTCCGCCGCCAATAAAAACAGATTGAACCTCATAGTCCCTTAAGGACCCGGCATATAGACCCAGTTCCTGGGTCAATGCCGACATGTAGGCTTCGATCAATTGTTCCTTACCGCTGAAGGAATTAAAATCACAGTAATAGCATTTTCTCTGGCAGAAGGGGATATGTATATATAAGCCCAATGGCTTCATAGGAACAACCTCCATTAAAAATAAGACCAGCAACTCGGTCGAAGGACAGAATTGCCAGTCTTATATACTTATTAATCATCCAGCTTTAGAACAGACATAAAGGCTTTTTGAGGCACTTCGACGTTTCCGACCTGTCTCATTCGTTTCTTTCCTTCTTTTTGCTTTTCAAGCAGCTTTTTCTTTCGGGTAATATCGCCGCCGTAACACTTTGCCAGTACATCCTTTCTTAGGGCCTTGATGGTCTCACGGGCTATGATTTTTTGCCCAATGGCGGCCTGTAATGGAATAGGGAACTGGTGTCGAGGAATTTCATCCTTCAGCTTTTCGCACATGGCCTTGCCTCGGCTGTAGGCCTTTGTTTCGTGAACAATAAAGGACAAGGCATCAATTTGCTCTCCATTGATTAGTATATCCAGCTTGACCAGCTTAGACGGGCGATAACCGATGAATTCATAATCCAGGGAGCCGTATCCCTTGGTTTTAGATTTAAGGGCATCAAAAAAGTCGTAGATCACCTCATTAAGGGGCAGCTCATAATGGAGTGTAACCCTGGTTTTGTCAATATATTCCATATTCTTCATTTCACCACGACGATCCTGGCACAGCTCCATAACGGTGCCCACATACTCGGTGGGAACCATAATATTAGACTTTACAATGGGCTCCTCCATGATATGAATTTCCTGGGCCTTGGGTAGATTGGCAGGGTTTTGAATCATTTCAACTTCACCATTGGTTTTCGTTACCTGATAAATAACACTGGGGGCGGTGGTGACCAAATCCAAGTCAAATTCCCGCTCCAATCGCTCTTGAATGATCTCCATGTGCAAAAGGCCCAGAAAGCCGCATCGAAAGCCAAAGCCCAAGGCTACCGAGGTTTCCGGCTCGAAAACTAGGGCAGCATCATTTACCTGGAGCTTTTCCAAGGCATCCCTTACATCTTCATATTTTTCTCCCTCGGCAGGATAAATACCGCAGTAAACCATGGGGGTTACCTTTCGATAACCAGGCAGGGGGGCTGGTGTGGGCCGATCGGCCTCCGTAATGGTGTCTCCCACTCTACAATGGCGAACATCCTTAATACTGGCCACCACATAACCAACATCCCCGGCCTTTAATTCTTCCATTGGAATGGCCCCAGGGGAATAAACCCCTACTTCAGTAACCTCAAATTGCTTTTCCGTTGCCATCATCTTTATCTTAGTGCCCCTTCTGACGGCTCCTTCCACAATACGTACATAGGCTATAACACCCTTGTAATTATCATAGTAGGAGTCAAATATTAGCGCCTTTAGGGGAGCCTCCTCGTCACCACTGGGGGCAGGCACCTTTTGAACAATGGCCTCCAGCACATCATTGATATTGATCCCCTCCTTGGCGGAAATCAAGGGGGCGTCACTGGCATCCAGGCCAATAATATCTTCTATCTCTGTTTTAATTTCATCGGGCCTTGCACTGGGCAAGTCGATTTTATTGATAACAGGTACAATCTCTAAATCCTGTTCCAGGGCCAAATATACATTGGCCAGGGTCTGGGCTTCAATTCCCTGGGCAGCATCAACAACTAAAATGGCTCCTTCACAGGCAGCCAGGCTTCTTGATACCTCGTAGGTAAAATCCACGTGACCAGGAGTATCAATTAAGTTCAGATAATAGGTTTCTCCATCCCGGGCCTTATAGGCCAGCTTAATGGTCTGAAGCTTGATGGTAATACCCCTTTCCCGCTCCAAATCCATATTATCCAATAACTGCTCTTGCATTTCTCGATGACTTACCAATCCTGTATACTCGATGAGTCTATCAGCCAAGGTAGATTTTCCATGATCTATGTGGGCAATGATAGAAAAATTTCGTATCTTTTTTTGTCTATCACTTGGCATAAGGCGTATCCTCCTTTAATCTAGCGTAACTTCATCAATTATAACATAAACTTGAAAAAGGTGGTAGATATTTTCTGCGCCTTTTCCCAGTATCTGTTCCCTTGACTGATTCTAGTATTAGTCGTTGTGCTGATGGTATTTTAAACTATGCCATTCAAAACGTTTTTATTAATATGGCGGTCAATGGTAGTAGTATAGACATTTTCAAGTAAAAACAATCTTTAACCTACTGATTTATTTAGGTCTTAAATAAAACCAGTATCAAAATTCCTTGTAAGATAGTAAGCTAAGCATAGCATTAAAAAAAAGACCTCGAAACTTCGAATTGTTGAAATACTAATTTAGGGCTACAAAAGGTCAGCCGTTTAGGATTTGTTAATTAGAAAATCCATAAACATGCCGACCTTTCACAGAACAAACAATAGTTTTTAAGAATCAGCTTGATAAAAAATTGCTTCTAATTAATATGAATTTTTCTTCTTCTGGTTTCGCCCTTGGTTAATTTAGGCAGGGTTATGGTTAAGATACCATCTTGAAAATTTGCATTAATTTTGTCCTCATCAACATTATCGACATAAAAGCTGCGCTTGAATTCGCCGTAGTGCCGTTCCCTTCTAACGTAGTTTTCCTTTTGATCCTCTTTTGCTTCTTCTCTTTTGGCACTGATGGTTAGGTAATTGTTATTAAAATCGATATCGATTGCATCTCTGTTGATTCCTGGCAGCTCAGCCTCTATTAAATAGTGGTCCTCTGTTTCCTTTAAATCTACCTTGAAATTTCCATGGAACTGGTTCATTGCGGTAATCAAGTCATCATCAAAAAAGCTTTTGAAGGGTGAGAAAAAATCATCCCTTCTATTTAATTGATTTCTTCTAAAGGGCATCATATCAAACATTTATTCTACCTCCTATGAAATGAATTGTATATGAAGTATTTTTTGAAATATAAATGTAATTTATACTAGCTAATCAGCGGATACAGAAAGATGTTTTTTAGCTAACATCTATCTAATATTATTATATTATTACTGCTTTTAAAGCGTTCTGGCAGGTAAAATGCCTAATACTGGAGAAACCTCGTTTAAACCAATGATATAGATTCTACAAGCTACACCATATAAAAAATCCTCATCTTCTAATTTACATAAAATTCACGAGAAGATGAGGATCTGTTTTTTACAACTGATTTACAATTTAAAATCCATCACAGCGGCCAACAGCTTTTTGGCATATGGATTGTTGGTGCCGGCCAATTCTGTAATCAAGCACTTTTCTTCTATTGAACCTTTATACAAAAATAATACTTCATCACATATACTTGCCACTGCCTCAAGGTCATGGGCGATAAATAAATAGCTTAGCTTTAAATCATCCCTCAATTCCTTTAATAAAGCCAGTATTTGGGCCTGCACCGAAACATCCAGAGAGCTGATGGCCTCATCTAATATAATAAATCTTGGGGTAGTTGAAATAGCCCTGGCAATACATGCCCGCTGCAGCTGTCCACCGCTTACCTCATGGGGATATCGATTCAAAAGCCTTGCTGGTAGCCCCACTCTGTCAAACAGATGAACTGCCTTGCTTTTGACATTATTCCGGTGATCCTTTAGCATCAAAGGCTCGGTAACGATCTCCTCCAGGGTGAATCTGGGATTCACCGACGAGACATAGTCTTGAAAGACAACGCTTAGCTGACCTGGATTTTTCTTTTTCCACGTTTTAATAGGCTGCTCCTCCAGGGTGATATTCCCCTGATCTGGTTTTTCCAGCCCCATAATCAGTCGGGCCAGGGTACTCTTGCCGCTTCCGCTTTCTCCAATTAAGCCAACACAGGCCCCTTCCTTGAGCTCGAAGGTGACATTGGTAAGGATGGGCCGCCGGTTCCTTCCCAAGGGATTACCTTGTCTGGGATAGCTTTTAGACACTTCCTTTACTTTTAGCATTGTTTCCCTTGGCCTCCCCCCTGATTAATCTTTGAAATGGTTCAGAAAGGGCCAATCGGTTTTTAACAAGATACTGCGTGTATTGATCTACGGCTTCTCTAAAAATCTGACTTGTCTCTCCATAGGCTACGACGGTCCCTTCCTTCATAACCAGTACCTGTTGAGCGATTCGCTGTACAACCCCCAGATCATGGGAAACGAATATAATAGCCGTACCCGCTGCATGCTGTAATTTTTCCAGCTGATCTACTACATCCCGTTGATTAATGGCATCCAGGGCAGTGGTGGGCTCATCAGCTATGATCACATCGGGCTTCATTGCCAAGGATATGGCAATCATACACCTTTGAAGCATACCGCCGGAAAGCTGGTGGGGATATTTTTCATAGACATTTAGAGCATCGTCAATACCCATTTTTACCATGGCATCAAGCCCCATTTCCATGGCATCCCTTTTAGATACCCTTAACTTTTCCATCAGGGTTTCCCGAATTTGAAAGCCAATGGTGTATATGGGATCAAAGGCTGTCATTGGGTCTTGTAAAACCATGGAGATATTCTTTCCCCGGACTTTTTCCATCGTGTTGGCACCATTAATATCCTCCCCATGGAGTAAAATTCTTCCCTTAACCTGAAGCCAGGGATGGGTTAAATTCAATATGGCCCTACAGGTCATGGATTTACCGCTGCCGCTTTCCCCCACAATTCCAAGACAGGAATTAGGCTCCAAGGAAAAGTTGACATTTTGAATGATTTTTTCACTATTACGGACATCAACTACAGACAGGTTTTCTATCTTTAACAGGCTCATTCTTATCCCCCTTCCCGTCCATATGCTTAGGGTCCATTATGTCCCGAATTCTATCACCGACAAAGTTAAAGGCAGCCACCACAACTAAGATGGCAATACCCGGGGGAAGCATTTTAACAGGATGAGTTGTCATGATGTTCTTGGCCTCGCTCAGCATCATTCCCCACTCTGGTGTAGGCGGCTGTACCCCCAACCCCAGGAAGGACAGTGCAGAAATACTTAATATTACCGTACCAGTATCTAGGGAGGCTAACACCACAATTTCGCTGAAGGCACCAGGAAGAAGATGCCTTTTCATAATATGAATAGGGCTTAAGTCAACTACTTTGGCAAAATGAACGTAGCTCTTATCCATAAATTGTATGACTATAGAACGGATCATTCGAGTATACCAGGCCCATTTAGCAATAATATTGGCCATAACGATATTTCCAAGACCAGGCCCCAGCATTCCCACAATGGCTAATATCATCACTTCGCTGGGAAAGGACAGCAGCACATCACATAGCCGCATGATGATTTCATCGACCCAGCCCCTGCAATAGCCTGCCACAAACCCTACGATGGTTCCTATGGAAATGGTAGCCAGCATTGTCCAGATGGCCACCCATACGGTTGTCCGTATACCATAGATTAAACGGGATAAAACACACCTTCCCAGCTGGTCAGTACCCAAGGGGTATTGAAGGCTCATACCTGACAGTTTTTCTTGAATATTGGTTTTTAAAGGGTCATTAGGTGCAATGATGGGGGCTAACAATCCCAGAATAATAATTGCCATAAGAAGGATTCCGCAGACGATTGTCACCCCATCGGATCTGAATTTTTTCCAAGCAAGCATACTATGTTGTCCTCCTTATTCTTGGGTCCATCAGGCTATTGATAATATCCACCAAGAGATTACATACTACAAACAATATGGCCGTCATCAAAATGTATGCTTGTATAATAGGGTAATCCCGGTTAAATATGGCCGTTACACATAATCGGCCAATACCTGGCCATGCAAAAATATTTTCCACCACTACGGTTCCTGCAATCAGCTTGGGAATAGACATTCCCAGGGCAGTTATGGCAGATTGAATAGAATTTTTAAAAATATGCCTGTAGGCGGTTGATTTTTTTAGCCCCCTTGCATGAATATACAATACATAATTTTCATTTTTGTTTTGTACCATGTTATTTCGAATCAACCGGGTGTAGGTAGAAATATAGCTGAGGGAAAGGGTGACTGCTGGTAATATCACCGATCTAAGGCCATCCAGGCCGCTGGTTGGGAACATGTCCAGCTTTACAGCAAAGAACCACATCAGTAATAATCCTACCCAAAAATTAGGCATCGCCGCCCCAATAAAAATCAATCCCCTTATGATTTTATCTGCTATAGAATTCTCATAGATGGCACATAGTACCCCTGTAACAATACTAACGATTAGAATCATCAACAGGGCCATCCCTGCCAAAGACAGGGTAGCCGGCAATGCCCTCAGGATTTCTTCACTTACCGGTTTATTGTTAATATAGCTATTTCCAAAATCCAGTCGAAGGATATTTCTCAGCCATATGATATATCGTTGACCAAAGGGCTTATTTAGTCCCAGTTCCTCCCGCATGGAGGCCACCACTTCATCGGTGGGTACAATTTCATTGACCCTGAGGGCCACCTCTGCCGGGTCACTGGTATTTAGATTTATCAATATGAATGAAATAAAGGTGATTCCAATTAGTATTGGAATGATCAGTAATATGCGTCTAATTATATCGTTCTTCATGCTCTACTCCTCAAAATACATCCTTTCAAAGGGTATTTCATATTGAGATACATTAAAGCCCACACCTTTTAACGAGGATACATGAACAGCCTTTGTTCTTGAATAGGTTAATGGTATATAAACACAGGCATCATGAATATAGCCAATGATTTCTGCATACATTACCTGGCGTATATTTTCGTCAGGCTCTACCATCACCTGCCCAATCATCTCATCCAGCCATTCCTTTCTTTCCAGTCCTACCTGGGCCTGATAATCACCATGGGCCGGTATTCTCCAGGAGGATAGATAAGATTGAGGGTCGTAGGGTACCCCCCAGGATAGTGAATATTGAAGATCGAAGTCTCCTGATTTTTGACGATCCAGGAAGGCTTGCTTTTCCTCTCCTACAATTTTTAAGCTGACACCAATATCCTTCATGTTATCCTGTATCAATTCACTGATGGTACGTTCCTGGCTGTTGTCTGAATTATAATAGATAGAGAGCTCCATTTTACGGCCATCCTTATACCGATAGCCGTCGTCCTCCAGCTTCCAGCCCGCCTCCTCCAAAAGCTTCGATGCCTGCTCAATATCATAGATCCGTTTTTTTAAATTTAAGTTACTATAAGGTACAGTGGGGGACAACAGGGTATCTGCCACCGTTTCTGATCCATTGAGTATACCATCGGCAATGGCTGCCTTATCCACACCATACTGCAGGGCCTCTCTCACCTTAATGTCCCCTGTGATCTCTCTATTGGAATTTAACAAAATTGCCCTTGAGGCGATGGGGCTGCTCATTAGTGTTTCATACTGCTCCTGTCCTTCCAGGGCCTTAAAGGAATCTAAATCAATCATGTCTCCATCGGCCCCAAACAACAGATCAACTTCTCCCTTTTGAAGGGCCAGGAGTATGGTCTGATGATCCGGCATTACCTGCCATTTTATTGAGTCAAGCCGGGCCTGTTCTCCCCAATAGGATTCATTAGCCGTAAATACTGCATATTGATTTTCTTTATGCTCCTTCAATATCCAGGGTCCTGTTCCAATATAGCCCTGCACCCCTGATTTTGTATTGCCATCTATAAAGCAGCTGGGGGATATAAATCGAAAGGGTCTTGTTAAGCCCAACTCACTTAAAGCTGGATAATAGGCATTTTTAAGTACCAGGTTAATCGTATAGTCATCTACAATTTCAACATAGTCTATTTGATTTACCAATTCCAGCCACGCATGCCTTTCATCGTTAGCCATAACAGCATCAATATTCATTTTAACTGCCAGGGCATTAAAATCCTCTCCATCGGTAAACTTTACGTCTTCTCTTAATTTAAATGTATAGACCCTTCCATCCTCTGATATTTCCCAATCCTTAGCCAGCCAGGGCTTAATTCCCTCCTCCGTATTAATAACCAAAGATTCAAAGACCATGTTTTGGGCTGCCATCTCTCCTGAGTAAAGATGGGGATTAATGTCCCTAATATCCTTCGTACTGGCATAGACCAGTTGAGTTTTTTCCTGATTACCGGCGTCCCCCTTTGCTTCTATTTTTGACTGTCTACAGGCAATCTGTGAAAATCCCAAAAGTAAAATCAATAAAGCCACCACAAGCCTTTTATGCCTCATCTGTTTTTCTCCCCTCAATTTAGTTTCAATAAACAATAACAAAAAAATCTCCTCATCTTAAGAAAGGAGATCATTAGCAAAAAATAGCCATTTTAAACATACCCCCTATACTCCGTAGAGTTATGATATTTAGCAGCAGGCAGGTCTTCTGACTCTAGGATCATCACAGTGTAAAGCCTTCCCGTGTCAACAGTGGCATCCTTTTACACTACTTCTCTATTACAGCGGCGGGACCGTACAGGAATTTCACCTGTTTCCCTTTTAATTGAAGGTTCAGCCTTAAGCTGTCCTTCAAACCTACTACTATATTATTTAGATTTAGGACAATCTAATTATATATTGCCAATGATTTCCTGTCAATATTGATTATAGCTTACTTTTCTGCCCCAATCATAAACATAGGGGTTGACCCATAGTTGACCCTTTCCTCTTCATCCCAAACCCTTTCCCCAATTTGAGTATCTATCCATATTTTTTTAAAGCCTATTTTTAGCATCTCCCTTGTATCCCATTGAGGCCTGTATTCCCGGCTTAAGGGAAGGCTTTCTGCTATGGCCTCCATGGCCTTTGTATCGGTATGGATATAATGATCCTTGAAGCCCTTCTCCCTTGCCTTCTTTCTATCCTCCTCATAGGCCCTTCTCTTCTCATGATCGTGCACATGTAAATACCAGTTGGCATCGAAGTTTAATAATCGGCCGCCAAAGGCCAGCACCCGGTGCCACTCCCTGTAGGCCTCATGGGGTCTTTCTAAATTCCAGGTCAAATTCCGAGAGATAATAAGATCAAAGGTATTATCCTCAAACTCCAAATTATGGGCATCCATCCGTTTAAAATCGATATGCTGATGATATCTACCTGCATTATTAACGGCCCTTTGAAGCATTCCTTCTGTATAATCAATTGCTGTCACCTCATGACCACAATCGGCCATAATGATTGCTAAAAACCCTGGCCCTGTTCCTATATCCAATACCTTTAACTTTTTTCCTGGCTTCTTTGGTGCATATTCATTAATTAAATCAATCCAGGCCTGACGCTTGAAGCTGTTCAGCTCCTCAAGATTGGTCTGACAATACCCGTCAGCCCTTACATTCCAATATTGTTCTACCGCTTCTAAAAGCACTCCCATGCCATGTCATTCCTCCAATTATGAATAATTGATTTAGCAAAAAATAAAAAAACACGAAAAGCTAATCAATACCTTCTGTATTGAATAAAACCTTCGTGGTTCCATTTAAAAAATATTAAACTAATATAATATACATCAATTATAATATACATCAATTAAAAATCAGCATCTTTCAGAGTGAACAAACATAAATCGACATTTTAGATTTTATCATTTTATTTTAAATCTGTCAACATAATGCCAGTTTAACTGGTATGTAGCAAATAATTCAAGCGGTGTATCGTATAAGCCTTCAACTATCCTTCAAGCATCTTTCTAATAACACCTAAGGATCTTTTCTTCTGATTTCATATTATAGACGTCCAGTTTTCTTGGATGTCGCTTGACAATTCCAATATAGATTTAAATTAACTACAGCCTACAGCAATCACCGCAATGATGTAAATGATAAAGTCCCCCACATTTTACTGTGGGGGCACTTTATCATTTACAGGTAAGGGCAACTTGCTGCTGAATGAGAATAAGAATGACTATATTCTCTATAACTTGTTCCACAATTATTACAAATGTAGCGATCATATACATCTACATAGCAAGTGTTCCCACGCCTTGTATGATTTTCCTGTATATAATCTCTCCAAATAGGATTACTACAGCATGTGACCACTTGTGGTTCTACTATTGCATTTTCATTTTTAACGTAATTCTCAATAATCGTATCTTTTGCAATTTCTGACACTAGCTCTTCTGTAAATTCAGCAGTATCATAGTGTAATTTAAATAAGACTTCACCCTCGGAATAAATTACCATGGCACTGTCCTTTTCAGTGTGCAAATCTCTTTCATCTTCACTGCTAAACATTACCCAATTATCGCCGAAATTCATTGGAGCTTCTGCAAAAACTTGTATCCCAGATAAAGTCAAAATCACAGTCAACATTAGAATAAAATAAAATACATCTTTTAATTTCATTAAATAACCTCCTATTTTTGAATTGTTTTTTCTGAAAAATATTATGTTAGTTACTTAAGGCTTTTAATATCTCTAGTTTTAAACTTAGTGACTTGAAATAGGTTTACTATATGAAAGCCTTATAACACTAGGTAACGTGATATTTGCATAGCCTGTCCACTTTATTTCTTTAATTAATTGAGATAAATTAGCAAACAGCTCATAGTTTAAAAAAATACAGGCCAAGCATAAGATCGCTAACCTTATCTCATCGTGGAGTTATCGACATTCTACTCACATTACCTTGAAATGAAAAAAGCGGCATTTATTATACGGACTAAAATGCTTTATTTGAAATAGCATTTGAATCAATAAAAATGCCGCCTATCTTTTAACTTTCATTGGAACCACATCCTTTCTACATTTAGTAAGGTTAATAAATTAACTGCCTTCACTTAACAAAATGTTTAAAAAGAGATTTTCCTACACGAATCTTATAAAAGTTATATTTTATTTTGTATTAATTCGTTGCACAATAATTGTGATATATTTAGTAATTTCCTCAATAGGCATCTTAACTATATTGCAAACTATTTTCTGTGAAGAAATAACAACTTACAATTATACCTTATAATACCATGGGATATTTATCCAGTCAACCCTTATATTCACTTTTTTAATATTATCAAATTTTACTTGTGCTCTAGTAGACGAATCCCGCTAATCTAGTAATGGATGTTCACAGAAATATCATTTTGATTATTTATAGCATTTACCAATGACTAATACTAAAAAAGCTACTAAGCAGCATCGCTTAGTAGCTTTTCATATCGAAAAGTGTGGTATCAAAAAATTTTTAATTATTATATCATAGTACGGTAATTCTTTGTCCTATCCTATTTGCCGTTAACCGTTGGTAGAAATTTTGTCCTTAAGTCTTTCAACCATAGTCATGATCCTTTCCTTCCATTTGACAGTAAAGGTCTCGACTGTTTCCATCACCATTTCCTGATCGATGTAATATTCCTGACCAATCAACTGAAAAACATGATAAGGCCCTTCCCGGTAATATCCTAAAACCCCCACCGCATCATATCGGGCCATCATTTCCCGATGGGCCTCATCAACAGCCACCAGCCCCACTATTAATATCAACATAATCAGTGTAATGGTTAAATATACTCTTTGTCTTCTCTTTTTAATTTGTTTTTTTGCCTCTACTCGACCCATTTACATCACCTTTGGTATTGTAAACATTTTAGGCCGGTTTTAGTCAAAACTGATACATTTTTTATTCAATGATATATTGCAGCGCCTCACCAATGACCTTAGCTAAATAATAGGCTGTTTTTCGTGCTTCTTCTATGGTATTGGCATTACTGCCAACCTCCAGCAAAGCATAATGATCCACCAGGAATTGATTGAACCTGCCATAGGGCTTCACCAGGATTTCTTTACTGAAGCCGGGGTATCGTTGATCGCTGACGGTTTTCAATAGCCTTGCAAAGGCTTCTACTTCATTGCGATTAGGGGTTTCAGAGCCAATGACTGGCTGAAATTTTGTGGTTGTTTCGTTGTTAATGAATGCCTGATTATTACGAATTAAATTGTCTCGATTGGGAGTGGTTTCCACCTGGTCATAGCCATCCCGGTGAACATCAAATATCACCTTAATTGAAGGATGTTTCTTCAAAATTTCCTGAGCAGTGCTTAGTGATCGGCTGTAGGACCCATTGTAGGAGGGATAATCATGATAGGTAGTATCATGAATTACCCGATAGCCCTGGCTTTCCAGCTCCTTTGCCAGGATTTCACCTATGGCAATGACGGAATATTCCTTTCTAAGGGTGTGAAAGTTTCCCTCAGAGGCAGGCTGATAGGATTCGGTACCATGGGTATGATAAATCAATATTTGAGGCTGGTCCTTTTCTAAGGTAACTTTAGCTGGAAGGGCATTATCATCCAGTACCAGGGTTCCATTCTGACTTAAGCTATCGATAATATCATTCTCATCGGGAATATAAATTCCTTCTCCTGCCTCTCCCAGATCATCGGGATCTGCATCGGGCAGCTCCTCTTCAGTGTGGTCTTTGCTGATATTGTCCTGGGTGAGATCAATTATAGGAGCCTCCGGCCCTTCTTCCTCTAGGGAAACCCCTGCGCTGGCAAGGACCGTTCCCTTATCATAAAGGGCCAGGGCTGGAAACTGGGACTTAATAAAGGTGTAGGGATTCCTTAAATCAACAAAGAAAACCTCTTTGACAAAGGATTGATAATAATTTTTTATACTGCCCACCAGACCTTCTAAAGGGCCTTCAGCCCCTGGGGCTGGAAGCACCTGATGAACTACCCTTTTCAAAAACTGTTGATAGACCTCAGGTTGTCCAAGGATAAGCTGTCTTGTTTCTATTGTTGTCGTTTCTCGATTACTTGAGGCCAATATATTATGGTTAAATATCATTTTTCCCAGCATTAAAAAGATGGCTAATATTAAAATCATAATGATGACATTTCGATAATCATTAAAAACCCTGCGTTTTTTAGTGAACAAATTAAGCACCCGCCTTCATAAGTTTCTATAGATACATATGAAGGGGGTGCCATTTTTATGACAACCGTTTCTTGATTCTTTAATGAATATAACGATTAACATCCTTTAAATCGATGCCGGGATGCAGGGCGATATTCAAAGCATTGGCAATAATCTGAGACAGGTTTGTAATCACCTCGTCAATATCCTTGGGAGTTACCATGACATTGGCATTATAGGGCTCTAAAATTTCCCTGATTAGAGAATACTTTTCTTCTCCCTTCAGACCCTTCAACATTTGATAAAAATCGCTTCCCTTGCTGGCCTGACGAGTAAAGGCCTCTATGACCATATCAATTGTATCACTGGTCAGGGTGGCCGCATCAACTACAGTGGGTACCCCAATGGCAATCACCGGTACACCCAGGGTTTCTTGATCAAGGGCCTTTCGCTTGCTGCCAATTCCTGAACCTGGACTAATGCCAGTATTGGAAATCTGAATCGTGGTATTGACCCGTTCCATCTTTCTAGAAGCCAGGGCATCCACCGCCACCACCAGATCAGGCTTAATTTTTTCCACAATCCCCTGAATGGTTTCACTGGTTTCCACCCCGGTTGTCCCCATTACACCGGGAGAAATGGCACTGACTTCTGCCAAATCCTGATCACTCTTCTTATTATACATTTGAAAAAGATGCCTGGTCACATAAACCTTAGAAACCACCTTTGGGCCGAGGGCATCGGGGGTTACATTCCAGTTTCCTAGGCCCACAATCAAGGCCCGAAGCTGTTTACGATTTCCTGCCAGGGCTTTAATTTCCCTGGCCAACACCTGGCTGACCTCGTCCTTTAAATCAGCATCAGATCTCCTTAAGCCCATACACTCCAATGTCACATAGCTCCCCTTTGGCTTTCCCATTACTTGGGCAGCTTCATCATTTAATACTTCAACCCTGGTAATTTTAATGTCCTTTAGCTCCTCCTGCTGTACCGATACACCTGAAATTTCCTGCTGCTTATTCTCTTGATATAGCTCTCTGGCCTCCATGGCCAGGTCTGTTCTAACTTGAAACATACCTTTCACCCTCTTTAATATGTATTTACTTTATTATGGGACAATTGACCCAAAAATATTTAGCTTGATTGGGGGTTATATTTATTTTTTTCTATTTTGGTATACTGAAAGTAAATAATGGTTATAACAGAAACTAAGAATGAAAATAAGCTTGACATTTTAATATTGTACAAAAAGAATATTTTTTATTGCAATTTAGTGCTATTTCTGATAAAATTACTGTGTTAGTGACCACGTAAGGGGGTGAACAGATTGGCAAATATCAAATCAGCTAAAAAGAGAATTAAAGTCATCGCTAAGAAAACGGCAAGAAACAGAATGGTGAAGTCTCAACTTAAGACTGCAATCAAAAGGTTTGAAGAAGCGATTTCAGGCGGTAATTTTGATGAAGCAAAGGCTAAATTAAGATTTGTTGAGAAGAAGTTACACCAAGCTGCTGCTAAGGGTGTAGTTCATAAGGCTAAGGCATCTAGAAAAGTATCTAGATTAGCTAAAAGACTTAACAAAGCAATCTAATTTTCCTACTTAAAACCGTGTCTTAGTGAATCAAATAAAATGAAACAAGCGTACAAACAGTACGCTTTTTTGCTTTTTTGATATGCCTTTAGCGGCACATCTCAGTTAAAAGTAATTCCATTGCTACTCGGTCATTGATTTTTCCTGATTTTATACGATAGTCCATTTCCAGAAACAGATTTAACAGCTCCCTAAGCCTTTTAATCGTATAATTTTTGCTCTGGGCTGCGCACTTGGAGGCAGTATAGGGGTGTATTCCAATTTTAGCAGCAACCATCTTGGGGGAGTATCCCTCGTCTAAAAGCAGTTTAGTGGCTAAAATATGTTTAATCTGATTACTTAAGGTACTCATCAGCCGAATTAACACTTCGCCCTCGGCCAATAGATCATCGAGTCTGGTCATAGCCTCTGAAAGATTTTTTTTACCCAGGGAATCCAGCAGCTTAAAGATATCGTTTTGAAACTTAAATATTGAAATTTGGTCAATATGAGCTGCCTCAATTTTATCTGCCGTACCCATGAAGGCAATAATCTTTTTGATTTCATTGGTAATATCCATTAAGGTTTGACTGGCATTCTTACCAAAGTAGTCTAATTGACTGATAAAGTAGCTTAGCTCCCGGGGTTCAATTTTCTTTCCTTGAAGCTTTACAAAATCCAAAATCCACTTATTTAATTCTGCCTCCTTTAATCGGTCGAGCTTAATAAGGTAACCTGCCTTTCCCAGGGCCTTTACCAGCTTTTTTCGATTGTCGATAGCTGAATGGCCATAAAAAACCAGGCAGGTTGAATCAGGTATTTTTGAAAAATAGGCAGCCAATTGTTCCTCCTCGGTCTCTGACAATACCCGTTTCTTTCCTTGAAAGGCATCAAAATCTTTAATGATGATTAATTTTCTCTCGGCCATAAAGGGCAGGGTTTCACAAGCATCAATTAATTTCTCCAGGGTTAAGTCCTTTCCGTCCAGTTGAAAGAAATTTAAGCTTTCAAACTCTCTGGCGATCAAGGCATTTTTAATCTTCTCCACAATTTCTTCTATTAAATACTGTTCTTCTCCGTACAACAGATAAAGTTTGTCAATTTGTTTGGCTTCTATGGCCTGTAATAGCTGTTGATAGCTCATTGTTTTGCAACTCCTCTTTCCATCCGTATCCTCTGGATTGGGGTAAGATAATATAGATAACTGCTAAAATCAAATAATATAATACCAGGTAAACAATAGAAATCTCCTCAATAGTAATACTGCTAAACCTTAAACTTCCCAACCATTGAACCATACCATTGATGTAGGTCAAAAGCAGGTGAATTAACCGGTTCACCCACAATCCCAGGGGCTTAACCAAAATACCTAGGGTAACAGAGCCCAGGGCTAGGGTCAAGATCAGCCCTAAAAGCGGTACAATCAGTAAATTGGCCAAAGGAGATATGATCGATATTTGTTGAAAATGATACAATATAATTGGTACAGTACCCAGCTGGGCAGCCAGGGTAACCGCCATTAAGCCCCCGATGGCCTTGGGCAGCCCCTTTAAGGCCTTTGCCATAATGGGATAAAACAATAGAATACTCAGGGTCGCTCCAAAGGAAAGCTGGAAGGAAACCGTACCGAGGGCATAGGGGTTTGAAACAACTGAAATAAAACCGATCAGCATAAGGCTATTGACGGAATCATATCTTCTATGCAAAAAATAGGCCATGACATAGAGCATATACATCATTCCTGCCCTTACAATGGAAATGGGTAGACCAACCATAAATCCATAAAATGTAATCAATATCAGGGTAATCAAAAGCCTTGGATTTCTACCTATCGAAAGAAAGGTCAACAGCCTCTCTAATATCATCACCAATATGCCTATATGCAGCCCCGAAACTGCTATAATATGGGCCGTTCCACTTTTGGAAAAATTCGACAACATTGCTTCGTCTAAGTATCCTTGGTTTCCAAGCAAAATACTTTTCAATAAATTACCCTGGGCCTCCCCCAGGCTAATGGTGATGTAATCTTCAATACTAGAACGTATTCTACCGCTGAACAATTTCAAAGAAGACCTTGAAGGCAGCTCTGCTTTTAATTGATCAGGTGATGAAATTCTAATAATATGGAATATCCCCCTACTTCGTAAATAAGCATCATAGCCGGTAAAGGGCCCCTCGGTCAATGTCGAAACCAGCCTCACGCCTCGGCCTTCCAATAAGTATCCAGGTTTAAGGTCTTGAATGGGTACAGATTTAGGTATTTGCAGCTTAGAGCGCTGGTTAACCCCGTATTCTCGACCATCCTTTTGGACCTTTAAAATCTTTACATCGGCTTCCCAATACCAGTTTCTTTCCCTGGGGGATGAAAGAACCCTCATCGTCATCCTGGAATAGGGTTGATCGGAAGGGGGCAGCCTGCTGGGGATTTGATCAACATATTGCTGTACGGCGATACCTAATATCAGAGTAATGAAGGCAATTCCAATCCACTTACCTTCTTGAATAAGAAGGGTCAATAGGCTAAGGATTCCATATAAAATCAATAGCTTAAAGGGGCTGATGGAAAGATCAAGAAATCTTTGAAGGATCATCCCTAAAACAAGAAAAATAAACAATATTACAAAGGGTCTTTTCATGACAAATCCCCTCCTTTTTGTTTATTTTTCGATACGATCTATTAAACTCCTTTATTTTCCACCTTCTTTTTTCCTTCATTAAGAAGGCTGCTGGAAATAGCTGTAATCGGTATGGTTAGGATTAACCCAATGGTCCCGGCAAAAGCTCTAATAATTTCTGAAGCAATAATATCTAGATTGATTATTTTTAGTAAACTGGTTTCATAGGCCATAAACACCAATAGCAGCGGTATGGTACTGCCGGTATAGGCCAGAATCAAGGTGTTTGACATGGTTCCCATCATATCTCGTCCCACGTTCATTCCCGAAAGGAATAAGTCCTTGGTTTTAATCAATGGGTTAGCCCGCTTTACCTCTTCCATAGCGGAGGCAATGGAAATACCCACATCCATAACAGCCCCCAGGGAGCCCAGCATAATTCCTGAAAACAGTAGCCCCCTAAAGTCAAAATCGATTCCCTGGGGAATAAACATCAGCATTCCCACTTCCTCACCCGAAAGCCCCGTCAGTTTAACCTTGGAGCCCACATAGAAGGTAATAAATCCCGCTGCCAAAATACCTCCCAGAATTCCCAGTATTGCAGCAATGCTTTTATTATTAATTCCTGAAATCAATAAAATGGTTATAACTGTTGTCAAAAGGGCTACAATAATGGTTAATAGTATGGGACTATACCCTTTTAGCATACCAGGCAGTAATACCTTCACGATTAACACAATGGTTAAGGTTAAGGAGATCAAGGTTTTAAGGCCTGCCTTTCTGCCTATCAATAGCAATAAAGCGACAAATATTGCCACTACAACATATACGTAAGTATCACGGACATATTCCGTTATATGTATTTCATAGGTTGTTTCTCCTGCTTCAATGTACTCATCTATTATTAGCAAAACCTTGTCTCCGGCCTTTACTGGTATGTCATAGGCATAGCTGTCTGTCAAGGTATGTTCAATGGTTACAACCTCTCCCTTAAATTCACCTGAAAGGATTTTTAAGGTAACTTGATAGGTTTCTAAAAAGCTCTGATCTTCCTGGGGTGTGGCCTCTACCTTCAAGACTTTCCCACGCTCCACATAGCTTTCCATATCTTCCGATGCATTGACAGCACCAATGTTCAGCAACACTGACAAAGTAAGAATTAATACAATCAGTTTTTTCATTGGGATCCCCCCTTCTACTGTTGCTATTATAACCGAAGGAATTGTTTACGTCAATGGTGAGAAAAGGAGCCTAAATATGGCTCCTTCTTTACAGTTACTTTTTAATGAAGATGATGGGGCGTTGGCCGAGGATCAGTATGATCATTTCCCTCATAGGTTAACAGTGTACTGATGCTAATCATGTGATTTTGCTTATCATGGTTAATTTCAATATTCTGAGGTCTTCCATCATCCTGATAGTAGTTTAAAAATACGTCTACAATATGGCTTGCGGCATCCTCATTCACATCTTCGTAAATTTGCAAATATTCCTTTTCTGGAATTTCCAAGGTTACATGATAGCCTGCTTCCTTTTTTATTCGCCTTTCCTGTATACCATTTATCAAGCTAAACCCACCTTTCTCAGCATGCCAGCTTCTTAGTTAGTATTGCCAGAAGCAGCCTAAATTATCTGCCGAGCATCATTAAACAAAATAGGTTTTTTCCTCAGCCACCTCAATCATATAGGGAAAGGTTTCTCTGGCCTCGTTATAGAGCTGCAGTGTATTGGTGCCAGGATACAAATGGGATAGAAGTAATCTTTTTACCTGTGCATCATGGGCAACCTTTCCCGCTTGTCTGGCCGAAAGATGAGGTGCGGCTTCGGTCCAGTCTCGATCAGTTAATCCTGCATCGCACAAAAATAAATCACTGCCCCTTGCAAAGTCCAGCAGGCCATCGAAATATTTGGTATCACCAGAATAAACCAATTTTTTACCACCCTTTTCAAAGGACATTCCATAACATTCAATAGGATGATCAGTTTTGATAAATCGAATTTTAATCCCTTTAATGTCAAGTAATAAATCACTTTGTATTGTCTGTATATGATAGGCTTGATTATACTGAATCCTTTCAAATTCATCCTGGGGGCTGGCAGGTATATAAAGGGGCACAGCCTGACCTAATTTTCCCTTGCTCTGATCAAAAAATATCTTATACCTTAATACCAGTAAATCAGCCATATGATCTGGGTGTAAATGGCTGATAATAATGGCATCCAGGCGATTTAAATCGCTTAAATGGGTAAATAGCTTCGACAACACACCATTGCCGCAGTCAATCAAGATTTTAGTATCTACATCCTCTAGCAGATAGCCTGAGCAAGCTCCCCTGGCCCGGGGATAGGGGCCATAACAGCCCAAAATTGTCAGTTTCATACTGTAACGCTCCTTAATCTTACAATATTATCGCTTTTTTTCTTTAAATACATCATGAATCTTGATAATTTTATTCACCTGCTTTAAATAATGAATGGCTTCCAACACCGGCTCATAATAGGGCATGATCTTTTTAGCTCGATACAAGTGCCATTTGGCCTTTTCAAAGTTTTCAAGCTTCATGTAAATTAATCCGATTTGATAATGGCCATACCCGTTTTCTGGTGCCCCCTCCAGCAACAGCTTTCCATATTGCAGGGCTTCATTTACGTTTTCCAGCTTATAAAAATAAATTTGGCTCAAGCTCAACAAAACATAAGAATCGTTAGGTACGTGTTCCAACACTTTTTTGTAATAGCTAACGGATTCTTCATAATGTTCAAGCTCATAGGAGGCGGCGGCTATACCGTTATACAAATCCGCCATAAATTCCCAATCCTGGTTCTTTAAAAGTCTAAGGGATCTTTTATAGCAATCCACCGCTTCTTCATTTCGCTCAATCTCATATAATAGGTCACCCAACAGTTTCCAATAATAAGGACTATCAGGCTGCTTTCTCATTATTTTTCTCATATATTCCACAGCATATTCATAATTCCCCAGATTACTCAGGGCCAATACTAAATTACTGATTAAATACTTATTGTTTGGGTTTTTTTTCAAGGCCTCCTTACATACTGAGATGGCCTCTTCTTCCATTTCGTTCATAATGAAAAAACTGCTCATATTTAAATAAGGCTCAACGGAATCAGGCTGCAGCATCAAATGAACCTTTAAGCACTTGATGGCCTTTCCAATATTACCTGTCTCTTCATAATAGTAGGCCAACTCCTCAAATTGGTAAAAGCGCCTATATTTTTTCAAGAAGAAGGGGTTGTACTTAAGCATAACTAAAAGTCCATAGTATGCTGTGTCGTATCGCTTTGCCCCCATATGAACCCTGACTTCCTTGTAAAAAATACTCCAGGCCTCCTCTTGATAAGGTTCATCTAGTAATCGGTATTTTTTAAGCCAGCCCTCCTCCAGCTCCCTAACCTTAAGGGGTTCCTTAGGAAAAAAGACTATTTCTTCCAATTGGTCTTCCTCAATAAAATGATAGATGTCATTTTTTAATTGCTTTCCTGTTGAACTATTTTGTAAAGTAAGATTTACCCAGAAGCCGGGAATTCCTTTATGGCTGGATTTTAGCCTTAAAGAAGCTAAACCGGGGGCTGGATTTTCAAGTTTTTTAAGATTACCACGCATTGCATCTATGTTTAACCGCTTTGTAATAAAATCTATCTGTTCAGCTTTATTGGAGAAAAAAATATTCATATTCATTTTCCTCCTCCTCTCTTTTCAAAACTACAGCTTCTTCTTATTCTACTATATCTCAGGGGTTTTGTTAACATAAAAAATAGGTTTTCATTCCATAATTTAATTATACAAAAAAATAATGCCGTTATCAAAAACTTAACGGCAAAATTGTATTTTATGCAAAGGGAATAATGCTATAGGCGATACCTTCAGGGTCCCTCAGCTTGACAGCTAGTCGATTGAGTCCCTTTAAATGTTGAATATACAAGATCTCATGATTGTTTTTAAATATACAAATGCTTTTATCGTCGACCATTTGATAAATACAATTGTCCTTAACATAGATGAGCTTCTCGTCCAACAGGGCAAAGCTAACCGGCTTTATTTCGTTAAAGTCCTTCAATTGAAAGACCATGACATCGTCAAAGGTCTGTATTTTATCACCGTTTAATGATTTAATCGTAAAATGAAGCTGCTCTTCATCACCACAAGCTGAATAGGCAATATACTGCCCATTCATTGCCACCCCTTGTAAATTCCCTTCATCCTGCAAATGGGTAATGGTCTTCTGATTTACGTTCAATACTCGAATATCAGTGGGGCCCTCAACACCGGTAAGGTAAGTTAAATAATGGCTATCCGTTGACCAGGTAGGTGTGCCCATCATATAACCTGTATTTTGCATTTCATCCCAAATGGTTATTTTACCAGACCTCCGATTAAAAATACCAATTTTGTCTGACAAAATCATTGACTGGCCTCCCCATTGTAAACGATCTACGGGTTTTTCATTCTCTCGGTAGAGAAAGGCAATATTAGCTTCATCATGGCTCCATTGGGGATAGATGCCGTAGATCAGCTCATGAATCAGTCTGCCGCTGTCGGCTCCATAGCTGACAAATCCCCGTGGTATTCCCTCTGACCCCATCGTAAAGGTGATATAACCGCCCTGGGGTGAAAATTTAACTGAATCCTTGAGGGGCTGCATTAACTCTTCTGTTTGAAGGTTGCCGATAACCGTCAGCCTTTCTTTATCAACGAAATACAGCCTAACTTCTTTATTTTTAAAATCCACAAAGGCCAGCCTTGATCCATCTTCCTTTAATACAAAATTATCGATATCTTCAGCCGCTATTCCCCCACAGACCTTCTTTTTTTCTCCTTCTGCCTGGTAATAAAGGGTATAATACTGACCCTCCTTCACCCATATAAAGCTCCCCTTTACTGCAGGGATTATCAGGTCTGAATCAACCAGTTCCTTGATTGGTGACCATGTCATATCTTCTAAATTCAATTGATAGAGCTTTTCATCTCCTATGATTTTCAGCATACTTTGATTTTCAAATAGTTTTGATGTCTCCAGAATTTCAGTTCCCCTGATAGAATATTCTTCACCTGTTAGCTCAATTTCTACAGGGCTATTTCCCACTAAATTCATGGCATAGGTCCCTTGACGATCCAGCAATTGATCCTCTAAATTTAATTTGTCTTTATTGCTCTGACAGCCACCCAAGAGCAATATACCAAATATCAAAAGCGCTAATCCTTTTCTTAAGGTCATAATTTCCCTCCGTTTGCTTTTGTGATATATGTCTTATCTTTTCCAATAATGACCAGTTTTTATTCAATCCATATCATTATACTATTTTAACTGCTCGATTAAAACGTTTTTCTCTAGCCCCTTTTCTTTTTGGTTCCAGTGGATTATGATAAATAAAGCAGAATAAACATAAAAGGAGACATACCATGAAACGTTATCAAGTTAGCCGACTGATGATTCTACTATTTACTTTGCTACTGCTTTTATCAGGCTGCCAAGGGGAACAGCAGGGGAATCCCCCCCTTTCTATTCACCTATTAGATGTTGGACAGGGAGACAGTACCTTAATCGTCACCCCTGACCATAAGACGATTTTAATTGATGGCGGCGAAGCAGAGGCCGCTCCCTATATCAGTAATTATCTAAATAAGTTAAAAATCGAAAGAATAGACTATTTAATTGCCACTCACCCCCATTCAGACCATATCGGGGGCCTGGCGGAAATTATCAATTCCTTTGAAATTGGCGAATTAATTATGCCTCAGGTATTACATACTACCAAAACCTTCGAAAAAATGTTATTGGCTGCTGAGGAAAAAAATCTTACTATTACAGCGGCCAAAGGCGATCAATCGTATCAGCTAAATGATGAAATCAGTCTTCAGATTCTTGGCCCCCTAAAGGATTACGGAGATAACCTAAATAATTGGAGCGTTGTTGCCAGAGTTCAATATAATCAAAAAGCCTTTTTATTTATGGGGGATGCCGAAACGCCCGTAGAAGATGACCTAGTAAATTATTATGAGCCTTCAGCATTGGCCAGCCACTTTTTAAGGGTGGGTCATCATGGAAGTGACACCTCTAGCAGTAAAGCCTTTCTTGAGGTGGTACAACCAGAAATTTCTGCCATTTCTGTGGGCAAAGAAAATCCCTATGGGCACCCCCATAGGGAAATTATCGAAAGGCTTAGTAATACAGCCATGTATCGTACTGATCAACAGGGAACCATTGTCCTTTATTGTGATGGTACAAAAATCTGGTCCCACCAAAAACCAATTGAAAAGGGTCTAGAGTAAAGCTTAACTCTTAAAGAAAAAATAAGTAATTTTCAAAAACATTTTTAGTCCAGGGCTCCCCCATATATCGCTTGGTAGATATGTAACCGTAGTCTTCGTGATAAAACCTGGCAGAAAACTTCTTGATCCACTGAAGCTGTTGATCTATTTCAGCAGTATCAGTGGATTTTTCCTGCTTAATAAGGCCCCCATACCAGATTGAAAGGAGTTTGGCAATGGCTTCATAGGCCTTATCAATATCGGTGGTCCTGATTAAACCATTGAACTGATTATGATAAACATCATCCCCTAAAAATCCCTGGGGCTTAAAGGCTTTAATTAATAGCTGACTATGGTGCTGATCCTCCTCAAGGAGCTGGTGGATTCCTTCCAGCTTCTCGAAATATTCTGGCCGATTAAAGGGATAATGTACCAGGGCCAGCACCCGTTTGGGTGCAATAATTACCTGATATAAAAACAATGGGTAACAGTATTCAGCCGAGGGATACCCAATGCCAAAATCGTAATGATATAAATGCAGCCCCTTAATTGCCATGGCCGAAAGCTGCTGAATTTTCGGCCCCCTGTACAGGCTTAAGGTTCCTTTGGAAAAAAGTCTTTTTTTACTGTTAATTTCCTTCGGTAAGGCCTCAACAGCCAGTGAAGGATTATACTCCTCTAAATAGTGGGTAAAGGGGTGTAAAGGCAATGGAATCATCATATTATTTTTTCCTCCCTTTCATAAAGGAATTGATTTGGTTCCGTTCCTCTTCGGTAAGCTGGTACATATCATAAACCAGGCTGTCAATTTTATTTCGCTGTTCTTCATAATGGCTTCCAGCAGCGACTTGATGTTCAATGTCCTTTGCCAGCTCCTCAAGGGCCCCAAGGAATCCAGGCTTAAAGACACTGGGAATGGGAATGGCCTTCAAGGGCGTGCTATAAAGCTCAAGGGATTCCCCCTTACGCTTTCCGCAGAAAAATAACCAGTAGTAGATTAAGGCTGAATTCAACAGTGCCGTCATGGCGTAATAAGAAATTTCTGTCGTTTTTTGCGTTAAATAATATACATCAGCACTGGCATACCAGGGCTTTGACACATAGGCGAAGCTGTTTTCATAAGCACGCTGGGGAACTACAATTTTATCCTGCTCAAAAAGTACTTGATTTCGAGGCCATTGCAGGGCGTACCATTTTCTTCGCCCCAGCCTGACCTCCCGCCTTTTTTCCAGCAGTCCCTTGAATTGCTTCAAATGCTGGTAGATTACAGCATGACTGGAATCATTCAGCTCCTGTTGATCATCTATATACAAAATAAATTGGCTCTTTTTATTGAGGGTATGGTACTGCTTAATATCGCTATTCTTATAAAAGGGCTTTAACAGGCTGGAGTCTGTTATACCGAGGTATTCAGCCTCTTCCTCAGATAAAACAAAAATGCCTCGGCCCTCCTGTCCCCTCATTCTCAGTTCTTCTGCGTTCTTAACCGAAAGTCGGTCTGCACCGCTGACAATTCCTTGATTAACCCGAAAAAGCACCTCTAGCCGGCGGGGATTATACTTTAGTATTTTATACAGGATTTTCGACGAATCCGTACCTGCTTGAATCATGATCTGACCCCGGTCATCAAAAATTGATTCCTGCCGGATGTTATTTACTTCTACCTCTGGTAGAGGGCTGTGGTTTATCAAGACATGACTAATGATTTTTTCATCGATGTTGCCGGTACGCTTAAAGGTAATCAAGGTAAGGGGCTTCGGAAGCCCAGCGACGTTCCCTCTTTTATGGCCTATCAAAATCAAATTATGCTGACCCTGGGCCCCTTTAAATAGCTTTAACTCATTAAAATTCACCATTAAATAAAGATTTAGCTCATTTTTTATAAAATTTCTAAGCTGTTGGGCTCCATCGGCAGTCACAAAGTAATTGGTGGTAATAAACCCCAAAGCTCCCCCCGGCCTTAATAGTTCCCACCCTCGATAAAGGAAAAAATAGAAATAATCCATTTTAGCCTCATAATATTTTTGCCCAAAGGGGGTTTTCTTTATGGCCTCAAAAATAGCTTTATTTCCCCTTTCACCAATATAGGGCGGGTTTCCGATTACCATATCGAATCGTCCCTCCAGATGCCTTAAATCATCGCCTACCAGGGAATCGCCATGAAAAATATGTAGGGTAAGCTTCGATCTTAGGGGCCTATTTAAGAGTATATCTAATTTCATGAGCAAGAGAAGTCTGCAAAGCATGACAGTATCTAGCTGGATATCAACACCATATAAATTTTTATTGATTATTTCCCTTAACAGGGTTTCTTCTTTGATATTTTCCTTCAGCTGATTCTTCAGTTCCTTGTTTAAAGCAAAAAGAATATCAAGGCCTTCCCTCAAAAAAACCCCAGCGCCGCAGGCAATATCAGCAATACGAATATTGCTGACTAAGCTGTCAAGCTGTATTAATTTTTCTTTTTCTTCAGGCTGCCCCTTTTTCTGAAACAGCTTCTCTATCTTCATATCTTCTATGCCAGCCTGCTGAATCAAACAATTCAAGCTATTAATGATAATGGCTCTGACAATTATACGGGACGTATAATAGGTTCCGGTACGATTCCGATGGCTTTTATGAAGCAATTCTTCATAATAGGCCTCCATCTCCTTTAAATCCAACTGGATTTTTCCCTCCTGGGGAAGAAAACTAAAGTTTTTTAAAACGGCTTCCGCAAGCCTAACATAGTGACGAAAGGAAATTTTTTCGTAGGTTGTGTACTTTTCCTGAAACCCAGGATTAATTTGAAGCAGAATTAAAAACCGTTCTCTGCCGTAGCCAGGATTATTTTCATGATGATAAAAGTATAGATTAAAATAAACCCACAGAAGAACATCTGCCTCTTTAAGCTTTGCTTCAAGGCTTATTTCCTTAATCAATCCTTCTGCATAGTCTTTAAATTGCCTGATCATATAGTTTTTCCTATCCTTTTTCCATTTATTATATCAAATTCTACACAGGTATAAAACTCGAAAAAAAAGGGAAGACAACTGTCTTCACCTAGTATCAATCACATTTTTGGGCATTTATATGATTGAATTCAATATAATTATGTGTGTTGGTTAATTAAAGTATTCTACAAAATTGTACAAATTCCTTTTTATTTTTCATAAATTCATTCTTAATATATCGCATTTAGTAAAAATGTTTTTTCTTTTTTAGATATAATTTATAGAACAGGGTATAAATGTAAAACAGGGGGTGTTTTGATGAAGCCAATCAATTCAGTAAAAAAAGATCGGGTCAATCGAATGTATGTTGAACGAAAAACCGTAGTAAACCGTATTGCTACCGTTGACCCCGTAGACCCAATTAAACCCGTCCATAATGAATCTTCCCACATCAATGAAAACTTTTTACTCTTGGCCGGGGCCTTCTATGACAGCTTTTCACAGCTAAGGGGACAATTTAAAAAATTCTATCTACGTCAGCAGGAGCTTGAAAAACTTTTGAGGAGGCTTCCCGACGAAGGGGATGAATCGGAAAGCATCCTTCGTTTAATGGAAGAACTGGTTGAAAGGTACAATTGTGCCCTTCAATCCCTTAAGCAGCTGGAGCATATGCTAACAAATGAAACCCAAAGCCAGGAACTCTACCAGGTGCTGTCAGATTATCAGCTTCAGCTTGAAGGAATAGGGATTACCCTTTTACCAGATCAATCTCTAAGCTTTAATGCCTCAATATTTAAAAATAACCACAGCATTACCCCTGATTCCCTGTCATTTTTATTTGATTATCAACAGGGGCTGGTAAAAAAGCTCTATCATCTTTTTAAGCATATTAAGGCCACAACCCTAAAGTTGCTTCCCACCTATGGTGAAGATTCTGTTCAGCCAATGGCCGGAATGCTCTTAGATCAAAAATACTAAGGATATTTAAATAATGTCATCGATTGTCAGCTCTTCATCCTTAACATGATGTAGAAATTTACCCAGCTTTTCTGTCAGCCGTTCCTTTGCCAGCTCTAAATCCTCGGGACTCGTACACTCCACCTCCAGCCGATTATTTTCATAGACCAGGGTAGCCAGGGTATATTGACCCTCCTTTAATAGATAGACATGGTCTTCTTCAGGCTGAAGGTAAGCCATTGAGGTTATTGCCTCATTAAATTGCTTTGGATTTAAAACAATATAGGTACCTTGATAGAGGGTACAGTCCCCCTCTTGATTTTCATAGGATAACAATCTGTTAATTATATCCAAAAGCTCCAGCGGATATTTTTTAAAATATTCCTGATAGCTTAAGTAAGGGTGCCGAGCCTTGGCCCGATCATAAGCTTCAATAATTTGTCCTACCAGCATGGTTTTAAACTGATAGGGTAATAAAATAATGCTGCTGCTAAAGACCTCATCGGTTCCCATTTCCCCCACCCTAATCAGCATCAGTTCATTTCCCTCGGGGGATTCTACTAAGTTTTCCTTGGGAATGCTATGGCGATCCTCTGTGAATAAATTTTTAATGTGTACTTCTTGATCACTCATTTTTGTTACCTCATACAGACCTAAATAACTATTGTCGGCCCTTTGAAGGCCATTGATCTCGTCTCTATTTAATTGGTCCGACTGTTCTTCTAAAAATAGCTTAACAAAGCTCTTTGACTTTTCCGGCCGATAGTCAAAGACCAGCCAATCCTGAAACTGATGCTGTAGTTGGCTGTTTTTTTCTAAAAAATTCCTTTCTAGCTCTTTCAGCAGCTTCCCGTCGTATCGTTGATAAATAAAGGGAATGAGCCTTTCTATCATCAATTGATTCATTTTCATATTTACAAATCCTCCTAACAAATTCATAATGGTACCTATTGTTGAATGAAATTTAATCTAATTACTTAAAATAAACAGTAAAATATAATATAGTGCCCACAATCAAGGTTAATGCTCCATTTTGAAAATTGTCTGTGTTGTAAAAAGACCAGCAACAAGGTATGATAGAACGTAATGAAAACCAGACACAACATTGAGGAGGATTATCTTGGCAAAGGTTATTTCATTAAATCAGTATATCCAACAACGACAACAAAAAAATTCTTTCCAGCCTTCACCAAGGCCCATATGGTTCTCAGACATTAGCCAGGCGATTTCTACCATAGCCTTTAAGGATCAGGAGCTTATTTACCGTAACATACGCTATCATTATTATAATTTATTTTTAGCCCATGTTAATCAAGGGGGCATTCAAGATAACAGCTACTGCTTCCAGCATTACTTAAAGGAACATCTAAACTTAAATGAACCCTTTCAAATCACCCATGGTGTCGATTTTTCCGGCGCCAGAATCAACCGTCTTTCCCAGAATGATTGGGAAAATATTGCCGATATGATCGTTCGCATCAGTCTGAGCCATTATCTCAATGACCTGACCATTAATAGTGATATTGAAAAATTAGCCCATCAATACAGCTGGGACCAGGTAATGGTAGATACTCAATAATCATTAAGAGACCTTAAGTAAAAATCGCTTAAGGTTTTTTATTTATCAAAACTAGATTTTTAATAGCAATTTCAGGTTCCTTTAAGACCCCTTCAAGTTTTTCCTTCAATATCAACACCTCTTGGGGCATATTTCTACGGTTAAACCTTTCCTTTTTCATAAAGTCATGGATTAAATTCATTAAAAAAGCCACATCGCTATTTTGGTACGTATCGCTTTCTAAAATAATTGGCATAAATTTTCGAAGCTCTGCCTTGGTGGGTATATCCTTGAATCGACCAAATTTGCTAATTTCTTCATTGATGTTAATGGTAAACTGGATCATCATTCCCTCATCATTGATTTTATTCAAATAGGCCACCAGATTTCCAAAAAGAAATTTAAAACAATGATATTGCTTGGTATCCATAGGTACCGTATATATTAAATTTACATGATAGGCTAAACCATTGTGGGCAATAACCGGCTTCATATTGTCAATTCTCCCTTCTATCTTTTTTCTCTTCATGGGAATTTTCAATATATATATCATCCCATTAAAATCTTTATCTTTCAAGAGGTTTTATTTAAGTTTATTTAGTTTCCTCGATACATATAATTTTAGTGGGGTGATACAATGAAAGATCAAATGCGTTCAATACTTATTTTTTTGGTGATTCTTCTTGTTTTCTCAATGGTTACTATCTTTTTTTCTACGGAGGCCACAGTAAAAACCTTTCAGCGATATGCATCTCCCAATTTGAAAATATCTCTAAATTTATTAAATCAATATCTATCGGCTGATGAAGGCGAAAAACAAAGGGCAGAATTAGAAATCATTCAGACAACATTAAAGAACTTAAATTATGATTCCTGGCAAAGCTATTTGGAATACATTGAATTAAAGCATTATATAGAAATTATCAAACCCAATTCTGCCCCTCAATTGATTGTGATATTAAACCTATCAAAGGATGCCTCTGTCTTGGCCCTTTATCAACTGGTGGGCGACAGCTACGTTTTCGATGATAAAATTGAGGGATTAATCTATGTCAAAGATTTGAATTTTATTTCCCTTGATGAGGAAGCCCACCATGCCATGGTGATCGAACAAACCCTCGACGAGCGACTGGGCGGATTCTTTATTGAAAGATTTATTGAAATCTACTATTTTATTGAGGACAGCTTTAAAAAGGTTTGGTCTAAAACCCTTTATTATGAAGAAATCTATCAGGATAGCTGGATAAATGCCCAGGGAGAAGAGGGACTGTGGTTTCGTGTGGTGGAGGAAACGACATTGGATTATGTGAATCAAACCCCCTTTAAAATCAACAGTATTTCTACCCAGTCAAGGTATCAGGCCCAATCTAAAAGGTTCCCTGAACCTGAACAATTTACCCTGACCCAGTCAAA
>CBFGTV010000025.1:0-45111 GCA_965652145.1 uncultured Clostridiaceae bacterium
AGAAGTCAGCAGAGGTCATATTAGCTAAAGAGTCATGAATCTTTAGTGAAGGACTGAACATTAGGAGGTTTTCAACTTTGAATAACTTAGAACAATTACAGAGAAAGCAGACAACTAAATATTTAGGTCGCCTTGAGGAAGTAGAAGTGGAACTTCGAGGTAGTCAAGGGACGCTGAGTAATGTTCTTGGAAACTCAAAGAGAGAAAGAGAAAACGGTGAACTAACTGATACTAGTAACCTACTCGATAAAATCCTAGCCAGAGATAATATGTTGAAGGCTATGAAGCGAGTAATTGCTAATAAAGGAAGTTATGGAGTTGATGGCATGGGATACGATGAACTTCGTGGATTTGTTATCAATAACTGGTTGAAAGTAAAGGCAAAGTTACTAGAAGGAAAGTATATTCCATCCCCCGTTAGGAGAGTAGAAATACCAAAGCCTGATGGGGGAGTAAGACTACTAGGAATACCAACTGTGCTAGACCGAATGATTCAACAGGCGATAGCACAGGAACTAAACAAAATCTATGAACCAACCTTCTCAAATAGTAGTTATGGTTTCAGACCCAAGAGAAAGGCTCAGATGGCAATTTTAAGGGCAAAAGAATACATCAACAATGGGAATCGCTGGGTTGTAGATATGGACTTAGAGAAGTTCTTTGATAAGGTAAATCACGACATACTGATGGGGCGTTTATCTAGGAAAATAAAAGATAAAAGAGTCCTCAGTCTAATAAGAAAATACCTACAAAGTGGCATTATGATAAATGGTTTAAAGGTGAATAGTGAGGAAGGAACACCTCAAGGTGGACCCCTTAGCCCCTTGTTATCAAATATTATGCTTGATGAAGTAGATAAAGAATTAGAACGTCGTGGTCACAAGTTCTGTCGATTTGCTGATGATTGTAATATTTATGTCAAAAACAAAAAGGCAGGATTACGAGTCATGGAAAGTATGACGAGATTACTAGAAAAGAAACTGAAACTTAAAGTCAATAAAAAAAAGAGTAAGGTAGACCTGGTGACTAAAAGAAAATTTCTAGGGTTTTCATTTTACTTTGGCAGAAACGGGATCCAAGTAAGAATACATGAGAAATCATATAGCAAATTTAAGGATAAGATTAGAGAAATAACAAACCGAAATAAAGGGATTAGTATGGAATATCGCCTTAAAAGACTAAATGAGATTACAGTTGCTTGGATTAACTACTTTGGAATCGCGAAAGCGAAGGCAAGAATCAAGAATCTTGAGGAGTGGTTAAGAAGAAGACTTAGGGCATGTATATGGAAGCAATGGAAGAAGATTAAGACTAAGTTTATTAATCTTAAGAAACTAGGGATTGATAAATATAAGGCTTGGGAATATGCAAACACTAGAAAAGGCTATTGGAGAATATCCAAAAGCCCTATTCTAGCAAGAAGCCTTACTAATGCCTACCTAGAGAAACTAGGCTATAAAAGTATTAGTAAGAGATATCAGCTAATACATTAGTTCCTAATGAACCGCCAAGTACCGAACGGTATGCTTGGTGGTGTGAGAGGTCGGTAGATAAAATAATTATCTACCTCCTACTCGATTGTATTTATATTGCTTCCCCCTAGGACGGAGTACTAGCCTTGATTATTTAATATTCCCCTGATGAGATGATTGATAAATTCAATCAGAAAGCTATGATTTTCTTCCTTGGTCACACTTACCTCCATCATACCTTCATAAATAACATCCCTGGCAATGGAAGAAGAAGTCAGTTCCTCAAAATTAAAGGGAAAGGTCTTAAAATCCAGGCAATAGATTTTTTCCTTTGTGGGTAGCTTAAAATGCTCTAAGGGAAGCTCCAGTGTAAAGCTGCCCGAAACCGGAGACCATTGAAAATGGTACTGGGATGTATAGTGAATTTCTTCAGGCAGATCCTTAACAGTACTGGTTCGACCCTTAAGGTATAGTGTGTTCTTTTTGATGGTGACATCCTCTGGATAATACAATAAATCTATTTTTTTACCAGAATAGCTAATTGAATAGCAGGTTTTAGACAACAGTAAAAAGGATGGAGGAAAATACTCTATGATATGGGTTACCTTTAAAAGATAGAAAATATCCTCAAAATTATGCAGCAGAATTGTCTTTTCCAGGCTGGGGGAAGGCTCTTGCTGATATTGTAAATAAAGATCAACACTTTCCTTACCGCTGATAGTGTCTCGTCTGTTGATTCCTAAAAACTTTTCAACGGTTTTAAGTTTCAAATTTTCCAGAGAAAGAGATCGGCGGTAGCGCTTGATTAATTGCAGCAGGTCTAAATGCTTAATATCGTTAAAGGGCCATTGAATTCCGTACTTTTTAAATCTTTCCTTCAGAAAGGGAACGTCAAAGGATGCCCCATTATAGGTAATGGTATAGGGAATCTCCCGGGATGCTTCCAGGAAAGCAGACAAAACCTGTTTTTCTTCCCTGACGTTTTCAGCCAGAAATTGCTTAACAACGATATCTTCTTCTTCTATGTATAACAGGCCGATTAGAATAACATGATGATATCGGTGACTTAGGCCTGTTGTTTCTATATCAACAATACAGAATTTCTCTGAAAGAAATAAATGATTCAGACTGGAAGGTAAGGCTTGATTGTTTTCAAGGCGACGATAGATCGTTTTCATAACTGCCTCCTTAGATGGTAAAATTTAAGCAAGTCTATTTTAACATATTTTGCAACTTATTAGAATATTTGTCGTCTTATAAATAGACTAGCGTATTAGCGGAAAAATGTTTGATGAAACGATAAAATGGGGTATATAATTATAAAATGATATAAGATGTTATAGAAATGTAAAATTATATATCGTGGCTTTATGATACGATGAATAATAAGGAAATAAAAAGAAATATTTGGGGGGGCGGTACATACATGAAGAAAATAAAGGGAATTGTGATTTTATCAGTGATACTGTTAATCGGTGCTGGCGCTAGCTTTTCCTATGCCCTAAATGATATTGAAGGCCACTGGGGGCAGAGTTATATCAAATGGGCGGCTGATGAAATGGGTATAATCAAAGAATATGAAGGTGGTGCCTTTAGGCCAGACCAGGCTATGACTCGAGGGGATTACATCATAGGACTTAATCATTTACTTCATCAAAGTAAGGTTTATGAAAAAGTAGATTTTATCCTTTATAACGACACAATTCCTTATCAGGATATAGATCGGCAGTCAGAGCTTTACTACAGCCTGCATGAGCTTAACATCTACATAAAATATTACAGCAATACGGAATTGAGCCTGGAGGATATTTTCAAGGGAGCCCAACTACAACCCCAAAGGGCCATTAATCGTTACGAAGCAGCTTTGCTGGCCAGGGCTGTGACGACGCCACCTATTGAAATGAAGAATCTTCGGTTCCATGATGTGGCTACCAGCCTACCCTATTATCAAGAACTGATGGAGCTGGTGAGTAATGGCATAATACAGGGCTATGGAGATCAAACCTTTAGACCCCACAGGCAGGTTACAAGGGCGGAAGCCGCAGTAATTCTGAGTCGAGTCAATAAAGATTTTCAGTATCTGCTTGAAGATTTGACCTTTAAGCCAATTACATTCAATAATTTTGGAAAACAGCAGCCTACCTTTACGTTAGCAAAGGGAAGTCAAAAGGCAGATAGACAAAATCAACAATTTATAAAGGCCATCAGCTCCCTGGAATATATGTCATTTATTGGATACATACCCCATAATGAAGCCCATTTATATGACAGTAATCCTATTGAAACCCTATGGCAATTAAAAAACGAAGACTATGACAATGTAGTGGGAAATAACTATTATTTAATTGTTTACGATAAAAATACAGGTAATATAAGAAAAATCGAACTTATTCAAGAAGCCATGCAGCACCTTCTCGCCAGAAAAAATGAAACTGTTGAAGGCTTAGACCTGTTCTTAAAGGAGGCTGCCAAGCTAATACCCGGACAAGAGGTGCTGAAGTTTGCCAGTGAGCTTAATAGAAGCACCACAAATAAAGACACAAAGTTAGTCACGGGAGTTTTTACGGCGGAGGAGTCTATAAAAAACAGAAATATTCAACAGGCAAGGGAGGCTTATCGACAACTATTGTCAATGGATATTTCGGAAAAGATAAAGCAACAGCTAATTCGTAATTACAGCTACTTACTGCAGCAGTACAGTGGTACAGCCTCAGCCATCAATGAATTAAAGGAGCTTAATTCTGAATTCAATAAAGATAGCAGCTATAAAAACAGCGAAACCCAACAATTAATTACAGGTCTCTTAAAAAAGCTGCTGGCAGAAAAACAATAATACTATTTTAGAGGATGGTTTCTTATAGAGAAACGATCCTTTTTATTTTAAGATTTGTTTATCATGGTTAGATATGATAAACTTTTAAAATGAAAAGAAACACTAAAAGAAGAATGATTATGTATAGATGTAGGGGTGTAGCATGGAAAAGTATCTTAATAGACTGAATGAACAGCAAAAAAAGGCAGTACTCCATGGGCAGGGACCATGTATGGTTTATGCCGGGCCTGGTTCCGGCAAGACCACCGTTATAACCTATCGAATTAAGCACTTAATTAAGGCCTGCCGGGTTAATCCAAATCATATACTGGTTATTACCTTTACCAAGGCTGCAGCAGAGGAAATGAAGCAAAGATTTTACTGCCTGGTTAAGGATGAAATACCTGGGGCTGGCAGGGTACATTTTGGAACCTTCCACTCGGTTTTTTTTCGCATCATCAGAAGTCATTGGGGGTATGGCTTAGGGCAAATACTTGATGAAGGAGAAAAATACACCGTAATTAAAAATATAGCCAAAACCTTGATGATAGACTATGCAGATGATGATGAGCTAATTAAAGAGCTGCTGTTGGAAATGGCCCTTTATTATAGCAATTATACAGGCAGGCAAAATTTCACCTCCCAATGTATTTTAACAAAGGATTTTTTGCGCTTAATTGATTGCTATGAAAATTATAAAAATGACCATCAAAAAATTGACTTTGATGATATGCTTATCAAATGCTATCGGCTCTTAAATGAAAATCCCAAGGTCCTTAAGCTTTTAAGAAATCAATTCCAATATATATTAATAGATGAATTTCAAGATATTAATCAAATTCAATTTGAAATTATCAAGCTATTAAGTGCTCCTCAATACAATCTATTTGTGGTGGGAGATGATGATCAGTCCATCTATAGCTTTCGGGGCGGAAGACCTGATTTTATTTTAGATTTTGAAAAATATTTTCCCAACAGCAATAAAATCGTAATCGATGTTAATTATCGCTCCCAGGGAAACCTCATTAAGGGTGCCAACGCTTTAATAACCAATAACAAGGTACGAATTCCTAAAAACATTGTAGCCTACCATAGTCCGAAGGAAGAAATACGCTACATGATACCTAAAAGCAGAGAGGAAGAAAATCGCCTTGTCAGCAGTTTAATAAAGGATTGGCATAGATCAGGGGTTAGCTATGGCGATATGGCAATTATTTATCGTACCAATATGCTGGGGGCAGCTATGGTTGGTGAATTGCTGGAAAATCAGATTCCCTTTTATTGTAAGGACCAAATTTACAATATTTATGAACACTGGGCCGCCAGGGATCTATTAACCTATTTGAATCTTGGCCAAAATCCGATGGATAGCCGAGGTATGGCTTCCATCATTAACCGCCCAACCCGTTATATATCGAAAAAGGCCATGGAGGCCGCCTTGAACTATCATAAGGATTTTATTACCGCCTTAAAGGTTAAGGGGGAACTGAAGTCTTATCAGACCAAACATTTAGACCAACTCCAGCTGGATTTAAAAAATATAGGAAATTTAAGCACCCATCAGGCCATCGGTTATATTCGTAGACAGGTGGGCTATGATCAATACATAGAAAACTATTGCGTAGAAAAGAAAATCTCCAGTAATGGCATCTTTGAAATCCTTGATGAGGTGGAGGAATCCAGTGCAAAATTTTCAGAGCAAGGTGCCTTCCTACAATATATTAGCAATTTTAAAGCCCAGATCAAACAGCATAAAAACAAAATAAAAAATCAAGACGAAGTTAATTTATTGACTATGCACGGGGCCAAGGGGCTGGAATTTAAAATCGTTTTTATTATAGGCGCTATCGAGGGAATTGTACCCCATAACAAGGTGCTAGAGACAGAGGAAGCCATAGAGGAGGAACGAAGGCTGTTTTATGTTGCCATTACCAGGGCAAAGGAAAATCTTTATGTTTCTTCACCCCAATTTCGCTACGATAAAAGAGCAGAGACATCACGATTTGTTGACGAAATGAAGCAGTTGACCCCTGTGAAGGATGGATTGACTATAGGAAAAGCCATTTATCATCGGCTCTTTGGAAAGGGCTTGATTGAAGGAATAACCGATAAGATTGTCAAGATACGCTTCTTAAACAGTAATCAAATTAAGGATTTTGATCTTCAGACCTGTATTAGAAACAGGATTTTACAGCAATAAAAGCCAACCACAGGGCCAAATCTTCCTATGGTTGGCTTTCAATCGTATTAATGATATTGCCGGCCTTCAATAATATCCCTTAGCTCCTTTGGGTCATCGGTGACACTAAGGGCCAGCATTAATTTGATTCTTAATTTTTGTCCGGGTAAATCGCCACCTAATATTACTCCAAGGTTGCGCAGATGTCTGCCGCCACCTTCATAGCCGTAGGAATCCAACACCCGGCCGGTGGGGCAGCGGGATGTAATGACAACAGCCACCTGCTTCTCCAAGGCATAGATAATTCCCTCCAACATGGTGGGAGGAACATTGCCCCGTCCCATGGCTTCAATTACAATCCCCTTTGAGCCGCGATCAACACAATATTTTATTAAGCTGGAATCCATCCCAGCAGCGCTTTTAATTAATTCTACTCTGGTTTCTAATTGATCAGTTACGATTTGCTGTCGATTGACAATGGCTCGGTGAAAGATAAGCTCATCATTATCAACAATACCCAGAGGGCCGAACTCCAAAGATTTAAAGGTATCTAGGCTTAAAGTATTAAATTTGGTCACCTCACTGGCGGCATTTACCTCGTTGTTCATTACTACCAAAACCCCTTTATTGACAGCATGGGGAGAAATGGCAGTACACACTGCAGCGGCTAAATTACTGGGGCCGTCGTAGCCCAATTCAGAGCTGTTTCGCATGGCACCAACCACTACAATGGGCTTAGAAGACTGAATCGATAAATCCAAAAGGTAGGCGGTTTCTTCCAGGGTATCAGTGCCATGGGTAATGACAACGCCGGCAATATCGTAGCGATCCAGGGTTTCAACCACCAGGGCCCTAAGATTCAACATAAGGGTCAAATCCATTTGGGGTCCTGGGAGCTTTGAAAAATTAATGGTTTCTATTTCAGCATATCGATCAATATTAGTCACCAATGATAATATTTCCTGACTGGAAAGAGAAGGAATTGCAGCACCAATCCTTGGATCAACCGACATGGAAATTGTACCACCTGTAAAAATGACAGCTACTTTTGGTTTATTCAATGCGATACCTCCCTCTATTTTTGTCTACGTCTGCAAGAATAATTATATATGATGTGGGTGGGTTTGTGAATGAAAAAATAAGAATATTGTACTAAGTTTAGGTTTAAGTTAAGGGAAGTAATGTAAAAAAGGGTAAAAAAAAACTGGGTCGTGGACCCAGGTTCACATTTATAAAATGTGATTTTCAAAAGGGGTATTGGGAATAGAGATTATATAATCGAGGTTACCAGGGGGATAACCACAAAAAAATTATAACAAATCTCGACAAATAGTGCAAGGCTTTGACAGCAACTTTTTTTAAATTAATTTTGCGTTTGGAAATGATTGTTGTATAATGTTATCATAATAGCAATTTTGATAATTTAAAAAAGGGGGTTTCAAAGTGAAGGAACAAGTTCAAAATCTAATGAATAACTTAGAAAAAAAAGAAATCGGGACTAAATATTTTAATACTAAGGAAGAAGCTGTTAAGGCTATTATGGATGAGGCCGATGCTGTGTCGACAATTGGAGTGGGGGGCTCAATGACAATTTTCGATCTGAAATTACACGAGCAGCTGGCCCAAAGGGGAAAACAAGTATACTGGCATTGGCTGGTACCGCCGGAAGAAAGACCTCAGGTGAGGGAACAGGCTGGAAAGGCAGAGTTATATTTAACCAGTACCAATGCCATAACCGAAGGTGGCGAATTAGTCAACATTGATGGGGTAGGCAATCGGGTTAGTGCCATGTTCTATGGCCCAAAGCGTGTGATTGTTATCTGCGGTATTAACAAGATTACCAGTGATTTAATTTCGGCCATTGACAGAATTAAATCTAAGGCCTGTCCGGGGAATGCAATGCGGCTGAATTTAAAGACTCCCTGTGCAATAACAGGTAATTGCAATGATTGTTTAAGTGAAGATCGTATGTGTAATATCACAACCATCATTAATCATAAACCCATGACAGTTGATTTGAATGTTTATATTGTTGGTGAAGCGTTAGGATACTAAGAAAGGTGCCCAATACCTTTCTTTTTTTCTGCTGCCCTCTTCAATATAGGGATTTATTTGGGGTATACTACAACAAAAAGGCTTCTTTACAAAACAGTATTATTTCGTTATGATAAAATCTGAATTAAGGTATGAATGAACTGAATGAAGGTGAAAAAACATGGAAGTGTACTTAGATAATGCTGCCACCACAAAGCCAAGAAAATCTGTGGTTCAGGCTGTCGTTTACGGAATGGAAGAGCTTTATGGAAATCCTTCCTCCCTTCATGGCAAGGGAGTAATGGTCGAGAAGCATATCAAGCAAATACGTAAGAACATTGCAAGGTTTTTAGGCTGTCAGGATCAGGCATTGTATTTTACTTCAGGTGGTACAGAATCCAATAACATAGCCATTAGAGGAGTAGCAGAGGCCTATGGCCGCAGGGGAAGACATTTAATCACCTCAAAAATTGAGCATCCGTCGGTATTGAACACCATGGAGGATTTGGCGGCCAAGGGCTATGAGGTAACCTATATTGATGTAGATAAGAGGGGATTGATTGATTTAGATCAATTGTTATCGGCCGTCAGGGAAGATACCATTTTGGTCAGCATCATGCATGTTAATAATGAAGTAGGCAGTATTCAGCCAATTGAAATCCTTGGAAGGGAATTAAAAAGAAAAAACAAAAATACTCTATTTCACGTTGATGCCATTCAATCCTTTGGAAAGATCAAAATCCCCGTCAATACCCTTCCCATAGACATGCTTTCCTTTAGCGGCCACAAAATCCATGGCCCCAAGGGCATTGGCGGCCTTTATGTGAAAAAGGGAGTTAGGCTGAGACCGGTGGTTACCGGAGGCAACCAGGAAACGGGAATCCGTTCAGGAACAGAAAATGTACCTGGCATATTTGGCCTTGGTAAGGCAGTGGAAGAAATGGATCAGGATCATCCTGCCAAAATGAAAAGGCTGAAGGATTTAAAGGAATATCTCATCAAAAACCTCAGTACTGCCATCGAAAACATTGAAATCTTGACCGGAGCTGACCAGTCCTTTGCAGATCATATCCTATCGGTGGCCTTTATTGGTGTAAAAAGTGAAGTTTTACTTCACAGCCTGGAGGAAGACGGAATTTACGTTTCAGCTGGTTCCGCCTGTTCCTCAAAGAAAAAGGGCCAAAGCCATGTATTAAAGGCCATGGGCCTAAGGGAACAGCTGATAGATAGTACCCTGAGATTAAGCATTAGCGATGAAACAACCATAGAACAATTAAGCTATGCAATTGATAGAATTAAGTACCATGTGGAAGCATTAAGAAAGATTATGAGGTGATTTGTTGGTGGAAAAGGTAATTATTGTCCGATATGGAGAGGTAATGCTGAAGGGAAGCAATAAACGATTTTTTGAGGACAAGCTGGTAAGACATATTCGCCATGCCCTAAGGGATTTAGGCAGGCCAACGGTTTATAAAAAACATAGCCGTATTTATGTTGATGTCGATCATTATGATGAGAAACAGCTTATAGAACGAATTAAAAAGGTCTTTGGGGTTACTTTGATCAGCCCTGCCAAGCGATTTCCCGTAGAGCTGGATAAAATCAAAGAGGTGGCCCTGGAGGAACTCAAATTTCAAGAGCAAACCAGGGGAATTAGAACCTTTAAGGTGGAGAGCAAACGGGTTGATAAAAGCTTTCCCCTTTCTTCACTGGAACTTAGCCGAGAGATTGGCGGTTATCTATTATCGAAGCAGGAACAGGTAAAGGTGGATGTACATCAGCCGGATGTCAAAGTATATGTTGAAGTCAGGGAAGAAGCCTATGTATTCAGTGAAAGGGTCATGGGACTGGGGGGACTGCCCCTGGGCACCAATGGAAAAGCCATGCTGCTTCTTTCAGGTGGAATAGACAGTCCTGTGGCAGGCTGGATGGTGGCCAAGCGGGGAGTAGAAATCCAGGCGGTTCATTTCCATAGCTATCCCTTTACCAGCCAGCGGGCCAAAGAAAAGGTATTGGATTTAGCCAGACTGTTATCGGAATACATCGGATCATTTAAGCTATTTTCAGTGAACCTGCTGCCCATTCAAAAAGAAATTAATGAAAAATGCCCTGAAGATGAAATGACCATTTTATCTCGTAGATTTATGATGAAAATTGCCGAGCAAATCGCCCAAGAACAAAATGCCCAAGCCCTGGTTACAGGTGAAAGCATAGGGCAGGTGGCCAGTCAGACCATCGAAAGCTTGAATACTACCAATGCAGCGGTTTCAATGCCGGTATTCAGGCCCTTGATTGCTATGGACAAGGTGGATATCATAGAAATTGCCAGGAATATCGGAACGTATGATACCTCTATTCAACCCTTCGAGGATTGCTGTACGGTGTTTTTACCAAAAAGGCCCGTAACAAAACCCAGGCTTGATAGAATATTAAAGTCTGAAGCTCGGCTGGATGCAGAGACTTTAATCGAGGAAGCTATAAGCAATATGGAAGTAGAGGAAATCGTTTTTGAAGATTAATTCAAGGAGGAGCATTAAGGATGAATGAGTCAAAGGAATTTACCCATTTTAACGAGGCGGGAAGGGCTAAAATGGTTGAGGTGGGAGATAAGCTCAACACTAAACGGGAGGCTGTGGCTACAGGAAAAATCTATATGATGCCAGAAACCCTTGCAAAAATCATTGATAAAGACATTAGTAAAGGAGATGTTCTTGCAGTTTCCCAGGTGGCGGGCATTATGGCTGCTAAGCAGACCAGCAGCATGATTCCCATGTGTCATAATATCATTTTAACCGGGGCAGATATTAACTTTTCCATTGATAAAGAAAATAGTAAAATCGATATTGAGGCGGTAGTAAGAACCACAGGTAAAACTGGTGTTGAAATTGAGGCTTTGGCAGCGGTCTCGATGGCTGCATTGACCATTTATGATATGTGTAAGGCTGTAGATCGAGGAATGACCATCACCGACATTAAGCTAGTTAAAAAAACCGGTGGAAAATCTGGAGATTTTATTCGACAGGAATAAGACTAAAGGAGCACCTGATGATTAATATAATCATTTGGTGCTCCTTTTCTTTTAGTAAAATAGGCATTCAATTAGTTCATCAAGGGTAATTTGACCCAGAAAATTGCTCAGCTCAAGATCCTTTAATCCATCAGTGATGGCCGTTTCTTCGTAGGTTAGGCCCGTCAGCCTTTCCTCCAGTCCCGATACATCACTGGAGCTTAGAAAATCGCCGTAAATTTTCAGCTGACTGATCTTCCCCTGCTGTACATCAAAGCGTATATCCAATAGACCCCCTGTAAAGCGTTTCGATTTTTGAATGTGGAAATCAGGTGATTCTCCGAAGTTCCAATTCCAGGTCATGTAGCGGTTGTTCATAATTTCCAATATACCTTGTTGATCCTGGTCTGTTAAAATATATTCCTGAGGTGTTTGCTGCTGGTATTCAAAAATATATTTTAATAACAGGTCACGAAACTCATTAATGGGCACGATACGATCCATGTAATCGGCAATATTGGTGACACGGCTCCTCACCGATTTAATTCCTTTAGAGGAAATTTTGTCGGCACGAACCTTTAGAGCCTCCTGAAGGCGAGTCAGCTCAGAATGATAGAGCAGTGTACCATGGTGCAGCAACTTATTTCGGTAATAGTACTGTGCATTTCCGGAAAATTTTTTCCCCTCGATGGTGATGTCATTTCGGCCAGAAAATTCGGCAGGAATTCCGATACGATTCAGGGCGTCGATAACAGGCTTGGTGAATTTACGATAGTTGCTGACACTGTCTTGATCATTTTTCACAATAAAGGTAAAGTTTAGATTGCCAAAATCGTGGTAAACCGCACCGCCTCCGGAAAGGCGACGAACTACAGAAATATCATTTTTCTTAACGTATTCGGCATTGATTTCTTCCATAGTATTTTGATTTCTGCCAATGATAATGGAGGGTCTGTTCTGCCACAGGATTACAAAATCCTCCTGGGGATCAAGATGCTTTAATACATATTCCTCCAGGGCCAGATTGTAGTGGGGATCAGTATGATTATTGCTGATAAATTTCATTTCATCCTCTCCTTAAGTCCATTTTTAGAAGGCTCTAAGGTTCTAATACCCAATTATTGTTGCTTTAACAGGAGAAGAATATTTTTTTATTAACCTAGGCTAACATCTAAAAACATCATGATAACAAAGCCTATTAAAAGTCCATAGGTGGCCCTTCTCTCATAACCGTTTCGCTGGGTTTCGGGAATAATTTCGTCACAAATGACATAGAGCATGGCTCCGGCGGCAAATGCCAGGCCATAGGGTAAAACCGGCTCAGCCACATGAACCAGACCAATCCCCAACAGTCCGCCGATGGGCTCCACCAGACCTGTGGCCAGGGCGATTAAAAAGGCCTTTTTGGTATTGTACTTTTCTCTTATAAGGGCCAGGGCAACGGCCAATCCCTCGGGAATATTTTGAAGGCCTATGGCGATGGCAATGGTTAAACCATTACCGATATCACCATTACCAAAGCCCACCCCAACAGCTAACCCCTCGGGAAAATTATGAAGGGTAATGGCAATAATAAAGAGCCAGACCTTTCTAAGCTGTTGCGTGTCTCTGTCGTTGGGCAGTTTAACCAGCAAATTGTGAGGAGAGTATTGATCCATGAAGTCTAAAAATATACCTCCTATCAATATTCCGATCACTGCGATAGCAGCACCGCCCATGCCGCCCCCGGCATATTCTACAGCCGGTACAATTAAGCTAAAGCAGGTGGCTGCCAGCATGACCCCTGCTGCGAAGCCCAGCATGGTATCTAAGGTTTTGTGAGTGATATCTTTGGTAAAAAAAATTGGTAAAGCCCCTACACCGGTACAAAGCCCGGCAATTAAGCTTGCCAATAGGCCAATGGTAATAATATTAAATTGCGATAGATATTCCACCCTTGGTTGCACCCCCATGATCAATTTAACCTGTATCATTATATTATGGCGATAGAGGATGATTGGTGACCTTTTCTTTTAGGCCAAGGAATAAAATATGCTATAATTAATAGTAAGAAGAATAAAGGTAAGGATGGTAGCATGGATAAATTAGATTGTCAGTTTTATAATAGGCCAACCCTTGAGGTTGCTAAGGATTTATTGGGAAAGGTTCTTGTAAAAAGAGAAAAGAACTACGTATTAAGGGGAAGGATTGTTGAAACGGAGGCTTATATAGGAGCAATCGATAAGGCAGCCCACTGCTATGGAAATAAAATGACCCCCAGAACCAGGGTGATGTTCGGGGAGCCGGGAAGAGCCTACGTCTATTTAATTTATGGAATGTACTATTGTTTAAATGTGGTAACAGAACCTGAGGGAGCTGCAGCAGCAGTATTAATTAGAGGAATTGAGCCCTTGGAAGGAATGGAAGCCATGGCCTACAATCGGTATCAAAGGGAGCTGGACAGCCTCACTAAACCCCAGCTGAAGGGCCTTACCAATGGTCCTGGAAAGCTATGCAAGGCCTTTAATATAACAAAGGAGCATAATGAAGCCGCCCTATGGAGCGAGCGCTTTTACATTACAGATACAGAAGCGCAGCCCTTTGAAATAGTCACCACAAAACGAATTAATATAGGTTATGCCCAGGAGGCCATTGATTTCCCCTGGCGGTATTATATTAAAAATAATCCCTATGTATCTAAAAAATAAAGTATTATGATTGTTCCAGGCTGGTCTTAATTTGATTAAATACCATGGCTGTCAGGTCGGTTGATTTGTCAAGGCCGGTTGTATCGATGGGCTTAGCTATAATGACCTGTACATTGGCAGGCTTAATCCGGTTGCCATTGGCCTCCATAATTTTATAGGAGCCCTTAATGGTGATGGGGACTATTGAGACCCCTGCTCTAGCGGCCATTTTTAAACTGCCGGGTTTAAAGGCCCCTATTTCATCGCCCTTGCTTCGAGTTCCTTCGGGAAAAATCACCATGGAATGACCACCCTTTAATAGATCTATGGCCTTGGTAATGGTTCTGAGGGATTGTCGCATGTCGTTACGGTCAATAAATACACAATCCAAAAGCTCCATCCAGCGATTGACCAGGGGGAGCTTTTTCAGTTCTACTTTAGCTACAAAACCCAGTGGCTTGGGTAAATGGGCCAATAAAATAGGTATATCGAAGTTGCCCTGATGATTGCTGACAAAAAGGACAGGCTGATCCTGGGGAATATGATCAAGGCCGGTGATTTGAATATTGCTGCCGGTACGGTGAAGAACTCGGGCAGCCCATTTTCTTGCAGCCCTATGGGCAAATCCTCGTCTCTCCTCTAATCGATTCTGTTTTTCAAGGCGATTTGCCCTGGGAATAGAAAAGGATACAAAAATCGTATCAATCCAAAAACTGATAAACCAATAGATAGTGCGCATATAGAAATCCTCCTTTATGTAGTGCCTATGTCTATTTTAAACTGAATTGACGGCTTTGACAAATGTCTGTGATAAAATAAAATTAATCATAATAACATTTATCTGAAAAAGATAAAAGGAAGAATGAAAAGGAGGCTAGAGCAGCGTGAAAAAATTTACTGTGGCGGTATGTCAGATGATGGTTACTGATCATAAGGAGCAGAATCTGAAAAAGGCGGAATCACTTATTCGTACTGCTGTAAAGGAACGGGATGCCCAGCTGGTGGTCTTACCCGAGATGTTTAACTGTCCCTATGAAAATCAATATTTTCCCCTATTTGCAGAGGAATACGGAGGCTTGACAACCAGTTTTCTGTCGAGGCTGGCTGGGGAGCTAAAAATTTATTTGATTGGTGGCTCTATTCCAGAGAAACAGGATAACCAAATTTTTAATACCAGCTATGTATATAACCCCCATGGTGACCTAATTGGAAAACATCGTAAAATGCACCTTTTTGACATTGATATTCCCAATGGTATACGATTTAAGGAATCTGATACCCTGGGGGCAGGAAGCCAGGCTACGGTCTTTGAAACAGAATTTTGCACCATGGGGCTGGGAATCTGCTATGATATGCGTTTTCCAGAGCTAATGAGATTGATGGCATTAAAGGGAGCTAAGGTGATCATTGTACCGGCTGCCTTTAATATGACCACTGGCCCTGCCCATTGGAGCAGCTTGCTTCAGGTAAGGGCTCTGGATAACCAGGTTTATTTTGTTGCAGCGTCCCCCGCCCGTGACCTAAAGGCTAACTATCATGCCTACGGTCATTCGGCCATTATTGACCCGTGGGGGCAAGCTATTGCCCAGGCTGGTGAGGGAGAAGCGGTGGTTTATGGTGAGATTGACCTGAGCTATGTAGAAAAAATCAGAAGTCAATTGCCCCTTCTTCAGCATCTTAGAAAAGACTGTTACGCTGTTGTGGAACAGAATGGGAAAAAACTTTAAATTTACGTTGCTGCCATTGGGTTTTTCCAAAATGTCCTTTGAAGTTAGGGCTAAAATTGTTACAATAGAATTGTAATTTAACATACAGGAGGAATGGATATGGAATACAATGATATACTGGTTCGGGCCAAGGAAATAATCGGTACCAAATGTCGTGTATGCAAGGACTGTAATGGTGTTGTCTGTCGAGGTGAAACCCCTGGGGTTGGGGGAAAGGATTCGGGTTCATCCTTTATTCGGAATCGTGAAAAGGTGAACGAGGTAAAAATTAATCTTGATACCCTGGTGGAAGAGGGGGAAATTGACACCACCCTGGAACTATTTGGGCATACCTTTCAATATCCAGTTTTTGCAGCTCCCATTGGGGCGGTAGGAGCGAATTACAGTGATCATCTTGATGACTTTCAATATACCAAGGCAATTATAGAGGGCTGTAAGGAGGCCGGAGTTATAGGCTTTACAGGAGATGGCGTAAAGGATGAGTTCTACGACCTGCCCCTACAGGTTGTGGGTGAAAGTAATGGTTTTGGGATTCCCACCATTAAGCCCTGGCGAAAGGATGAAATCTTGGCCAAGATTAAAAAGGCCGAGGAAAAGGGAGCCATGGCCATTGCAATGGACGTTGATGCTGCAGGCTTGATCTTGTTGGGAATGCTGGGAAAGCCGGTTTCCACAAAATCAGTAGCGGAATTAAAGGAAATCATTTCATCTACAAAGCTCCCAGTGATCTTAAAGGGAATTATGACTGTAGAGGGAGCTAAAAAAGCCCTTGAGGCCGGAGCCTATGGCATTGTTGTATCCAACCATGGAGGCAGGGTCCTTGATCATACCTACGCCACCATAGAGGTGCTGCCTAAAATTGCTGAAGCAGTGGGCGGAAAGATGAAAATATTGATTGATGGCGGCTTTAGAAGTGGTGTTGATCTATTTAAAGCCATTGCCCTGGGGGCTGACGCTGTATTAATTGGCAGGCCCTATGCCGTTGCTGCCTATGGGGGTGGAGCCGAGGGTGTGGCGGTTTATACCCGAAGATTGGGTCAACAGCTAAAGGAGACCATGATTATGACGGGCTGCCATCGACTTTCAGATATAAATCGTACCCATGTAACCTTTGGTGTCTAGAGAAAGGTTATTATGAACAGAATGAATGGGGGGAATGATGGTGAAAAAGGGGATTATTGATCGGTTTGAGGAAAAATATGCTGTGATTGAGGTTGAAGGTGGCCTTGAGAGAATAAAACGGGAATTATTGCCACCTTCAGCCCAGGAGGGGGATGTCATCATGATCGACGGAGACGCTATTACCGTTGATATAAGGGAAACAGAGGCCCGGAAGGATCAAATAAAAAGATTAATGGACAAGCTCTTTAAATAGGTTGGAAAAAGTTACAGCTTAAACATCACCCATTGACTATGTTAGAATTTTAATGAACATAGAAAGGTTGGGTTGATGCGTATGAGAGAAAATCAGAAAAAATACATTGCTTTAGGCCTGGTGCTTTTATTGGGAGCTTCAGGAGTAACCGCCCTTAGTCTTTTAAGGGGGCAAGAAACGCCGATTGAGCAGAAGGCGGAGCTTACGCTTAATCAGGAGGTCCTTGGGCTTCAGGAGGAGCTGCTGGATGAGAGGGCTGAAGAGACAGAAGATGATACATACCCCCAGGGTAGTGAGGATGAAGCGGAAGATGAAAAAGAGCCTGAAGTAACAGCTCAGGAGGAAAAAAATACCCAGGCCGAACAAGGGTCTAATGAAGAACCAGTAGAAGGGTCGGCAGGGCCCAGTAAGGCTCCCATTACAACTAACCAGTACGTTGTGCAGGAAAACGATACATTATATTTAATTGCCCAAAGGGCAGGATTAACAGTAGCTCAGCTAAAGTCCTACAACAATATGAATAGTGATACCCTTTTAAAGGGGCAGGTGCTTTCTATGAAGGCCCCAGAAGGCAGCTCTAGCCCATCTGGCCAAGAAACCGCCTCAAGGGGGAACCGGGAAGAGGACCTATACTGGTTAAGCAGAATTATCCATGCTGAAGCCCAGGGTGAACCCTATGAGGGCAAGGTGGCTGTGGGTAATGTCATACTGAATCGGGTAAAAAGCAGCCTGTTCCCCAATAGCATAAAGGGAGTTGTGTTCGATAAGCAGCAGGGCTATACTCAGTTTTCTCCTGTACTTGATGGAAGCATTTACAACACACCCAATAGCGACAGTATTAATGCTGCCCGGGATGCCCTCAACGGAAGCCGACCGGTGGGAGACGCCCTATATTTTTTAAATCCTGGTAAATCAACAAACTTTTGGATTGTCCAAAATCGCAAATTCATGAAAACCATCGGCGACCATGACTTTTACTATTAGTTTACTATAGCTGGGTTCATTAATAACGCTTTATATTGACAGCAAGCCAAGGGCTTGCTGTTTTTTATAACCTGGAATTCGATAAATATTTTTACATTTAAAAGTTGACAGGCCCCAAGGCTTATGATAAACTACGTACAATACACAATTAAAAAGGTATTAATAAATAGAGGCGCACTGAAGAAGATTATATGATAGGTGCTAAGAGGGCAAGGATACTCAATACTATCATAGAAAGGCTGACGTGCCGAAATTGCTGGGTTTCCTTCAATTCAGCGGTTGGTTATCGCAGTGAAGAACTGGATAACTGTCATAGAGAAAATCTATGGAGTGCTATTTGTTAAAACGTAATTTAAGAAGAAAAAGACCCTTTTCCAGGGGGCTTCTATTGTCTGCTTAGTGTTACATTAACAAACTCCGAGATTCTGGGAGTTTTTTTTGTTGCCTGTAATATAAAATATTATTAGATCAGCAGGATAGGATTAAGAGATTTGTACAAATATATTTTTATTTGAACAGATAAGGCAATAACCACATATAAATTAATACAGGGAAAAATCTGTAGCTATGTAAAAGCATGTTTTATTTACTTAATCTTAAACATAAGGAGGTTTTTTTATGGGACTAACAGTTGGGGTTGTAGGTGCCACAGGAGCGGTAGGCCGTAAGATGATTGAAATATTAGAGGAGCGAGGAGTTTCTATTGATAAACTCCGGTTATTTGCATCGCAAAAATCCGTCGGTACCCTGATTCCCTACCAGAATCAGCAAATTGCCGTTGAGCTGTTAACCGAAGCGGCCATGGCAGAAAACTTTGATTATTTACTATTTTCCGCCGGTGGAAGCATCTCTGAAAAATTTGCCCCGATTGCAGCAAAGGCTGGTAATACTGTAATTGACAATTCCTCACAATGGCGAATGACAGAGGGGATTCCTTTAGTGGTGCCTGAGGTGAATTCCCACGCGTTAAAGGGATACAAGGGAATTATTGCCAATCCAAATTGTTCTACCATTCAAATGGTGGTGGCCCTGGCCCCACTCCATAGAAGGTATGGAATCAAAAAAATCATTGTTTCCACCTACCAGGCGGTTTCGGGTAGTGGGCAAAAAGCCATAGATGAGCTAGAAAATCAAGTTAAGGATGCGGCATATCCCAATCGAGTTTATCCAAAGCGAATTGCTGCCAACTGTATTCCTCATATAGATGTTTTCAATGATAACGGATTTACCAAGGAAGAACTGAAAATGGTATATGAAACACAGAAAATTTTTGAGGACAACAATATTGAAATCAATGCCACAACCGTTAGAATCCCAGTATTATTTGGTCATAGTGAATCGATCTATGTGGAATTTAAAGAAAAACCTGAAATCAATGAAATCACAGAAATATTAAAACTTTCGCCGGGGATAGTGGTAATGGATGATCCAAGGAATAATCATTATCCGACCCCTCTTGAAGTGGCCAATACCGATGCTACCTATGTGGGCAGAATCAGAAGGGATTTATACAATGAAAGGGCCGTCTCTTTATGGGTAGTGGCAGATAACCTTAGAAAAGGAGCGGCCACCAATGCAGTTCAAATTTTAGAAGTCTTAGAAAATCAAAAACAGTAGAAAGGAGCGGGATTGAAATGTTTAATGGTTCAGCAGTAGCAATCGTAACTCCCTTTAAGGGGGGAAAGGTTGATCAGGAGGCCTTTATTAAACTCATTGATTTTCAACTTAATAATCAAACCCAGGCCTTGATTGTGCTGGGAACCACAGGGGAAGCCGCAACTCAGACCGATGAAGAAAGGAATATGCTGATTAAAATAGCTGTTAAGCAGGCAGGGGGAAAAATTCCTGTAATCGTGGGAACCGGTACCAATAATACACAAAAATCCATTGAATATACTAGGGAGGCAGAGGCCCTGGGGGCCGACGGCATATTGGTGGTAACCCCCTATTATAATAAAGGAACCCAACGGGGATTGATTGCTCACTTCACAGAAATTGCAAAATCAACGAAGCTTCCTATTATCTTATATAATGTCCCTTCACGAACCGGTGTAAACTTAACTCCTGATACAGTATTGGCCCTGTCAAAGGTAGAGAATATCATTGGTGTCAAGGAAGCCAGCGGAAATATATCGCAAGTATTGGAAATTAAACGCATTGTACCTTCCGATTTCAAAATCTATTCGGGTAATGATGATCAGGTTGTTCCGATCTATGCCTGTGGCGGTCATGGAGTAATTTCCGTAGCGGCCAACGTGATTCCAAAGGAAATGCAGGCCATGTGCCAGGCCTTTGAATCAGGCAATATCCAGGAGGCCATTGGGCTGCAGGTGAAGTATAAGCATTTGATTGATTTACTGTTTTCAGAAGTAAACCCAATCCCCGTAAAGGCTGCCCTGGGAGCCATGGGATTGATCGAAAACGAGCTTAGACTTCCCCTTACTGCCATGGAAGAAGCAAACAAACTTAAATTATTGGATGAAATGAAGCATTTCGAAATCATATGAAGGGAAGGATAAGATGAAGCTATTAATTTGGGGGATTGGAGGAAGAATGGGGCAGATGATCAAGACTGCCGCTGAAAAGGACCCATACTGGACATGGATTGGGGGAGTCGATCAGGAGCATCCCCTGTCAAATATTAAAGTTCAGCCCGATGTGGTGATCGATTTTTCCCATCCCGATGCTATGGATCAGGTATTAGATTATTGCTTGAGTCAAAGAATACCCCTGGTGATGGGCACCACTGGCTTTACAGCAGAGCAAAATGAAAAGATTGAGGCGGCTGCTGGGGAAATTGCCATTATCCAGGCCACCAACATGTCAATGGGGATGAACATTATGTTTTCACTGGTGGAGCAGGTGGCAAGCCGGTTAAAGGATATGGTTGATATTGAAGTGGTGGAGGCCCATCATAACCGGAAAATGGATGCCCCCTCTGGCAGTGCTGTCACTATTGTGGAGTCTATTGAAAAGGGCCTGGGGGCCCCTGCCAGGCATCAGTATGGCCGTGAGGGCCAATGCCCCAGGGAAAAGGGGGAAATTGGAATACATGCCATACGGGGAGGCAATATAGTTGGTTTACATGAAGCTCATTTCATCAATGACCTGGAGACCATCAAAATTGTCCATGAGGCCCATGATCGGTCTGTTTTTGCCCAAGGGGCTTTGGTGGCTGCAAAGTTCATCATCAAGCAGGATAAAGGACGTTATCATATGAAGGATGTATTAGGTTTATAGTATATCAAATATAACATAAGAAAATATGGGAGGAACATATTGATGGATGCAAATTACATTATTGAGTATATTGGTAAAAGTGTAAAGAAGACACCAGTCAAGGCCTATATTAAGGGCGAACTAAGTAAAATAGACTGGAAGCAATATGACCTGAAGCCCTTTGTAGGAGCTGAATCGGGAACGGTTTTTGGGGAATGGAAGGATCTATCCTCATTTTTAGAATTAAACCAGGGGCTAATTGAGGATTATGTCATTGAAAATGACCGGAGAAATTCTGCCATACCCTTGTTAGATATGAAAAATATTCAAGCAAGAATTGAGCCCGGGGCCCTTATTCGTGAGCAGGTAGAAATAGGGAACAATGCAGTTATTATGATGGGGGCAGTCATTAATATAGGAGCAGTTATAGGTGAGGGTACCATGATTGACATGAATGCAGTCATCGGAGGAAGGGGAATTATAGGAAAAAATTGTCACATAGGAGCCGGAACGGTGGTGGCAGGTGTCATTGAGCCCCCCTCTGCCACCCCCGTTATTGTTGAGGATGATGTGGTGGTGGGAGCCAATGCTGTTATCTTGGAGGGTGTTAAAATAGGAAAGGGATCAGTGGTGGCCGCCGGTGCCGTAGTCATTGAAGATGTGCCCCCCAATGTGGTGGTGGCCGGTACACCTGCCAGGGTCATCAAAACCATTGATGATAAAACTAAATCCAAGACAGAAATTGTTCAGGTTCTTCGCAATATTCAGGAAGCATAGGAGAGCGAAGAACGATGAAAATTGTTGTACAAAAATATGGGGGGTCTTCTGTTGGCTCCATAGACAAAATAAAAAAGGTTGCCGACAAAATTATACAAAAAAGAAATGAAGGCTATCATGTAGTCGTAATTGTATCGGCCATGGGAAAAACCACCGATGAACTAATAGCCCTGGCCAGGGAAATTTCCAGTGAACCTGCCCCCCGGGAGATGGATATGCTTTTGACCACCGGGGAACAGGTTTCCATCTCGCTATTATCGATGGCCTTAATTGCTAAGGGCTATTCGGCGGTTTCCTATACCGGTTACCAGCTTAATATTCAGACCACTGCCCTGCATCAAAAAGCCCGGATTAAGGATATTGATGTATCGAGGGTGCTTGAGGCCCTAAAAAATAATAAAATTGTTGTTGTAGCCGGGTTTCAAGGTGTTACAGAGAATAATGAATATACCACCCTGGGCAGGGGCGGCAGTGATACCTCAGCAGTGGCCCTGGCAGCAAAGCTGGAGGGCCGCTGTGAAATTTATACTGATGTTGAGGGAATCTATACGATGGACCCCAGAAAGCTGAAAAATGCCAGAAAGCTTGAACGTATCAGCTATGAGGAAATGATGGAAATGGCCAGTCTGGGAGCGGGGGTCATGCATTATCGGGCAGTGGAGCTGGCCAATAAGTATCGACTTCCCTTATACGTAGCCTCAACCTTCTCACAGGAAAAAGGTACAATGATCGAATACGGAGGTACAGAGCCAATGGAGGAAACTGTTATTACGGGAATGGCATCAAGTCTTGATGATATACAGGTTACAGTATTGCATTTACCGGCTTCTACCACCTGCCTATATCGGCTCTTTGGCCAAATGGCAGAGGAGGAGGTCAACGTAGATATGATCTCCCAAATGATTACAGAGGATGGAAAGATGTATGTGAGCTTTACCATTCCCAAAACTGAGTTGAAGGTAGCAGAAGCGGTGCTTAACCAATGGAAGGAAGAAGAGCCGGATATTTTGTGGGAGATCAATGACAATATTGCAAAAATATCTGTGGTAGGCCTAGGCATGCGAACCCATTCAGGGGTAGCGGCAAAGGTGTTTGAAATATTGGCTGCAAACAAGGTGGAGGTAAAAATGGTAACAACCTCTGAAATCAAAATTACCTTTGCCATAGACAGTGAGAATGAAACGAAGGCAATAGATTTAATCGGTAATTCCTTTGGTTTGGCGGTGAGGGTATGATGACAGAAAAATGGATGGCTTTAGATCAAGCCTGCTTGCTGCCCACCTATGATAGACTCCCCATTGTGGTAGAAGAAGCAAAGGGAATGTATATAACCGATGTAGCGGGCCAGCGGTATTTAGATTTATTTTCAGGATTAGCCGTTAATGTCTTGGGGCACTGCCATGAAGCGCTGCTTAGGGAAATAGCGTGTCAGGCCAGCCGATTTTCTCATATTTCCAATTATTTTTATAACCAGCCTGCCCTGTTGCTGGCTGAAAAATTGATTAATAGCACTTTTAAAGGAAAAATATTTTTTACTAATTCAGGTGCGGAAAGCACCGAGGCGGCCCTGAAATATATCCATAAATATGGCCAGGATCATAATAGGCGAGGAATCATTGTCTTTAAGGACAGCTTCCATGGAAGAACCTTGGGGGCCTTGAAGCTAACCCGGATGGCCAGTGTACAGCAGGACTTCCCCACAGTTGAAATGCCGGTTTATGAGCTTTCTGGGCAGGATTTAGGCAAACTGGACGAGATCATGTTGGCCCAAAAACCTGCCGCCCTGCTATTTGAGCCCATTTCAGGGTCAGGGGGAATCAATGTCGTTTCAGAGGACTTTATTGAACAGGCGGCTGTACTCTGTAATAAGCACAATGTACTGCTTTGTCTTGACGAAATACAGACGGGAATGGGCAGAACCGGAAAGCTATTCGCCTATCAGCATACCTCGGTGATTCCCGATATGCTTCTATTTGCCAAGGGGGTAGGAGGCGGATTGCCCCTGGGGGGAATTTTAGTGAAGGATAAAATGAGTCACTATTTTAAACCTGGTGACCATGGAACAACCTTTGCACCTAATCCTATTGCTGCCAGCCTGGGAAGAAGAACCCTGGAGCTGTTGGAGGAGGGCCTGCTGGCATCGGTACAGGAAAAGGAAGCCTATTTGGTGAAGGGACTTCGACAGCTTCAGCAGGCCTTTCCCGAAATGCTTGGCGAAATACGGGGAAAGGGCCTGATGCTGGGGGTTGTAATTTTGCAGAATGTCGGGTTAGTTAAGGAACAATTCATGGAAAGAAGGATTCTGGTCAATATGACAAATAGGAACATTTTAAGATTATTACCGTCAATAATTATAGAAAAAGATCATATGGATGAGTTTTTGGAGGCATTTACTGAAATTTTAACAGAATGGAAGGATACCAATGATAAGCTATGAAAACAATCAGCTGGCCATAGAGGGAATCCCTTTATCAGAAATCGTAAAGAATAGACCCACACCCTTTTATCTATATTCCTGGAATCAAGTTGAAGCCAATATTAAAAAGGTGCAATCGGTATTTGATGGAATGAAATATCATATTTCCTTTGCTGCCAAGGCCAATAATAATCTCTATTTATTGAAAAAATTAAAGGAAGCAGGGGTTGGTATTGATATCGTTTCAAAGGGAGAATTTGAAGCCTGCAAAAGAATTGCCTTTGACCCTGGCGAGGTAATTGTAAACGGCAATGGAAAAACGAAGGAGCTATTGCGGGAGCTGGTTCTTTATGGCCCCCGAGCCATTAATGTGGACTCCAGGGAGGAACTGGCCCGCCTGGCAGAGGTGGTAACAGAGATGAAGCAGCCTGTCACCGTAGCCTTGAGGGTTAATCCTGACGTTGATCCAATTACCCATCCCTATATTTCTACGGGCTTAAAGAAAAATAAATTTGGCATGGATTTAGCTGCTGCAGGTGAAATGATTGCCCAATACCTTCATCATCCCTATATTACCATCAGCGGATTACATCTGCACATTGGATCACAGCTTCTACAGGTCAGCCCCTATGAGGATGCCTACACCAAGGTTTATGAATTTGTTGAGGGCCTAAAGGATCACAGCTTGAGCTTTATTAATATCGGCGGTGGCTGGGGCATAGACTATATGCGGGACGGCAGTGAATTTCCCCTGACTGTCTATCAGGAAAGGGTAATTCCGGTATTGAAGAAATTCAATATGGAAATCATTATGGAACTGGGCCGCTTTATTATTGGAAATGCCGGGGTACTGATAGGCAGGGTTGAGTATGTAAAGAAGACAGCCTATAAAACCTTTGTGGTGACCGATGCCTCTATGGCAGACTTAATACGGCCCAGCCTGTATGAAGGGTATCATCATATCTATCCTCAGTTTGACGACGGAAAAGAAGGCATTTATGATATTGTGGGCCCCCTATGTGAAACCGGTGACCGTTTTGCAGAGGATCGGAGGATGAAGGCTCCGGGAAAGGATCAATACCTGGTGGTTTGTGACGTCGGCGCCTATGGTCATTCCATGAGCTCAAACTACAACTTTTCTCTTCGTCCTGCTGAATATTTGATGATTGATGGTGAAATTAAAGAGATAAGACCCAGAGAGCGCTTTGAATCGGTTATTGCCTATTATAGAGATTAATTAATAAAATTGTAAAAGTGCTGCGGCCTGTTGGCTGCAGCACTTTTTCTAGTTGAACTTGTCATAATAAATTTTTGATTCATCGAACCCTTTTTTCATTAGGCTATCAATGGTGGATTGAATCATTGGCCCATTACCGCAAAGATAGGCCTCTCGTTCGGCCTTTGAAGCAGCTAGGTACCGATCAATGGCATCATTTACCCGACCGACGCTTCCTTCCCATTGATCTGCTTCGGTGGGCCTTGAAAGGGTAGGAATAAAGGTGAAATCCTCTAGTTCTTCCTCAAATTGCTTCATTTGCTCCAGCATAAATAGATCAGACCTGGTTCTGGCACCAAAGAAAAAGGTGGTTTTTCTTGGGCTGTTTCTTTCCAGCAGCTCATAAAGTATGCTTAATATTGGCGCCATACCAGTTCCCACAGCAACCAAAACAATTTCAGCATCTGTATTCTGTAGATAAAAGTCTCCATAGGGGCCATTAAAGCTTACTGAGTCCCCCTTTGAAAGATGCTGATGAACGTAGGTGGTCAATATGCCGCCCTCAACATAGCCGATTAGTAGGTCAATTGACCTTTTCTGCTTGGTTGGTGAGGCGATGGAGTAGGCCCGATAAACCTCCTCCTGGTTTCCAGGATAGGGGGGAGCAGAAAGCTGAATGTACTGGCCCGGTTTAAAGTCTATCTCTGGTTGGTTTTCACCGGTAATGTTTATCCTTAACAGCTTTATTTTTTCTGTCTGATCCACTATCGTATCCACTACACCTGTGTACATTTTTACATTAAAAAGCTCCTCTGGAATTTCAATTTCCATATCCTCCTTGACCTTAATTTGACAGGAAAGCCGGATATTGTTCCGCTGGTCCTCTTCGGTCAAATAGGAAAGCTCGGTTGCCAATACAGGCCCTGCCCCTTGATTTATTTTACATTTGCAGTAGCCGCAGCTTCCCTTGCCGCCGCAGGCCGAGGGAATGAAAATTTCATTGCCCACCAGGGATGAAAGGAGGGTTTTTCCCCCTTCCACCATTAGTTCCTTATCACCATTAATACGAATCTTTTTTTCTCCATAATCGGCAATCAATGCATCGGCCAGGGTTAGAATAATTGCCAGTATTGTTGCAATTCCAGTAATAATACCAGTGGTGATGAGTATTGTGTTCATTTGTCAGCCCCCCCTTGCTACTGTATTCTCACAATTCCTGAAAATCCAATAAAGGCCAGGGCCATCAGGCCAGTAATAATCAAGGTGATACCAGGTCCCTCAAGGCCTTTGGGAATGGGTGCTTTCTTTAGCTTGGTTCTAATGCCTGCCATTGCCAGAATTGCCAGGGCCCAGCCTAAGCCGGAGCCTACACCAAAGCCGATGGATTGGGTAAAGGAATAATTACGGATTACCATAAAAAGAGACACACCTAAAATGGCGCAATTGACAGTGATTAAAGGTAAAAATATACCTAATGAGTAGTATAGATTGGGCAGGTATCGCTCTATGACCATTTCAACCAGCTGTACAAAGGCAGCGATGGTGATAATGAAGACGATAAACCTGAGATATTCCAGGCCAAAGGGAACCAAAACATAATGATAGATTATATAATTAATGATGGTGGTGCCTGTTAAAACAAAGGTAACAGCCTGGCCCAATCCCAGGGCGGTTTTAATTTCCTTAGATACAGCAATAAAGGAGCACATACCAAGGAAATTAGCAAGCACCATATTGCTGGTAAAGATAGAGGCAAATAAGATGACAAAGGGATGGATATCAGACATTATTTAACACCTCCTGCAGTCGAAGCTGTGGCTTCTTGATCTCTGGATGCTGAAAGGCTGTTGGCGGCCCATATGACCAGGGCCAGCATGAAAAAGGCGCCGGGGGGCATAATCATAAAAATCCAGTTGGTCCACCAATCCCCCATGACGGCTATTCCAAACAGGGTGCCAAAGCCCAATAATTCTCTGAAAAAGGCGATGATCAGCAGAACAAAGGTATAGCCTAGCCCAGCGGCGATTCCGTCTAAGAAGGAGGCTATGGGAGGATTTTTCTGTGCAAAGGCCTCGCAGCGGCCCATTACAATGCAATTGGTAATAATTAACCCCACGTAGGGGCCAAGGGCCTCGCTCATGGCAGGGTAATAGGCCTTCAGCGTAATGTCAACAATAATCACATAGGCAGATATAATTAGAGTTTGAACCATCATACGAATATGCCTGGGGGTATGTTTTCTAAGCAGCGAAACAGTCAAGCTGGAAAAGGCAGTTGTAAAAATTAGTCCAATCCCCATTACCAGGGTATTCATCATCAAATTCGTAACTGCCAGGGCAGAGCATATTCCTAGGATCTGCCGATAAATCGGGTTGTCTTTAAAGATGCCCATGGCAAATATGTTTTTTAGCTCCTTTCCCTTAATCATATAAAGACCCTCCCTTCATTTGATTAATAATTTCCTGCAGGTTGCTGTTTAAAATCCGTCTGACGGCGTTGGAGGTTCCAGTGGCACCGGTAATGGCATCCACTTGTCCCCCCGGGGTGGGACGATATATGATAAAGTCAGTGTCCTTCTGATCAGGATTAATGTCGATTTGTCTAAATTGCTCCTTAAAAGCCGGCTCATCAATTCGGCCACCCAGCCCAGGGGTTTCACTATGGGAAAGAAAATCTAGCCCTAAAATTTGATGTAGGTCAGGGCTTAATGCAACATAGCCCTGTAAACTTCCCCAAACAGCGTCCCCTTCAATGGGGAAAATATAGCCAACCAAAGAATCGTTTTCATATCCTTCATAGTAATTAAGGCCATTCCTTTCCACGGCCTTAATTTGGGTGGGAAATAGGTTGCTTACCTCGATGGCATTTTTATCTTCAATGGGGAAATCTAACACATACAGCAAGGATTTTTGCTGCTTAAGGGCTTCATTGAGGTCAATTTGATTTTTTGTCAGCTCATTAATGGTGGCCAGGGTACCCGTAAAGATTACTGTAATTGCAATCATGAAAAGAATTGAACGGTAATTGATTTTTTTCATGCTGTCACCTGCTTTCTTTTACGAGCTGCCTTTAGGTATTTGAATCCTTCATCTAATATGGGAACAAAGGTATTCATAATCAGGACGGCAAACATGGCTCCCCCTACAAAAATTCCATAAATTCGTATCAATACTGTGATAAGACCAATCAATAAACCATAAATCCATTTTCCCGGGGTTGTTTTAGGGGCAGTAATGGGCTCGGTAACAAAGAAAACCGCCACCAATAAAAACCCTCCTGAAAGTAGGCCATAGAGGGGGCCTGGAACAGTATCGGGATGAAGTATGTGTAAAAAGCCAGATGCAGCGGTAAAGCCTATAATGGGGGCAGCCAGGAGTTTCCAATCAATTGTCTTTGTAATTAATAAAATGGTAGCTGCCAGTAAAATTAACAGGCCACTTGTCTCTCCCATGGAACCAGGAATATTGCCAAGAAATAGTTGCCCCAGGGGTAAGTCTGCACCGGTCTGTCTTAAAAGGGTAAGGGGCGTGGCACCGCTGGCTGTATCAAGGGCCGGTGTCAAATAGGCAGTAAAGCCCCCGGGAAAGCCCTGGGCGGGAAGATTCCATTGTACAGTCAGATACTCCGGAAAGCAAACGTATAAAAAGGTTCTGCCCACCAGAGCAGGGTTAAAAACATTAAAGCCATAGCCACCAAAGACTTCCTTGGCAAAGGCCACACCGAAGATAATTCCCACGGCCCCCACCCAGAAGGGAGTTGATGCCGGCAGAGTCAGGGTAAACAGAACACTGGTTACAATAACTGCTTCGGTAACAGGCTTTCCAGATTTCCGTTTAAACAGATATTCTGTCATGACGCCGAAAAATGTGACTATGGTCATAAGTACCAGCGGCCTCCAGCCAAAAAAGTAAATACTACCTATGATTACTGGCAAAAGGCTAAGTAAGACTTTTCTCATGAGAGGCTGCTTCATAAAGCGTATGTTTTCTTTTAAAGCCATTATTCTGACCTCCTGTCTGTTAAATGATAATAATTATCTACCCAATGATTTAAAATGCAAAACAACTAACGATAAAACTTTTCCAGAGTTTGTCAACCTCTGTCAAAATATTTTACATTAAGGGACTTGCATAGCTTAAAGCTATTGGGTAAAATAAATTCATTATAGAATATGCAGAAAAAAACAATAAGGAGTATTACTAAATGAAATTAATCTACGGCACCTCAAATCTTGCAAAGATTAAGGCTATGGGAGAAATGCTTAAGGAAACCGATATTGAAATGATAGGCTTAAATGAACTAAAGATGAGCTTACCCAAAATTGAAGAGGATGGGAAAAATCCCCTAGAAAATGCAAGAAAAAAGGCATTGGCCTACTATCAAGCAACTGGTTTGCCGGTTTTTTCCTGTGACAGCGGTTTATATTTTGAAGGCCTGGAGCCGGAGCTGCAGCCGGGGGTATTTGTTCGGCGAATCAATGGCAAGGAGCTAACCGATGAGGAAATGATCAGTTATTATTCAAACATGGCAAGAAAAAGGGGAGGAAGCCTCAAGGCCCAATATAAAAATGCCATTTGCCTGGTAATTAATTCTGAGCATATTTTTGAAGACCAGGGAGAGGATCTTTCTTCAGGCTATTTTCTATTGGTGGATACACCCCACAAAAAAAGAGAAAAGGGATTCCCCTTAGATTCCCTTTCGGTGGATCCATCCAGCGGATGCTACTACTATGACTTAGAACCTGAATCGGAATGGGATTTTGTAAGGGAGGAAGGTTTTAGGCGTTTTTTTGAAGCCGCCCTTAAAAAATATGCAAAATCAGTTTAAAAAAACCTGTTTAATACTAAATTAATACTTGAAATCCTTTTCCAAAGATGGTAATATAGATTGTAGCTTAAAACACTAATATTTGGGCAATTAACTCAGCTGGTAGAGTGTCTCCTTGACGTGGAGGAAGTCAGGGGTTCGAGTCCCTTATTGCCCACCAATAATAATCGTAAATGCAAGGTATTCAGCAATGGAACAAGCTGGAAACTTGCATTTTTTCTGTTTTTCTACCATTTTTTCTAGCATCATTTTTAATAAGTGAATTTGAATACTCGGCTATGGCCTAATTTCTTGTCCCTCTAATAATATGTCAAGCAGAAAAATGCCGTGTTCCATACCCAATAGACAGGATATAGAAATTTATATTGCATACAGGTCTTGACAATTCTTGGTTTTCATTCTATAATGTGAATGAATAAAAAAAAATTCATTCATATTTTGTGAATTTTGGAGGTACCCATATGGAAGATAAAAAGAGGCTAATCTACCATTGTGCAAAGGAATTGTTCAGCGAAAAGGGGTTTAAGGATACGAACATCTCAGAGATAACTAAGAAAGCTGGGATGGCTGTGGGAACCTTTTACAACTATTATCCATCCAAAGAAAAACTGTTTATGGATATTTTTTTGGAAGAAAATGCAAGGCTCAAGCAAAACTGTTTTCAGACTCTTGACCTCAGTCAAAGTCCCTTGATGGTGGTTAAGCAAATGTTGAAGCTCAATGTGGAGGGAATGAGAGCAAACCCCATTCTAAGGGAGTGGTATAACAAAGGTGTTTTTGAAAAGCTCCAGCAGATTTACAGAGAAGAAAATGGGGTAGATGCGGTAGGCTTTTTATATGACAGCTTCCTCGAAATTGTTTCGCAGTGGCAGGGCCAGGGAAAAATGCGTAAAGACATTGACAGCAAAATGATTATGATGATTTTCGCAGCAATTATAAACGTCGATACGCACAAGGAGGAAATCGGACTTGAATATTTTCCGATGCTCCTGGAGCACATGACGGAGTTAATTATGAAAGGTCTGATGGACTGCTCCGAATACTAAATGGGGCAGTATTTTTTCACCAAGAAAATGAACGAATAATTTATTATTCATTCATATAGTATAAAGGAGGAAATTTCAATGAAAAATCAAGAAAATTCAAAACCTGTTAAGCCAAAGGGTATTCGCATTCAAGTCACAGAAAATGGTGTATTAACCGCAAATGTGCAGATTCCGTACTTTATTGTTAAGATGGGATTGAAATTCGGACAAATGGCGGATAACTCCAAAAAGAAAGGAAGCCATGAAGACGAACTGGAAAGACTCAAAAACATCGATATTGATACCATTTTAGAAGAACTGAACAGCGGAGAGCTTTCACTCCCCTGTACTTTGGTGGATGTTGACGAACTGGAAAAAAACAAGCATGTGACAATTACCCTGGAATAAAAAGGGTGGGAGGTATGTAAATGGGAGCTTTTAAAACAGGCAGAAAGAATATCAAAGTCTGGCTTATCGTTTTGATTCTATTAGGTGTGGGCGTACTGGGCTCAATGATTGCACTTCTTGCTGATACCCCTGAACGGCAGGAGCTTCAAATGCTTACCATCGGAAACGTTGACTTTAATAAGCTGCAGGATGGAACCTATGTCGGGGAATACAATGGAACGAAGGGAAATTCTAGAGATGTAACCGTCGAAGTAACGATATTCGGCGGTGAAATTACAGATATAAAAATACTAAAAGGTGCCTTGGACAGTGATGGAAATCCTGTTGAAGTAACAGACGGAATGACTATGGATGATTTGCTTCAAAGGGTGATCAGATCGAAATCATTACAGGTAGATGCTATCAGCGGAGCAACCCTTACCTCTAAAGCTCATCTGAAAGCATTGGAGAACGCCCTAAGGAAAGGGATGAAGGATTAGTTCAATAATATCGCCAAAAGGCTCTCCGATGGAGGGCCTTTTTACAGCCCGAACATCTGCTTCGGGAGGTATTTTATTCAAGGTCGACTTTAAATCTCCTAAAACAAAACTTGTACTACTTAAAACGTTAATTAATATTTTTAAAAAAAATAATTGACACTAAGAATAGAAAAACATATAATAATTGTAATTAATGTAATAGTTAGATATATTAATACTATTACAAAAGGAGGTTTAAAAAATGAACGGTAAAATTGCATTAATTGGGAGCTTTGCAACGGACTGGATTCGATACAGTAATTATGAATTGAAAGAAAATGATAAAGGGACCCTTTATATAGTCCCTACTAAGGACGCAGCCTACAGCATGTATAATCCCTTTAATGTGGCAGAGGATTTACTGATAGATTTAATGGAGATCGGACAAATTGTCTTGAAGCTAGACAAAAAAAAGGAAGACCGAAATCATCCGGAACTATTAAGCGCAATCGTGATCTTTGCCAAAAAATATGGTCTACTGGGCTTAATTAGTGGCAGTGTATATAATCGAAATGTTATCGGTGAAGAACTTGTATTAATGATTGAAGGCAATCATATAACACGGGAAAGGGTAATGAAAGCAAAGGAATATATAGACCTGTTTATTCCCTTTGTAAAAGAGGATGAAGTGTTTTTTAAAACGTATCGAAATAGTGTTGATGTCGTAAAATGGGAAGAATCACCAAAATTCTTTGGAAAACGGCCTGTGGTTATGGATTTAATCTTCTCCCGGTTTTACGCCGAACAGGTTAAGTGGATTGCAGATTTTGCTAAATTAATTGTTACTCATTTTAATCAGCTTCTGACCTATCGAAATTCCTCAGCCTATTTGACTGAAAATGTAACTATTATGGCAGGGCAATTCCATGCCGAAAAAATTGGCTTTACCATCAATCAGCTGGATAAAACAACTATAGCATGGCAATTTGATTCATTAAAAACAGCCATCGAAACAATCTATGCCTTCGGGGTTACAGACGAAAAAATTTTATTAAGTCGATGTGTCCACTGTGATAAGATCTTCATTGCCAACAGCAGCAGGGAAAAGTACTGTAGTCCATCGTGTAGAAATTATGCCAATGTCAAGAAAAGTAGAAGCAGAAAAAATAATAATAAAGGGAGTGAATAAATTGAACAGAAAAAAGGAACTGAAGCAAATGTATAAGGAAATGAAAACCCCCATGGGGATTTTGATAATTAAAAATATTGAAAATAACAGGTTTCTTCTTCATGCCACAACCGATACCAAAAGCATGATTAATCGAGATCGGTTTCAGCTTAAGGCCGGAAGCCATCGTTTTAAGGAATTACAACTGGATTGGAACCAATATGGAGAAGCATCCTTTGTTTTTGAAGTGCTGGAACCATTGAAATACGATGAAAAGGAGGAAAATAAAGACTATAGTGAAGAACTGGAAATCATGAAAATGATCTGGTATGAAAAATTATGTAAAGCTGGTATGGAACCATATGAAAGATAAAAGACAAAGCAGAGGAATTTTCAAGATAGCCATGGGTAAGTAGGCTACAGTTATATATGTCGACTAAAAGCTAATAAAAAGGGGTTGTTTGACTATCATAAAAAAGGGTAAAATAGGATAAGACCTATTTTTAACAAGGAGGCATCTATGGGGGAAATAACCTATCAGGAAATCAGAAAAAATGAGGAAATTAAAACCTATCTTCAGATGGGGGATAATCTTTTGGGAGTTTTAGGCTATACGGAACATGCCTATGTACACGCAGGAAAGGTTGCCGAAACAGCAGCAAAAATATTATTAAAGCTGGGCTATACAGAAAGGGAGGCGGAGCTGGCCCGAATTGCCGGCTATACCCACGATATAGGAAATATGGTAAATCGGGTGGATCATGCTCAAACCGGTGCCCTGCTGGCCTTTAATATTTTCACCAGACTTGGGATGAAACCGGAAGAAATCGGTATTATTGTGGCGGCCATAGGAAACCATGATGAGGGGTCTGGGGCACCAGTAAGCAGTGTGTCTGCTGCCTTAATTCTGGCCGATAAAACCGATGTAAGACGAAGCCGTGTCAGAAATGATGACTTCGCCACCTTTGATATACACGACCGGGTCAATTATGCCGTTGAGGATGCAAAGATCATCATTGATGGAGAGATTAAATCGGTACTGTTGAATTTAACCATTGATACTAAAATATGCTCCCTAATGGAATATTTTGAGATATTCTTAACCAGAATGATGATGTGCCGAAGGGCAGCAGACTTTCTGGGGGCTAAGTTTGAATTGGTCATTAATGGTACCAAATTATTATAATAGAAGCTTCAATAAAAGCCAGGAGACCTGGCTTATTGATTGCTTTTTTCCAACCTGTGCCGTAATTTAACAATACAGTCGTCAGCCTTGGCATAGCCCAGTACGATATCTTCTGCCAAAGCTCGGCAGGAAGGCGAACCGCAGGCCCCGCAATCAATATTGGGCAATGTAGCTAAAACCCGCTCAATGGATTCCATTTTCTTGATGGCCTCAGAAATATCTTCATCCAGCTTAATAACTTGAATAGGCAATAAGGGTTCAGTTAATCTATATTCTTCAAAGGAAGCCTGATGTATCCTGGGGGCTGTTTGGGCGTATTGTTCTACCAATCGACGAATTCGATTTCTTGCCACAAAAGAATTTTCAATATTCAAGCTTCCGCCTACACAACCATTGGTACAGGCATGGCATTCTACAAAGGTCAGGTCATTAATTTTGTGATATTCTATTTCTTCCAATACACTAATGACATTTTGAATACCATCAACGGCTAAAAATTCTTTTATGGCCAGGGCTTGACTTTGTCCCCCAGAACGGGCCCAACCAATTCCCTTGCCTGAAGAATAAAAGTCAGAGATCGTGCCTTGAGCAGCCTCTATAGTTTTACTGATCTCTAGAAATACTGATTTTACCGATAGGGTACCGGTCACTCTCGATTTTTTAATACCTACAGGCTTTTGAAAGCTGTAAATTTTAGCCGGACATGGAGAAATATAAAATACACCGATGTCTTCTTCATTAAGGTCCTGCTGCTCCATGGCATCTTTTCTGGCTAAATGGGCGGATATTTCTACAGGAGAGTCAAAGGGTAAAATATGGTCGATTAATTCAGGGAACCTTATTTGAATTAACCTAACGATCGTTGGACAGGATGAGGATATGATTGGAAATTTAGTTGATTTAGCGATAAAATTCCTTGTAAATTCGGTTATTAAATCTGCTCCCTGGGAAATTTCAAAAATATTATCAAAGCCTAATTTTAGAATTCCCTTTAAAATCTGAGAGGGACTATATATTTCGTGGAACTGGCCATAAAGGACAGGGTCTACCAAGGCAATTTTATATTGATAATGCTGTATGGCACTGAGGTCATCGGTAACGCCGAATCTGGCTCTACGGGGACATGCCTGAATACATTGACCGCAGTTAATACAACGTTCCTTAACAATTTTGGAATGGCCAGATTTGACCCGTATGGCCTCTGTTGGGCAGCACTTTAAACAGTTGGTACAGCCAACACATTTAGAAGGATCTAGGGCAATTGCATGAATTTTAGAATGCATAAGGACTCCTCCTAAGGTAATAATAAATTAGAATTTAAAGCATATCAATATTATACAATGAAAACGATCACAAGTGAAATCAAATCAAGCAAATATTTTATATTTCTGAAAAGTAATACAATTTTAATTCGGCTATAGCCAGCATCTTTATTTATAGGAGACTATTCTGCTGGGTGCTATGATATGCTAAAAATTTCTTACTATGGCCGGATGAAAGCTAAAATATAAATAATATTGCAGAATGGAGGAAAAATATGAAAAAATTAGGTTTATTGCCTCGGTTGGTAATTGGAATTGTTGCAGGAATCATAATTGGCATTACAGGAATCGAATTTTTAACCAGGCTGTTGATCACCTTTAGTGGTATCTTTGGTAATTTTTTAAGCTTTATTGTTCCGCTTTTGATTATAGCCTTTGTGGCCCCGGGTATTGCAGAGCTTGGCGGTAAGGCAGGAAAGCTGCTTGGCATTACCACAGGTATTGCTTATCTATCTACCATCATAGCTGGTATTCTTGCTTTTTTCGCTGCCTCACTGATTTTGCCAGCCATCATCCCTGGAGGTGGTGAGATAGCCGGCGAAGGTCAGAGCATTAGCACATTTTTTGATATTGAGATCCCTCAGATCATGGGGGTTATGTCGGCCTTGGTGACCGCCTTTCTGTTGGGTCTAGGAATGGCATCAATAAAGGGAAAGACCATCTTTCATTTTATGCAGGAGTTTCAAGAGATTATTAATAAGGTAATTAGATTTATCATTATTCCGCTGCTGCCAATTCACATTGCAGGAATATTTGCCAGAATGGCCTATACGGGAGAGGTTGTGAAGACCCTTTCAGTTTTTGGGCGAGTGGTACTACTCGTGTTCGCTGTTCACCTAATATACATATTACTACAATACCTTATTGCAGGCAGCTATACTGGTCGTAATCCAATCAAGGCTTTAAAAAATATGCTTCCGGCCTATTTTACAGCAATCGGTACCCAATCTTCAGCGGCAACCATTCCGGTAACTGTTCGTTCAACCTTAGCCAACGATGTGAGTGATGAGGTGGCTGAATTTGTAGTACCTCTATGTGCCACCATTCACCTGGCCGGTAGTACCATCACCCTAACCATTTGTGCCATTGCCGTTTTAGCCCTAGAGGGACAACTGGTTACACTGGGTCAAATTGTTCCCTTCATTATGATGCTTGGCGTGACAATGGTTGCCGCCCCTGGAGTACCGGGAGGAGCAGTGGTGGCGGCCCTGGGTCTATTAGAGACTATGCTGGGCTTTAATGAACCACAGCTTGCATTAATGATGGCAATCTATATTGCTCAAGATAGCTTTGGTACTGCCGCCAACGTCACAGGAGATGGCGCTATTGCTCTAATTGTCAATAAGCTGGCATCAAAATAGAAAAAGGGAGGTCTTTACAGATCTCCTTTTTATTTAAATTGATTGTTATAAAAAGGCAATTTTTTAGGAAATTTTAATAGAGATATAATATAATCATATTTTGAAGGAGCTGCTTAGTATGAAGGATCAAAATAAGGGGTTAATCGACCGAAGGGATCAGCAGGAGCAATATAAGTGGGCTATAGAAAAAATCTATGAATCAGACCAGCATTGGAAGCAGGATTACGATCATGTAAAGGTACTATTAAAGAAAATTAAACAGCTTGAGGGTAATTTACACAGTCAGGATAACCTGCTAAGGGCTATGGAACTGTATGAAGAAATTATGAGGTTAAGCTTGAAGGTATTTGCCTATGGAAAAATGAAAAGGGATGAAGACAATACCCTTTCTCAATACCAGAAACTGGCTGATCAGGGACAAAGCCTTTATATTGAAGCAGAAACCAGTCTTTCCTTTCTGGTTCCCGAATTACTTAAGCTCCAGGAAGATCAATTAGAGGAATTTTTATTAAGGAACCCTAAATACCAGCATTTTTTTGATGATATATTAAGGGGAAAAGCCCATGTGCTAACCAGTAAAGAAGAAAATATATTAGCACGGGTCGGTTCCATAGCTCAAGGGCCGGCGACCATATTTTCAATGTTTAATAATGCAGATATAAAGTTTCCCATCATTGAAAATGAAAAGCATGAACAGGTTGAGCTGACAAAAGGCAACTACATTACCCTGTTGGAAAGTGCCGACAGGAGAGTAAGAAAAGAAGCCTTTTCAGCCCTTCACAACAGCTATGAAAAAATGAAAAATACGCTGGCCGCCATCTATTCCACCAATCTAAAGAAGGATTATTTTTATGCAAGGGTTCGAAACTTTTCATCGTCCCTGGAAGCCTCTTTATTCAATGGAAATATACCCACTACCGTATACGATCAATTGATAGAAGCCGTTCATCAGAAGCTGCCGCTGCTTCATCGCTATGTAAGACTGAGGAAGGAGCTTTTAAATTTGGATGAGCTGCATATGTATGATCTGTATACCCCTGTCGTGACAGGAATTGATATCAAAATTCCCTATGAAGTGGCTAAGGAAACAATATTAAAGGGTCTTGCTCCTCTAGGAGAGGAATATGTTGATTTATTAAGGTTTGGATTTGAAAATCGGTGGGTGGACGTCTACGAAAATAAAGGAAAAACAGGAGGAGCTTATTCATGGGGTACCTATGACTCGTATCCCTTTGTTTTAATGAATTATCAAGGCAAGGTGGGAGACATGTTTACGCTGGCCCATGAAATGGGCCATTCATTACACAGCTATTATACAGCCCGGAATCAACCCTTTCTTTATTCCCAGTACAAGATATTTGTTGCCGAAGTGGCCTCAACGGTCAATGAAGCCCTGTTAATGGATTATATGATTAGGAACACTGAAGAACCTAAAGAAAAGATGTATTACATTAATCAATATCTGGAACAGTTCAGAGGGACCATCTTTCGACAGGTGATGTTTGCCGAATTTGAAAAAATAACCCACGAAAAGGTGGCTTCAGGCCAAAGCTTGAATGCCGAGGAGCTTAGTAAAATTTATTATGATTTAAATCTAGCATACTTTGGCCAAGATATGGTGGTTGATGATGAAATTGCCATAGAGTGGGCTAGAATACCTCATTTCTACAGGAACTTTTACGTATATCAATATGCAACAGGCTATGGAGCGGCCATTGCTCTATCTAAAAATATACTTGAAAAGGGAGAGCCTGCTGTGGCAGCCTATCTGGAATTTTTAAGGGCAGGAGACAGTGATTATCCCATTAATGTACTACAAAGGGCCGGTGTTGATATGACTACCTCAAAACCAATTATTCAAGCCCTTGAGGTATTTGAAAAGCTATTGGATCAATTAGAACAGATGGGATGAAATTATCATTGCGATTAAACAGGTAACTTTAATGGGCTGCTTAAACAGCCCATTAAAATTATATTTTTTATTATACAAATCCACCAATATCTATAGATTTATGGTATAGTTTTATATATGTTAAACAGATTATCCCCGTGGCAATTAAAACAGGGTACTAGATAGAGGGTGAAACAAGTGAAGATTAAACCGTTGGAATTACTAGTGCCATATAGTGTAGAGGATCTTTTCGGACAAGCACTACATTATGAAAAATGGATATGGGTTAACGAAGAAACCTTAATGGACTTGTTTATGGAGGTATTAGATTACGATAGCTATGATGAGAAAATTCTTTTAGAGGAAATTTCCCTGGCTAAGCAAGAAATACTAGACAGTATTAAAGAGAAGCTCCGAAAGGCAGGCTGGATTAAGGTAAGCCAGAGGGCCTTTGAAGAGCTTAATTCAGATTTTAATGCCACTGAAGACATAGAAACCCATGTGTTTTTAGAACGTGGGTATTATATGTCCTTAATGGTTTCTACAATGAGGCAGCTGGAATGGGCCTTAAGGGCAATGGCAATTGATACCTATCAGCACTTAAATGCGGAAGGAACATCTTTAAAAGAGATATACAAGGAAAATTATCAGGAAAATTTTATGATACTGGAAGGGTTTTTAGCCAGGGAGGATTATGAAAAGGGATTGGGTGAGTGGCGTTTTTCTTGGCCCAGTCAGACTCTAACCTTCTTTAAAAATCATCAGGAACACAGGCAATGGGTCGAAACCCAAGCAAATTTTATCTTTGAAGAATTAAATAAATAATGTGTATACATTGATTATGCTATATAATGTAAGTGACAATTAATATAACAACAAAATTGTAAAAAGCCTTTTAAAAAGGATATACCCTTAGGCAGGATGTGATAAGATTTGAAATGTCTTAATGCTAAGGTAAGAAGACTCCTTTTGCTCTGTTTGGCAACAACCTTTATGGGTCAAATCTATGTAAATCCCTTTGACAGTGATTTTAGATTTTCATTAAGTGTTGTTGCCTTTGCTTTATTTATATATTGGTATCAGGAATTGGAGATTGTACCGGTTTCCCTTATAACAGGGGTGTTCCTATGGTTTTTTAGAACATTAATACAATTTACCCAGCCAGGGGCAGGGTCCTTCCTGACCCTGATGGGAGTACATTTTCCTGTTGTTATTTATTATCTTGTCTTTGGAATGTTCTTACGAATATTTAATTTTCGGTACCTGCATCAAGACAGGCGCAGCTTTATTCTATTACTTATTGCGGCTGATACCCTGGCGAATCTAACTGAAATTATAATTAGGCAGGAAGCTACCATTAGCCAGACCATTTTTGCATTACTATTAGCTGGTTTGATTCGAGGCCTGGTGACCCTATTGGTAATAGAGGCATTAAAATACTATAAAATGCTTTTAGTAAAGGAACAGCATGAAGCTCGTTACAAGCAACTTATTCTATTAACAGCTAATTTAAAATCAGAAATATTTTTTTTAAGGAAGTCTATGGAGGACATAGAAGAAGCCATGGCCAAAAGCTATGGGCTATATCATCAATTAAAGGAGCTTCAGTATCCTGATTTAAAGGACCTTTCCTTTTGTGCCCTATCGGTGGCGAAGGATATTCATGAGATAAAGAAGGATTATTTAAGGGTAACAGCGGGCTTGGAAAAGGTCATGCCTGAAATGAAGGCCTACGGGGGAATGTATCTAAAAGATATATTCAATGTAATAGAAGACAGCTTTCAAAAAACAATTGCTAAGGATAATAAACAGATCAGTTTACACTTTAAGCCGATGGGAAATGTATTCATTAAAAGGGCCTACGAGCTGATCTCAATTATTAATAACTTAATTACAAACGCCATCGAAGCCAGCCCAGAACAAGGACAAGTACGGGTCGAGGCCTTTGTGAAGGGGCAGCACCTAAAAATTGTAATTCGTGACCAGGGACCGGGTATTGGAACTGACAAATATGATATTATCTTTGAACCCGGCTACACTACAAAGTTTGACCAACTAACAGGAAAAATGAGTACAGGAATCGGATTGACCCATGTACAGCATCTGGTTACCGTTCATTTTAACGGTCGAATTGATGTTTTTTCTGAAATAAAAGGGGGAACATGCTTTTCAGTTGAGTTGCCTATAACCAATCTATAGGGGGAATGGTTAATGGAATTAGATATTTATATTATTGATGATGACATAAGCATAAGACAAATCATTAAAAATATTATTATGACTAATCAGCTTGGAAATATAGTTGGAGAAACCCATGATGGTGAAGCGGCCTTAACGGAACTGGTCCTACTAAAGCCTGATATCATTATTGTTGACCTGTTACTGCCTACCCTGGATGGAATAGAGCTGGTTAGTAAGGCGAAATCCATTACAAAGGATATGCTTTTCGTTATGATTTCCCAGGTTTCTGCCAAGGACATGGTTGCTAAGGCCTATGAAGCTGGTATTGAATATTTTATTAACAAGCCCATCAATGTTAACGAAGTGGTTTCTATTATGAAAAAGGTTATTGAAAAGCATCGTCTATCCTCAACCTTACGATATATAGAAAATGCCTTTCATATCTTTAAAAATCCCAATTCTCAGAAGATTTATTCTGAGGCAGGCATGAATAATGATGAGGATAAGATCAGGCTAATTTTATCTCAATTAGGTATTTTAGGGGAATCGGGAAGTCAAGATATAATCAATATTTTAGGTATTCTGACGGCAAAACGAAATGGGCTTAATAATCATCTAACCAGATATAAAACCTCAGATATCTATAGGCTTCTTAGCCTTCATTATAAAAAAGAAAAGCCATTAGAAGAATCCAGCGAAAAAGCAATTGAGCAAAGAGTCAGGCGGGCCATAGCCAAGGCCCTTAAAAATATTGCCAGTATAGGATTAGAAGATTTTAGTGATACGGTTTTTTCCGCCTATTCCAATTCCATCTTTGATTTTTCTGAGGTCAGGGCAGAAATGGAATATTTGAAAGGACGAAAGCATTATCGAGGAAAGATCAATGTAAAGAAATTTTTAGAAGGTATTATGCTGTTTGCCCAAGGTCTGTAAAAAACACCCCTAGAAGGTTTAACGTAAGTGTTAAATGGCCTTTGACAGGGGTGTTTTTCAAATAAAGACTTTATAGAAATTTATCCTTTGCCTTGCTCCAAAATTCAAAATCCTTAAGACGCAGCATTCTTACCTTAACCTCCGATAGCTTCAGGGCAATTTCAGTAATACTTTGATAACGGTATTCCATTCCATCCGATACAATTACAATGGAATCTTCGTAGTGATATTCGGGATTTACCTTAATAATGGCATCGGGCGGTAAAATGATACTAGAGGTGAAGCTACGATAGGCCGTGGTGTTAATGGGGGCCAGGGGGGTTACCTGTAGAACACTTAAGGATGGATCAACAATACTGCCTCCTACAGAATAGTTATAGGCAGTGCTGCCTGTTGAATTGGCCACTAAAATTCCATCACCGCTGAACCGTTGTATTAAATTGTCATTGACAGAAATGTCAAGGTGTACTGTTCTTGATTTATCGCCCTTAATCACAATTTCATTAAGACCAAGGGCATTAATACAATTTGAACGAGTGCAAATAACAGCCTCTACAGGGTTAATCTCCTCAATGAAATAATCACCCCTTGAATAGCTCTCTAAAAAATGATCAATTTCATCAGGGTTTATTTCGGTAAAAAATCCCAGGTGACCTGTATTTATACCTAATATGGGGATATCTGTAAAGTTATATTGATGTATGGCCCTTAAAAAAGACCCGTCACCCCCGATACAAATGGTTAAATCGGCGGTATAATCAAAGGAATCGGGTACAATGTAATCTAATTTAAGGAGTGCCGATTTTAATTGATTAAAGGTGTCTATAGAAAATTTTGAGTCATTATACACAATATTAATGATTTTATTTAAATTCATTCTGAATTCTCCTTTAAACATAATAGGTTAAATCGTATTGAAACCTTATTATATGTATATAGCATCATAGTATATTTTAAACAATTATTCTTTTTACATGCCAAGGCCAGGTATAAGTTTTCCTCTACTCAATAATTCTATAAATAAAATAGAAATCCTCTTAACTTTATATTTTCGTACATTCGTACATAAGATTAATTATGAACATTTGTTGCTTTGGAAGCTTCTTATAGAATAACGACGCTATTGCTGAATTTTCGATTTCATAATATAGTAGAATAGAGCTAAAAAGAAATTAAGTAGGTGAAGAAATGCTAATTGAAGATAAACAGACAGAAAGCAGGCTGGTGTATCTGGTCGAAGCCGGTGAGGGGGGCCGATCGATAAAGGAAATTTTGAAGGGTAAATTAAGTTTTTCCAGCCGGCTGCTAACAAAGATCAAGCAGGGAAGAAATGTATTGGTCAATGGACAATATAGAAAATACCACGAGGAAGTTTCAGCAGGGGATATAATTGAAGTGTTTATGGATGAGCCGCCTAATCAATTCCTTCCTCAAAATATCCCCTTTGAGGTGCTGTATGAAGACGTGGATTTAATTATCGTTAATAAGCAGCCTGGCATTGTATCTCATCCAACCAAAAGTCATCCCATTAATACAATGGCCAATGGAGCCGCTTATTATCTTCAGCAACGGGGAAGCAGCTGCAGAATACGATTTGTAAATCGGTTGGATATGGATACCTCAGGCCTTCTAATCATAGCCAAAAATCCCTATGCCCATCATATTATGTCTGAACAAATGAAGAAAGACCAGGTTCGAAAAAAATATAGTACCTTTGTTGAAGGCAGGGTGCAAGAGGAATCTGGCACAATCAGTGCACCCATTTACCGCCCCTCGGAAGATGCTATTTGCAGGGTAGTAGATGAGCGGGGACAAGCATCTATCACTAAATATCGAGTGATGGAACGATTTTTAGGGGCAACAATGCTTGAAATCGAACTGTTAACCGGCAGAACCCATCAAATAAGGGTTCATATGAGCCATATAGGACACCCAATTATTGGTGACACCCTGTATGGGAAGGAAAGTCCACTGATTAACAGGCAGGCTCTGCAAGCCTATCGTTTGGAATTTCTACAGCCACGTTACCGCAAGCCTGTTTATGTAAGGGTACCCTTAGCAGAGGATATGGAGGCTTTAAGAAGCTATTTACAACAAAGAAGATTATAGGTTCGCCTCAATGGCGAACCCAGAATTTTAAATAAAAAAAATTTAAGAAATTATAAATTGCAAGGTGATTTTTAATAGCCTCAAATAATATTGGGGCATTCAACGCTCGAAATAACTAGGGTCTATTTTTATTTAGCCAGTGCCTACACAGTAAAAACTTTAAAAAACTTACCACTTTAGACAGGTTAAGGGGTCAGAAGGTAAGATTATAGTGATACCTTGACTACTTTCAAAAACACAAAAAACTAAAGATTTTCAAAAAATAAAAAAACGGCCTAAATTTTTGAATTTAAGCCGTTTATCGCTTTTTGGTGGAGATAAGGGGATTCGAACCCCTGACCTCTTGACTGCCAGTCAA
>CBFGTV010000026.1:0-43945 GCA_965652145.1 uncultured Clostridiaceae bacterium
CTAATATTCCTGTTAGCTTCATGGTACTGTGTTGATTTAATTGATGAAGAATTTCCAGCTCCTCTATATGCTGTATGGGAAAGGCTCCCTTCAGCTTTATTTTATGGTAGCTTTCCATGCTCTGCATTTGATCCCCCCCTATTCCTGCCCATCTTGTTCTATACTAATGATTCCGCCAAAGACACAGGTTACATTGGCATCCTTCAACAGGGCCTTTTCTTTATCAATGATTAGGTTGGTGTCTAGGTGATTAATCCATTTGGTACAAATACTTGGGGTACAAACCGGCGGTGGTGATGACCTTTTACAGGTACCAAAGCTGATTATATTTGTTCCAGGCTTTGAATCAGCCACATTGAGCTGGGCCTTGTCCTTTAAATATACACCATGGGAAAAGGGCAGATTTAAAACATCCTTGGCTGATCCCAAGGAACAGGATATGACAGCTCCCCTTACCACATAGGTGGTTTTGTTGCCTCCGTCGGTTATTTGCTTTTTCATTTTCCCACCTTCCTTTGCACTTTCCTTATTCCTCCTCCAGCTCCTTAAGGATGAATCCCCCTATATTGCGTCTTAAAATACTTTCTGCCAGCTCCAATCTGACAATATAATATCTTTTTATTTTGTTGGTGATTTGAAACATACTATATTCCTTGGCTCGACTGTTATCAATCACAAGCTTCTTTAGGGTGCCGTCAGGGTAGTATTCTGTTTTGGGAGATAAACAATTAACTTCAGGCAGTTCCACATTCCAGTAAATTTCCTGCTCCTGGGTGTCGAAATTACACAACACCACAGATTTAAATTCCAGATTAGGACAATATCGCCTTAATATATGCTTAAAATCATCCGCTAGGAGCAACAGAGGCGTATCGATAAAATCAATGAAGTCTATCCTCTTTGCATTTTCTATGTAAAGAATATTTATTTTTTCTGCTAACTGATTTTGATGAAGCAGATCCCTCTGAAAGCCCTTAATTTTAGGTGCGGTGGCTATTCCTTGATCCTGCTGAATAATGAAATAGTGCATCTTCCTACACCTCCTATTCAATCCATTGAATCTGCTGTATTTGCCGTGGAGTAAAGGGCCCCAGCTCACTCCGATATTTTTTAGGAACGAGGGCCATTGTTAAATTGGTATTTTTAAAGCTGGCCCCCTCAAGGCAGGCCCCTGTGAAGTCTGCCCCTGTCAGGTTTGAATTGTCCATGACGGCATCCCTCAAATTTGCCTCTTTGAAACAAATTCTTTCGAACAAAGGGCTTTGCAAATTGTCAACTATAAAATACACGTCGCCGTTGCTGCCGTTAAAATTGGCGGCGGCTAAATTACTTTTAGAAAAATCGGTTCCCATTATGGCAGCGCCTTGAAAAGAGACCCCCTTCAGGTCACATTGACTAAATCTGGTTCCCCTTAAAACGCTGTTTTTCAAACTGCTCTCTGCCAGATTACAGGACTGAAAGGCTGTATAGGTAAAATTGCTATCTGAATAATTTCCGCCTCGCAGATCAAGACCTTCATAATACTGATAGCCATAGGCATAGGGATATTTTTTTTCAAGAAAAAACCTGACCTCTTGGGAATCCCTTGGAGTATTATCAAGAAGATAGATGCTTTCACTGAAATCAAAATATTCCCCTACCCTGATATCCAGCCTTGGAGCCCTTAGAATATCCTGAAAGGCAGAAGTCGTTACGGCCCTCTGAATACCTTTTCTGGCCACCTGTTTAATGTATTCATGAAAAATGAGGGCCTTTTCCAGCTTAATGTCTTGTACCTGAATAGGAGTAATTTTCCCCACATATCGTTTTGCTTCGAGCCTCAGCCCTTCCTCATATTCATCCAGATACCTTAAGGCCCACGAGACATCATATAATTCCTCACAGGGGATATAATCGGCATACCAGGTATCATCATAGGCATTGATTAAATAGCAGTGCTTTCCACTAATTATTTGGGTTCTTAACAGACTAAAATTGATGTAGGCGATTTCTTTTTTTTCATCCCGGGCCTGCATCTCAGCAATTTTTTCGCAAATCCTGACAAAGGCTGCAATAAAGCCGGCCTGAATTTCATCATAGTTCTCAATCGTATACCTTTCCAGCTCCTTAAGCTTTTCCTGGAAAAGGGTATCGGCATATTCCTGAAAGTTTATTGGCAAATTATCCTTTTTCATTTTCTCAAGCCTCTTTTAATTTGTTTTAACTTCCTTACCCGTAACAGTAATATCCTTTTCTAAATCAATAGAGCTTTCCTTAGCTTCGATTTTGATATGATCTGTAGCCTCCATGTTGACGTTTCTTGCTTTAATTTCTATATCATTTACAGCAGTAAAGGATATTTTATCATTGCTGTTTAAGGTCACCGTTCCGTCATCATTTAATGACATATACACCATGCCGTCCTTCGAGATGATGTCAATGCCGTTGGGACGAAATTTCAGTTCCTTTCCAAAGGCTGTACGTAAATATTTAACATTGGTATCTGCCATTCGGTGGGAAGGATCAAGGGCTTCAATGTTCTCGCTGGGGTCATGGGGCTTAACAGAGTTGATGACCATTCCCTTTTCCTCTTCATCATCTGGAAAGTACAGTCTGACAGTATCGTTAATCTCTGGCATACAGTACCAACCCGTTTCATCCTCTGAGGCATACATTGTGGCATAGGGAAACCAATAGGCCGTCGATACCTCTTGACTTTGGTCAATCTCTAGGTGAACCTTGACATTGTCCCGAGCCGTGGCAATTACCCTGCCAAATATTGAAGAGCCTGCAATCCTTTGATTGGTAATTCTGGGTCTTTGGGCTCCCTTTTCAAAGGCTAGTAGGTAACGATTTTTAATGACCGATTGATTATGTTCCTCCAAGGTAGCTTCAATCACGTGCATGGTCCTTTTAAAAAGCTTGACGGTGTCCCCCAGATTTAAAATTTGGTCAGTTTCAACCTCATAATAGATAAAGCTGTTTTCATGGGCCCCAGGCACATGCTGATGAAATTTCTGATAGGCCGCCAGGTCCTTTTTCACCCTGTAGTGATGTACCGTTAACTCATTCTTCTCAATTTTCGGAAGGCCAAAATAAAATTTAGGGCCTGGGGACAAGCTGTAGGGAACCAGGCTGGTCTGGAACCTGGAGGCCATTCTCTTTAAAAATTCCCAGTCGGTTTCCCGATATTGAATAATGGGTTTTTCAATGGCGGCCCCCTGGGTAATTTTATCCATGCAATCAGCCCTTTGATAGCCAGAAATAACCGACCTGATTAAATTTTCATAGGTCATACTTTGATTTTGAAAGGATCTGCTTTTAGGAACTAAATCCATTAAATAGGTGCAGGACAAGGCCTTAAGGGAAATATAATAGATACCTCCGCTATGGTTGACCTCCATTTCCACAATAATACCGCTGAAAAGGGCGCTGTCCTCCTTTTTAATTTCGATTGGCTGATCAATGGTCAGCTCTTTCATGTAATTGTCCTCTACGTCATGGGGCAGAATTCCCTTTAATTGCAATTGAGTGTGCTGATTCAGCGCCTGATGAAGCTTTAGGCTTTCGATACTAATCAGCTCATATTGAGCGATTTTAATATTCCCATAACTAACGGTAGCCGCCATGTTCTATCCCTCCTCATGGATTTCTATGGTATTCATTACACCATAAAAGAATAGCTCCCATTTTTTCATGTCCTTCTTGATGCAATTCATATTACATACAAGGGCCTTCCCCTTTAGGGATAGTACAAAGATTAAATTGTACAGCCGGCCTCCAATGACAAAATTTGGAAAGGTATAGTAGGCCACATTGGTTTCCCCTACCATCAACTCCCCGCTGTCTAAAATTTCAGAGGAGGGATTAACTGATAGAAAGCTGTCCTTCATCACATCCCGAAAGGCTGACACTTCATCATTTTCCAGCTCCTGCTGGGAATAATTAATTCCAATATTCACCGTATCCTTTTTATTTGTATAGATGATCTGGGGTCTAGCCTCGCTGGGATATTTAATTCTCGCTACGTTATCCGCCATTCGCCTTAGCTCCTGAGGAATATAGATGGAAAAGGATTTTTGAAACAACAGCTTTTTTTCTGTCTCAATTTTATGGTCCTTTAGCACTACCTTCCCGGCTCTTATTCCTTCCATTACCTCTCGTAGCTGATCTTGGAATTTTTCAGCCTCCTGGGCCTGCTGCCTCTCTTCCTTAATGACATTCACCACTTGAATGATCTTCTCATCAAAATGCTCCATCAAATTCTTCACTCCTTTTGTGCTGTTGGCCTATTTTACTCAATAAATGTTAGCAACAGCTTTTCATAAAAAAATTACATTTCTACATAAATTTACATATTGCTTAAAAATTCGATTTACATGAGGCTTTTCCTTTATTTTCAATATCGGCCTACAGTCCTAATTCTACAAAAAAAATCATTGCCTTATGAAATGTCATCATAAAGCAATGATTTAAAGTAAATTTATCGTAATTGTAATACCACTATCGGCATTGATGATATTGCTTGCACCATACCATATGGTCATTGACCATTCCAACGGCCTGCATATAGGCATAGCAGATGGTGGAGCCTACAAACTTGAATCCATGAGCAATCAGGGCCTTGCTCATGGCGTCAGAGATTTCCGTTTTGGCCGGTACCTGAGATGGGTCTGTCCAGCTGTTAATAATGGGCTTATGGTCTACAAAGCTCCAAATATATTTGTCGAAGGTACCATGCTCCTGTTGAAGCTTCAGAAAGGCCTGGGCATTGGTAACCAGGGCATTAATTTTAGCTCTATTCCTTATAATACCGGGGTTCAGCAAAAGCTCATCCTTTTTTGTCTGGTCATATCGAGCAATGATGGTGGCATCAAAGCCATCGAAGGCCTCCCTCATGGTTTCACGCTTTGTTAAAATGGTGTTCCAGCTCAACCCTGCCTGCATTCCCTCTAAGATCAGCATTTCAAATAATAAGGCATCATCATGAACGGGCTTTCCCCAGGCATTATCATGATATTCAATATCAAGGCTGGTTTTGGCCCATGGGCATCGTCTTTCTTCCAAGGAATCTTTCCCCTTTCAATCTAGTCTTACCCATATTATACCCTATTTTTTTAAAACAGCCCATAGGCCGGCGGCCAATAAAGCACCGGGTAGAGAAAGATAGGCCAGCTTAAAATCCCCTTCTTGGGGAGCTGATTTCCCAACTACTGCTTCCTTTTCTATTGTCTCAACTCCCCTGACGGAAAACTCCTTTAATAGTTTTGTCAATTCATTTCGGTAGGCTTCCTCTATGGTGTCTTCAAGGATTGTAATTTCCTCTAAAAGGGCTTCACCTGATGTAATATTTGTAGAGGATATCTCATTAAAGGCAATGGGCACCACAGCCTGGGGGCTTAGGGGAGTAAAATAGCCCTCCTGTTCAGTAAGGAATAGTAATACCTCATTTCCCCCTGTATCTAAGCTATAGTGGGTACTTACATTTTCCGGTGGTGTTGTTACAGTGATATAGGCTTCTTCACCGGTTCCCTTTAAATAATATTTCACCTGTACCCGCCAGGCAATCTCATTAAATCTCTCTTTTTCAACTTCTCCTGTTTTTCCTTCTACCACCCCGACAATAATGGTATCTGCCTTAACTAAATCCCCAGGTTCAAGATACATCCAACAGGCATTTGAAAAGCTCGCTGTCATTAAAAAGATAAATACCGCCATGATAAAGCTTGATTTCATAACCTTTAGCCTTTTCATCGTCAACTTCCCTTCTCTTTTTCTTTTTTAGACGCCATTTGGTTGATTTTGGTTCCTTGGGTAAGGGAATAAAATTGAAATAATCCAGTATTTGTTTAATAATCTATATTTTAGTGTTATAATTGTGATTATAAAAGTGCCAGAACATTAGCTAAAAGGAGGGTCTGATACTTGAAAGTAAAAGTTAGATGGATCATTATTGCAATACTAGCCATTTATTTAATTCTTATAATGAAACCTACCCCTGATCTTTTATTTGAGCTGTCAAACAGCAATTTTTCTTATCTATCAATTAGTTTTTTAGAAGGATATAGTCAAAACCAGAGTATTTCAATCAGCGACCCTGAAACTATTCAATGTTTTGTTGATTATATTACCTCCCTTGAGGCAAAGGAAATAAAGAATAATCATCCCTATGATAATTTAGATTCTCACCTAGCTATTGCGCTGTCATCTAGGGAAGATGAAACTGATACTTATTTAATGGAAATTATTAATGACCAGTATCTTTATATCTCTACCATGCTTAAAAACCAGAAGGCAAGGATAAATAAAACCTATATGCTGCAAGATGGAAAATTAGACCGTGAAGTATTGTACAAACTTTTAAATACCAATTAATGTGAGTCTTAAAAGGCAAAAATTTTTAAGAAATAGTGCTTAATAAAAAAGGAGGTGATTCTTTGAATCAATTTAATCAAACAATTGAAGGGCTACAAAGGAAGTACCCGCTCATCGGGGAAATGACCCGTTACCAGGAGGTCTTTTGGATCAATGAAAAATACGGCACCCTTCAACAGTTGCCCTTTAGTTCCAAGGATATTCAAGATGCCCGGGAAAGACTTGAAAGATTTGCTCCCTACCTGGCCCACTGTTATCCTGACACCAGGCCCACGAATGGAATGGTGGAATCACCCCTAAGGGCAATTCCCCAAATGCAGCAGGCCCTATCCAATTATTATGGACAAAAAATACCTGGTCAACTGCTGCTAAAATGCGACAGTCATCTTGCCATATCGGGTTCAATCAAAGCCCGGGGAGGAATTTATGAGGTATTAAAATTTGCTGAGAAGCTGGCAATCGAAGGGGGTTTGCTCTCATGGGAGGACAACTATGCTGTTCTTGCTGACACAGCCTTTAAGGCCCTTTTCTCTCAATATCGTATTGCCGTTGGCTCTACAGGGAATTTAGGCCTTAGTATCGGTATCATCAGCGCCGGCCTTGGCTTCGATGTAACCGTACATATGTCGGCTGATGCCAGGGAATGGAAAAAAAATCTGCTTCGATCCAAGGGAGTTACGGTCGTAGAGTATGCTGATGATTATCAAAAGGCCGTGGCTGAGGGCCGCCGCCAAGCAGCCCAGGACCCATTGTGTCATTTTGTTGATGATGAAGGCTCACCCGATCTATTTTTAGGCTACGGAGTGGCTGCCCAGGGTCTTCAAAAACAATTAGAAGAACAGGGTATCATCGTAGATAAGGAACATCCATTATTTGTCTATCTGCCCTGTGGTGTAGGGGGCGGCCCCGGAGGCGTCGCTTTTGGCTTAAAGCAGATTTTTGGAGACAACCTTTACTGTTTCTTTGGCGAACCCACCCACGCCCCCTGTATGCTATTAGGCTTGATGACTGGTCTACATGACGGCATTTCAGTTTTTGACATAGGTCTTGACGGAAAAACCGCTGCCGACGGCCTGGCGGTTCCCCGGCCCTCCCGTTTGGTGGGCAGCATCATAGAATCCCTATTAAATGGCTGCTTCACCGTTTCAGATCAGGAGCTGTTTAAGCTATTGGCCCTGCTGGCCGACACAGAGGAAATCTATATAGAGCCCTCGGCCTGTGCAGGCTTTTCTGGGCTGCATCACCTTTTCCATTCCCGGCCCTATTTAGAAAAGCATTTTACAGCAAAACAGCTTATACAAAGCACCCATATAGTTTGGGCCACCGGGGGAAGCATGGTACCCCGCGAGGAGATGGAAAGCTATTACCAACAGGGAAAGGTTCTGCTCAATTTGAATCAAAAAGCTTAAGACATTAGTCCTTTTGGATTAATGTCTTTTTTGAAACGCTTTTGAACTTAAATCTAAAGTTCATGGCGCAACTCTAAAAGCAAATTAATATACTACAGTAGAAATGGTATTTCAAAACAAAAGGAGGGATAATCCATGGCTACAAAGCTATTTAAACTTGTTATGAGTGCTGTTACCTCAACTGACACCGATATTAATCCCGAGGTGGAAAAATATTTTTATGATTTTGACGATGCCGACAGGGTCGGCAATACCATTACCATTCCAGCCACAGCCTTTACCGACGATGCTGGAAACACCATGACAGGAAACCTCACCACTGTCACAACCGATAATGGCTATTATTTACTCTTTGTAAACGGCGTACTTCAGCAGTCCAGTCTGTTTACCGTCAGTGCCGGCGGCTCACAGGTTGTTATTTCCCAGGCCTCCACAGTACCTGTTAGTGCGCCAATCACATTGGTAGTTAATAACTTTGCACCATCCTCCACCTCCACCACAACAATAACAGGTTAACTATTCATCAGGATGTGCATCAGCACATCCTGAAATTATATATCTTATTCAACCGTTTCTTTTCCAGCTCAATCAGCTCGCTATCGGGATATTGGCAATATCCCTTATTCAGTATTTTAATCGCCTTGCTGATACCAAGATATAAAAAAACAGGAATCACTTCAGGCCACCGGGCACATTGTAATAAATAATGGGTGGCTTCTTCTGTCCTTTCAAGGAACCACAGACAAGTGGCAACATAGCCAGCATTGATGATCTGTAGACCCTGACTTTTTTCCAATTGAAGAAAACAACTTAACGCCCCGTCAAATTCCTGATTTTTAAAATGAATTGCCCCCCTAATATAGGCGATAAAATCCTCTTTACAGGTAAAATAGCTTCCTTCCTGAACCCAGGGAAGCGCTTCCAGTATATCTGGCTTTTTTCGATACAATTCCTCTATTTTCTCTAATAGCTTTTCATTTAACGGCTCCCATTGTAGGCCCCGTATATAGGCCGTTAGGGCCTGCCTTTCCCTGCGGTTTTCTTCATAATATACTGCAATTTTATAATGAATCGTGCCGGGATTAAATCCTTCCGCCTGGGTTGACTTAAGGCCTTTTTCCCCGGTCAAGCCCTGGTAAAATTTCTTTAAATTTCTGTTACTGCTTCTATCCATTGAACCCCGCTTGTCATTCCATTGTACTCCTCTTGACCATTCAGGAAAGCTTTGACAAAGCCAATCCTGAAGCTGCCCTTCGATTGCCAGGGCTGCCAAAACAGGTTCCAAAGGGCCCTGGGGCTTAACAGCACCCAGCTTTGAAATTGATTGGGCCAGAGCTGTATTACCTGAGCGTATAAATTTCCCGATGACTACTTCTTTAAACTGAAGCTGTTGGGCAGCATTGTCAATGGACAAAAAAATATTCTTCAAAGCCTCATAGTCCTCTACCTGGGCCCAGGCCTCTACCAATACCAAAGGTTCCTTTCCATTCATCTTTAACAGGGGCAAAAGCAGCAATCTGGCCTTTTCTACCTTCTGCAGCCATAAAAAGTTTTCCATAATACTTCTCAGGCTTTCATATTGATCTAACTCTAATTCCCCATTGGCTTCGCCGACCAAAAGCAGCCTGTGAACCCAGTGATACAGAGATTTTTCCTTTGAATCCAGGGCCGGGTGCTGATCCATTTCCCCTAGCAGCTCCTTGGCTTTCTGCCATTGATCCCCAGCCCAATGGAGTTCAATCCGTTGTAATAAAAGCATACTAAAAAATGTGCTCCCTTTGTCAACTAGCTTTAAGCATCTTTCAGCCCTTTTTGTCTGACCCAGCATAGCATAGCAGTAAGCTTGAATACTGGCAACCTGATTTCCCTTTCCTAAAAACTGTTCCAGTCCGGAAGAATACCTTAAAAGCAAGCTATATTGCCGGAATTGAAATAAAATATCCATTATTTTAATTACCTGCTGGGTCCTTCCCAATTCCATGGCCTTCACCAAAAGTTCCTCCAGGCCCTTGAAATTCATTAGTCTTTGGCTTAAGAGCCCAATCTTACCTAACAGAGCCTGGCTTTCCCGTCCTTGACCATAGGCCTTTAGATAATCCTCCAGCCCCCGGGCGTAATTAAGCATCTGACAATGAAGGTCCCCCAGGGTCTCTATAACTATGGTATTGGATATCTCTGGCCTTGGAATCAAATAATTGGCCTGCCCTCTAATTTCCAAAGCCCTTTTCAAATCTTCAAGGGCCTCCTGAAGCTGACCTGACTGCCTGCGGCCTTCCCCCCGAAGGACATAAAGGTCCAGATAAAATGGAAAATGGCCTATTCCTTCGGTGGCCACGACTATGGCTTCATGGTACCTTTTTAGGGTGAGATAGACCCAGCAGAGGCATTTATACAGGTGAGGTGCGAATAAATAATCCAAATTTACCAGCCCACAGGCTTTATGAAGGTATGGGAGACTGGCTTCATATTGCTGCTCATTGATACACCTGACTCCATACTGATATTGAAAAAAGCTGTCTTCTTGATATTCCTGGGTTTTATCTAAGGGGTAATTTCCGATGGTGGTTAAATAAAATTTTTCTTGTTGTATAACGCTGATCTTCAAGGCTCTGACATTGCTTAACACCTCGTCGTCAATTCGCCCAAGGCAGTTAAATTGATATTCCTGCCGATTACGAATTAAACGAAGCCCTTGAAGGGCCGTTAGAATAGGCATCTTACTAAAATGAGGCACCAAGTGAAGCAGATACCCCTCTGCATTGGGATTTTTCAAATGGATCAAAAGCTGCTCTAGCTCCTTTTGGGAAATTGATTCGCTTCCATAGAGAAATAGCACCCATCGGCCCCTGGCCAGACTCAAGGCCAGATTTTTTGCATGGCTTTCATAGGTATTCCCTTCCAACGAATAGAGCCTGGCCCCTGCTTCCCTGGCCAGGGAAGGGGTTTGGTCCTTGGAAGCAAAATCCATCACCAGGATTTCCCCCACCAAGGGCTTCATTAATTTCAGGGTGTGGGGAAGCATTTTTTCATGATCCTTTGTGAGGATACAGAGGGTTAGCTGATTTTTTTCCATCGTAATTGCTTCCTCCCTTCTAAGGCTGCCCCAGGGTGGTATAAATTTCCTCTGCGGCCTTATACTGCCCCAGCTGGTAATGGCAATCCCCCAGCTTTTCTTTAATCTCTCTGCTTTCTGCCTGGGCTAAATAGTTTTCATAGAGCTGAAGGGCCCTGGCTGTTTTACCCAGTCGGCATAAAACCTCACCGTAATGGAGGATAAGGGGATGATAATAAGCATTCAACCGATAGGCCCTTTCAAAATATAATTCGCTATTTTCCCAGTCCTCTAGCTCAAGAAGGCAGATGCCAATTTCAACCAACAGCTCAGCTGTTTCAGGAGCCTTAATCAATTGATCCAGCTTGCGCTGAAGCACTTCACTCATTTTCAGTCTGCCCCCCTTCTCCGCCGGTATTCAAGACCTCCAGCAATTGTCTGATATTGGCCTGGGCATCCTCCAAGTGAACCGATACACTCTGGCATACCACATTGAGATGCTGAAAAAAATCATGCTGAATACCAAATATCTCTGTAATTTTCTCTGGTGTATCCAACAAGCCCTGGCGATTCATTAAGTGATAATAGATAAAAATTACCTGCTGACAAAAGCAGCGAACCAAGTCATCCTTAATAAATAATTGATAGGCCGCTATATTATTCTGATAGGCCCCCTCCAAAATAGGCCGATATTTTTCCTGGTCCTGTTCCCTGGAAAGGACCATCATTTTTCTACAGGTGAGCTTTCCCTTGCTCGCCCTCTGGCTAAGGCTTCGGAACAATCTGGCATAGCTTTCGATACTCTCAAGCAAAGCCATAAGCCTCGGTATTCTTTCAGAAACAGACAACCGGGCCCTATGGTCTAAAATCAACTGATGCACCGGCCTTTCGATTGTATCCTTACAGTAGCCTTCAATTACCTGCTTTAAGGATTGCCGTTGGGCTCCCTTTATTTTAGCCCCTCCCTCGGTGGCATTGATAATGGTCTTATGGGAATGAGTGGCGATTTTTCCCTCCAGCCCCTGCTTAAAGTCAACCCAAAGCTGATTAGAGGCAACCTGCTGCTCCTCATTTCCCTCTACATAAACCACAGGCTTAGCCTCTAAAATCTCCCTGGCCCGTTTCCCTTCCTCCTGTAAATAAAGGGCATCCTTGCTATGGGTCACCCCCTCAGGCCCATAGGCATAGTCCTGACCTACAAACACAATGGGGTCAGCCCCCAAATAAACCGCCAGCTCCAGGGCCAGGTGGGAAACATTGGCTCCTGCCTCCAGGGCACTGCCATCTCCTATAAACCTGTTTAACCACTCATTGATGGCCTCCTGTCTGCGAAAAAGGGGAATTTTTGCCCCGGGAAAGGCTGGATAAACCTGCCTGTCAACCAAGCCTAGGCAAAGCAGCGCCATGTCCTGGGGATAGTCAACATTTTTAAAATGATATTCATAGGTATATTTGGTTCGTTCAATGATGGTGAGAATATGGGGCTTGATTCCGTTTCTTAACAGGGGAATAATGGCCGATTCCGTTGATATAATCAAGCCTCTATCCTGTATTTTCTTTAAGTCCTCAAGGCCTTTGTCCAGGGAAGGGCCGTTGCCGATAATAAAGGCCGGTATATTTTGATATTGGTCTTTAAGGCAGCTTAAATAAGGATTGGTTAAGATTTCTTTGAGATTGGCTAAAAGATTGTGCAGACCAATTAAATTGTCTAAATGATCATTACCGATATAGAATACATAGAGTCCCAACTGAGAGAATACATACTGGTGAATCTTCATATACTGCTCCTTCCAGTTTCTCTGGGCCAAGGGAGTAAAGTACAGGGCAGGGGCCGTACAGTTGGCAAAGACTATACTAAAGAACAATTGATCGAAGGCCTTTGAGAAATCCGTTATATCTCCCACTAGAAAAACAATTTTTTGGGTGCTGATAATGGCCTCCATATCAAAATAGTGGAGCATAGCAGCGAAGAGGTATAAATTTTCCTCAAAGACAATGACCAGGGTATGGGCCTGCTTTCGCTTAAACACCTCCGATAGATGATAACCAAAGCCGCTCCCATACATAAATACAGCACCCTTACCCTCTATGGGTACGTTATCACACCAGATACCGGCCTCCTGCCAGGGGTCGGTGCCAGTAATCTGAAAGCTATGATCTCCTTCACAATAGTGGCCTATGGGGTACCCATCGGGAGAATAGGTGACTTTAATTCGTTCCCATAGCACCGTTTCATCTACCTTCTCTAAAATATCCTTTATCCAGGGATTTAGAAGCATCAGGTTTTTTTTGTACATATCTCTTTTTTCATTCTCCCTGGCAATAATCACTGCTTTCACCCCCCATCCATTTCTCAAACAGAGGCAGAATTGTCAGCGCCAATGTATCGGTCATGGCTGCGATATCCCTATGCTTAATGGCCCCATGAAGATCATGCAGCCCCTTTAAAAGCGCCTCCTCGTCAATATAGGGGCCCTCTGCATAATAAATATGAATTAACAGGTTTTCCAGGTCCTCCAGGCCATTAAAAAGCTGTTGAAGACCGGTCTGATCCTGTCCCCTTTGCAGGGCATAAAGGGTTTCTTCAAGGGAATTTTTTAACATCTTACCCCTTCTTTTCAATGGTTCCATCATGATCCCCCCTGTCTTCACCGTAATCAGCCAGCTCCCTCCAAGCATGTTGCTGATAAGCATCCAGGTTTTTGAGGGTATAGTATACCGTGGCCTGAATTCTTGCTTCAAAAAAACTGATGGCATGCTGCTGTTTTTCTTGCTCCCTTTGGGTAATGAAGAAGGCCTCCAGCCCTCGGGCTTCTTTTTTAATTTCATGAAGCAGCCCTCTCATTTCAGAAAGATAACAGGCGTATCTGACCAACCTATTTTTTTGATCTCTTTGATTGACTTCAAGGGCCACAGCCTTATCACTATTTTCCATAGATATCCCCCTTTACTACCAGGCGCTTAGCCCTCCATCCACTATGATATTTTGACCCGTTACATAGCTTGAGGCATCTGAGGCCAGATAAATTAATGCTGCCACCATCTCCTGGGGCTGCCCCATTCTACCCAGGGGAACCCTGCTGCCATAATTTTTTATAAATAATTGATTTTGTCCGCTTTCATTCCCCCCTGGCGTCAAGGTATTGACCCTTATTTTTTCTGCTGCCCAATAGGTGGCCAAATATCGGCTCAATCCAATTACCCCGGCCTTCGAGGCGGCATATACGGCCGGCGTATTGATCTTTTGGTTTAAATAACTGGCTCCCTCATAGATTCTCTGATCAGGCCCCAATATTCCATAAATTGAAGCCGTCTGGACAATACTGCCCCCCTTTCCCTGTCTTACCATTTGGGCCCCTATGGCCTGGGCTGTTAAGAACATCCCCTCTAGGTTGACAGCCATAATCTGACGCCATTGATCCAGGGAATATTCTTCAAAGGGGGCAAAAAAAGCATTTAAATCGGCTGATTTACTGGCGGCATTATTATGTAATACATTAATCTCTCCAAAGGTATCCAGCACCTGCTCCACCATTCGGTCTACTGCTTTCTTAGAAGAGACATCACAGCCAATTCCCAGGGCTTGCCCTCCATAGGCTTCCCCCAGGTCTTTGGCAAAGGCCTCGGCATCCTGACTGCTTAAATCTACCACCACCACATTGGCACCAAACTCCGCCAAACCGGCACAAAAAACCCTGCCCAATATTCCCAAGCCGCCGGTCACGATGGCAGTTTTATTATCTAATCTGAATAGATCCTGATAATGGGTACTACTCAATACTATATCCCCTCTCCCTCATTAAATATGCCACCAGTTTAAAATCTAGGGCACTGTCGATATCAATTGACCTTTCCGCCGGCATGATATAAAGCCTGGTATCATCAAAAAAGATTCCATTTCCCCTTAACAGAGCCTCCCGTTGCCAGGCGTAGATAGAAGCATTCAAATCATAACAGATGGGGCTTTCCTGACGGCAGGCCAAGGGCCTTGATAAAGGCTTCGACAGCTTTATCCTGCCTGCCTCATCCAGCTCCACCATGTTGAAATAGGGGGAGCGTCTGGAGGGGGTTCCGCTGATAACATTGGAGGCTCCGCTGTTTTCCAGTAGCTCAAGAACCCCAACAATATCCGATACCAGCCTCAGGGGGGCGGTGGCATCTAAATCCACCACCACATCAAAGGTTTTTTCCGTCAGCTCCTCAGCCCGCTGTAGTGCATGCTGAATAACTGGAATTTTAGGGGCTTCATCGGTGGCCAGGGAGGCAGGCCTTTTAATGAGACAGCTGACACCCCAATTCCTGGCCTGCGCTAAAATATCTTCACTGTCGCTGCTTATGGCTATTTCCTGAAATAAACCGGTGGCCCTGGCCTGTAGAATACTATAGGCCATCAAGGGCTTTCCCCCCAGCATCCGGGTATTTTTACCGGCAAGTCCCTTGGAGCCTGCCCGTACACAGATGGTACACAACCTATTTTCCAAAGACCCAGCCCCCTTCCTTTAGGGATTTTCTAGCAGCCTCAACCATTTTCAGTACAGTCAGCCCCTGCTGCCAGGTACACAGCTTGTCAAAGCTTCCCTCTAAAATGGCCCGATGCTCCATTTCGTAGGTATCGTCCCTTTGTAATTGGTATTGAATTACTTCATCATTGATTTGAAGCCTGTGGTTGACCAAATCTGCCCTGTAGGAGTTCCCCTCTGTTAAAAGGGTCACCTCCCGTCTGGCCACAGGGTCCAGGTAGTTCATGTGAACCTGTACCATAGGGCATCCCTCCATGACCATCATCAAGCTCCAAAGATCATCACTGTTGATTTTTAATGAGCTATACTTTCCGCCCCGGGCCACCATAGCCTGCCAGGGCCCCAGCAGCCATTCCAGATAGTCCAGCTCATGGCTTAAATCCAGCAATACGCCGCCTCCCTTGGCAGTATCCGCAGAATAGCAGCTTCGATAGTCTTGATTGGGCCGCCAATGGGGCAGATATTGCCCCACATAAACCTGGCAATAAAGGGCTCTTTCATGCCGGAGCATATCCTTCAACCCCTGTATAATGGGATGAAATCGAAGGTTGTATCCCACATAAAGGCCCTTAAGGCCATGGGAAAAGGAAGGAAAATATTGATGAAACAGCGGCTTCTCCATCAATATGATTCCTTGAAAGCCAAGGCCAATTAATTCCTGAAGGGTTTCATAATGTCTGTGGGTTTCATTGGCTATGACAATATAGTGGGGCTTTTCCTTCATAAGTGCCTCTGAAAGGGTAAAATACCTAATCGGATACGCTACAGGCCTTTTACTGACGACAGCCACCCGATTGACCAGCCCCTGTAAAACACGTACATGTCTTTGGCCAATTGAACCATAGCCCACCACCAAACAATTCATTGGAACACCTCGCTAAAATCCCTTTCAGCCCGATGGAAATCCCCTAATTCACCGATATCCAGCCAATATTCCCTCAGGGGAAAAACAACAACCTTTTCCTGCTGAACCAGCAATTGCTCCAGAAGCTGGCTCATATCTAAGCAGGTATTCACAGGAATTCCCTTTATAATCCGGGGATGAAAAACATAAATACCAGCATTGATATAGGCAGTATACACCGGCTTTTCCTCAAAGCCAGTCAATTGTTCCTGATTCACCTTTACAACGCCATAGGGAACCTGTAAATCATAGCTTCTAACTGCCACCGTGGCAGCTGCCTGGTGGCTGCCATGAAATCTAAGTAATTCTTCAAAGCTCACCTTTGTTAAAATATCGCCGTTCATAACAATTACAGGCTCAGTGGTCTCATAATCAAACAAGCTCAAGGAGCCAGCTGTTCCCATTTTGAACTTTTCCTCCAAATAGTTAATTGTAACGCCCCATTGGCTACCATCACCAAAATATTCCTTAATCTGATCCTTTTTATAATTAATGGATAGGCAAAACCGGAAAAAGCCCTGCTCAATAAAGTGATCTAAAATAATCTCTAATAGGGGCTTTTCACCAATGGTCAGCATTGGCTTGGGGCACCCATCGGTCAAGGGCTTTAAACGGCTTCCCAGCCCCCCTGCCATGATAATAACCCATTGCTCCTTCTTAGTGGCCTCCAATAAATCCTCCAGCCTAACCAGGTCTACGATACACCCCGCTTCATTCAGCTTGGGTAGATGTCTGATTTGATAACGCCGCAGGATTTTCAGCATATTGTCTTCATTTTCATCTGCTGTCACAGTAATGGGGGCTGTGTTCATAATTTCCGAAACAGCCTGATTCAAGGAAATGCCCTTTAAAACCCCCCGCCGAATATCTCCGTCTGTCACTGTGCCCAACAATCGGTTATCCTCATCCACCACCAGGGCAATCTGAAGGGAATGTAAATCAATCAGCCTGATGGTCTCTTCAATTTTAGTATGGGGAGAAACCAAAACTCGCCTCCAATTATTCATAGGCCTCTTTCCTTTCCTCACTGCTTTGCGGGTATCCCCTTCACTATTGTATGATCGGCTACATCCTTCGTGACCAAAGCACCGGCCCCTACAATGGAAAACTTTCCGATGATTCGCTTGCTGTGAAGGGAGCTGCCCTGCAAAATACAAGCATTGGCCCCCACATAGGCCCCCATGGAAACCCTCACGTTGCCAGAAATATTGACGCCGGGACAAAGGGTTACAAAGTCCTTAATAACACAGTCGTGGGCAATGGTGCAATTCATATAATAGATGCCAAAGCTGCCTACTTCAATTCCGTTGGTCATCCTAACCCCTGGAAAGACAACATTTCCCACCTTTCTATTCAATACCTCCAGCTGCCCATAGCCAAAGCTGGCCCCCGGGTGGATTAAATTAACATAGGGAAGCCGGGGATAGCGATCCCATATTTGCTGGCGGATTTGGGGCGATCCGATTCCGATGATGAATTGGTATCCCCACCCCAGCAGATCATACAGGCTGGCTTCCGATACCACAGGAAATTGATTGTATTCCCTTTTCACCCCTTGATCAATGAAAACAATCTGACTGTATCCCAGGTCCAGAGCGATATCTGCCGTTTCACGACCCAGGCCCCCACCGACGAATATGGCCAGCCTCATGTTATTACCTCATTTTCGTCGTAGGCCCTTTGGGCGGTTTTGCCGATCAGCTCCCAATATTTCATGGGTGACATGCCTGTACCGGGTCTTTTTACGGCCAGGTTTTTAGCAGTAAAGGCTTCCCCTGTTTGTATGGGCCGTGCAGCCACCAGACTTTTACGAACAAGGCTGCAATTTTTCAGCTCTGTGGGCCCAGGCCCCTTGTGGGGCCTGCCCAGGGCCTGCTGAATCTGCCTGATCCCCTTCACCATTTCTGCAAACTCTCCTGGTTCTAATGAAGCCCTGTGGTCAGGCCCTGGCAGACTCCGATCCAGGGTTAAATGCTTTTCTATCACCTGGGCCCCCAGGGCCACTGCCGCCAGGGGCAGGGCAATACCCTGAGTGTGGTCTGAATAGCCCACCATCAAGCCAAAGCAGTTCATTAGCGTAGTAAGGGCCCTTAAATGAACCTCCTGAAAGGGAGCAGGATAGGCGGTGGTACAATGAAGCAGTGTAACCTTTTCCAGCAGCAGCCGCTGTCCCTCCTCTGAAAAATAAGCCTCTTTAAAGCCGACAAGGGAAGGCAGGGCATCGTTTTGCAGGTACCCGTAGGCCAACACCCCCAGGGCCTCCTCAATTTCCCCCAGGGTTGCCATACCAGTTGACAGAATCACCTTTTTATTTGATTGGGCTGCCTTTAATAATAATGGTCCATTGGTCAGCTCCCCTGAGGCAATTTTGATGATGGGTAACGACAGGGTATTGACCAGAAATACCAAACTATCTATATCAAAGGGGCTGGAAATAAGCTGTATTTTCCTTTGTATACAATATTCCTTTAACCGCAGATGGTCTTCAGGACTTAACTCCAGTTTTTTCAGCATTTCATACTGGTCTTTTTCCTGAACTTGAGCTTTTTGATACGCCGCCAAGGGGGTTTTTTCTGTAACCAATTGATCTGTACGGAAGGTTTGCAGCTTAACCGCATCAGCCCCCGCCTCCTGGGCAGCATCAATCAGCTCCCTTGCCAGCCTTAAGGAGCCGTTATGATTAACACCGATTTCTGCAATAACATAAACTTGCTTTTCCATCTTCGCCGCCCTGCCTTCCCTTAAAGCATAAAAAATTTCTTTTTCAAGGGTAACTTAAAATCCGTAGTTTTTTTAATAATCTTTAGTATCTCCTGGGCAGTACGGCCTCCCCCATAGGGGTTCACTGTAGCAGTACAGTCCATAGTCAGGGCCCTATTAATAGCCTTTTTAATTTCCCTGTGGTCAGGGGAACAGTTAATGACTGAGGCGGCCATCAGCCTGCCCCTTTGGCGATCACCAATATTCACCGTAGGCCTTTGGAAGGAGGGAACCTCATAAAGTCCACTGGAGGAATTTCCCACAACGGCATCCACCAGGCTGATCAAGCTGAAATAATATCGCTGTCCCAGGGAATCAAACAGCCTGGCATTAGGATGCTCATCTACAAAGGCTTCCAATTGCTGAATCATCCTTCTCCCCAGGGGGTCGGCATTGGGCTTGGTAAAAAACAGCCCAAATTCCGGCCCAAGCTGATGAAGGGCCAAAAGCAGCTCCTTTAGCTGCTGAAGGGATGATTTCTCTGACAGGGTAGCAGGATGAAAGGTAATTATAAGATTCTTATTAAGCAGGACTATATCCAGGGTCTTTTCTAATTCCGGCGCCTTCAGGAGTTTTAACTGCTTAATTCTGTCTATGGCGAGGCTCCCCACCAGATGAATATGCTGGGGGTCTTCCCCCAGTTGTCTGACAACCTGCCAGGAATGACCATTGGTAACAAAATGAAGGTGGGCCATTTTGGTGATGCTGTGGCGAATGGCTTCATCAAAGGCTCCCTCCGTAATGTCTCCCCCGGCAATATGGGCCATGGGCAGCCGGGCAATGAGGGCCGCCTGGGCTGCTGCTAATATCTCGTACCGGTCCCCCAATACAACCACCAGGTGGGGCTGTAAAAATTCAAAGGCTTCACCAAAGCCGATAACACCTAACCCAAGGGATTTCGTTACCCCCAGGGGCGTATCGCTGGCCAGGAGCATATCCACCTTCCAATGGATGGTGAAGCCATCCCCTTCAATTTCCTGATAGGTTAATCCAAATTCCCTTGACAGATGGCTTCCTGTTACCACCACCTGAAGCTCAAGGTCTGGGTCTCCCTGTATTTCCTTCATTAGACTATACAGTAAACCATATTCGGCACGACTTCCGGTTACCACACATATTTTACGCATCAAATCCCACCCCCAGGGTTGAACTGCTGGGCAGGTTGATTATCCGCTGGGCTAAACTGGGAGCCACGGTTAAATTCATACTGGGACACCCTCTATACATGGGCAGTTGATTCAAGGGAGTCCAGGGGGGACGAGCCAAAATCCCTGCCCGATGAAGCTCCCCAAGAAGCTCCCCTTGTAGATGTTCAAGGGATTCATCCAGCAGCATGGCATTGAGCCAATAGTTGCTTTTAGAATGGGGCGGCTCCGAAAAAAAGCTAATCCCTTCAACCCCTTCCAGGGCTTGGTGGTACCGATAGGCCAGTCTTCTTTTACTGTTAAGAAATTCATTGATCTGCTCCATTTGTCCACAGCCCAGGGCTGCATTTATATTGGGCAGACGATAATTATAGGCCACCTCATCATGAAAAAATGCCCAGGAATGGGGTCGTTTGGCGGTGGTACTGAGATGCCTTGCCCTCTCTGCCACTTGCCTGTCTCCGGTCAAAAGGGCCCCTCCGCCGCCGGTGGTGACAATTTTATTGCCATTAAAGCTCAGGGCTGTAACCCTTCCCCAATGGCCCACATGCTTTTCCTGATAAAAGCTGCCCAGAGCCTCTGCGGCATCTTCAATTAATTCCAGGCCATAGGCGTGGCAGCAGGCTGATAGAGGGGCCAGGTCAACGGGATGCCCAAAGGTATGCATGACAATCAGCGCCTTGATGGGGCGTTGGGTGACCTTATTATAGCAAAGACCCCCTTTATAATAAGTTATTTTTTTCAAATATTCTTCAAGCCTATGGGGGTCTATTCCCAGGGTTACGGTTTCACTGTCAACAAAATGGGGGACAGCACCGCAATAGGCTACTGCATTGGCTGTGGCCACAAAGGTTAGGGCCGGAACCAATACCTCGTCTCCGGGGCTGATTCCCATTAGCTTAAGAGAAAGGTGCAGAGCAGCAGTACCATTAACCACCGCCACAGCATGGTCTATTCCAGTAAATTCCACCAGCTTCCTTTCAAATTGATCTACGTGTTTTCCCACTGAAGAAACCCAGCCTGTATCTATACATTTTTTTACATGGTTCCATTCTCCACTCCCCAAACAAGGCTCATGGAGGGGAACCGGTTTATCGGGTGATTTTAAGACCTCTCTTAATTTTTTGATCAAGCCTTCCATGTTCAACTGCGCTTTCATATTACATACCCTTCCCTCTGGTACAGCGTGAGATGCTTCGGCTCGCTAAACCATTTTACAGTTTCCTCAAGACCCTTCCTCAGGCCTGCCCCTCCTCCAAAGCGTGGGGTATAGGAAAATAAAGTCCTGGCCCTTTCAATATCAGCCCATAAACGTTCTACTTCACTCTTTTGGGGCCTTAGCCGGGTTATATCGGTCTTAACCTCGACCTTCCTTCCCATCATTTCAACTAGCAGCTGTACCGTTTCTTCAATGGAAATTTCGTACCCGCTGCCGATATTGACCACCTTTCCCAGGGCTTCATCACACTGGGCCACCCCTATAAAGCCTGCTACCGTATCGAAAATATAGTTAAAATCTCGGGTAGGTGACAAGGCTCCCAGGGAAATTTCTCTAGCCCCTTGAAGTATTTGACAAATGATGGTGGGGATGACAGCCCTGGCAGATTGCCTGGGCCCATAGGTATTAAAGGGACGAATGATGGCCACAGGAGTAGAAAAGGAACGATAAAAGGAGAGGGCCAGCTGGTCTGCGCCAATTTTAGTGGCGGCATAGGGAGACTGCCCCTGCAGGGGATGCTCCTCTGAAATGGGTACAAATTGGGCCGTACCGTAGACCTCACTGGTGGAGGTATGGATAATCCTTTCCAGTTCTAATTCCCTAGCTGCCTGTAATACATGAAGGGTTCCGGTCACATTGGTGTCAACATAGCTCTGGGGCGAAAGATAAGAATAGGGAATTGAGATGAGGGCCGCCAAATGAAAGACCACCTGACAGCCCTTCATTGCGGCCTTTGTTAAGTAGGGGTCCCGAATGTCGCCTGGAAAAAACTCAATGCTTTTTTGTATATCCTCCGGAGAATGATCCAGCCATCCCCTGGTGTTAAAGGAATTATATTGAACAAAGGCCCGTACCCGGCAGCCTCTCTTGACCAAGGCCTCTGTCAAATGGGAACCTATAAATCCATCGGCACCGGTCACCAGTATCTTTTTTCCCTCTAGCTTCATTTTATCCCCCCTGATTAATCTAGTACCTTGCGTCATCATAAATGAAAGATCAAATTTTCCAGCGTAAGACGGCAGGATTTGACCAGGGATCATCCGTTGATTTAGCTGACCCAGAGTACTAGGATTTATACTATCAATTTTATTTTTTATTTATCTAAATAGAACATGAAAAAGTCTTTAATGAAAGGGTTCTTTTTCTGTATCATCAACATATTCTAAAATGAATATATAATGACAAACCATTGTGTTTTTCATCTATAATTGGAGTGATAGATATGGAGCGTGCAGGACCCATCAATCGGCTTCTTTGCAAAAACGATAAAGTTGTCCATAATTTCTTAAAGGCAGGCCTACAAAAATCATTAAATGGAATGGGGGCAGGCAGCCATTCTAATTGGATCAATCGCCTTGCTGATCAAGGAATCATCAAGGTCATAACCTACCAGTACAACGCCCAGGCCCAGGCCAACAAATGGATTTATACCAATGATGATGAGATTCTAGCCTATGGTAATCAAGGAATATTAGACCCAGGGGAGGTTTCCTATTATAACCTTTATATTAATGGTGTTTTGCAGCCCCCCGTGAACTATGAAATAGAAAAGGGAAGACTTATTTTAAAAACCCAGGATCTTCCCCTGGTGGGTTCACCCATTATTATTTCCTTCGTTACCCTTCTGGGTAATGGAAGTACCCCCTTCAATAGGGCCCAGGCCACAGGCCATACACCAAAAGGCAGCATTACCTGGGGCCCGGTGGAGGATATTGAAATTGATTATGGGGCTTCTAAACAATACTTAAAGGCTGAAAAGGAGATTTTATCTGGCCCTGATATAATTTATAGTGGTCAACAGGCCCTTTGGCAGTGTCAAATTAAAATTACCAATAATGGGCCCCTACCCATCAACAATATTACTGTAACAGACAGCATTTTACTGGATGAGTTGGCCCAGCTTGAGGTATCCCCACAGTCCGCCGGTGAGGTTGATATGAATGGCCCCTCTTTGACCTGGAAAATAGATGCTTTAGCTCCTGAAGCTTCAATGACCCTTACCATGACTATTTCAGGAGTCTTCAGGGCCAGTGGGCTGCGATTTCTTAATCGTGTCATAGCCATGGGGAATGATTCAACAGGCCATCTACGTTCCCAGGCAGTTTCGGGAAGGGCCATTGAGGTATTAAAGGGACTGCATTTAAGCCAGTCCATCACCGATGGCCCCCTGGTAATTGGCAGAGGGGGGTCGGCCCATTGGCGGATAGAAATGATGTTATATAATGAAAGCAACCAAGAGGTGACTGAAGCAATCGTCAGGAATTGTCTTTTAGCTTCCAGGGTTGAACAGATAAAAATCATTAGTGCTTCTCAGGGAAGAGCCAGCCTGATCGACAAAGCCATCGAGTGGAGGGCAGGCCCTTTAAAAGCCAGAGAAGCAGTATTTTTAGTGTTTGATATTGTAGCTTCCTTTGAAGGGGAAGGGGCTGAAAGGTTAAGCATCGCCGAAGCAGTGGGAAAAATCGATTCTATCGAAATTAACGGAGGGCCTTCGTCAGACATTAATATTAAGGTTTTACCTAAAAGGGATAGCTGTCCACCTCCCTTAAATCTTGAAAAACGAATTATTGTAGAGCCCTTAACGGCCTTTCGGGGGGAAGTAAAGAGCTGGCGGTTTTCCATCAAAATCACCAATCTTACGGAATCTACTATTGAAAATGTAATCGTCACCGACTATATTCTGCTGGATGAGATAAAGAAAATTATACCCCTTTCCAATATACCGGGAAAATATACCCTTTTAGAGGATCAAATAATTTGGCAGCTTGACTTTTTGTCTCCAGGCAAATCGATGGTTGCTGTTTTTGAGGTGACAGGAGCCTTTCAGTGGACTGGACTGCGTTCCCTAAGCAGGGCCCTTGGGGTTGGCCGTCGACTGAAGGGGGAGGTCTGTTGGCTGTCAAACGTTGCATCGGGCCCTAATATTAGGGTGCTGGATTTCATCAAGGATCAAAAACCAGCTTGTGTCAGCTTGAAAAAGGTATTTAGTCAATGTAAGCAGAGAAATTGCTTTGAGGATGTTTCGATAGACCTGGGGAATCATGAATTTGAAAGAATTCAATTTCAACCGGGTCACATTGTTAAAGGGAGTCTCACAATCTGTTCCCTGGCCCACCGACCTGATTTTAAACGAATTACCTTTCATTTGAGAATTCCCTTTTCAGTCTTCACCCGGGATGGCACCATTATATCTGGTAATTTACCCGATTTATTGAAGAACGTGGTGGTCTTTATTCCTCAGACCAGAGATGAGCTTACCCTTGATATTATGGTGGAAACCAACACAGTTTCCTTGGGTAAACCCTCAGTGCAAACAGGACAGCTCAGGCTTTCGGCAGGTATTTCATCGGTGATTAAGGTAATTGGCCTTATGGATATGCTTATCCCCAGCTTTGATTTGAATTATATACCCGGCCCCTGTGAAGATTATATTGAATATAAGCCCTGCAGGAAGCTAAATTATTGTCGGCCGGCTCTAGGGCAGCACTGTGATACCCAGTTGGGTAATTTAATCATTGAAAAGTACATTCTTGACGGCCCCCTAAGGATTCAGCCCCAGGGTCTTTATACCTGGAATATTCAGATTAAGGTTACCAACAACGGCTTTGGCCCTGTCAGCAATATACAGTTGACCGACAGCCTTCTGATAGATCAAATAAGCCAGATTCAAATATCCAGTACCAGCCAGGGCAAGGCCACGCACCGGGAGCGCCAGATTATTTGGCAGATCGGCACCCTATCTGCTGGCGAAATGGTAGTCTTAACAGCAACAATATGGGGTACCTTTACAAATCCATATGAAGTGCTGAATCTTCAGTATAATACCGTCTCTAAAGGCATGAAAAGGGTTTTTACAGATGAAGACGAGATCAAGGTCTATGGCAGTACCGGCATTCCCAACCCAGAGCAGGTTTCCTTCTTTAATTTGTTTATAAACGGTGTCCTTCAGCCCCATTCAAATTATGCGGTACAAGAAGGGCAATTAACCCTGACAACAGAGGATATTCCCCCTGAAGGAGCCCCGATTATTCTGGAATCCCTCGTTATTAAAGACTGTTCCGGAGGCCTGATTAAGGCGACCGACCTCTTATATAGCAGTCTGGCCAGCGGAAGGACCTATACGGCCCAGGATGGAATTCCTCTGTATGGAGAAGCAGTAATCCCTACCCCGACCCAAACTTCGTACCAGCAGCTTTTTATCAATGGTGTCCTACAGCCCCCTGTCAACTATCTGATTGAACAGAATGTATTAACCCTGACCACCGTTGATCTTCCCCTGAAAGACAGCCCCATCACATTACAATCAATCATATTAATCATAAAGGAGAGCTGACTAATCCTTCAGCTCTCCTTTAGCGACCATTACTTATTTTTCATCTTGATAAACTTCTCCTTGAATTATCACTCGACCTTGATCCGGGCACCTCATTTGAAATATCTTGGCTTTAGTATCACCGTAATCTAAGCTGCCGTTATTTAATAAAACATAGATGCTTGGGTAGATACTCTGCCATAATTCATGACATATTGGGGGACAAATATCCTCAACAAGATAGCTATCCCCTGCCTGATGATAATTTCCCCGACACTTGCTTTCTAAAACTGTTAATTTGACCTTCATATCAGCTTCTTCTTCACCAGGTGCATAGCCCCCACCATACCAGGCTCTGTTAATTGAGCTAAGGCAACCTGAATTTTTCCCCGCATAATGGGATAAATATACTGCTCAAATCTTACCTTCATTTGGTCTGGAAAATCGGGAACTGCCTTTGCTACACCGCCCCCCAGCACAAATATATGGGGTTCAATTACATGGGCGATGGCCGCCATTCCCTTGGCAAGGGAATCTAAGCCACTTTCGACAATTTCCCTGGCAATTGGGTGGTTTTCCTGGGCCAATAAAAATATTTCGTGGGCCTGCTCCAGGGCCAATCCCCTTTCCCTGGCCTGCTTCAGCATACAGGTTCCGCTGACCATCCCCTCAAGGGAGCCGGAATTTAAATAGCTATGCTTCACCGGCTGGTCTGAGACAATAATGTTCCCTATTTCCCCTGCGTTTCCATAGGCACCGGATATAATCTCACCATTGATACACAAGCCGCCCCCCACCCCGGTACTGACAGTAATATAAAATACAATGGGTAGTCCCTTCCCTGCCCCCTCCATGCTTTCGGCCAGGGCCGCCACATTACAGTCATTTTCAATATAGCAGGGTATGCCGAAGGATTGGGTTATAATCTGGGCAAGGGGAATTTCATCCCATCCTGGCAGGTTTACCGGGCCCAGCACCACCCCTTCATGGGGATTTAAGGGCCCTGGCATACCGATTCCGATTCCGCCAATGGAGTAACGGGCCATCAGGTTATTTATTTGGGTCTTAAGATTATTAATAATATAATCCGGCCCCTTGTCTGCCTCCGTTGACAGCTTTTCCTGAAATAAAAGCCTGTTCTCCTGGTCAAACAGGCCAATACGAATATTGGTACCTCCAAAATCCACCCCAATTAAATGTTTTTCTTTCATATTTTTCCCCCTTTTTTGGACTGGTTATTTTGATTAATCACTTCTTTATTCAATAGTTTAAATCTTCGCCATCGCCCTATCAATTCCTCTAATTTTCCCATTATTTTAAAGCTAAGGATTCAATTTGCTGGCTAAAAAACAACACCGGCCTGAGCTATCATTGCATCAGGCCGGTGCTGTTTCTCTATGGTTTTAAAATCACTTTAATACAATTATCCTTCTTTTCATCAAAGATCTCATAGGCATGCTCCCCTTTATCTAAAGACAGCTTGTGGGTGATGATGTCTGTGGCATCGATTTTTCCCTCCTGAATGAGCTTCAATATGGGATCAACATAGCTATGGGCGGGACACTGCCCCATCTTTAAGGTAATATTCCTTGAAAAAAAGTCACCCAGGGGAAACATGTTGTATCGGGCACCATAGACCCCTACCATGGAAACCGTGCCTCCCTTTCTGACGGCCTGGGTGGCAATTTCTATAGCTGATTTTGAACCACCCTGAAGCTTTAATGCACTTTCAATCATCTCTAGGGTTGTCATTTTTCCATCCATACCAACACAATCTATCACCACGTCTGCCCCACCGTTGGTAATTTCCTTGATGTATTCGCCGGTGTTGTCATGATGCTGAAAATTAATGGTTTCTACACCATTGTAGCGATTAGCATGCTCCAGTCGATAATTAATATAGTCTACGGCTATGATTCGTCCGGCCCCGAAATAGGCTGCCCACTTCATGGCCAATAATCCTACGGGCCCACAGCCTAAAATCACCACCGTATCATCCTTCTTAATACCACCGTTTTCAACCCCCCAGTAGGAGGTGGGCAAAATATCTGTCAAAAATAGTACCTGTTCATCGGTCAATTCCTCTGGTACAATCGTGGGGCCAACATTGGCATAGGGAACCCTCAGGTACTCTGCCTGCCCTCCGTCATACCCACCAAAGGTTTTACTGTAGCCAAAATAGGCGCCTGTTTCACCATTCTCATTTGAATTATCACACTGACTCCACAAATCATGCTCACAATACCAGCAGTGACCGCAGGAAATTGGAAAAGGGATAATAACTCGATCTCCCTTTTTTACCCGGTGGACATCCTTTCCGACTTCCTCCACAATTCCCATGGTCTCATGGCCCAGCACAAAGCCCTTGGGCATATTGGGCACCATCCCATGGATTAAATGAAGGTCAGATCCACAGATGGCGGTGGAGGTCACCTTTACAATAATATCATCATCCTTTTTAATTTCCGGGTCGCCAATATTTTTAACCTTTACATCCTTAATTCCTTCATATACGATGGCCTTCATTTAAGCTTCCTCCCAGCATAGGTTTAGATACTATTAGGTTTTCCATCGTATTAAGAAATATGTGCATGAAGCCCCAATATTTAAATTTAACAAGGTTCCTTTGGATACTTTTCAAGCAAAAAATCTAAGACCTGCTGGTTAAAATCCTTTGCTTCTTCATAAGCACCGTGGCCAAGCCCTTCATAAATTAGCAGCTTGCTTGAATTAATTTTTTCTGCCATTTCCACTGAAGTATTTTCTCCCACCACATGATCTTTATTACCTCCAATAATCAGAGTAGGGCACTGGATTAGATGCAGTTCATCATAGGCCTGATGGGTTAAACAAGCCTGTGCCTGAATTAAAAACCTATTGAAGGATTTTGGCCTGCTTATTCTGCTAATGATGGGGATAATGGGCTTATATCTTTTGTATTTTTCTTCCGTAAATGTCTTTTTAATTGTATCTGTAACCAATTCTTGATATTTATTTTCTCTGACCAATTGAATCCAATTTTTAATAACCTGCTGCAATACAGGATTTTGCTTGGCAGCTGAAACACCTATTACTAGCTTCTTAACCCCTTCGGGATAATCAATTGCCAGGTACTGGGCAATCATTCCACCCTGGGAAATACCCATCACATAGGCATCTTCAAGCCCCAGCATTTCCATGGCCTTCCTTTGATCTCTTGCCATATCCCTGGTGGTCATTTCTTCTTCTAATTGATTTTTTCGACTAAAAATATAAACTTGAAATATTTTAGCAAAATGGCGGTAATACCATGAAAAATTTAATGCATTGCCCTTAACAGTCTGTAGTCCATCACCTAGTCCAGGCAAAATAATGAATGGTTTATCGCCCCTACCGAAGGTAACATAGTCCATTTCAGTATCTCCCATAATGAGTTGTTTTTTTCTGGCATGATAGAGCATGTTCATTCCCTCCCTTATTTATAATCCACCCTTTAGCATTTCTATATAGCCCCTTAGCTTTTCAATGTATCGATTCTTAGCCTCATGTAAGTCAGAAAATTCATCTATCGATCTCATAAATTCTTCGTTAAAGCCTAATAGAAACCATCTAATTATATTCAAAGCTTTTGTACTATCTCCCTTGAAGGCAGTTTCATCTATGGTCTTCAACAGGCCCTGATAAAAGTTAAGACCCATTTCTCCATATTTTAGAATGGTTTGATGGTAAATAGCTGTTTCATTTGGTGAAAAAGCCCTTTTAATAAATTTGTACTGATTAGGATGCTGAATATACCAGTCAATTTCCAGTTCTGCACACTTAATAATTCTCTCCCAGGGGTCTGTAGGAAGTGACTCCATATATTCTTTAAAGCTGCTTGATAAATTCAAAATTACATTATCTAATAAAAAAAAGTATAGGTCTTCCTTACTGGCAAAATATTTATACAGGCTGCCCTTGCTAATGGCTGCCTCCTTTATTATTCGATTAGTTGAACCCTCATAATAGCCGTAACAGGAAAATTCCTCCAGGGCTGAATTCAAAATTTTATGTCTTTTTTCACTTTTTAGCTCATGGAATAATTGTAAAGGCAAGTTTATCATCTCCAGTTCGGTGACCACGTGGTCCCTTTAAAATTTTATCTTAGTGACCAGTTGGTCACTAACTATAACATAGTATATTTTTAAAATATTGTCAAGCTTTCCGTCTGTTTGGTATTCCTTGAAAATATTTTAATTATCATTCCTATTTCCTCTATAATGAATTCTCTATACTTCAGCATATTTGACACACCTTTCTGCCTGTGCTATGCTAGTTATTATCAAATAGTTGCATGAACAACTAATAGAAGGAGGTCTACCATGGATTTACTGACGAAATATATTAGCCGTACTGCCCGCTGTGCCACCCTTTATCGAAGTAGTCAGCTGGAACAGTACGGATTAAACGGCTGCCAGCATTCCTACATATTGAATATTTGTAAAAACCCTGGTATATCCCAGGATCAGCTGGCTAAAATCATTTATGTCAATAAAAGCAGTGTAGCAAGGCAGCTGGCCCTGCTGGAGCAGGGGGGCTTCATTACCCGAACTCCCCACGAAGCCGACAGAAGACAGATGCAGGTTTTTCCCACCGATAAGGCGCTCAATGTATACCCAAGGCTGATGGAAATACTTGAAAATTGGAATCAGCTGCTGCTGTCTGACTTTTCACCGGATGAGCAAAGGAATCTCTATGCCATGATGGAAAGGGTGATGGAACGGGCCATCAGCCTGGTATCAGAAGGAACAGCAGGTGACAAGGAATGAGAAAATTTATTGAATATTTAAGGCCCTATTTTTCCAGAATGCTTCTGGGCCTTACAATTAAATTCACCGGCACCATTATGGATCTGCTGCTGCCCTGGATTTTAGCCCATATGATTGACTATATTGTTCCGCAAAAAAATGTAAGACTCATTACCCTGTGGGGCCTGATGATGGTAATTGCCTCCATCGTTGCAGTGGCAACAAACATTATTGCCAATCGAATGGCCACCAGGGTTGCCAGGGACACAACGGAAAGAATTCGCCATGATCTTTTTCAAAAAACCGTAGCCCTTTCCTGTAGTCAAGTGGATGATTTTACAATTCCATCTTTAACTTCAAGGCTTACCTCCGATACCTACCATGTTCATCATATGATCGGTATGATGCAGCGGCTGGGGGTCCGGGCTCCGATCTTATTAGTTGGAGGCCTGATGGTGACCCTTACCCTAGACCCGGTGCTGGCATTGGTTTTATTGGGGGTACTGCCCTTTATTTCCCTTGTTATCTTCTTTGTTTCAAAGAAGGGAATTGCCCTCTACCAGAAGCTTCAGCAGTCGGTGGATGATATGGTTCGTATCGTTCGTGAAAACATCACCGGTATTCGGGTGATCAAGGCCCTGAGTAAGGGTACCTATGAAAAAGGCCGTTTTAAGAGCATCAATAGTAAAGTCATGAAGGATGAAAAAAGGGTGGGGCTCACCATGGCCATTACCAACCCCATGATGAACCTTTTATTGAATTTAGGCTTGACCCTGGTGATTTTGGTAGGGGCTTACCGGGTTAATGACGGCCTGACCCAGCCTGGCAAGATTATTGCCTTTTTAACCTACTTTACCATTATCTTAAATGCTATGCTTTCAATCAGCAGAATTTTTATTATATTTTCAAAGGGAAGTGCCTCCTTTCAAAGAATTACCGAGGTACTGGAAACCCCCGAGGATTTGCTGATAGAAGACCACCTGTCCAACCATTCCGATTACCATATTTCCTTTGAAGGGGTTTCCTTTTCCTACCATAAGCAACAAAACAATTTAACGGATATCAATTTTCAATTGAAGCCCGGTGAAACCCTTGGTATTATTGGCCCCACCGGCAGTGGAAAATCCAGTATTTTAAAGCTCTTAATGCGTTTTTACGATGTAGATCAGGGAACTGTAAGAATCAATGGTCAGGATATCAAAAGCATTCCTAGAGAGACCCTCCACACAAAATTTGGTGTGGTGCTTCAAAATGATACCCTATTTGCCGAAACGATTGCCGAAAATATTAGCTTCGGCCGAAGGCTTCCTGAGCAGGCCCTTCGGGAGGCCGCTGGTTTTGCCCAAGCCAGGGAATTTATCGAGGCCCAGGAAAGGGAATATCAGCATCAGCTAACGGTTAAAGGAAGCAATTTAAGCGGCGGACAAAGGCAGCGCCTGTTGATTTCCAGGGCCCTGGCAGCCAGGCCCGAAATCCTGCTTTTGGATGATTGTACCAGTGCCCTGGATTATCAAACCGATGCCCGCCTCAGAAGGGCTCTCCATAATCATTTTCAAGATACCACCACAATCATTGTGGCCCAACGCATCAGCTCCATCATGGATGCAGACCATATCATGGTTTTGGATGAAGGCCGAATCATTGGCTATGGAACTCACCAGGAGCTTATGGAAAATTGTGAAAGCTACGCAGAAATCAGTCGTTCTCAAATGGGGGTCAGTCAATATGCATAATAAAAAGAAGGGAAAAATTAATCATAAAATTATTCTCCGGCTGTGGGAATACCTCTTTCAATATAAATGGTGGCTGCTGCTTGCCCTGTTTCTGACCCTGACCAGCAATTTATTGGCGCTGTTGGGTCCTTTGCTTTCGGGCTATGCCATTGATGCCATTGAGCCTGGCAGGGGAGCTGTTATTTTTCAGCGGGTCTTTTACTACTGTGGCCTGATGATTGTCTTTTATCTGTTATCCTCGGCCTTGGCCTACGGGTTGTCAATCGTTATGATTAATTTAAGCCAGCGGGTTGCCCATAGCCTGAGGCGGGATGTTTTTGCAAAATTGTCAGATTTACCAGTGGGCTATTTTGATCGTTTTCAAACGGGAGATTTAATCAGCCGAATCACCTATGATATTGATACGATTAATGCCTCTTTATCCAATGATTTAATACAAATTTGCACCAGCTTGATTACAGTCTTTGGCTCCCTTTTTATGATGGTGATGATTTCTCCGGTTCTGGTACTGGTTTTTGCTGTTACCATTCCCATTTCCATCCTCTTTACCAGGTATATGACCAGCAGGGTACGCCCCTTGTTTAGAAGGCGTTCTGCCAAGCTGGGAGAGCTCAATGGCTTTGTTGAAGAGATGATCACAGGACAGAAAACTATTAAGGCCTATCATCAGGAAAAAAACATGCTGGCCCGGTTTGATCTTAAAAATCAGGAGGCCGTCGATGCCTACTACAACGCAGAGTATTACGGCAGTATGGTGGGCCCATCGGTGAACTTTATTAATAATCTGTCATTATCCCTGGTCAGTGTTTTTGGTGCTTTGCTGTATCTCTTTGGTCGTCTTTCGGTGGGAAATGTATCATCCTTTGTGCTTTATTCCAGAAAATTTTCCGGCCCCATTAATGAAATGGCCAATATTATCAGCGAGCTGCAATCTGCCGCAGCTGCTGCCGAAAGGGTATTTCGTTTAATTGATGAAGCCCCCGAATTAGATGCCCGGGGAGCTTATGATTTGACTGACGTTAATGGTGAAGTCACCATGAGCCATGTCAGCTTTGGCTATGGGCCAGAAAAAAACATTATTCATGACCTTAGTCTAAGGGCTCGTCAGGGCAGTCTGGTGGCCATTGTAGGCCCCACAGGAGCAGGAAAAACCACCCTGATTAATTTGCTTATGCGATTTTATGACCCTAACGGAGGTAAGATATCCCTTGACGGAGCTTCTATTCAAGGGGTAACCAGAAAAAGTCTTCGGGCCTCCTATGCCATGGTTTTACAGGACACCTGGTTATTCCAGGGAACCATTTTTGATAACATTGCCTACGGCAGAGAGAACACTACCCTGGAGGAGGTGGTTGCAGTTGCCAAGGCTGCCAAAATTCACAACTATATTATGCAGCTTCCCCAGGGCTACAATACGGTATTACGGGAGGATGGCATGAATATTTCCCAGGGCCAAAAACAGCTTTTAACCATTGCCCGGGCCATGCTGCTGGATGCCAAAATGCTGATTTTGGATGAGGCCACCTCCAATGTCGATACCCGTACAGAGCTTCAAATTCAAGAGGCTATGCGGAATTTGATGAAAAACAAAACCTGTTTTGTCATCGCCCATCGTCTTTCTACCATACAAAACGCCGACACCATTTTAGTGGTAAAGGATGGCAACATTGTCGAACAGGGAGATCATCAGACCCTGTTGGCAGCTCAGGGGCTTTATGCTAAACTATACCATGCCCAATTTGAAAGCTATTAACCTAAATGAAAATCCCTCCCGGTCAATAAAACCAAGAGGGATTTCTATTTCCTCTGTCAGTTGGTTATTCCATTCCACAACAGGGAGGGAATGAGAATAAAAGAAAAAATACCGGCATTTCTCTATATAGAACCTAAAATAAAGCCCTGCCATTCTTTACCGATTTCATAATTCCCCTTTGAATGGGATAAAATGTATTATAATTTAAGAAATTGTGCTATAATCTTTATAAATGGATTACTGTAGTATTTGAAAATTTAAGCAGATGATCTTACAATGGGATCTGGCCCACGGGCTATTTTTGACAGCATAAAAACGACTACCAATTATCTGGTATTTAATCATTACTTAAGGAGAATTATTGTCTATGAGTGCACGGGAAGAATTATTAATTAGAGCTGCTGAGCTTTATTACCAGCAGGGCCTTAGCCAGAGTGCGGTTGCAGAAATTTTAGGCACCTCTCGCCCAACGGTTTCACGAATTCTTGAAGAAGCCAGAGAGCTAGGCATTGTCAGGATTACGATCCAAAGCTCAGTTAAAAAAAATGCCGAGCTTTCAAAAAGCCTTAGAAATACCTTTAAGCTCAAGGATGCCATTGTCATTCAAGGAGATTACAATTATGATGAGGGCCTAAAAAAATGCGGTGAGGTTGCCGCACAGTTTTTGCTTAGTATACTGGAAAACAACATGAATATAGGAATTACCTGGGGACCGGCCATTCAATATATCATTAACGCCCTTGAAAAAAATACAGATTTTTATAACATCCATATTATCCAAATGGCTGGAACCCTTGGTACGGGAAACCCCCATCTCGACGGCCTGGAGCTGGCCTTTCACCTGGCGGAACGCCTCAACGGAACCTATTCAAATATTTATGCCCCCGTATTTGTAGATAATGTCGATGTGTACAATCACCTGTTAAATGAACCTCAAATTGCCAACACCTTAGAAAAGGCCCAGCGTCTGGATATAATTTTAACCGGTATTGGCTCCTTGTTTCAGGAATCATCAACGCTGCAAAAGGCAGGCTACCTTAATGAAGCTGAACGCCAGGTACTCTTGAAAAAGGGAGCCGTTGGTCATATGCTGGCACGCATGTTCAATCAAAATGGAGAAGAGATTCAAAATCAATCAAAATATGTGGTTTCCGCTCCCCTTTCTACCTTGAAGACAGCAAAATGGTCCATCGGATTAAGTGCTTCCGTTGAAAAGGCCGTACCGGTGTTGACGGCGATTCGGTCAAATTTTATCAATACCCTTATTGCCGATGAAAAACTGGCAAAGGAGCTTTTACGGCTACATTCATTGGAATAAGAAATGGGTCTGACTTTCTTAAAATAGAAAGCCAGACCCATTTTTACGAGCATTTAATAACGGCCTTAACCACCTGAGCCTTCAGGGATTTATCGAATCCTTCCCGCCAGTTGTCTAAATCTACAATTAATGAAACAATTTCATCGGGCTTTACAATGCCTGATTCTAACAATTTCATTGTTTTTTCCCAGGAACTTGGTTTTTGTGATCTTGATCCGATATACCTAATTTCTTTTTGCAAAATAGCTTCTGTATTGATTTCATTAAAATGCTTCGGGAATACCCCCATTTGTATTACATCCGCCTTTTTCCTTGCTATCTCCAGACCTTTATTTAAAGCTGCCACCGCTCCAGAGCACTCAAATATCTTATCTGCCCCCCTACCGTTGGTTAGCCGATTAATTACTGCAACGATATCCTCCGTCTGTTGATCAACCACCATGTCAATTCCAATATTTTTAGCAATTTCAAAGCGATCTGCATCCTTGGTGACCCCTGCCAAAATGACATAAGCCCCCCGGGCCTTGACCACCTGGCTAAGGAGCAGCCCAATGGCTCCGGGGCCAAATACGACACAAATATCACCCTTTTCAACATTGGTTTTTTCCATTGAAGCATGGACACCGCAGGCCAATGGCTCTGAAAGGGCCGCCGAAAGAAGACTCACATTATCCGGTATTTTGTGCACACTCTCTTCTCTGCTCAGAACATATTCTGCGAAGCCTCCATCCACCTGGGTACCCAGGCCCTTGCGATGCGAGCATAGGTTATAGTCCTTTTCCTTACAGGGTTCACAGATGCCGCAGGTAGAAAAGGTGGTTTCAGTCGTTACTCGATCCCCTACCTGAACCTTTGTTACCTCTGGCCCGACAGCCGTAACATAGCCCGATAATTCATGGCCCAACACAACCGGGGTAACGGTACTGCTGTAGGTTCCATGAAAGGCATGTAAATCTGAGCCGCAAATTCCTGCATATTCAACCTTAATCTTTACTAAATTACCGGTTGCCTCGGGTTCCGGAAGGTCAACCAATTCCATATTATCGTATCCATCTTTCTTTTTCATTAATGCTCTCATTGTTATCCCTCCGTTATAAAAGAACTTGTTCTTTAAATTGAAAGATGTATGTCGTTGATTCAACATACACCTTTCTCAATTTTTCCAATCAAGCTATATAAATGTTTTAACCAATTCAGACAGCTTTAGCACCAGCCAATTTAGTATTGAACCGCCTGAGGTAATGCTGGACATCTGCGCAACACCCTCTGGAATACTATAGTTGGCACTGATCATCATATCTGTATAAACAGGGGCAAAGGCTGTGGCAACATAAAATGTAATGGCCAAAAGTATGGTACCTGTCACAACAGATCGAATGATATTCCCTTTATTATGGGCAACAATAAAGGCTACATAAAAGGGAATGGAAGCCAAGTCACCAAAGGGAAGCACCTTATTACCTGGTAAGATTGCAGCCAGCAGTATCATTACCGGTACAAGCAGTAATGCTGTAGATATTACAGCAGGGTGCCCAAGGGCAATGGCAGAATCTAAACCTATATATAATTCCTTATCACCAAATTTTCTTTGTAAAAATACCTTGGCTGCATCTGAAATAGGCAATAGACCTTCCAGTAGAATCTTGACCATTTTGGGCATTAAATACATAACTGCTCCCATTGTTACACCCAGAAGCCATATTTGACCAATTTCATACCCTGCCAACAGTCCCAGTACAATTCCCAGAAGAACACCTAAAATCATTGGTTCTCCAAATACTCCCAGTCTTTTTTGTATGGCATCTGAATCAGCATTGATTTTATTTAGCCCCGGTATTTTATCGACAACCTTATCAATGACAAAGCCAATGGGAACCCACATTAAAGAAGATGCTGTTGAAAGGGAAACCCCTTCGATTTCAAAAAATTCCTCCACATAGGGGGCTGTTTTATCAGTTAATACAAGTAATACGATTTCAAATAAAATTGTACAAATTACAGAAAATATAAGACTGCCAGTTACAACATAGCCTACGGCACCGGCAAACATAACATGCCAGTAGTTCCAGATATCAACATTCAGGGTTTTGGTCGTATTGGTCAAAATCATAATGAAGTTTACCAGAATACAAATTCCTATCAACACTGCGGCAATAGGAGAACCCCATGCTGCAGCAGAAGCCGACGCCCATCCCCCGTCAATAACGGTTAAATTTAAGCCAATTCTTTCGACCATCATTTGGGCTGCCTGCCCTAGATTATCCATTAATAAGCCAATGATTAGATTAATACCTATGAAGCCAATCCCCACTGTGATTCCAGATTTTAGGGATTGCTTTATTCCAAGGCCAAATATAGTACCGATAACTAATAAGGTGATAGGCAGAATAGCTGTGGCACCTAATCCGATGATATAATTAATCACATTGACAATGATATTCATATATTAACCCCCTTTAAGAATGTACTTATGACTTCAGTACTTCTAAAATCTGATTGTCAACCTTCTCAGCGCCGATGCCGGTAATATAGGCTGTGGCTTTAATGGCAGGTATACTGTAGGTGGTGGGCAGTATTGTAGAAGTTACGATTAAATCCGCCTCTCCTTGCTTAGAAGCCACCTCTGCAATTTTACATTGAATGAGCTTAATATTAATTCCATTTTTCTTTGCCAATTCCTCAACACGTTTAGCCACCAGGGTTGAGGTTGCTACACCCGTTGCACATGCTATGATAATTGTTTTTGTCATTTTCTCCACTCCTTTTAAATTATTTACTCAATTTGTTGTAGTATTTCTTCTAATTCTGCTGTTGTTGAGGCATTAATGATTCTGTTGATCATGTCCTCATTCTGAAAAATAGCCACCAGCTGTGTCAATACCTGAATGCTTGATTCCGGTTTGTCCAGCCCCATCATAAATATTAGCTTGATCTCTCCTTCCTGGTTAAAATCCTCCATCATTTTAAATTTCACTGGCTTTTTTAAGGTAACAACAGAAATAAAAGGGACCTGGGTATGAATTGGATCAGTATGGGGAATGGCAATATTATAATTGGTTAATCCAATTCCAGTTGGAAAAGAGGCTTCTCTCTCTTTAATTCCTGTATAAAAGCTCTCTTTTGCATAGCCCTTCTGAACAATATTGCTGCACATAATCTGGAATAGTTCATCCTGATCCCGACAGTCTAAATTCACTTGAATCAGATCTTTTTTAATTAATCCTTTTAAATCCATAAATAGCCTCCTGTTTTAAATATAGGGTTCCCTTAATCTAAAATTCCCACACCCTTTTCAATTGATCATTATTTTAATCAATTGTTCAAATTTTTATTAAATTAATCATATAAGAAAAGGTTTGCATTGTCAATTATAAAAATTATATTTGTTATTCCATATATTTACAAAGGCTATTTTTAACCTTATAATCGTAATATTTATAGTATTTTCATTATCTTTATTTTACTTTTCATATTGACAAATAATTTGTTAAATGAAATAATAGAGTTAATCATAAGTTCATTTTATTGAACATAATTTCAAAACCACTTTTCTTCTGTAGCTTGTCCTTTAAATTAATATAGAGAGGAGATTAACAATGTCTAAAAATTATTCTAATGAAGCGATTCAAAAAGCAGCACATAATATCCGTCGGCATTTGCTTAAGCTGACCATCGAACGTGGTGGTTGTTATTTGGGCCAGGCCTGCTCTTCAGCCGAAATTCTTTCTACCCTTTATATGAGAATTCTCAATCTTGGTCCTAGCCAAGGGCCTGTGGTTCCGGGAGCCTTTCCTGGTGTTCCCACCCCTGATAACATGAATTACCTAAAGGGGTCTTCTTATCACGGCGATCCATCGGCGGATTTTGATCGTTTCTTTGTTTCACCTGCCCATTATGCCTCTGCGGTTTACGCTGCTTTAGTGGAATGTGGCCGATTATCAGAAGACGCAATGGAAAAATTCAATGTAGACGGCTGGTCTATGGAAATGATTGGAGCTGAACATTCACCTGGCTTTGAAACCACTGCCGGCTCCCTTGGTCAAACCATCAGTATAGCTGCTGGTACAGCCCATAGTAAAAAGCTAAAAAACGAAAGGGGCAGGGTTTTTGTCTTCAAATCTGATGGAGAGTTTCAAGAGGGTCAAACCTGGGAAGCCCTTCAAGCAGCATCCTTCTATGGCCTTGATAACCTGGTGGTTTATGTAGATGTTAACGGTCAACAGGTAGAAGGCTATACAAAGGACGTCATGAACATTGAACCCTTAGCTTCCCGTTGCGAGGCCTTCGGAGCCAGAGTGGTCAAAGTAGACGGCCATGATATTGAGGCTTTAACTGAAGCTGCCAAGCCACAAAATGATGGCAAGCCCCTTGTTGTATTAGCATATACCTCTGCCACCCAGGGAATCCCACTGCTTGAGGAGCGTAAGCCCTTCCTTCACTTCGTACGTTTAACGGCAGAGGAAATCCATCGATATCAAGCATTTTACGACCAAATGTAATCAAAACTATAAATTAAGAGGTGATTTTAATGAAGCTTGAAAAAGGTGTACACGCTAAGCATTTAATTGATTGGGCCAAGGATAAGCCTGAGGTTGTTGTTTTATCGGCAGATCTAGGCAGCTCCTGTGAAATTAAAGAATTTAAAGAGGCGTATCCAGAGCGATATTTTTCTTTGGGAATCGCCGAACAAAATATGATCAGCTGGGCCGCTGGCATGGCCCGAGAAGGCTTTAGACCCTTTCTTCATACCTTCGCTGTTTTCTTCTATCGACGGGCATTAGATCAACTGCAAATGTCTGTGGCCTACCCCAATTTACCAGTAACCTTTGTCGGGTTTCTACCTGGTATTATGACACCGGGAGGAACCACCCATCAAGCTATTGAAGATGTTGCAGTTTTAAGGGGAATACCTAACCTAACCATATTGGATTGTGGTGATGCAACTGACGTAGAATCTGTTTTAGATGTAGCCAGGAAGGTTAACGGACCTGTCTATATTCGTATGCTTCGTGGTGAAATTCCAAGACTTTTTAGCCGAAACGAACCCATGGAATTAAACAAGGGCAGGGTATTAAGCACTGGTACAGATATTGCACTGTTTTCCAGCAATATTTGTACAGAGGAGGCTATGCGTGCCACTAAGGCCTTAAAGGAAAAGGGCTTGTCAATCGAGCATATTCACATTTCAACCTTGAAGCCCTTTACTGATCCCCTGGTGGTGGAAGCCTTGAAAAAGGTTAAATACGGCGCTATAACCATTGAAAACCATACTGTCATTGGGGGCCTCGGAACAGCTGTTGCCGATGTTATGGCTGAAAATGCCATTGGAAAGCCGTTGGTCAAGGTGGGCATCAACGATACCTATACCCACGGTGCCTCTAAGGCTTATTTGATGAAAAAATACGGCTTGGATGCCACCGCCCTGGTAGCAGGTGTTGAAAAACTGATTGGAAAATCTTTAAATATAAAGGAAGAAGACCTTGAGGCTGTTCGTCTGGAGGATTATTCTCAGGTTTAAAGGGATTGGATATATCAAGTCATAGATAAGAAAAGGGATTGTTACATTCTACGGTTTGGAGGTTAATATGTATAAAGCATGTATCTTTGATTTAGATGGAACCCTTGTCAATACCCTTCATTCAATTGCCCACTACGGCAATTTGGCCCTGTCTTATTATGGACTTCAGGAAATCCCTACAGAAGATTATAAGGATTTTTGCGGCTATCACACTGATGAATTCTATAGACGGATGCTTAAACACATTAATATAGAAAATCAATCTATAATTAACCGGGTTAAAAAACTAAATAATGAATTGTATGACAAGGACGTTCTCTATAAAATAGAGGCCTACCAGGGAATCAGCTCCCTTATTAATACCCTCAGGAACCGAGGAATCAAACTGGCGGTTTTATCTAACAAGCCCCATGCTACAACCCAAAATATTGTCTACTCTCTTTTTGGTAAGGATACCTTCGAACAATGCTATGGGCAGCGTGAAGGCTTTCCTGGGAAACCGGATTCCGCCCCTCTTTTGAAGTTAATCGACGAGCTTAACTTAAATAAGGATGATTGTGTCTATGTAGGAGATACCTCCATTGACATTGAAACAGGAAAAAATGCAGGCGTATTAACCGTAGGTGTTTCATGGGGCTTTCGAGATAAGGCCCACCTTGAATCCCACGGAGCGGATATGATTGTTAGTACACCCGAGGAAATACTGCATCAGATTCAATGGCAGGCCCCCATATAATAGCCATTAAAAAAGCTCATTGCCAGAAACTTTATTTCTTATCTGGCCAATGAGCTTTTTATTTATCTATCTTCATAATTGTTTATTTTCATGCTTGATTATTTTCTTAATCCCCTCTACAGCATAGTTAATTGATTCTGTCGAAAGCCAGATGATTTCTTTAATATGTCCATCGAATATATCTCATAAGAGTCCCTCAACAATAAAGCCGGCTACCCCTGATTCATTAAATCAGCAGTATGCCGGCCTTTAATTGAGACTATTCTATTTTTGTCATGTAGTCCATGGGATTAACCGGTTCACCCTTCACTCTAAATTCAAAGTGAAGATGGGGCCCTGTGGAGTTTCCTGTTGAACCCACTTCAGCAATCTTGTCACCCATTTTCACCGTATCACCCAGGGCTACGTTTAAGGTATCGCAATGGGCATATAGGGAACCGGTTCCATTTCCGTGGTCGAGGATAACGTAATTTCCATAGCCATTCATCCCCAATTCCTCGTAGGTTGCAATGACAGTTCCATCCTGGGCTGCAAAGATTTCAGTCCCTGTTGGTGCTGGAATATCGATACCATCATGAAAATAACTATCGCCTGTTACAGGATGGATTCGCTCGCCGTAGGGAGCACTGATACGATCATAGTTTGAAGGAAATTTTAATGGCTCCATCTCATCCAAATTGATTGGCTCCTTATCCTGGTAATACACTTGAAAAAATAGGTCAATTCTCGAAATCTTTTCAGGTGCATGACGATATTCATTGTCTGCTGTCATTGCGTTGACTGTTTCTTGATATAAGGCTTTAAAGCCTTCAAAATCAAAGGGCTCATTTTGATTTTCCACATAATTGTCAAAAACTACATTTTCATCAATCACAGGAACTACGTTCTTAGCCATTACCGTTCCGGTAATCATTAGACTAAGGCCAAGCCCCATGGAAATTGCCATTACCTTCTTTGAAACCTTTCTTTTTTTCATAATCATTACTAATCTCCTTTCAATTCCCCTTCTGTTATCACAAAGGGTTGTATAGATTCCTGCCTTTCTGTTCACACCCCAACTCATCAAATTTAGAATGATCTCTCCATAAAATTGCCTTTCTTCCATGCCCATGGCCTTTACCACCTGTTCATCGCAGGATAGCTCACATAACTCATTTATATGGTTTACCAATCGGTATACAAGGGGATTAAACCAGTGGATGCCATTGACTAAAAATGCCCCTGCCTTTAGCCATAAATCCTTTCGTTTAAAATGAATCAGCTCGTGCTGAAGGATCACCCTCAGCTCCTGATCAGTTAGCTTCACCTCGGGCAAAATTAAGCAGGGCCGAAGCAGGCCTATCATCATGGGGGTATCAATCAATTCGTTTGAAAGCAGGGGAATGGCCTTCCGAATTCCCATGTCTTCCTTACATTCCTGCATCAGCCCATAGGCCCGGGATTCCTCCATACTGAGGCTGGTTCTTAAAATTTTCCTTTTAAAGCGTAAATAGGTGCCATAGCGATATGTAGTCCATCCCAACACACCCAATAGCCAGACATAGGGCAAAAACGGCATGATTGGTGTGATGGGCCCCATATTTTTTCCTTCTAATGACAGCCGTAGGTCTTTATTTTTTAGTTCTGCCCCTTCCAGGGATTCATCAGTGAAGTGGGGATATATATTTTCTACTTGAATGAATTGAAGCATCTCATGCTCTTTAAAATCTGAATCAGCCCCTGCTCTAATCCCTATGGGAACCAGTAAAAAAACAACCACAGTCCAGGTAATATAGTAGTTCCACCTGGCTGAAAAGTGTTTAATGGTTATGGATTTTAGCCCTAAAAGTAGTATTGTTAAAATACTCCCCGTTACAGACATGGCTAAAACAGCTTTAAATATGGTATGCAGCATACCTTCACCTCCCCTTTAAAAGGATTTTCCGCAGTTCTTCAATTTCTTCCTGGCTGATTCCATCTCCTTCATACAGGGCAGTGATAAAGCTTCCAATCGATCCATTATGAACACGGTCTAAGTAAGTTCTGGCCTCCAAACACTTATATTCCCCCTCTGACATCAAAGGAATATACCGCTTGGCCTTCCCTTGCTTTACAGCCTTCAACACGCCTTTTTCCACCAGCCGAGACAAAAAGGTAAATACGGTGGTGGGCTTCCAATCCTTCTCTTGATTGAGCTTTTGTAAAATTTCAGCCGCAGTAATACCTTCTTCTGAAGCCCAGATAACCTGCATAACCTCCATCTCTGCCTCTGATATACGTTGCAGTTTAGACATTATTCTCACCTCCTTCGCTATTCACTCTACATGTTGTAGTATAAATTAATTCTACAGTGTGTAGAGTATAATGTCAAGGAAATTTTTCTCAGTATTTTTATCTAGTTAAACAAAAACCCAGGAAAGCCCCCAAAATGAAGGCTCCAAAAAATAAATAAAGATACTAGAATAAA
>CBFGTV010000027.1:0-43942 GCA_965652145.1 uncultured Clostridiaceae bacterium
GCAGCTGGACTTGGTACGAGATTTTTACCAGCGACAAAAGCAATGCCAAAGGAGATGTTACCTATTGTAGATAAGCCTACAATTCAATATATAATAGAAGAGGCGATTGCCAGTGGAATTGAAGAAATTCTTATCATTACGGGAAAAAGCAAACGTGCAATTGAAGACCATTTTGACCGATCTTGCGAATTGGAACAAGAACTCGAGAAAAAAGGCGATCAAGAGTTACTGGAAATAGTAAAAAATGTTTCAGCAATGGTGGACATTCATTACATAAGACAAAAAGATCCAAGGGGGTTAGGTCATGCTATCTATTGTGCAAAGACCTTTGTAGGTAATGAGCCCTTTGCTGTACTACTTGGCGATGATATAGTATATAGTAAACAAAGCCCCTGTCTTAAGCAAATGATTGAATGCTATGAAAACTATAGAACCACTATCTTAGGAGTTCAAAAGATAGATATGGAAAATGTGTGTAAGTACGGTATTGTAGATGGTACACAAGTATCTGACCGTGTATATGTAGTTAAAGATTTAATTGAAAAACCAATTGTAGATGAAGCACCATCTAACATAGCGATACTTGGAAGATATATTATTAATCCATCTATCTTTGAGATCTTAGAACATACAGAACCGGGCAAAGGTGGAGAAATTCAATTAACAGATGCCTTAAAGGAGTTGGCACAGAAAGAAGATATGTATGCCTACAACTTTTTTGGCAAAAGATATGATGTTGGTAATAAACTAGGCTTTTTAGAAGCAACCGTAGAAACAGCCTTAAGACGTGAAGATTTAAGGGATGAATTTCTTAATTATTTAATCAAAATTGTAGCAAAGGAAACAAAGTCAGTTGACGAAGTGGCACTTACCAGAATTAATGATTAATAGAATAACATTTCACTAGATAATTCAGTATTCAGTAATTAGGAGAAACACTATGAAAAAAACAGCTTTACTACTAATGATAATTACCATTGTATCGAAGGTTCTAGGCTTCACTAGAGAAATTACTTTATCATTTTTCTATGGAGCCTCTGCCATTAGTGATGCCTATTTAATTTCACTGACCATTCCAACTGTTATATTTTCCTTTATTGGAACCGGTATTTCTACTGGGTTTATTCCTATGTACAGTAAAATTACCCACCAATATGGAGAAGATGAGGGGAATCGATATACCAATAATTTAGTTAATATACTCCTTGGAGTCTGTACAGTGATTACAATTGTAGGAGTCTTTTTCACCGAACCCATTGTCAAGCTTTTTGCATCGGGCTTTGAAGGTGAGGTGTTGGCCTTAGCAATTAGATTTACCCGAATCAGCCTGGTGGGAATATACTTCACGGGCTTAATCTATGTATTTAATGGATTTTTACAAATTAAGGGAAACTATGCTGCTCCGGCTTTAATTGGTTTTCCTTTAAATATTGTTACCATATTGTTTATTATCATTAGTAGTAAAGTGAATACTGTGCTTCTGCCATTGGGCAGTATTCTAGCAGCAGCCGCACAGCTACTTTTTTTAATACCATTTCTTCACCGAAAAAAATACAAGCATCGTTTTGTATTTAATTTAAAGGATCAACATATCAAAAATATGCTTTACTTGGCACTCCCCATTATAATTGGTGTCTCAGTTAATCAGATCAACGTACTGGTGGATCGAACCATTGCTTCTCAGCTGGCAGTAGGGGGTATATCTGCCCTTAACTATGCCAATAAGCTCAATGGTTTTATACAGGGGATCTTTGTAATTTCAGTATCCACTGCTATGTATCCTTTAATTTCTAAAATGGCGGCAGAGGGGAATTACAATGGTTTGAAAAAATCAATTGCCGAGGCTATTGGTAGTATTAATTTATTGGTGATTCCTGCCACCATAGGGGCCATGATTTTTGCCGAGCCGGTTGTGAGGTTATTATTTGGCAGAGGGGCCTTTGATCAACAGGCCATTTCAATGACATCAACTGCCTTACTTTTTTATTCCATTGGAATGGTAGGCTTTGGCCTCAGAGAAATTTTATCCAGAGCCTTTTATTCCATGCAGGATACCAAAACACCTATGATTAACGCTGCCATTGCTTTGACAATTAATATTGTACTAAATATAATTTTATCAAGATTTTTAGGGATTGGTGGATTGGCCTTAGCCACCAGTATTTCAGCCATATTTTGTACAGGCTTGTTGTTTTTGAGCCTTCGTAAGAAAATTGGCCCCTTTGGTATGAGGGAAATCAGTATTTCCTTTTTGAAGATATTGGGCGCCTCTCTGGTGATGGGGCTTATCGCTAAGTTGGCATACAATACCTTGCTCCAAAAAGTTTCGACTAACCTGGCCTTAATCATGTCAATTGGCATTGGTGGACTCATCTATTTCATCATCATTTACTTTATGAAAATTGATGAAGTGGATACAATAATTAGTGCAGTAAAAAATAAGCTAAAAAAAGCTGCCGTATAGCTATAGCAGAAGTTTAGAAGGAAGTGCAATAGATGCCTTTAGATAAAAAAAAGTTGTTGGCCTGGGGCCTGGTTTTAATTTGGATGGTCTTAATTTTCCTGCTCTCAGCCCAGCCCGCCAATCAATCAGATGAAATGAGCAAACGGGTGGCCGAGGTCGTCAGGGAAAGGGTAGAGCAGGTCAATCCGAATACAAATTTAAACTTAGGCAGGCTAAATTACTTGGTTAGAAAAAATGCCCACTTCTTTGCCTATTTTATATTGGGTATTTTAGTAATTCATGCAGTCAGTCAAGGAAGGCCCCTTGGGGCAGGTAAAATAGGGCTAACCCTATTAATTTGTGTACTTTACGCCATAAGCGACGAATTTCACCAGCTATTTGTACCGGGCCGGGCAGGCCAGGTGAAGGATGTTCTTATCGACAGTGCAGGCTCCCTTACGGGGGTGGGCCTGTATTATTTTTTGGGCTTCTTAATGGGGAAGAAAAGGGCCTAGTCATTATTTCTTATAATTTAAAAAGTAAAATAGAATTAATTGAATTAATAGCCAAAAAATAGTATAGTTAATGTAGAGTATTTGAATGATGGCGGTGGAGAAATGAAGAAAAGAATTTTAACAGCTTTTTTGGTGGTTGCCGATATAGTAATGATTAACCTGGCCTTTGTTCTGGCCTTTATTATTCGATTTGATGGTAACCTACATATAACGGTTGCCCAGAGCTATATTCCAGTATATTTAAGTAACGCTGTAACCATTACCTTGATTAAGGTCAGCATTTTTTATGTCTTTGGTCTTTATAAAAATCTATGGAGATATGCCAGCATCGAAGAAATGCTGCAGATTGTTACCACCTCCTTTGTGGCCAATACAGGGATCGTAAGCTATATGTTTATTATGGAGCAGCGTTTACCCCGAAGTATTTATATCTTAACCTTTATTTTAGATATTTTATTAATTGGTCTCATCCGCTTTAGCTTTCGGGCCCTTAGGTTAATCAAGGAGAACGGGGTCTATGGACTGGGTGCTAAAAAGGATATGAAACGGGTCATGATTATTGGGGCCGGCCAGGCGGGTTCCATGGTGATTAAGGAGTTAAAAAATCATGAGCATCTGAACAGCAAGCCCGTGGCCATTATTGATGACGATGATTTAAAGCAGGGAGCCAGAATTAATGGAGTGCCGGTGCTGGGCGACCGCCATCAAATTAAAAGGGTTGCCGAAGCCCAAAAAATTGACGAAATCATTATTGCCATCCCCTCCTCCTCTAAAAAAGAAATTAGAGAGATTGTGGAGGAATGCAGTAAAACAAAATGTAAGCTTAAAATCGTGCCGGGAATCTATGAGCTGATAGATGGACAGGTGAGCATTAAAAAAATTCGGGATGTCGACATTGAAGATTTGTTGGGGCGAGACCCGGTAAATCTAGATATGCAGGAAATCAGTAAATACTTGAATAACAAGGTAGTATTGGTTACCGGCGGCGGAGGGTCCATTGGTTCGGAGCTATGCAGGCAAATTGCCTCCTTCGGCCCCAGAAGGCTGATTGTATTGGACAATTACGAAAATAATGCCTATGAAGTTCAAAATGAATTACGAAGAAGGTACCCCCATTTAGACCTTATAGTTGAAATTGCTTCAATACGAGAAAAATCACGGATGCAGGAGGTCTTTGCCAGACACCTGCCCCAGATTGTTTTCCACGCAGCGGCCCATAAGCATGTTCCCTTAATGGAATATAATCCCCAAGAGGCCATTAAGAATAATATTTTCGGTACTAAAAACGTGGCCGATTGTGCCCATGAATATGGGGTAGAGCGCTTTGTTATGATTTCCACCGATAAGGCCGTTAATCCCACCAACATTATGGGGGCCACCAAAAGGGTAGCCGAGATGATCATTCAATCATTCGATACCACCAGCGATACAGAATTTGTTGCGGTTCGGTTTGGGAATGTTTTGGGCAGTAATGGCAGTGTCATACCCCTCTTTAAAAGGCAAATTGCCGAGGGGGGGCCTGTAACAGTGACCCATGAAGAGGTAACCCGGTATTTCATGACCATTCCCGAGGCGGTGCAGCTGGTGATGCAGGCCGGGGCCATGGCCAAGGGGGGCGAGATCTTTATTTTAGATATGGGTGACCCGGTTAAGATCATTGACCTGGCCCGGAATCTGATTAAGCTTTCAGGTTTTGAGCCCGATATAGATATACCCATTGAAATAACAGGATTAAGGCCTGGCGAGAAGCTCTTTGAGGAGCTTTTAATGGAAGAGGAAGGCCTGACAGCCACCAAGCATAACAAGATATTTATTGGTAAGCCCTTCTTTACAGATATGAGGCTTTTGCAAAGAGAGCTTGATATATTAAGGGAGCTGTTATTGAATAACAGCGGTGAGGTAAAGGAATACATAGAAAAGATGGTACCTACATATAAAAGAACAAGCTAATCTACAGCAACCCTTATTCATCTAATCAAGGGTTGCTTTTTCGTTCATAAGATTCCAGACAATCTTAAAATCGTACAAAAAAGTGCAAAAAACTACGGTTTATTACAAATACAATTTCAATAAGCTGCCTTATAATATAGTTATTGATAAAAAAATAACAAAATAAAACAGGAGGCAAGCTTATGAAACGATTGAAGAGAATTAGTACGATTATATTAGCGATTGTTCTATCCATATCGGTTGTTGGGTGTAATACAAAGCCTGATTCAACACCCAAGGAAGCAAAGAAGGATCAGCAACCCCAGGAGGAAACCTATGATGTAGTTGTCATTGGCGGTGGCGGAGCCGGGCTTACGGCGGCAATAGAATTAAAGGGGGCAGGGGCCAATGTAGTGCTGCTTGAAAAGATGCCCTTTTTAGGAGGAAATACACTCATATCTGGTGGAGAATTAAATGCACCGGAAACATGGATTCAAGAAAAGCTGGGAATTGAAGATAGTGTGGCGCTTTATAAGGAAGACACCTTAAAGGGCGGGGACTACGAAGGTGACGAAGAGCTTGTGGAGGTTTTGGCCAATCATGCCCGGGAAGCCATTGAATGGCTACGGGATGAAGTTAATGTATCCTTTAAAGAGGATTATTTAATGCAATTTGGTGGACACTCCGTGCCCAGGGCGGCTTACCCCAAAGGGGGCTCTGGCAATGAGTTGATCGGAAAGCTGACCACTAAAGCTGAGGAAATGGGTATACCAATAAAATTGGAAACCAAGGCAGAAGAAATTCTTACAGATGAAGCTGGTAGGGTTAACGGTGTCAGGGCCGTCGATAAGGATGGTAATGAAGTTATTTTTACAGCCAATAAGGGTGTAATTATTGCCACCGGTGGATTTGGCTCTAACCTTGAAATGCGAAAGAAATATAATGCAGAATATGATGAAAGATATATGTCGACAGATCAGCCCGGTACCACAGGTGACGGAATGATTATGGCAGAGAAGCTGGGGGCCGCCCTGGTAGGAATGGAAAATATTCAAACCTACCCAACCTGCAGCCCCGTTACAGGGGTTTTATCCTATGTGGCAGATACCAGATTTGACGGTGCCATCTTGGTAAACAAGGAGGGTAATCGATTTGTTGAGGAGCTGGACAGACGTGATGTAATTTCAAAGGCTATATTATCTCAAACCGATGGAATGGGGTATTTAGTTTGGGATAAAACAATAAAAGACGGCAGCCATATGAATGAGTATATGGATGAATTTGAGAAATTAGTTAAACAAGGTACCATTATTGAAGCCAATACAATAGAGGAGGCGGCAGAATTCTTTGAAATTAATGTAGACCAATTGAAGAAGACCATCGCCAACTATAATGAATTCGCCGAAAAGGGAAAGGATGAAGATTTTAACCGCAGGGGCGAGCTGATAGGATTAACTGAAGCCCCCTACTATATTCAAAAAGTAGCTCCATCTGTACACCACACCATGGGGGGATTGAAAATAGATACCCAGGCCAGGGTGATTGACCGAGAAGGGAATCCTATTCCCGGGCTATTTGCTGCCGGGGAAGTAACCGGTGGAATCCATGGAACCAATCGATTAGGCGGAAATGCCATTACCGATATTATCGTATTTGGAAAAATAGCAGCGGAAAACGTGCTTAAATAGGTAGAATTGTTATTAAAAATCCCTATAAGTTCTTTTATTATAGGGATTTTTTGATACGAGTGAAATTCTTACTTCGGGTCAAGATGCACATTATGTTGGCTTAGCGGTATAATTGAATGTATAGGGAAGATTAAGGAATAGGTGAAAGGGTAGGGTATATTATGAAAACTTTAAGAACAAAAATCCTGCTTTATTTTACAACGGTGACGACAATCATGATTATTCTGTTGGTGGTATTGGTTAGAAATCAGATTAAGAATACAAATATTCCCTTAACAATCGATTTAAGCCAGCAGATTATTGCATCAAAGGCCGGCGAGGTTGGAGCCTGGCTAAATCAGCGGATTGCAGAATTAAAGGTACTCACTGAAAATGAGATGCTAGTTTCCATGGATATGGATCGAATTAAGCCCTATATGAGAAAAATCGATGAAAGCCATAAGGAAGCCTTTGAATCCTTTGCAATTGTTTCCCTGGAGGGAAGATCCTGGGTAACTAACGATACCTATATTAATATAATCAATCGACCCTATTTTGAGAAAATTATGGCTGAGGATTTAGACTATGTTATCAGTGAACCCATTATTTCCCGTTCCAATGAAGAGCCTATCGTTGTGATTATCCACTCCATCAGGAATGACCAGGGAAAAACCGTAGGCTATATTAATGGAGCCATATATGTGTCAAAACTATCAGCCATTGCATCAGAGATCAAAATGTATAATGGACTAGCCTGGATATGCGATGGAAGTGGACAGGTATTTACCGCAGAAAAGGGTGAAATCCATCAGGGCGATACCATATTTGAAAACCACGGCCAGGCTAATGGTGGAAATAAGCATATGGACGGTAAGACAATAGCAGAGCCCGAGGGAATTAATCGAATACAGGATGCTGCCGGAAACAACATAATTGTTTTGTACGCCCCAATTCCCTATGCAGAGGGGTGGTCATTGGGGATTCATTTTTTAGAGAAGGAAATGACATCAGATACCGACAGGCTCCTACAAATGATTTTATTCTTTGGGCTTTTTATTATCATAGGTTTAATCATCATTTCTCTGTTTTTATCATCCTCCATTGTCAAGCCCGTTAAGAAGCTGCAAGACCTGATGAAGCATGTAGAGGCGGGAAAACTAGATATTGTCTATTCTCATCCCGGGGAGGATGAAATCGGCCAATTGGCCAAAAGCTTCAACAAGATGGTGGGGCAAATTAATCATCTAATTAACACAGTCTATATACAACAGAAAAATAAGCGGGAAGCAGAATTAAGGGCCTTACAGGCCCAGATTCAACCTCACTTTTTATATAATACGCTGGATACAATCCACTGGATGGCCTTAGAGCATCAAGCAACTGATATAACAGCCATGGTTGAAGCCCTTACCAACATATTCAGAATATCCATCAGCAGGGGAGAAGAAATAATTCCCTATTCAGAAGAGATCAAGCATATACAGAGCTATTTGTTTATTCAGAAGGTTAGATATGAAGATAAGCTGCAATATGAGCTGAATTTTGAGGAAGCTTTAAAACAATACAAGGTATTAAAGCTGATTATACAGCCCCTGGTTGAAAACGCCATCTATCATGGGATTAAAAAAAAGAAGGGGCCCGGGAAAATAGTTATTGAAGGGAAAATAATAGCTGGAGAAGCTGAGCTAAGGGTACTAGATGATGGAATTGGAATTGAGCAAGACCAACTAACAAAGATGATCGATTTGCTAAAGGGCAGAAGCAAGGGAGAAGGAACTGGCTATGGGATGTTTAATGTGAATGAAAGAATCAAGCTCATGTTTGGAAATGAATATGGTGTCAGGATTCATAGTCAATATGGAAAGGGTACTGAGGTCATATTAAGACATCCACTTATTAATGATACAAAAAGGAAGTGAATTTGATGTGGAGGGTACTCATTGCAGATGATGAGCCAAAGATTAGAAAAGGATTAAAGAAGATGCTGGAATCCTTTAATCTAAATTTAGAAATAGATGCAGATTCAGAGGATGGAGAAATGGCTTTAGATTCAGCCAGAAAACAAAGGCCCCACATTCTTTTGGTAGATATTAATATGCCCTTTTTGAATGGCCTCGGCTTAATTGAGAAGATTCATGATTTCCTGCCAGATTCCATTGTCATTATTATTACGGGCTATGATGAGTTTCACTATGCCCAAAGAGCGATTAAATTAAAGGTCTTCGATTATCTGTTAAAGCCGGTAAATTCCCAGGAGCTGAAGGGCATTATCCTTAAGGGAATTGAACACCTGCAAAATCACCCCCATAATGGGCCAGCTGCAGATCAGACTAATGATAAGGAGGCAAGGTATAGTCCAATTGTAATGCTGATTAAAGGCTATATCGACAGCCATTATATGCTGGAGCACTTGTCCCTCCAGGAGGTAGCAGATCAGTTTGAGATTAGCCCCTCCTATTTAGGCAAGCTAATGAAAAATGAATTAGGAAAGACCTTCATAGAATATTTGACGGAAATGAGAATGGAGCAGGCTAAAAGGATGCTAGAGGAAGAACATATAGGAATAAAAATCCATGAGGTTGCGCAGCTGGTTGGGTATAGTAGTCAGCATTATTTCAGCAGGGTATTTAAGAAGGAGGTGGGGGTTACGCCCCTGGAGTATAAGCAAAGAATAAAAATCAAACTATAGGACTAATTTTCCCTTCCTTTTTATGTTTTTTTCTAAATATCATACTTTTTTCAAAGGACTGCGTATATATAATGAAAGCATATGATATCATCTTAGCAGGGGGGAAACATTAAGTTTATATTAAAAAAACAGGTTTTTATTTGCAGTCCCACAAGAATTTGATAAAATGAAGCTATGTAAAAAGAAGAAGAGGTGAAGTAAATGATAAAAAGAGCCCTAGCCCTAGCCTTATCGCTACTGGTGTTATCCAGCGGCTTTGTCTTTGGTAATGAAGCGGTAAAGGTCTATAACCTGGATGATCTAACAAGGCTGATTTTGGAGGATAACCCCCAGATTAACGCCATTGATGCCCAGGCCAAGGAAGCCAAAATTCAATATGATGTCATCGAAGAGGACTATGATGATTTGAAGGAAAATATTGAAAAGGTCAAAAAGAATTTAGATACCCGACGCCGAGTAACGGCCCAAAACAAGGAAGAATATGCCATGGCCGGGGGCAGCTTCCTGAAGCGGGACAAAACCTATGAAAACTACAAAATGAGTGTAGAAATTGAAGAGAGTGTAGAAAAACAGTATAAAAACATGGTGAAGCAACAGGCCCAGACCATGAAGCAAATGGAAAGCCTGGTGTTTATGGGAAAAAATGCTGGCATTAAGAAGGCCCAGGAAATCGAACGATTAAAGCTTCAAATTCAACAGGATTATTACAACCTGCTATTAATGGATGAGCAAATCAGACAGTTGCAAGATCAGCTGGCCACCTTGAATACCAATATTAATATTGAAGAGACAAGAAGGGATTTAAATATGGGTACCAACTACTCGGTAGAGAATTTAAAGTCCCAAAAGCGATCCCTGGAGATTTCCATAGAAGAGATGAAGAGTAATCGTGAAATTATGATTGATGCCATTAAAAACAGTGTGGGCATTGATAAAAATGAGGTTATTGAAATTAAGCTGGAGGTACCGACTGTAGTGAATCTACAGAAGTTTGAGCTTGATACATTACTTAAAAGCTTTAGAGAAAATAATTTTGATTTAGTAACCTTAAAAACGAATGTGGAAATACAGCAGGAGGTAATCGACAATATGGAGATTGCCTTTGATGAAGACGACAATGACTATAAGCTGGCCCTGTTACAGCTCGAAACAGATTTATTAAACCTGACCAATGCTGAACAAAGCATGGAGCAATATGTTAAAAACCTATATTTTCAATATGAAAAGCTACGGGAGGAAGTGTTTCAACAGCTTGAGGCAAAGGACCTGGCTGAAGAAAAGCTTAGACAGGCCAAAATTCAATTTGAACTGGGGCTAATCAGCAAGCTTGAGCTTCAAATGCAGCATCAGGAATTTAATCAATCAATGCTTGAATATCATAAAGCCTTTATCAATTTAAGTAATACCCGAAAGGAAATCGACCTGGTTTTAAAGGGTGGTATGGCGACTGCTGGCCGATAGGGTAAAAAAAACACCTCTGTCAATGGGATAGAGGTGTTTTCATTAAAAAAGAATTGAAACCACTGATACAGTCAATACTATAGTCATGAAGCTAAATTTTGATTAGAATCGGAGGTTTTAGCATGAAAAAAAATATCAGATTATTTATTCTGGTAATGCTGGTGGCAAGTATCCTTTTGGCAGGGGGTTGTACAAGGAACAATGAAGCGCCGCCTGAAGGCCCGGGTACTGAAACCCCTGGTACCGAAGGGCCCAATGACAATGTGGGCCGAGAGGAGGAAAATATTGATCAGGATCTGACAGAGGGTTTAAAGAGTGAAGCAGGGGTGAGTAATGGCCGGGTCTATGAAAAGGGAGACTACGTTATTGCTACCATGATGATTGAAGAAGGCGTAAGCCAGGGGGAAATTGATCAATTGGCTGAACGATACGCCCAGCAGATTAAGGAAAAATATCCTGACAAGAAGGTTAATGTTCAAGCAGTACAGGGAAACGAAAATGTAGCCAATGTTACATTGGATTAGATTGTTACAACTCATGGTTAAAAAAGAGGCCTGCTGAATGGCTTTTCAGTGGTGTTATTTAATCAGATTAATTAAATGCATCTATTATACATGAAAAGATGAGGACTGCCAATTATCCGGCAGTCCTTCTGCATTTGGACAATTTAACATATGAAGGGGCGTAGGGTTTATTAAAAATGTATTAAAAATTAACCCAGTAAATTGTACTTCTAACATAAGTGTAATATAATCATAAAATAGCGGATCAAAGGGCTGTCTTAACATATTGATCAAGTCAAATGCCAGTACTGTATGATTGGATACAATTATAGAAATGGAGGACATATAAATGTTAAAAAAAGCTGTTACCTATTTATTGATAATGGTCATGCTGGTTATGGTGATTGTCATAGGAAGTGGTTGTGCCAGAACAGCCGGAAGCGAGGGCGAAAATGATGAAAACTATGTGGCAGTAGAAACAGAAATTGCCACTGAAGGTGAAATCGCCAATCAGGTAAGGCTCAGGGGGCAGATTGCCACCAACGAGGAGGTCAACGTCATTCCCAAAACCATGGGAATCGTTGAAAGTATTAATGTTAAACTGGGCGATAAGGTAACAAAGGATACGGTGCTTTTTACCATAGAACAAACAGATATATTAAACTCCCTGGATCAGGCTGAAAGCTCCTTAAGTCTGGCTTCTAAGTCTGTAGACCAGGCCGAAAATGCCCTACGTACTGCTCAGCTTAATTATGAGATGACCCAGGAACAGGTGGATAATGCAAAGCTGAACCTGGAGCGAACCCGTAGACTGTATGAGGAAGGGGCTGTTTCCATTACACAATTAGAGCAGGCAGAGCTGTCAGCCTCAGAAAAACCCTTAGAGATTTCAAAGACCCAGGTTGCCCAGGCAGAGGTATCACTGCAGCAGGCTAAAGAACAATACAGGCAGGCAGAGATCGCCCATGACCAGGCAAAGAATAGCTTTAATAATACAATTGTAAAGGCACCGATTGACGGTGTTGTTTCTGCCATTAATGTAAAGGTAGGGCAGATTGCCACCAACAGCCAGGCGGCAGCGGTGATCGTTGATACAAGCAACGTATACATTCAGTTAAATGTTGTAGAAAATATGGTGAATCAGCTTCAGGTGGGGCAATCGGTGGAGGTTAACGTACCGGCTGCTTCCCAGGATTCCTTTAACAGTGTTATCGAATTTATCAGCCCTACGGTTGATCAAAGAACTCAGCTGTATCCTGTAAAAATCAATATCAGCAATGAATCGGGGCTTTTAAGGCCCGGTATGAACGGCGAGGTATTGCTGGATACCGCCTCTATTCCTAAGGCAATTGTGGTCAAGAGTAATGCAGTCCTTGAACGGGATGAAGCCAATATTGTCTATGTAGTGGAGGATGAAAGGGCAGTTGAAAGGGAAGTAGTACTTGGATTAGACACAGGTGATTATATCGAGATTATCGAAGGAATCAATGAAGGCGATGCTGTTATTGTTTCGGGACAACATTATGTTGAAGATGGCCAAAGAGTAAAGGTAGTAAGGGGTGAGTAGCGGTGAACTTATCTAAATTAGCTGTAAGAAGGCCCGTTACCATCACCATGATAGTTTTAGTGGTGGTACTGTTGGGGGCCATTTCCCTGACACGCTTACCCATCGACCTGTATCCTGAAATGGAATTTCCCATTGCCATTGTGTACACAACCTACTCGGGCGTGGGGCCCCAGGAGGTAGAAAGTTTGATTACCAAGCCAGTAGAGGGGGCCATTGCCTCTGTTTCAAACATTGTGGAGGTCAGCTCCATGACTTCACAGGGTACCTCCATCGTATTGGCGGAATTTAACGAGGGAACCAATATGGATTTTGCTTCCCTGGACATGCGAGAGAAGGTGGACTTGATCAAGGGAATGCTGCCGGAGGATGCGGATGACCCCATGGTTATGCTGCTTGACCCCAATTCCACCCCCATCTATCAAATATCACTATCGGCCGGTACAGACCTGGCAGGCCTTCAAACCCTGGCTGAAGATACCTTTAAGCAAAGATTTGAGCGACTGGACGGAGTGGCTTCGGTAGACATCCAGGGGGGGATCACAGAGGAAATTCAGGTTATTGGGGTATGGAATCAACAGCAGCCAACTGGCCCAGCTTCTGGGAGCAGGAAATTTAAATCTGCCCGGCGGAAATGTTGATCGGGCCGATCAAAAGCTGACAATCCGTGTTGTAGGAGAGTTCAGATCCTTAGAGGAAATTAAGGATACCCCCATTACCCTGTCTTCGGGAGAGGTAATTAATTTAAGAACATTTGCCGATGTGGTTTTAGCTAATAAGGAAACCAGCAGTATTTCCCGAAGCAACGGAAACAACAGTATTAACATTTCCGTACAAAAGCAATCAGGTAAAAATACAGTTCAGGTGGGAGACGCCATCAACAGGGAAATTGAAAAGCTTCGCTCCGAGTACCCTGAAGTACAGATCAGTGTTATAGCCGACAATTCAGCCATGATCAGAGATTCTATCAACAACGTGGTGCAGAATGTAATTATTGGTGGGCTGTTGGCGATTTTAATCTTATATATTTTCTTAAAGAATATTAGAACAACTTTAATTATCGGAACATCCATCCCCATTTCAGTAATTGCCTCCTTTATTCTGCTGTATTTTAATGGTATTACCCTTAATATCATGACTTTAGGAGGCTTGGCCCTGGCAGTGGGTATGCTGGTGGATAATGCCATAGTGGTACTGGAAAATATCTATCGCCTCAGAGTCGAGGGCTATTCCAAGGCAGAGGCTGCCATCAAGGGAACAACCGAGGTGGCCATGGCCATAACGGCTTCAACCATTACAACCATTGCGGTATTCCTTCCCATTGTCTTTGTTGAAGGAATGGTTGGAAGTATATTTAAAGATTTCTCCATGACGGTGACCCTATCGTTAATTGCTTCCCTACTGGTTTCCTTGACCCTGATTCCCATGCTGTCATCGAAAATTTTAACAGTGGACGATGAGGGGCAGGAGAAGAAGAAAAAACGTTTGAATGTGATCTATGAAGCCTTTGACAGACTTTTTGCCAAGGTAGAGAAAAGCTACCAAAGGCTTCTGGCAAAAGGCCTGAAACGCAGAAAAGGTACAGTCATTTTAGCTGCCGTTATTTTTGTAGTAAGCATCGCCTCCCTGGTGGGGGTAGGGATGGAATTCTTCCCGGCTATGGATGAAGGGCGAATCAATATTGATGTAACACTGCCCTTAGGAAGCAGTATTCAACAGGTGGATGAAAAAATCATAGCCATAGAGGATAAACTGACAGGAATAGAAGACATTGAATATGTTTATTCCAGTATTGGTGGAGGAAGTATTTTAATGGGAGGCAGCTCTTCAGGAGCCTCCGGCTCCCTTTCCATTGTATTAAGGGACTCAAGATCCAGGGCCACTGCCGATGTGGCAGAGGAAATCCGAGGCTTGGTCAGGGATATACCAGGAGCCGAAATATCTGTAATCGAGTCCTCCATTACAAATGTTATGGGAGCGGGCAGTACGCCCATCAGTATTAGCATTAAGGGAGACGAGCTGGAGGTTTTAGAGGAAATATCAAATGACTTTAAAAGGATTGTAGAATCTGTAGAGGGCACCCGTGAGGTGAAAACCAGTCTAAGTGATGCAGTCCCAGAGGTGGAAATACTGGTAAATAAGGAAAATGCAGCGGTATATGGCTTAACTGCAGCCCAGGTGGCCTCCGCCGTTCGAGGTGAAACCTCTGGCATGACAGCCACAAAGTATCGATACCAGGGAGAAGAGCTGGATGTGGTTATTAAACCGCTGTATGACGCTACCAGCAGCCTGGCGAGCCTTGAGTATTTAACCATTGCAACGCCAGTGGGGGTTAGTGTTCCCTTAAATCAAGTGGCAGAGGTGACCATTGAAAAGGGCCCCATCCAAATTAATCGGGTGAGCCAGGAACGGGTGGTCAGTGTGACCAGCCAGATTGTCGGCCGTGATGTAAGCAGTATTTCTCAGGATTTAAATAGGGCCTTAAGGGAATATGAAATGCCGGAGGGCTATCATTATGAATTCGGTGGTGAAAATGAAGAGATTATGGAGGCCTTTGGGCAGCTCTTTACAGCCCTGGTCATGGCCATACTGTTAATTTATATGGTGATGGCAGCTCAGTTTGAATCGTTGCTAAATCCCTTCATCATTATGTTTACCATTCCCCTGGCCTTTTCAGGGGGAGCCCTGGCACTGTTCTTAACGGGCAAGGCCTTCAGTGTGGTTGCCTTCATTGGAATTATCATGCTGGCAGGTATCGTCGTCAACAATGGGATTGTGTTAATTGACTATATTAATACCCTGAGAAAAGAAGGGAAAGACCGAACAGAGGCCATTATGACAGCAGGGCCCATAAGGTTAAGACCTATTTTAATGACCACCCTGACCACCGTTTTAGGTCTTGTTCCCCTGGCCCTGGGCATAGGTGATGGAGCAGAATTACAGGCCCCCATGGCCATCGTTGTAATTGGCGGCTTAGCACTTTCAACCGTATTGACGTTGGTGGTGGTACCGGTTATGTATACCTTATTTGACGACTTTTCAAGCTTCTTAAAGTCAAAGATACGAAAGGGTAAAGTCAGCGCTTAGTTAAATTTCAAAATATTGTAGAATGATATAGCAGTTCAACAAAAATAGCACCTAAGTAGGTGCTATTTTTATTGTGAGTGGTTACCGTTCTATTTTCTATGTACAAGCTCATTCAACTGGTTCCCAAGCTGATCAAGCTCTTTAAATTCCTTCACGATCCCTTCTATTCCCTTACCCTGTTCAACAATGCTGACCGAGACCTGTTCAATGGCGGCAGAGGTTTCCTGTATTCCGCCGGCAATGGAAACCGCTTCATTGGTAATGACCTGTGAGCTTTCCTCCAAATGCTTAATCCGAGTATTCATTTCTGCTGCCATGGTCAGTACAGAATGAATATGATCATGAATATCCTTAAAGAAGCCCTCGGTCTTCTCCGCCGCCAATTTACTGGAATAAAAGGAGGTAGATACCCGTTGAACCTTATTTGATGCATCACTGGACTTTTCCTGAATGTCGCCCAATATATGGCCGATTTCTTCGGCAGATTTCCTGGAACTTTCCGCCAGCTTACGGATTTCCTCCGCCACCACGGCAAAGCCTCTGCCCTGCTCCCCTGCCCTGGCTGCCTCAATGGCTGCATTGAGGGCCAATAAATTGGTTTGCTCTGCTATCTGGCTAATGGCGCCTAAAATTTCACCAATTTGCTGGGACTGATTTGTTAAATCTACCATAATTTTCACCGTTTCCTCAACATTTGATCCCACCACATCTATTTCGTGCTTTAGATTATGTGTCTCCTCATTTCCCTTGGCTGAAATATCCACCGTTGTAACTGACAGCTCCTTCAGGGAGGAAGAGGCCTCGGCCAGGGCTTGAATGGCCTGGTCACTTGATTGTATCGAGTGGTTAATGTCGTTAACGCTTTTTGTTTGCTGTTCAAAGCCCATGACAATTTCCTGATACATACAGGTGGTTTCATTGGCAATTTCCCCAATTTCAACGACCTGCTCCGCCATGGCACCACTGAAGCTGCCCAGGGTGGCGGCGATCCCCTGAATCTCATTAAACATCCCCTCAAGGGCCTCCGTGTCTTGCTGTAACTGGTTACTTTGGTCGGTAAGGGACCTTCTCATATTGGCTCCTAGCCTGGTCTGGAAGACTAAAACCAGGGTTAACAGCACCAAATATAAATTCATCGATACCAGATGTTTAATTTCAAGGGAAGGAAACATTACTGGCTTAAATTGAAAATAAAAATAATTGGTCAAAGCCAAATTAATCATGCCAATCAAGATAATTAATAGATGGTCGTGATAGAGTGTAATGACCCCTAGGCAGTAAAATAGCATTAAATAATTACCCATATGGGGATTGGAAGAAATAATGAGATAAGAAACAACCGACAGGCCAATTAGAATGATATAGCGAACCTGTTTTTCCCAAAGCCGTTTATAGGTACAAAAAGTACCCGTAGAAACTAGAATCAGACCCGTAACAATCAGCATCAAAAGGGTCTGCTGGGGAATTTTATTTAGTACGCAAACCAATATTCCGAGAATCAGGGAAAACCACATTAGTTTTAAAACCAGCTTATTTTGATTAAATATGTCTGTACTGCGATTCATGTTGCGTCTCTCCTTTTTTATCGTGTTCATGTTGTTAACTATTAATCTTGTTATATATTTGGCGATAATTATATCACAGGAGGAATGGAGAATCAATTTCAAAGCAATGGGAAAAGGTTTTTAAATACGAATAAGACCCTAGACCTATTTTATATTTAAAGTTACATTAAAGGCTTTGTCATCTCAGAAGGCTTTTTTATGGTATAATGATTGAAGATATAAACTACGACATAGGAGGGTTCACCTTGAGAATGAAGGAAAAATGGAAGGCTTTGATCATTTTATTGTTGATTCCGACGTTTATTATAACTGCCTGTACCAGAACAGAGTTATCTATTGAAGATCCCCTTACGAAGGGCGTTAACTATGAAATCAGGCTGCTACTGGTGCAGGAGGATGATAGCTATTTGCCTCTCTACCAGCAGCTTAGCCAGAGCCTGGTGGTAGGGCTGAATTTGGATGTGGTAAAAGTGGAGGAATTGAAGGCTGAAGACCTTGATCATTATGATGTCGTCTACCTTCACGATGCCGTTACCAGCATAAAGCAGGACAAGCAGATGATTAAGAGGTTAAGAAGCTTTGTGACGGAAGGCGGCACCCTAATCCTCCCCCACAAGCTGATGGACATGTTTCCTAAAGGCTTTACGGGGGTAGTACCGGGAGAGAAGATTGACCTAATGGAAACGACCCTGGAATATCCTGAGTTAGGGGTCAATTATGAGGGGATTCAACAGGTGGCCAGGGCCTTCGAGGAGGATTACAGGAGCCATGTAAAAAAACCTACAGCCTTTGAGGCTGCTAAGCTAAATTCAGGGCAAATGATCATTGGTGCAGAAGGCCAATCCCTGCTGTCGGTTAAGGAACAGGGAAAGGGAAGGGTTATTAACCTTTCTGATTTTCTGCCCAACTACAGTCAATACATCACCGGTTATGATTTTCAGGAGCGAGGAGAAGCAAATCAATACTTTCAATTTTTCTATTCATCGGGAAATAGCCAGCTTTTGAATGAATTAATGGGCTATGTGGCCAAGGAGCAGTACGGCGTTGCACTGAAAAAGGTCATGGGAGTAAACGGAAGCCCCGTAATGGCATGGCAAAATCACTACGAAGTACTGACCTCAATTAAAAACCTCGAGCTGATCACCTGGATTGATATGCTGAAGGAATATAATCAAATTCCTACCTTTACCCTGGTGAGGGGTTCATACGATTGGGGAGAATGGTATGGTACCTTGACCTACCACACCAATATCGGAACCAACACCGAGCCTGTTTTTATAGGTGAGGAGGAGGAATCCTACTATTCGAACGGGCAATTTATTAAGAATCCCGAAGGGGACTACATTACCTTTGGTCAGTATCCTGAAGAGGTAAGCTATTATTCCGCCATTGACAAAAACTTTCGGCCCTATCCCTACTTTGTTGATTACAATGGAAACGGGTTGCTGGACATCATCGTGGGAACCCACGATGGCAGGCTGAAGCTGCTTATTAATCGAGGAACAGCCCAGGAACCGGTTTATGGAGATGGCGTTGATTTAACCCATAAAAATGGTAAAGGCATACAGCTGGGCGCCAATACAGCCCCCACGGTGCTAGACTATAATGCTAACGGCAGGCTGGATTTAATTGTTGGAAACGAAGCCGGTGAGCTATGGCTGCTGATAAATCAGTCCAACACCTTTGAAATGCCTCAACCCCTTAAAAACCATAAAGGCGAGGCTTTAAGGATGGAGGGGGATGCTGCCCCCTTTGCAGTGGATTTTGATGGCGATGGTATTGTTGACCTATTGGTGGGGGATGCCGAGGGCTATGTTTATCTGTTAAAGGGCATGATGATAGAAGGGCAATTAAGCTTTGGTGATCCTGAGGAGCTTAAATTAGGCTCAGAGCCCATTAAGGTGGCTTCCTTTGCTGCTCCCCACGGTGGAGACTATAATCAAGACGGAAGTATAGATTTGTTGGTGGGAGACGGAACAGGTGACGTACACATTTTCCTTCGTGAGGAAAACAACCTGGTGAGTGAAGGAACCCTGCCCACCGTCAGGAAGAATATCTATGGTAAAAACACCTTATATACCGGAAAAAATGTTGTTCCCTTTTTAATCGACTACAATGGAAACGGGGTTCAGGATCTGGTAACAGGACAGTTGAGCTTTGCCCTGGCCTATGACACATCGTCTGAAACCTTTCCCCACCGGGAGGAACTGCTAAAATCCTTAGATTATGCCAGGGAAAACTATATTCCCATTATGCCCCACATTTATTTCCACAGTCATAAAGACAGTGAATTGGAAAAATTAGAGCTGGCCCTACACCAAGAGAACTTTAAAAAGCTTGGCCTGCCATGGAAATATACCGGTACGAATCAACATACCTGGCGGGTAAATATTGACAATCCTGTTCAGAGCTTTAAAAATATGATGGAATATAATATCTGGCATGATTTGGCCTTTAAAACCCCCAATGCCCCCTCTGACCCGACCTTTGGGCCCGACTACATCTGGCCTATACCCTTTATGATGATGGAAGGGAAAGAACGATTACCACTGGTGATGTCAACGCCGGCACCCTATATCGGTTATTACCTGGAGGTCTATGATCATCTGGCCCTGATGGATCTTCCATTGAGCTTTTTTGAGCATATTGAGTACAAAATTACAGAAGGGGCCGGCGGACTGGATCATTTAAAAAATATGATTCAAGTGGCTGAAACAATTAGAAGTAAGTATCAGTATGCCTTTGTAACGGAAGAACAAATGGCTAAGTCCTTTATCAATGGTTTCTATACCTCCTATGAAATTCAGGTCGAAGACGACAAGCTGGTGATTATTCCCGATACCAGTCAGGTGCCGGCGGAGCTGGCGGAGGAATATCTTGGTACCGGCGGAATTAAGGTGGAACTGGGAGAAAGCATGAAGGATAGAAATCTCGTAAGTGATGCAGTGATACAATACGCTGCCAAGGGCGGTCTATATATTGGTGTAAGTGATAAGACCAGCCTTAGCTTTTTAAGGGAAGCCCCTGAGCCTGAAGCAATGCCCATCGTACTCCACATGGTCAACGGGCCCTTGAAGCTTAATCAGGAGGAAAATCAAATGGTGCTGGAGATTGATACCCCTGGTATGCAGGAGCTGAAGTTTACGGCCAACACCGATGTTGAAGTAATTGGTGAAAACCTAAGGGTTAAACAGGAGGATCAGCTTTATACCGTTACCCACTACGGGGAAAAGGCAAAGATAACCCTGAAGTGGTGATAAAATGGATGGAAACAAAATACATTTATGGCTGACTTTGTTGTTGAACAGGCTTTAAAATGGTATACTATAGATAGCTATCATTACTGTAAAGAAAAGGGGTGGTAAGATGGACGGTGAAGTTTTAGCATTGCTGGAGCAAATAAACGGAAAGCTGGATCAACAGACTGAAATTTTAAATGAGCACAGCAAGATATTAGATCAGCATAGCGAGATTCTAAATCAGCACAGCGAGATTCTAAATCAGCACAGTGAGATTCTAAATCAGCACAGTGAGAATTTAAACAGGCATGAAGGTATTTTAAGCCAGCATACCCAGCTTTTAGGTGAGCATACCGGTATTCTCAGGGCCCTAGAGCATGCCAGTGAAGTGCAGCGGGCCCAAATGGATCAGATGAATCATACCCTGGCCAGGGTTGAAGCAGAGGTGAAGACCATTCGAGAGGACTTGACGGCGGTGGAGCTGGTGACCTCTAAAAATTGGAATGATATCGTTAAATTAAAGGCCATTCGATAAAGTATTTGAACGGTGGATAAAGATGAAAGCTGTTGATAAGTTTTATATTACGATAGAACTTATCAACAGTTTTTTTATGAAAAAATTTCTAGCATATCTTGTTGAAAAAAATTGTATTTTCTGTGGAACATGATAAAATTAGGATAAATCATATCAAGGGAAGGGGATTTTAATGCTTGTTTGGGAAAAAATTTATGAAACGGGTATGAATGTTATTGATGATCAACATCAGTACCTGGTGAAGCTGATCAATGATTTAAATGATCAGGTTGTAACCCAGCTGGAATTTGACAACTACGACAAGATTATGGAGATTTTGACAGAGCTAAGGCAGTACGCCCAGGAGCATTTTAATCATGAAGAGCAGTTAATGAAAAATCATATGGAGAGTCTGAAGGATGAGGAGTTGGCCCGGTTTTGGTCATATTTTAAAAATCACCGGGCACAGCACAGTGCCTTTGTGGCTAAGGTGCAGCAGCTTTTTGATAAGGACATCGACGAAAGACAGGCAGAGATCTCAATAGAGCTGATCAATTTTTTAGTAGAATGGCTGAAAAACCATATATTAAAAATTGATATGCAGCTGCCAGGCTATTTAAAGGCTTAACAGGCCCCCTGTTTTTGTTTTTGAAGAATATGATTAATGACGGCCCCCAGCAGCAAAATAATACTGCTTAAATATAACCAGAGGAGTAAAACAAAAATACCGCCAATGCTGCCATACATTTTCGTATAGCTTCCGAATTGGTTGACATAATAAGAAAAGCCTGTTGAAATCAATATCCAGCCCAGTGTAGCAGCCACCGCTCCCGGTAAGGAAGCCTTAAGAGTAAACCCACTGGCGGTGCCATGGGAATACAATATGGTAAAGCAAAACACCATCACCAACAGAGCACTGCTATAGCGAAGAATATTCCAAAGGGGTAAAAAGTAATGGGAAAGGCCAAAAAAGTCCGCCACAACCAGGGCTAAGGCTTTGCCTAAAACCAAAAGCAGTAATACAAAAACAATCAGTAAAATCAGTCCGACGGTAAAGAAGATTGAAAGCAGCCGTACCTTTATGAGGGAACGGCTCTCTTTTTGTTCGTAGGCCTTATTGATTCCTTTAATTAAGGCCATCACCCCATTGGAAGCTGTCCAAAGGGTCGTAAGCATACCAAAGGATAGTAAGGCCAGGCTGCGGCTTTCCAATACCTCAAAAATAATATCCATGACAAAATTATAGGTATCCTGAGGCAGAACATTTGAAAGCGTAGATAAGGAATGATGGGTCAACAGGGGCGTATAGCTGATCAGGGTAATTAAAAAGATCAAAAAGGGAAAAAAGGAAATAATCAAGTAATAGGTCGTTTGGGCCCCCAGGGCGGTAATCTCTTTATCCCTGAAATCCTGCATCAGCTCTGTAATAAAGTGGAGCCCCTTTGTCTGTTTTAGCTGAGTAATCTTCATCGTGATCCCCCTTATTTTTCCTTTAACTATATTTATACCACCATAGTGCCATCATAACCTAAAATTCTTCGATACTCAATACAGCATTGATTTCTGCCCCCAAAAGCAGAATAATACTGCTGATATAGAGCCATATCAACAAAACAAATACGCCGCCGATGCTGCCGTACATGTAGGTGAAATTGGCAAAGCGTTCCACATAGAAGGAAAAAATTAAAGAGATTCCCACCCATCCGATAATGGCAAAGGTGGAACCAGCCAATACCTCACGAAAGCTGGTGGGGCGATGGGGGCCATAGCGGTAAAGGGCGGTAAAAACCAGCCACATGATCAGGAGTGAAATGCCATATCGTATATAATCCCAAACCTGCAAAAAGTACGGGGAAAAACCCAAAAGCCTGAAGAGCCTGCTGGCCCATCCCCTACCCAATACAAGGAGAATGAAGGTGGTCAGCAGCACGATAATAAAACCAATGGTTAGGCCTAAGGACAACAGGCGATGGCCGATGATGGAACGGTGATCTACCTGGTTATAGGCCTTGTTGATTCCCCGAAGAATGGCACCCATACCATTGGAGGCCGCCCACAGGCTGGTGACCATTCCAAAGGATAAAAGCGTCAGACTACGGCTATAAATCACCTCCATGGCCACCTCCATAATTAAAAAGTATGTCTCCTGAGGCAAAATGTTAGACAATGGGTAAAGAGATGCCTCGGTCAACAGGGGCGTATAGGTGACTAAGGTGATGAGAAAAATTAAAAAGGGAAAAAAGGAAAGAATCAGGTAATAGGTCATCTGGGCGCTTAGGGCAGTAATTTCGTCCTGTTGAAAGCGCTTATAGAGTAATTTCACAAATTGAATCCAACGATCCTTTGTCATAGTCTCACCCCCGGTGTTTCCCTTAGTGTTGGCAACAGATGGGAATGTTATGACTGAAAAATACAAATTATTAAATCTTTATTACCAGGAAGGAAATAGGGCCTGAAATCTTGAAATAATACAAATCAATTTATATCTGTATATCCAATTGAGACAACCTAATATTTGCATTCCGAAGGAGGACAACATGCATCCTATATTGCAAGGTTTTATTATTGGTTTTATTATCGTTTTACCGGGAATGAGCGGTGGAACTGTTTTTGTGATTCTAGGTATTTATGAAAAAATGATAAAGGATCTGGCTAAGTTAAATATAAAGCCTTATTTGCCCATGATCGGGGGCGTAATTGCTGGAATCTTTGCCAGCGGTTCCCTCTTTGCCATAGTATTTGAGGCCCATCGTGATGTTACAGTGGCTTTTCTCTTGGGCTGTCTTTTGGCCTCCATTAAGTCGGTATTGAAGGATTGCCCTAAAATGGGGAAAAGACATTTATTGATGATGGCTACCGGGTTTATTGTTGGGTTTGTGATGGTGGGAGAGCCCATCAGTATTTTAACAGCAGGTGATAAGGTTGACTGGTGGATTCTAATGATTGGCGGAGCCCTTTCCAGTGCCGCCATGGTAATTCCGGGGGTTCCCGGCAGCTCTGTGCTGATATTAATGGGAATTTACGACACCATGCTGTTTAATATTAAAGAATTAAACTTTTTGCCATTGATTATTTTTGCTCTGGGAAGCCTCATTGGCATCGTTCTTTTGTTAAAGTTTTTAGAGCAGATGTATGAACGCTATAAGGGGCTGGTTTCCTACTTCTTTGCTGGTATTATCATTGGTTCCTGCAGAGGGCTGCTGCCCCATGAATTTAACATTTGGGTCATTCTTTTGTTTGCAGTGGGTTTTTCGTTGGTTTGGTGGTGGAGCGACAGGGAATAATCTGATCTGTTGAAGGGCTCCTGAGAAAAATGCAGGAAAAACAGTATAAATGTAGAAATAAATAAAGTGGATATTAAAGAGTAAGGGAGGACTTAAAGGTGAAAAAATTAAGGAGTTTGATTATTTTTGTTGTGATTGCCGTCATGCTGATGGGCAATATGGCCATGGCCCAGAGCTTGATTTTTACAGATATTAAGAATCATTGGTCAGAGGAATTTGTTAAGGATATCTATCAAAGAAAAATAACCGGCGGCTATAGTGATTCTACCTATCGACCCGATAATCCCATTTCTGGTCTTGAAACCATTACAATGCTATCTAAGCTTTTACAGTATGATGCTGATACAGAAAACTATACGGCTAAATACCAATCTCAGCTAGATAGCCATGATATTCCTCAATGGGCCAGGGAATATGTTGCCTTTATGCTCAGCGAGAATATTGTACTGGAAAATGAATTGAATCAATTTATGACTAATGGAAATCCTACTAATATCAAACGATTTGAAATGGTGATTTTAATAGGCCGTGTACTGGAATATTACGGAGGAAAGGAACCGAAGGTTGCCTATACCATTCCCTATGATGACGAAATGTTTATTCCTCAAAATGCCAAGGCCTATGTAGACATGATGCTTACTGAAGGATTATTGAGCCAATCCAGTAATGGAGGTCAGTTCCTACCCTTGAATAATCTAACCCGAGGTGAGACTGCTAAGCTGATTTCTATAGCCGCCGAGATTCTGGACGAATATCAAGAGGAATTGGATCGCAAGACCGATGAAGACATAAGGGAAGAGGAAGAAGATGATGAGGAAGAAGCCAAGGAGTATGATACAGTAGGATACTTCAATAATGTAATGGAAGGCTCCAGGCGAACTATATTGAGTATGATTGATAAGTCAAACCATTTACATACCTATGAAATTAAGTCTAACAATAGAGTATGGATTGACGGAAAAAATTCCAGGCTTTCTGATCTAAAGGAAGGTCATTACTTAAAAATCATACTGGAAGACGGTATGGTAAAGGAAATCCATGGAGAAACCAGCCAGGAATCCTTTAAGGGATACTTTGTAAGATACCTGACTGGAGGCAACAATGTACTTACCCTGAGGAATGATAAGGATGCCACTCGTGTTTTCACCGTACCAGATAATACAAAGGTGACCCTCAATGGAAGGGAAACATCGCTTTCTTCCTTTAAAGAAGGGGACATTGTCAGGCTGATTCAAAAGAACGACAAGGTGATAGAGGTACAGGGAAGAAGCATGACAACCTATGTAGACGGAGAAATTACCGATAAGGGTTCAGAAAATGATCAATATCTTGAAATCACCACCAGGGATGACGAAGTGATCACTATCTACATGGATAAGTCTACAAAGTACATCAGGGATCGAAAGAGCTCCAAATTTTCCAGCCTTCGACTCTATGATGAAGTAAGGGTTGAACTGGAATATGGCAAGGTAAAGCTTGTAGAAGCCGATGTAATCCGAAGGGAAGTGGAGGGTTACATTAGAACCATGGCCATAGGTACTGACCAGGTGACCCTGGAGGTTGAGTCAGCCGATGGGCAGCTTGAGGAATTTATCCTTGGGGAAGATGTGGAAATTGAAATAGGTGATAAAGAAGCAGAAATCTATGATTTAAGAGTTAATTACTTTGTAGAAATCGAGATTGAAGGAAAAACCGTGGTGTCCATCTATACCTCCAGGAAGGTGGCTACAGACACCCTCAATGGAGTCATCGACTATATCGACAGTCGGGGCAGGTATATTGAAATAGAGTGCCTGGAAGATGGAAGAAGAGTAATTAAGGAGCTGATCCTTACCGATAAAACCACCTACAGTAAAAAAACCGGAACCACAAAATTAAGCGGACTAAAAGAGGGCGATGTTGTACTGGTCACCGGTAAGACAGAAAAGGGAGAATTTATCGTTGATCATATTTTTGTTATTGACAGTAAATAGTCAGAAAGAGGTTATTCCATGGCGGTTAAGACAAAGCTACTGAAATCAATTAATAAACTGTTTCCCCTGCCGGTACACCCCTTTAATCTGCAAAATCAAGGGGTAAAGAGCTACGCCCAGTGGCAGTTTGAAAAGGGCGAAGAAACAGTGAAGTTTTACCTGGAACGGGTATCTAAGGAGGAAATGTTTTTAGATAAGGTTATTTTAGACATTGGCTGTGGTGCAGCGGGAAAAACGCTGTATTATGCCTCCCAGGGGGCCAGAAAGGTCTATGGAATCGATGTGGTTCCCCGTTATGAGGCAGAGGCCAATCAATTGGCGGCGGATAAAGGGCTGGCAGACCGATTTCAATTTGTATTGGGGGATGCTGCCCAGCTGCCCTTTGAGGAAAATACCTTTGATACCATCATCATGAATGATGCCATGGAGCATGTCGATCAGCCCCTGGCGGTTTTAAAGGAATGTCATCGGGTGTTGAGGCCGAAGGGAAGGTTATATGTGAATTTCCCTCCTTATTACCATCCCTTTGGTGCCCACTTAAGTGATGCCATTGGCTTTCCTTGGGTACATCTATTCTTTGATGAAAAAACCCTTATCGAGGTTTATAAGGATCAGGTAAAGGATCTGCCCGATGGAGAAGAACGGATCAAATTTCGTATCGATGTCAACGACCAGGGAGAAGAATATTTTTCCTACATTAATGGGATGACAGTTAAGTGGTTTAACCGACTGATTAAGGAAACTGATTTTCAGCTTTTATACTATCGGGAGGTACCCTTACGATCATTTTTCAAGCCATTGGCTAAACTACCCCTTTTAAGGGAATGCTTTGTCAAAATGGTGGTGGGAATTTTAGAAAAATAGCAGGTTATTCAATTAAAGTGAATATCATATTCGAGAGCTATCCTACGGGGTAGTTCTTTTCTTTTACAAAGGTCCGGCCTGTCATGATGCAGGAAGGCCATTTGCTTGTTCACCTGCTTGTTGAAATTATTTGCACTTGTTATCAGAATAAGGTAAAATATTGGTTGACTTCAAAGAAATTTAATTCCATGATTTGGTACCCGTCACAACCGACGGGCTAATTTATGTCAAGACCAAGGCATCAAAAAAATATGCCTATTTCCCTTTGGTTTTTTTTCAATGAAAAAAGGGGGAGGATATGGGCTTAATTAATATAATTATTAATGTAGTGCTTTTTATTTAAGACTATTTAAACTAGTTGAGGTGACTATATGGGAATTCATATTATACTGAATCAGATTATGATTATGTTTTTTCTAATGGCCTTTGGATATATTTTGATAAAAAAAGAACTATTAGACAAGCAGGGAAGCAGACAAATCTCTAATATTCTATTAAAGACCGTTACACCGATTGTAATTATCAATGCCTTCAATATTGAATTTTCTTTAACAAAATTAAAGGAATTGGCTTTAGCCCTGGTTTTAGGCTTCGTTGTGCTGGGAATTGGATTTATTATTGCAAGAATCTTTTTAGGAAAGGGAAACCGATTTGAGCAGTTTCCAGCTGCCTTTCCCAATGTAGGCTTTTTTGGTATTCCCTTGGTACAGGGGCTGCTTGGGAGCAGTGCGGTTTTTTATCTAACAATGGTTGTCGTAGCCTACAATATCTATTCCTGGACCTATGGCATCTATTTAATTTCGGGTCAACGAGACACCTTTAATCCTAAGGCAATATTGACGACTCCTGCCTTCAAAGGTCTTGGAATTGGACTGCTGGTATTCCTATCTCCATGGCCCCTGCCTGATGCCCTGTCAGAAAGCATTAGGATCGTTGCCAGCCTGAATACACCCTTAGCCATGTTTATACTGGGCTCCTACATTGCAGAAAGCCCTTTCCTATCAATTTTCAAGGGAAGGATGGTCTATAAAACCTGTGCTATCAAGCTAATCATTATTCCAGCAGTAATTGCTTTTGCCTTAAAATTGGTGCCAAGTCAATATGAAACCTTGAAAATGGTTTTGTTAATTGCCAGTTCAGCCCCTTCGGGGGTAGTAATGGCAATGTTCGCCCAACAGTATAATGCAGATTATGCCTATGGGGCTCAGATCATTTCGCTATCTACCTTATTATCGATTATATCGATTCCAGCTATTTTGGTTATGGCCCTTAATGTCTGGTAGCCCATACAAATCTGCAAAAAGAAAAGGCTATATCGACAATAGCCCTATCTTATCTCCTATAGATATGAGCCCCCTAGGCCATTAGCCTTCTGTTGAAAGGCTAGAAGCCTTGTATTTAATATGGGGGCCTGAAAGGAAAAGCTCCTCAAGCTCCTTGAGAATGGCCGTCATATTAGAGCGATCCTGATGATTTTCGATATAATCAGCCAGTTCCTTCACCCGAACAATGGGAACATAGCTGTTGGTTTCAATCGTTGCATCGGAATTATTCACTACAAAAAACGATTGCAGAGGAATATATTTAATATGCTGCCGTTCCAAAAGCCCTTCAATAATTCCATGGCTGTACTGTAGAAAATGCAGGGGATTATTTACCCTTTTCCGGATGACATCATAGGGGCTGATTACCTTAACATAATCCCAATACTCATCATTTTCATAACCTGTCATGGTACCCTCAAAATCCAGCACCCGAATATTAAAAATACCCTTAGGCGAAAGGAGAATATAATCAAAAAACCCCTTTTTACTACCATCTGTCAACTCAACCGACGAGATGATGGTATACTGGTTATTAAAACTGCTAAGCTGCTGTAAAACCCTGTCATGAAGCCTGGTACCCCCACCGATGTAAAGAATATAAATACTTACAAGGGTAAACCCCAGCAGCAGAGAAGATAGCAGATAGCCGGCAGCGGAATCGGCCAGTAGAAACGACAAGGAGGTAATTCCCAGCATATAGAGCCAAAGGGGATCATTGATTAAATTATGAAGCCTTCCCCTTGCTACCGTGTTTTTTCCCTTATGCACAGTCATACAGTTCAACCCCTTTCCTTTCATCCCATTACCTGTTTACTATAAAGTTACCCCCATTACAATTAAATACACAGCCAATTCATCAAGGCAAGATATTTAATTCCAGCAGCCTCCCCTTTTTTGAATCAATCAGGCCCGCTGATATTAGCGTTTAATATAAAATATTAGTCCTGTCTTAAATTTGTGCCTTTCAACTCTCATCACAAAAAATTAATGATGGCTTTAAACATATGTGCAAAAAATGCCGATTATATATGTGAAAGATTACTAAGGATAACGATACCACGGACAGGAGGTCATTTCAGTGGACGCACTAAAGATCAGCTATATTCCCTATACCGATAAGACAATCAAGGTTGATAAGTCAACGGGACTTCATGACAGCAGAAATATACAAGGGACAGCTAACGAAGGGGAAACCGTCAGAGCATCAATAAGCAGTGAGGCGCTGCAACACTATATGAAAGAAAAGTTTGGAGGCAGCTATGACGAAGTTTCCCATTTAGATTTTGAAACCTTGAAAATGCTGGAAAAAGGATCGTTGATAGGGCCAATCAGACAGGAGGGACAAATTGAGGTTCAGGTAAAACCCTTTATGGAAGGAACAGTGGAGCACTTTATATTCAATATGCTGGATGGAAAGGCTGAAAATCCTCAACAGCTGGCCCAGGAGCTGGGTGATATGATTTTCAGTCAGAGGGACGAGGATGTGAAGACCCGGGCCATTAACAGGGAAGCCGGTATGAAGCTGGCAGAATATATAGCGCAGAATTATCTGGACGACCCCGAGGAAGCACAATCCTTTTTAGAGGGGATCAATCAATTTGCTGAAAGGTCGGAAATGCGTGATAAGGGCTATCTGGTTTTCTACAATTCAGACATAGGGCCCATTAAGCCTAAGGCAAACCCATTAAAGCTTTACGCCCAGAAATATCTCGGGTACAGTGATCAAGACTGGGCCGACCCAACAAAGCTATCGGCTATTTTAAAGGCCTATACAAAGGATATGGCCAATCACACTTCAAGACTGACCAGCCTAAATGAGGCAATAAAGGAATCAGATGAAGCATTTGCTGCAAAGGAAAGGATTGTTCAAGCCACCATTGACGAGGTCAAAAATGCCATGGGTAAAGCTGTGAAGGACAACCTTCTATCGTCCTTGTATCCTGAACAATCAGCAAAATGGAACAGTGTTCTGGGCCTGTTTAAGGCTAAAGGCTGATGAAGAATTGAATATTACCGATACTAATGTACATAAGGGGCGGCTGATTTTTCTTTATAAAGAAACAGTCGCCTATTCAATAAAATAACCATTTCCTTTACAATCTTCTTCTCTCCTCTCACTTTTTGCTAAATTGTCAAATGTTTTTCCAAAAACCAGAAATAAAATAACCATTGACAAATTTAAATGCAGCAGGTACAATCATAAACAAGTACTTTCTTAAACTATCACTTTAATTAATTAAAGCAATGGAGCGATGAAGCATGGGATCAAAAAAGGTGTTACTCCCCGAAGGGGTACAGGATCTATTGATAGATGACTGTTTTTACCGTAGAGAAATAGAAAACGCCCTGATGAAGGATTTCCGTCGGTGGGGCTATATGGAGGTCAGCACCCCTACCCTGGAATACTATGATTTATTTTCTCAGGATTACTTAAACCAAAACGGGGACAAAATGTTCAAGCTAATTGATACCAATGGCAGTCTATTGGTTCTTAGGCCCGACTGTACCATTCCCATCGGCAGATTGGTGGCCACCAAGATGAAGGATTTTGTTCACCCCCTAAAGCTCTGCTATATTCAAAATGTGTTTCGAATTGACCGGGAGCAGGCAGGGAAAAAAAGAGAGTATCGTCAGGCAGGGGTAGAGTTTTTTGGCGTTAGGGGCCCCCAGGTCGATGCTGAGGTGATCATTACCGCCATTGAAAGTCTGTTAAATCTGGGTTTGTCAGATTTTCAAATGGAAATCGGGCAAATTACCCTTTTAGAGGATATGATCAGGGGATTGGCCATGGAATCTGAAGCCAGGGAGCAGTTAATGAATGCCCTTGAAAATAAGAATCTACCGGAAATAGACCGTTTAATAGAAGGGCTGTCAATTAAGGGGGAAACCGCTCAAATATTAAAGAAGCTGCCCCGGCTCTTTGGAGACCCCAAGGGGGTGTTAAGGGAGCTGAACCAGTTGAATTTGGCAGAAGAAGCAAGGGAAAGGGCCAAGGAGCTGGCCCAGGTGGTAGAGATCATTGAAGCCTACGACTATTACGACTACATTTCCCTGGATTTAGGCATGGTTTCCCATATTAGGTATTATACCGGAATTGTCTTTAAGGGTTATACTAAGGATTTAGGCGTGGTGTTGGTTAGCGGAGGCCGGTATGACAAATTATTAGATGAATTTGACCTCACCTGCCCTGCCATTGGCTTTGCCTTTATACTCAATAAAATAACAAAGGCATTAAAAATTCAACAGAAGCTAAAGGAATCTCAAGAAATACATGTACTGGTGGTTAACCAGGCAGCAGACAGGATTCAGGCCCAGGTATTAAAAAAGGCCAGAGCAGAAGGATATATTGCAGAGGCCAGCCATTTAACCGAGGCTGAAGACATAAAGGATTACTGCATAAGAAGAAAGGTTGACGAGATTTGGTATGTGAAAAAAGACGGTACCATTTCGGTGGTGCCGGTACAGGGGGAAAGGTAATGGAGACAATTAAGCTGGCCCTGGCTAAAGGACGCCTGGCAGAGGATGCAATTGCCTTACTGGAAAGGATTCACCTGGACTGTAGTCCCTTAAGGGAAAAAAATAGAAAGCTGGTATTTGATTTACCCCACAGCCAAATTCAGGTGGTGCTGTTAAAGGCCCTGGATGTTCCCACCTATGTGGAGCATGGGGTGGTGGATATGGGCGTAGTGGGGAAGGACGTACTCCTTGAACAGGAAAGGCTGCTATATGAGGTGGCTGATCTAAAATTTGGAGCATGCCGTCTGGCCGTGGCAGGGAGGCCCCAGGCCTGCTGTGCCAAGCATATGAGGGTGGCTACTAAATATCCCAACGTGGCCAGGAGATATTTTGCCAATAAAGGCCAATCGGTGGAAATTATTAAGCAGGAGGGCTCTGTGGAATTGGCCCCTTTGTTGGGGCTGAGCGATGTAATTGTAGATATTGTGGAAACCGGCAACACCTTAAGGGATAACGGCCTGGTGATTTTAGAGGAGGTAGCCCAAGTCAGTGCCAGGCTGGTGCTGAATAAGGTAAGCTACAAAACCAAGCAGGAGCCCATTACGAAAATAGTAGAGGCAATCAACAGAAGTATTTTTTAAGGGGGACAAAAAATGATTAAAACCTATCAGTACAGCCAACTTGATTATGAGGCCCTTCAGCAGCAGTTCAATACCCGTAATGACCTGGATTTTAAAAAATATAATCAAAAAGTACAGGAAATTCTGGATGGTGTTATGGAAAGGGGCGACGGTGCCCTGTTGGAATATACCCGGGCCTTTGATGGGGTAACAATAACCTCGGCAGACCTGCTTGTCTCAGAGGCAGAGTTTGAAGAGGCCTACGCCCTATTGCCTAAGGATTTTGTAAAGGCCCTGCTGCTGGCCATAGAAAAGATAACAGCCTACCATAGTCGCCAAAAAGAAAATTCCTGGTTTGCCTATGAGGAAAAGGGGGTTGTGCTGGGCCAAAGAATTACAGCCTTGTCCAGTGTAGGCCTCTATGTTCCAGGGGGGACGGCGGCTTATCCCTCCTCGGTGCTGATGAATGCCATTCCGGCAAAGGTGGCAGGGGTAAAGCGAATTACCATGGTGACACCCCCCATGGCCACAGGAAGGGTGAATCCGGGGGTACTGGTGGCAGCCCGGGAGCTGGGAATCCGAGAGGTTTACCGGGTTGGCGGAGCCCAGGCGGTTGGGGCCCTGGCCTTTGGAACCGAAACCATACCCAAGGTAGATAAAATTGTGGGGCCAGGGAACATTTATGTGGCCACAGCTAAGCGTTTGGTCTATGGCTATGTAGATATTGACATGATTGCCGGGCCCAGTGAAATACTGGTTATTGCCGATGAAAGTGCCAATCCTGCCTATGTGGCGGCCGATTTACTTTCTCAGGCAGAGCACGATGAACTGGCATCCTCCATCTGTATCACCAATAGCAGCGCCATGGCCGCCGCTGTTAAGCAGGAGCTGGTGAAGCAAGTCCCATTCCTTGAAAGGCGAAATATTATCGAAAAGTCCTTGGCTGATTATGGTGCAATTATTATTACAAAGAACCTGATTGAGGCGGCCCACCTGTCGAATCTCATTGCACCGGAGCATTTGGAACTATGTGTGGAAAAGCCCTTTGAGCTAATGAACCATATTGAAAATGCCGGGGCCATCTTCCTAGGCCACTATGCCCCTGAGCCCCTGGGAGATTACATGGCAGGCCCTAATCATGTACTGCCCACCAGTGGTACCGCCCGGTTCTTTTCACCCCTGGGGGTGGGTGACTTTATAAAAAAATCCAGTGTGATCTATTATGAAAGGGAAGCCCTGGGGGCCATTCGGTCGGAGATCATGACCCTGGCCCGGCAGGAGGGGCTGACTGCCCATCAAAATGCCATAAAAGTGAGGTTTGATAATCATGATGAATCAATTGGTTAAAAAAAGTATTCAGCAGCTAACCCCCTATGAAGCGAAGGAGCTGAAGGGGATGATCAGGCTTGATGCCAATGAAAATACCCGGGCTTCCTATTTGCTTAATCAAAAAATCGGCCGGGCTTTGATGGAGGTACCCGTCAATCAATATCCCGATTCCGATGCCCGGGAGCTAAGGAAGGTTCTTGGAAAGGAATTAATGGTGAGCCCGGAAAAAATAATCGTAGGCTGCGGGTCAGATCAATTAATTTCTATGATTCTTCAAGCCTTTATTGATCCGGGAGACAAAATATTAACCCAGGCCCCAACCTTTTCAATGTATAAAATCTCCAATCAAATTGCAGGGGGTGAAACCATGGAGGTTCCCCTGGAGGAAGGATTTAAATTTAACCTGTCCAGCTTTTTAAGGGCCATAGGGGAAAATAGACCCAAAATCGTGTTTTTGACCAATCCCAACAATCCAACGGGGGGAGTGATTCCCCGGGAGCAAATCATTAAAATCATTGAATGTACCAATGGCCTGGTGGTGGTAGACGAAGCCTATTATGAATTCTATGGTGAAAGCATCGTAGACTTGACCGGCTACTATCATAATCTAATGGTCTTACGAACCCTTTCCAAGGCCTACGGCCTGGCTGGGGCCAGAGTGGGCTATGGAATTGCCTCAAGGGAAGTCATTGATATATTAAATCGGGTTAAGCCCCCGTACAATGTCAGCAGTTTAGATCAGCAGGCTGCCCTGGTCTGCTTGGAAAACAAGGCCGCCCTGGAAGGAATGATCGAGGAAATTTTATCAGAACGAAGGCGGCTGGAGGCCCTCATGGGGGAAATTGAGGGAATTGAGGTCTTTGAAAGCCATGGGAATTTTATTCTCATTAAACTGAAGAAGGCCAGGGGGCTTTATGAGCATCTGTTCCATAACGGGCTGCTGGTACGGTATTTTGGGGAGCAGGGGCCGCTGGCCGGCTGTCTTAGGGTTACCGTTGGCACAGAAAAGGAAAATAACACCTTCTTGGGGCTTCTGGATGAATATTTGAATGTGACACCAATGTCGGAAGGAGCAGTGGGATGAGACAATTTGAAGGTAAACGGCAAACTAAGGAGACCAGTATCGACTTAAGGCTGGTTCTATCTGGTGGGGGCCAGAGAAAAATCAATACAGGCATCGGCTTTTTTAACCATATGCTGGAGCAAATTGCCCGCCATGGTCTTTTAGATTTGGAAATTCAAGCCCTGGGTGACCTTGAGGTGGATTATCACCATACCGTAGAGGATGTGGGGATTTTACTGGGGAAGGGAATTCAGGAAGCCCTGGGGGATAAGGCGAAAATAAAGCGCTATGCAACGGCCTTCACTCCTATGGATGAGGCCCTTTCCATGGTATCACTGGATATTAGCGGCAGACCCTATCTTCATTATGATGTGGCCTTCACTGGGGAGTTTACTGGCAGCTTTGAAGTACAATTGGTGGAGGAGTTTTTCAGGGCCGTGGCCTTTAACAGTGGCATCACCCTTCATATGAAGCTTTTACACGGGAAAAATAATCATCATATCATTGAAAGCTTGTTTAAGGGCTTTGGTAGAGCCCTGGGGGAGGCAGCAGAAATGGATGATCGGATAGAGGGGGTTCGATCCACCAAGGGGCACCTGTGATGGGTCAATCTAAGGAGGAGTGAGTGTGATTGCGATAATAGATTACGGAATGGGGAATTTAAGAAGTGCTCAGAAGGCCCTTCAGCAGGTGGGCCTTGATGCAGTGGTAACCAACGACAAAAAGGTCATAGTCGATGCCAGGGCCATTGTTCTTCCCGGTGTGGGAGCCTTTGCCGATGCCATGGAGCAGCTGAGGCAGCAGCAGCTCCATGGGCTGATTCTCAAGGAATATAAAAAGGGTAAGCCCCTGGTGGGGATTTGTCTGGGGATGCAGTTATTCTTTGAATATGGACTGGAGGGGGAGCCCTGTCGGGGACTTTCCCTGCTTTCGGGGGATATTGTTAAAATTCCACCGGGAAACAAGGTTCCCCACATGGGATGGAATCAACTGGTGATCAGGGGAGAAAGCCCCCTCTTAAGGAACGTGGAGGAAGGAGAATTTGTCTATTTTGTACATTCCTACTATGCAGCTGTGAAGGATACCACAGTAGTAAAGGCCGTAACGGATTACGGCAACCCCTTACCGGCCCTGGTGGAGGGAGAAAATCTTTATGGTTTGCAGTTTCACCCTGAAAAAAGCGGGGCAACGGGGCTGAAAATACTGTCAAATTTAAGGCAGGTGATTGTATGATAATTTATCCCGCCATTGACATTAAGGGGGGCAAATGTGTTCGTTTAACCCAGGGCCTTAAAGATCAAGAAAAGGTCTATTACGACTGGCCCCAGGAGGTAGCCCGATTGTGGCAGGAAAAGGGTGCCCGGTGGCTCCACGTGGTGGACCTGGACGGGGCCTTTGGGGGAAGGGCCCGGAACTATGAAATTGTAAAGGAGATGGTGACTTCGGCCACGATTCCCATTCAAATTGGCGGTGGCATACGGAGTTTAGAAAATATAGAGGCATGGCTGGCCCTGGGCATCAAACGGGTCATATTGGGGACAAAGGCCCTGGAGGACCCGGTGATGCTGAAGGAAGCCCTGAAGCGGTTCTCTGAAGAAATTGTGGTTTCAATCGATGCCAAAAACGGCCTGGTAACCACCGAAGGCTGGGTGAAGACCAGCAGTATCAAAGCCGTGGATTTTGCCATGAGGCTGGAGGCACAAGGAGTAAGGCGTATTGTCTATACCGATATCAGCCGGGATGGAATGCTCTCGGGCCCCAATTTTGAGGCATTAGAAAACCTTAAAGGGGCCGTCGGGCTCGAGATAATTGCTTCGGGGGGAATAAGCAGTCTAAAGGATTTGACTGCCTTACAGAGAATGGGAATTGAAGGAGCTATTGTGGGGAAGGCCCTTTACGAGGGACGGATTGACTTAGCTGAATTGGGGGAATTTAAATGATTGCCAGGAGAATTATTCCCTGTCTGGATGTGATGCGGGGCAGGGTCGTAAAGGGTGTAAACTTTGTCAATTTAATTGATGCAGGGGACCCGGTGGCTGCTGCGGTGGAATATAATCGGCAGGGGGCAGATGAGCTGGTTTTTTTAGATATTACAGCATCCCATGAGGAAAGAGGGATCCTGCTGGATGTGGTAAAGCGTACAGCCGAGGCGGTCTTTATTCCCCTTACGGTGGGGGGTGGTATTGGGAGCCTGGAGGATTTTCGGGAGGTTTTGAAAAGCGGGGCCGATAAAGTGTCCCTTAATTCAGCCGCCGTCAAAGACCCTCAGCTGATACAGCGTTGTGCCAGGCGCTTTGGCAGCCAGGCGGTGGTGGTGGCCATTGATGTGAAAAGGCAAAGGGATGGAAGCTACCATGTCTATGTCAAGGGGGGACGCCAGGATACGGGTCTTGATGCCCTTCAATGGGCTAAGAAGGTAGAGAACTTGGGAGCAGGAGAAATTCTGTTGACCAGCATGGATCAGGACGGAACCAAGGCAGGCTATGACCTGGAAATCACGAGACAAATCAGTCAACGGGCAACCATTCCTGTTATTGCCTCCGGGGGAGCCGGCACCATGGAGGATTTTTACGAAGCCTTTACCGAGGGGGCGGCCGATGCTGCCCTGGCGGCATCCCTCTTTCACTTTAAAGAGGTGGAAATCCCCCTGCTAAAGGATTACTTAGCCCAAAAGGGTATTCAAATGAGGAGGCTGTCAAAATGATTGACCTAAAGGACCTAAAGTACAATGAAGCAGGCTTGATTCCTGCCGTGGTGCAGGAATATCATACAAAAGAGGTTTTAATGGTGGCCTACATGAGTTTAGAGTCCCTTCAAAAAACCCTGGAAACAGGGGAAACCTGGTTTTTCAGCCGAAGCCGGCAGGCCCTGTGGCACAAGGGAGAGACCTCTGGAAACATTCAAATGGTCAAGGCCATAGACTATGACTGTGACCAGGATACCCTGCTGGTTTGGGTGGTTCAAAGGGGAAATGCCTGCCATACGGGGGCCAGAAGCTGCTTTTTTAATCGCCTGTATGATGCCGGTGAAGCGCCCTTAAATCGGGATATTTTGTTTGAGCTCTATGGGGTCATAGGCCAGCGTAAGGCCCGGCCCAGGGAGGGCTCCTATACCAGCTACCTCTTTGAGAAGGGAATCGATAAAATCCTAAAGAAGGTGGGGGAGGAAACCGCTGAGGTAATTATTGGGGCCAAAAATCCCGATACAAAGGAGCTGGTTTACGAGACGGCGGATCTACTGTACCATCTGCTGGTGCTTTTGAATGAACGGGAAATACCGCTGGAGGCCGTATTGAAGGAATTACAGGAACGACGATAGCTTGATGGGAATGGATATTGACAGCAGATACCATTCCCTTATTAATTTTTTGATGACATGATTTGATTAATATAGGACAGGCTAATGGAAGAAAATATTTTTACTATTTAATCGAACATATGTTTGATTTTTTCGTTATTTATGATAAAATATAGATAAATTTTAATGGGGTGGAGGGGTCCCGATGGATATGGAAAATAAACTGAAAATCCTTGCTGATGCAGCCAAATATGATGTTTCCTGTTCCTCCAGCGGTAGTAATCGAAAAAATACAAGGGGAGGAATCGGCAATGCTGCTGCCTGTGGGATTTGCCATAGCTGGTCCGACGATGGCAGGTGTATTTCCCTGCTGAAAATATTACTTTCCAACGAATGTGTCTACGATTGTGTCTATTGCATTAACCGGGTGTCAAATCAGGTGCCCAGGGCCACCTTCACTCCCCAGGAAATAGCAGAACTGACCATCAACTTTTATCGGCGTAATTATATCGAGGGCCTCTTTTTAAGCTCTGCCGTAACCAAAAACCCCGATTATACCATGGAGCTGCTACTAAATACCGCCAGGCTTCTGCGGGAAGAATATCGATTCAATGGATATATTCATATGAAGGGGATTCCCGGGGCCGATTCCCTGCTGATCGCCCAGGCCGGCAGATATGTAGACCGGATGAGTGTAAACATCGAGCTGCCCAGCAGTCAGGGGCTGAAGCTCCTGGCCCCCCAAAAGAAAAAGGAGGCCATTCTCAAGCCCATGGGCCTGATTCAACACCAGATTCATCAAAGCCAAGAGGAGAGAAGACAATTCAGAAGGGCGCCCTCCTTTGTGCCGGCCGGCCAAAGCACCCAGCTGATTGTAGGGGCTACCGGAGACGACGATTTTAATATCCTCAGGCTTTCAGAGGGATTATACAATCGCTATGAAATGAAGCGGGTTTACTATTCCGCCTATGTACCGGTGGTGACCCATCCCAATTTGCCCGCCTTTACCAATCCCCCCACCCTGAGGGAGCACCGGCTTTACCAGGCAGACTGGCTTTTACGGTTTTATGGCTTTACCTCAGGGGAGCTTTTAAATGAAAGCCAGCCCAATTTTGATATTGCCCTTGATCCCAAGTCTGATTGGGCCCTCAGAAGCCTTGACCAGTTCCCCATAGAGATTAACCGGGCAGAGTTTGAAATGCTTTTAAGGGTGCCGGGAATTGGAGTGAAATCGGCCCAGCGAATTATTGCCGCCAGAAGAATGGCACCCATCAGCTTTGATGGCTTGAAGAAAATAGGAGTAGTGCTGAAAAGGGCAAAGTACTTTATTACCTGTCAAGGAAAATACTATGGTGAGGTGGGTATGAAGGAAAACCTAATTCGCCAATGTCTAATTGCTCCCCCCGTAAAAAAATCCTTTCAAATGGATCAGGGAGAGCAGCTTTCCTTCTTAAACCAGCTGGTACCCCTCAAGCTGGAAAATATACAAACCATTGTGACGGGTGAGCTATAATGATTATTTATTTATATGACGGTACCTTTGAGGGCCTGCTAACAGCGATATATGAGGCCTATTATACCGGTCCCAGGCCAGATCAGATCATGCAGCAGGCCACCTTTCAGCCTAATCTGGTGGATGATACCCGATTTATCACAACCCAACAGGAAAAGGCCGACCGGGTATATCATTCCATAGGCAATAAAATATCAAGACGGGCCCTAAGAAATGTATATGGCGTCTTCCTTTCAGAGGTGCCCCAGGCGGGAACCATTATCTACCGGTATTTAAGACTGGGATGGAAGCTGGGGCCCAAGGTAGACCTTAATCTGATCCATGATGATGTGCTGCCTGTGCATCAAATCAATCTGAAGGTCAGCAGAGAAACCCATCGAATGCTGGGGCTTGTTAGGTTTCAACTGTTGGAAAGGGGCCTATACTATGCCCCCATCGAGCCCGACCACAATATTGTTGCCCTGATTGCTCCCCATTTTGCCAGGAGAATGGCTGATCAGCCTTGGTTAATCCACGATTTGAAAAGGGGCCTGGGGGCCCTTTATAACGGTCGGGAATGGATTCTTACCGATGTGTCCCAGGAGCAGCTTCCTGAAATGGCTGCTGAAGAATCCCATTTCCAGGAGCTATGGAAAACCTATTTTAAGCATATTGCCATTCCTGAAAGGCGAAATCCAAAACTCCAAAGAAGCCTGATGCCAGCCCGATATTGGAAGCATTTAACGGAAAAACAAAAATAGACAATACCGTCAAATCAGAGTAGACTTTTACTTTCCCATCACTTGTGTTAAAATGTAGGTTGGAAGATTGTTGAAGTCTACGGAGGCGGTAGTATGACAAATAAACGATTCATTGATCTCAGACCCTATCGGGAAGTGATTTTTTTAACGATCATTACGATGTTGAAGCTGATGGTTTTTCATCGCTTTATGGGAATTACAGAAGGCTATTGGCAAATTACCCTATTAAATGGATTAACCGCTGCCAGCATCTATTTGCTGGTAAACATGGTGAGGCAGCCTAAAAGGATCAAGTTCCTACTGGGCACCCATTTAATTCTGTCTATTCTTTTCTTTGCCAACACCATGTATTTCAGCCACTTTTATACCTTGCTTCCGGTACATATCTTTTACCAGGCCAAGCACCTGAAGGGCGTTTCCAGCAGTGTAGGCTCCCTGCTGCGGCTTGATTATTTGTTATTTTTTGGCGATGTTATTCTTCTATTCATCATTGCCAGGAAAGAGGCCTGGGTACCAATTGAATTAAAGCGTAAAAATAGATTAATTACCTATCTGGTGATCATATTAATGATTTTCTCTGCCTGGGGTGGAAGCAGTGGCTTACCTGGCAGGGAAGAGGGCTATTATACCCCCTTTAACCTGGGAATGATCAATTACCATTTTTATGACCTTCTATCCTTTATGGGACAGGTTGAAGCCCATCCTGTAGAGGAGACAATGATACAGGAAATTTTAGAAGAGCCCCATAGAGATAACGGTCAATATTTTGGTCTGGCCCGGGGAAAAAATGTCTTTGTAATTCAGGCGGAATCACTGCAGAGCTTCGTACTGCAAAAACAGACAAACGGGCAATGGATTACACCTGTATTAAATAATCTGATAGAAAATGATTCCTTTTTCTTTTCTCGATATTATGAACAGGTGGGCTGGGGAAATACCTCTGATGCCGAATTTGTTTCCCAGACGGGCTTGCATGCTTCCCTGAAAAATTTCAGCTATAAGCAATATGAAGAAAAGGACCTGGTGAGCCTTCCCAAGCTGTTAAAAAGGCAAAACTATCAAACGGCAGTCTTCCATGGTAATGAAGAGAGCTTTTGGAACCGAAATAACTTTTATCCCACCTTGGGGGTCGATAATTTTATAAGTCTTGAGGATTTGGAGGAGGATGAAATAATTGGGATGGGCTTAAGCGACCGTTCTCTGTTCCGGCAGTCCATCACCCATTTAAAATCCTTTGAAGAACCCTTTTACTCCTTTTATATCACCCTTACCTCCCATTACCCCTATACAATTGAGGAGGAGGATCAGGGACTGCAATTGGATGAAACCTATCAGGATACAATTTTGGGTGGATATTTTCAAACAGTTAATTACCTTGACAGGGCCATAGGGGAATTTATAGAAGCCCTCAAGGAGGCGGGCCTTTACGAAAACTCCATCATTATTATTTATGGTGATCACCATGGTATTAAGCTCCATGATGAAGAAAGCTCGGCCCATATAGAGGAATTTCTTGGCAAGGAGTATTTAGAGGATGAAATGCTAAGGGTACCTCTGATTATACATGTGCCTAATTCAGGCATACAAGAAGAAATTACCCGAGTTGGAGGTCAAGTGGATTTTCTGCCAACGGTGGCTAATTTGATGGGGATCGATATAAGCCCCTTCACCCTTATTGGCAGGGATTTATTGAACACTACAGATTCCTTTGCCCTCAACCAAATTCACACAGCTAAGGGCTCCTTTATTCAAGATGATGTGATGTTTATTATGGCCCGGGATGGGATTTTTGAAAATAGTAAGGCCTGGAATATAAAAACGGGTGAACCTGTTGATATTGAACAGTGCCGAGCCGGCTATGAACGGGCCATGGCAGAAATTCAGCTTTCAGAGTATATTTTGGAGAATAACCTAATTATGATGAAAAATAAACATTTTTGGGAACATTAGAGACTGTCAATGGATAAAAAGTTAAAATAAAAATATATGTATCAAAGAGGGAGCAGCTTTTTACAGCTGCTCCCTTTCTAAATTGAAAGGGCTTTGGGTAGCAGAATTCATAAATATAGTGGCTTCGCTATGGAAACTCGATACAAGCTTTGTTAAAGCTCTATGGCATCAAGCGTAAAAATGAAGGGCGAATGCAAAATGAATTATCGATTGAAGGACTACGTTAAGGACCATTACCCAGGGTGAGGGTATGGAATCGTTGAGAAGGTGGTAAAAAGTGCCTATTATACAAGAAAATATAAAATAATAGACTAGATATACTTGACAAAAAAAACAAGCTTCCTTATAATTGTATATACAACATAACAAATGCAGTACAACTATAGGAGTGATGTTTTTTGAAAAAAGTATCAAAGCAAAGTGCTTTACCCCTTTACTATCAACTAAAGGAGAGTTTGGTTGAGATGATTGAAAATGAAGAGTTGAAACCAGGCGATCCTATCCTCCCTGAGCTTGAATTATGTAAATTACATAACATAAGCCGAATGACGGCTAGAAAGGCCATAATGGCCCTAGTGAATGAAGGATTGTTATATAGAGAGCAAGGAAAAGGTACCTTTGTATCAAAACCAAAAGAAAGACGCCAAATATCCAAATTAAAAGGATTTTCTGAGGAAATGGAGGAGAAGGGTTTAAAAACAAGCACTAAACTTCTATCCTTCAATATTAAAAAAGCAACTAAGAAAATTAAAGCTCATTTACAATTGACTGATGATAACGATTTAATAATCGAAATAAGAAGATTAATGATTATTGAGAATGAGCCATTTTCCTTGGAGACAGTATGTATACCTCATTATATGTGTCCAGATATCACAAAGGAAACAATTGAAGGTAATTCTTTATATAAGCTTTTGAGTGAAAACTATAACTATGTTATGGACTATGCCAAACAAAGTATAGCGCCAATAATTCCTGATGAGTACGAAAGTAGCATGTTAATGATACCGAAGGATACAATGTCTTTATTATTCAAAAGGAAATCATATTTAGTAGACGGCAGAGTAATTGAATATACAAAATGTATATACAGAAGTGATAAGTATAAGTACGAGATCATACTGACCCCTTAATGGACAAGTTAAAATAACATAGAAACAGAATTAGGGGGACAAAAAATGATATTGACAATTACAATGAAATGAGTAAAAGCTGCTAATATTATTACATAGGCCTTGAGGTGATATCTGTGAGTAGATACGAAATATTATTACGTTTTATTCTTTCAATCTTTGTTGGAGGGCTTATTGGTTATGAGAGAGAATATCAAAATAGGCCCGCCGGCTTTATTA
>CBFGTV010000028.1:0-42521 GCA_965652145.1 uncultured Clostridiaceae bacterium
TATTACTATGAACAATTTGAATTGCCAGGTAAGAAAATGAATCCATATCGTGGGTGGGAAATCTATCCACAAATTATGTATGATACGGCAATGAGAATGAAAAATGAATATGGGAATATAGAATGGTTTATTGCTGAAAATGGCATGGGTGTAGAAAATGAGAAGCGATTCAAAAATGAAGAAAATATTATCCAGGATGATTACCGAATTGACTTTGTTCGATCCCATCTGATCTGGGTACATCGAGCCATTGAGGCGGGCGCCAATGTAAAGGGATACCATATGTGGACCTTTATGGACAACTGGTCATGGTGCAATGCCTACAAAAACCGATATGGTTTCATTTCTGTCAACCTTGATAAGGCTGGTGAGCGAACCATTAAAAAAAGCGGTCGATGGTTTCAAATGGTTTCCCAAAATAACGGCTTCTAGCGAGGTTAATAGAGTTGAGTCCTTGCCCAATTATAGAAAGGGTAAGGACTATTTTGTATCCATTGCAGATTATTTGTGATCCTGGGAACAATATTTTACAGTAAAGAGGAAAAACGCCTTCTCTGACGAAAGGATAAGCATAGGTATAGTCTTTTTCAAGAAAAACCACTATAATGATAATCAATATGATATTAGACCTCGTCGCAGTTAAAGCTTAAGTTTCCCTGAGGAAAATTTCCATAGGGCAAGGTAAAATAACGACAATGAAGCTATATGGAAATTAAACCAGGGGTTACCTGGAATTTAATTGTAGGGCAGGATTCCAATGGAGGACAATGGATATGAACAAGTACGAAATGATTTCTAAGGAAATAAGACGAAGGATATTGGAAGGATTTTATTCAATTGACCTTCCCATTCCCGATGAAGTTTCTCTATCGAAGGAATTTAGCTGCAGCCGGATGACCATGAAAAGGGCTTTAGATATTCTGGTCATGGAAGGCCTGCTTTTTAGGAAACGGGGACACGGTACCTTTATAGTCAAATCAGCCTTGCAGCATGGCCATGTCAATGTGGTTGATAAGGAGAACAGAGGATTAACAGGTCTATTAAAGCATAAAAAGGTGACAAGCAAGATCATTGAATTTGACGTACACTTTCCCAGTGAAGAGGTGGCTTCCCATTTAGCCATCGATACCAATACACCGGTGTACTATATTATTCGATTGCGTTATGTAGAGGATGAGCCCTATGTTCTGGAAAAAACCTATATGCCTACCAATTTGATCAGGGGGGTAAATGAAGCTGTACTCCATGGTTCTATTTATCAATATATCACAGAAACACTACAGTTGACCATTGCCGGCTCCCATCGAAGAATCAGGGCCTGTAAACCCAATGAGTTGGATCAAACCTATTTAGGGTGTCAATCGGATGATCCCATTTTAGAGGTAGAGCAGGTGGCCTACTTAAATACCGGAGTGGCCTTTGAATATTCCTTTTCCAGACATCGGTACGATCGGTTTGTTTTTACGACGGTTAATATCAGTAAAAAATAGGAGGTACATGAATGCAGCCATTATTTTTAAAACCAATTTTTCAGGAGAGAATCTGGGGCGGCACGGCCCTGAGGGATATTTTTGGCTACTCGATTCCATCCCATCAGACGGGGGAATGCTGGGCTATATCTGCCCACCCTGTGGGGGCCTCCATCATTACAAATGGCCAATACGAAGGAATGACCCTACATGAGTTGTGGAAAAATCATCGTGGGCTGTTTAATCATGATGAGGGGGAGACATTCCCTCTTTTAACCAAAATTTTAGATGCCAAAGAAGCCCTTTCTGTCCAGGTGCATCCTGATGATGCCTATGCCATGGACAGGGAAGGGGGAAGTCTGGGAAAAACCGAGTGCTGGTATATATTAGACTGCAAAGAGGATGCCGAAATTATTCTGGGGCACAGGGCCAAAACCAGAACAGAGCTGGTGGAAATGATTGAGAAAAAACAGTGGAATCAATTCCTTAGGCGGGTTAAAGTGAAGCCTGGTGATTTTTTCTATGTCCCCAGTGGAACCCTTCATGCCCTGGGGGCCGGCATTTTAGTCCTTGAGACCCAACAGAGCTCCGATACCACCTATCGGGTATATGATTATGATCGAAAAGACGGCAAGGGGGCCAGTCGAACACTTCATCTTGATAAGGCCCTTGAAGTCATTACTGTTCCCCATATTGATTATCATACTGCTCCGGCCGTTGAAAAGAGAAAAGGTATTACCATAACGACCCTGGTAAAAGCCAAATATTTTTCCGTTTATCATTGGGAAGTAGCAGGAAAAGCAAGCCTTGAAAGGGAAGGTTCCTTTCTTCTATGCAGTGTAATCAAGGGGCAAGGCAGGCTGCAGCATCAAGAAAGCACCTATGAGCTTGCTATAGGCCAGCACTTTATATTACCCTCGACCATTGATCAATTTTCCATAGAAGGGAAATGTACCTTAATTGTTTCTCATCCTTAAAATAGATTCCCCCAGCCGGCCCAGGCTGGGGGATAAAATTTGAACATTTGTTACAAAGGTATTAAACATTGTTACCGGAATTTATATTTATACAATTATCTTTTAATCCTTATTACGTGAGTTTTGTTATAAATTAGAATTTAACCGAATTGTATTAATATCCATGGTACATTAGTATATTGCTAGATTAATAAATATTCACCACTTCCCCAGATAAGGCGGTTAGCATACTGGTATAATATCAATACCGATGATATAATTAAAATGCATTTTAAGCCAAATAAACCTTAAATCTTTAATGTTTTTTAGTAGGTTAAATGCCTATAGGGGGGATGTGAATATGAGAAATAATGTTATAAGATTTATGATAGCTTTTATCATGATCATGATTATACTTTTTAAAATCAAGTCCTTTGCTGTAACTGATCGATTCGGCGATTTTAAGGAACTAAAATTAAATAAAGAGAAAAATACAGATTATAGAATTACTGGGGCCTATTCTGATTCAAATATTGCTATTATTGCAATTCATGGCGGCAAAATAGAAAAGGGCAGCTCTGAATTAGCCTATGAATTGGCATCCCTGGGCAATTATAATTTTTATTCCTTTGAAGGAATAAAAAAGAAGAATAATTCACTTCTTCATATTGATTCTACTTGCTTTGATGAACCTATGGCCCTTGATATGGTTTCCAAATCTGAAATTACAGTATCGATCCATGGAACCAGTGGCAAAGATGAATTTACCTATGTTGGCGGATTAGATCAGGAGTTGGTTGAGAAAATCAGGTATACCCTTGAAAGCCATGGATTTACCGTATTAGACCCGCCTAAGCATTTAGCCGGGGTACACAAATCTAATATCGTTAACCGCAATGCAAGAAAGAAAGGGGTTCAGTTGGAAATATCTGAAGGCCTAAGGGCTCACTTTCTGCAGCCTAATGGGAAAAGGGATGTGCTAGATAGGTACGTAAATGCCTTAATGGAGGCCCTAAATGCCACTGGTATTTAAATAAATGATGCACATAAAAAGAAGCCACTTTCTCTGCCTAGAAAGTGGCCTTTTTAATCAATCCTTTCACTTTTTAAAGATTGATTGTATTCTAATCTCTTTTAAATTGAGTAGAAATGGGAATAGGGGTATAACACGATGGTTTCGTGTGGGTTGCATCGTTAATTACTTTCCTGCTGCTTCCTGCAGCTTAGTTAATAATTCTTCCGGTGAATTAAAGCTGTTTTCTAAAACCTCTTTAATCACTTTATCTTTATCATTTCTATTGAATGAAGCATTTTTGCTGGCCTTTTCTAAGGCTCTAAAGCTTGGACTTGCATTGCCGGTACGAGATTCTAAAATATTGGCTGCCAATGGCCAGCTATTACTTAGGGCCTTATTTAGGTTGGCAATGTATGATTGGAAGGATACCTCGTCCTCTAAAAGTAAATCTCTTAAACCTTTAGATACGGCTATTTGTACTCCGCCTAATTTTTGTTCATCGAATAGCAGCTTATTTTGGTTGACAATATTACTGCTGAGAACCCCGGCAATATTGGTAGGAACATAAGGTGAATCTTGAACACTAAAGCCTGCCGATTGAAGATGTAATGTTATTAATCTGGCCAACAGCTTGTTTTGACCTCCAACATAGGTGATCATCGCATCTTCTTCCTTTATGCCAATAAAGGAAACGGTATATTTTGAGTTTTTAATCATATTCAGGGCTGTTGGTTCATCAAATCGGGTGGAAGTTAGGTGCAGCGACAGATTGTCAGCTGGCTTTGTACCTTCAAATAGATAGTGGTTAAATCCTCCTTTGTTGGCCAAAGCAGTAACTAACTCAGAGGTACCCTTTGCAATAGCACCGCCATGAATGGTAAATATGGTCATATCACTGTTCTTGTTGCTGCTTGTAATCTTATAATCAACATCTTTTGTTTCATTTTGGCTCAATTCTGCAAAATTTCGATAAATACCCAATGAGGATGAAGCATAGGCAAAGCTTCCTGCTAAGGTAAGACAAGCCAAGCAAATGATTAGAAGAACACGGGTTTTTTTCATTTTTTTCTTCCTCCTTTTAATAGAATGGTTGTTATAGCCTTGGTACACTACCTCATTTTTGAATCACCTCCTATCAAGGGTAGGGCTTACGAGGCCAAGCAGTTACGCCACTAAATGAACTTTAACAGCATCAGGGCCATGCAAATTGAAAAAGTTGCAACTACCTGAGAGCTTGTATTTTTCTTGCTGACCTTAATAAAATATAGGTATTTTTCTTTTAATGACAGGCCTTTCATGTTCCTCACCTCCTTAACCGATAAATCGAACTGACAGGGTTGCAAGATAGGTGATAATAGTCAGCAGTCCTGTACTGGTAACAGTAGAGACTAATCCCTGTCTTTGAATTGTATTGGCTATAAGTCCCGGAATCACAGCACCCATGGCTGCCAGCCCGATGATACCTAGATAGGCCTCTGGAAGCGCAAAGCTGAGGGCATATTTAATAATGATGGCGATCGTGATCATGGCTGTAAATTTTCTTTTTCCGTATAGAATGGTAATCCTTGCAATACCATGGGTAACGATCAGGTAAGTGACTAAACTTATCAGAAATATTAATAATATGGTCTGTGGTTGTCCCATCATTAACGATAAGTATCCCGGCACCACCAAACCTGCCGGCATTACGCCAGTCAGCTCGGTGAACAATAGACTTAAAATAATCCCTATAATGATTGCTATGTAGATATCTGTTGTAATCAAATCACATACCTCCTTAAATTGGTTAGCCTAAGCGCTTTTGCAAAGAATAGCTGATTCTTCTATTATCAATTCAGCAATTTCTTCACCACCACCATGAATATTTCCAACTCCGTATACCACACGATTAGAAAAGTATTTTTCTATTTCATTGAAAACCTCATGGGGTGTTAAGCCTTCTAGGTTTATGTACTCTTTGGCAGTTATGCTTTTCTTATTCAGGGCCTCGGTGATGGGCTTAGTATTCTCACCCATAACCACCAATATATCGATATCCATGTTAGGTAGAACATCCTCTGCAAATTGTATTGTTCGATCAACCCTGTCGGGGCGGCAATTTACTAGAATTAGATTTTTATCTGTCTGATATCCGATACTTTGAATGTGATTCCATATAAATAAAGTTGAATTTGGATCATTGGCCGCAAAGCCATTAACGAAATAACCGTTGTTTTCTTTTCCAATAGGATAGATACTCAGGGCTCCGGGATCAGGGTTAGCATTCAACATGCCCCTTAGCGCAATATCTCTATCAATATTTAAAGCTTCAGCTACAGCCAGGGCAATGGAAACATTTTCAGGAAAAATAATGTATCCGAACTTATCTAAATACCCACTGGGGATTTTAGATTCATCTGCAATAATTGTTTTGCAATTCCGTTTTTCCGCTATTTTTATAAAATAATCATTATACTTACTATCCGTAATGATTAAATAACCGTCCTGGGGAATGGTGGAGGTAAAGGATTCAGCGATAAAATCTAATGTAGGACCGCATAAATCTAAATGATCCTCCCGTACATTCACGATAACACCAATAGTCGCTTTAACCAGGCTATTTTGAAAAGTAATTTGATAATCGGGGTTGACTGCCATACATTCTGTAACAAAGGCTTCTGCTTCCAGTTTGGCGGCCTCCCTGACAACTTTTTTTTGTTCAATAATATTTGGCCCTAAGGGACCACGGGTTATTGGTTTTTCCTCATCTTTGTTCCAATATATAATTCTTGCACTTGTTCCGGTGGTTTTCCCCACTACTTTAATACCAGCTTCCTTTAATACTCCGGTTATTAGTCTTGTAACAGTAGATTTACCTCTTGTTCCGTTAACGTTAATACGGGTATTTATCTTAGATAAATTCTTATTATGATTGACTCGTTCCAATATCCCCAGCAACAGCAGAACAAGAAATAAAAAGATTACTATAACCAATTTAACCCCTCCTACTTTGTCATTTATCGATCCGTAGATGTCCTGTTAAGATAGATTATTAATTTGTCGATCCCTTTCCAGTGAACCATAACCTCCTCTTAGTCTCATTCTTCTAAGGCAATAGGTAATTTGCCCTTAAATTTTAATTGCTTGTCCATTTTTAAGCCAAATAATAAAATACGGTTTTGGTACATTTTTTGTTACCTTAAATATTTTATGGGAATCCACAAATAAGCTGCCTTCTTAGCATTGTCTCATCTCCTATTCAGCATTTTGCTCCATCTAAGCCTTGATTCACTTACCATAAAAGTGAATCTCTGTAAATAATTATAGAAGAATATTATTTCCAGTACATTGCCAATTCTTTAACAATTGTTTCTAAATTGTTATAATTTGTTACCAAAATTTATATTTATACATTTTAAAATTTTAAGATTCAATACGGGTATTTCTTTTTAATTCTTTATATAGAAGGGATTTAATGTAGTGATTTTATGAATAAATAATCTTTTTAACAAATAAATATTTATTATGCTTAAATTTTCGAGAACTATCGTACTAGTATAATGTTAATACCTAATGATATAATTAAAATGCATTTTCAACTATGCCAGTATTTGATTATTAGTAAATGAAATGAATCCCAAAAAGTGAATGGGGAACAAGTTAAGACTATTTTTTCAAGAACTTATGATATTTTATGATCACAAAGACTTTGAAAAGAACGTGACGTGAAATCGTCAAAACCTAAATTACTAGAATTTGGCTTCAACAGCAATGGCAGGGAGGTGTAATGCTGTCAAAGAATTGGTATGAGTCAGCTTAGATTGAAGCGTAAATTGTTAGTATCGTAACGGAGGTGATTAGCGTTGAACTATCAAGGTAAGGTCTTGGTTGTGGATGATGATCCAAACATATTAGAATTAGTAAGATTATACAGTGAAAAGGAAGGCTTTGAAGTAATAGGAGCAAATAATGGAGATCTAGTATTGTCAGCTTTTAAAAGAGAAAATCCTGATGTTATTATTCTGGATATTATGCTTCCTGGGAAGGATGGATTGACCCTGTGCCATGATTTAAGAAAGATACGTATGATTCCCATAATCATGCTTACTGCTAAAGGCGAGGAGGCTGATCGGGTTCTGGGACTGGAAATGGGAGCTGATGACTATGTAGCAAAGCCCTTTAGTCCCAGGGAATTGGTGGCTAGGGTCAAAGCTGTACTACGTCGAACTAAAATACCTGATACATTGGGGAATGTAAATATAAAATACCCAGGACTAGAGATTAGGCCAGATATCAGAAAAGTGTTTATTAATGATAAACAAGTGGAGGTCACACCTAAAGAGTTCGATCTGCTATATTATCTTGCACAGAATCCGCTGCGTGTCTTTTCGAGAGAAAACCTTTTGTCTGCTGTTTGGGGATATGACTATTTTGGGGATCAGCGTACGGTAGATGTTCATGTACGAAGGCTAAGAAAAAAGCTAACTCCTTTAAAGCATGAATATTTGACAACAATCTGGGGTGTCGGTTATCAATTTACCGCTCCGTCCAAATTAAAGGAAGTAGCTTATGAATAAGCATATATCACAGGTGCAGAAGCTACTAAGAAGGCTCTTTGAAATAATCTGCAAAGTCGGATTGGCCTTTAAGCAATTTATGCTAGAGCAGTTTAATAAGAATATTTATACAAGAGTCTTATTTTCGAATGTAATCTGCTTTGTGATCTGTCTGATTACCGTAATCATATTTTTTGACTTTTCAGTAAAGCAGGTAACCCACAGCCAGATTCAACAGGAATTATTCCGAAAGGCTAAACGAGTAAATTTTGCATTACTGCAGCAAGATCATTTAGAAAGTATGATTCTGTCTGAAAACAAAGGTACCAACATCAACGTAACGCAACAGGAGCAGCTCAAATTTTTATCTGATCTCTTTGATGTAAAAATATTAGTCTTTGATAACAAAGGTAATATCGTAGCTACATCTGCAAAACAAGAAATCGTACCAGGGGCCCAGGTAGATAAAAAATATATTGAGACCATCACAAGTGGTGAAACTATTTCAGAAAAAAAAATTAATCAAGAGACGGAAGAATTGGAATTTATAGCAGCCATTCCCATGGGAGACAGTAAAGATACTATTGTAAACGGTATTTTGTTAGAAGTAAAAAAATCCAATATTGATCTTAATAGAATCAGAATGCGTTCGTATCTAATACTGGGAGGAATTTTTCTACTGCTTTTTATTATAGTTGCTTCTGTCTACCAGGCCATACATATTTCCAGGCCTATTTCAAGGTTAACTACCTCTATAGCTGAACTTAACAGCGGAAACTATGTTATTCATGAGGATAATTCTAGCCTCGATGAAGTTAAGGTATTAATTAATCAATTTAATAAGCTAGCCGAAGCGATGCAAAGAATGCAGAAGGAAAATCAGAGTGTAGAAGAAGAAAGAACAAAGCTTTTTGCTGAAATATCCCATGAGCTCTGTACACCCTTAACTGCTATACAAGGCTTTGTAGAGGCTATTCAGGATGGCGTAGTTGAAGATCAGGATTTACTTGAAAAGTATCTGAAAATTATTTATACTCAAACGATACATATAAACAGATTAGTTGATGATATGCTACAGCTAAGCCGATTAGAAACTGGCTGCATCAGTCTTAATAAACTTCCCTTTAATTTAATATCGTTGGTAGAGAAGGTTGTTGAATCTATGGAAGCAATGGCTCAATCCGTGGGTTCAACAATTATATTTGAGGAAGGCATTGACCAGGCCATGATTATGGGCGATATCGATCGAATCGAACAGGTAATTAAAAATCTGCTGCAAAATGCCATCAATGCCACGGCTAATGGAGAAATCAAGGTTAAAGTTAAAGTCTCCGGGGGTGAGGTAATTCTCAGTATTAAGGACAATGGTACAGGAATATCCAATGAAGATTTACCCCATATTTGGGATAGATTCTATCGAAATAAGAGTCAGAAGAGCAATAATAAGCAACAGGGCAGTGGCCTTGGCTTAGTGATAGTCAAACAGCTTGTTCAGCTGCACAATGGAAAAATCGATGTGGAAAGTCAGCTTGGGGTGGGAACCACCTTTTATGTATGCTTTCCGGTTTTTTAGCATTTTTCGTCTATAATCATACCCCATGGATAATACACCGGTAATTATCCCATAATATAATTACATTATGATAAAGGAGGGCTTTAGCCATGATCCATGCAGAGGTAGCCTTATACCCATTAAAGACAACCCAGGCCAGTGAAATTATCACCAGCTCAATTAATGCCCTGGAAAATCATGGAGTAGAGTATCAGGTGGGTTCAATGGATACCCATATCCATGGAACCGAGGAACAGGTCTGGAATAGCCTCAGGGCACTTTTTAACCGGGCCAATGCATCCGGTGAGGTAAGCATGGTGGTGACCATTACCAACGCCGCCCATCATTAAAAAGAAAAAACCTTTAGAAGAGCAGAATCCATTCACCAATGGACTGCTCTTTTTCATGTTGATAATCATCATAAAAACGATTTGATTATACTAATTGGGTATAATATGCTACAATAAGATATTTCATTTTCTAAAAGGAAGGGAGTGATGGCTATGACCATAACAGTGGCTTCAGTTTTAACGCTAAGCAGCTTTAAGGGAGCTCGAATTGTGGCGGGCAGCAAGGGGATTCATAATATCATCAATCATGCCTCCCTGATGGAGGTGCCAGATATCTTTAATTATGTAGATGCCAACAATCTCTTAATTACCACCCTTTACCCAATTTATAACAATGAGGAGGCAATTAAGACACTAATTCCAAAGCTGGCAGAGAAAAATCTGGCGGGAATCTGTATTAAACCTATTCGATATGTCAAAGAAATACCGGCAATCATGCTACAACAGGCCAATGAATTGAACTTTCCGGTAATTGAGCTTCCCCCCGATGCAAATTTGTCGACCCTGGTGAATCAAATACTTGAATTAGCTTTAAATAAGCATATTAATACATTGAAGTTCAGAAACTTTGTTCATGAGGAACTGATGAATTTATTTTTAAGGGGAGCCGATATCAAGACCCTTATCGACAGTCTGGCAAAAATGGTGGGATACCCGATATTGCTGTTAGACCGGAATCGAGAAATCATCAGCCTGTCCCAGGAGCTGGAAAATCAGCAAATTTCCCTTCACCCCCTGGAAGGAAATCAGCGGGAGAATGCCGCCCTTCGTATCAAAGTGAATGACAGGGAATACCTTGGAGACCGCTACATCGAATATTCCATCAAGGCCGGAAAAACCGGCTTTGGCTATATTGTATTACTTAAAGGAGACGGTAATAACCCTAATCTGCTGGTGGCCGTCGAGCAAGCCGCCCTATTGATTGCCTCAGTTTTTTACAAAAACAATGCGGTATTGGAAAAGGAAAAAAACTTTCAGGATGCCTTCATTCGAGATATACTACAGGGAAAAATAAAATCCCAGCTGGAAACCATCAATAAGGCCAAGGCCTTCGGCTGGAGCTTGGAATTTCCCCAGGTTATTGGGGTGATTCGAGTGTTTGAAGAAAATGAGCTGATGAAAAAACGTCGCTATGAATATCTAATTGGTTCAGGGATTGTTGAAGGAACCTTTTCCAAAAGACTTTCCATCAATACCAATCGAATTAAAACTATTTACTTAGACGATTCCCTGGTGGTTTTTGTGAATGCACTTTTTATTAATAGTATCAAGGAATCCTGTATGGAAATTGGAAGAAGCATTATTGAAAGCTACAAGCATGATGGAAAGCTGGGAATCGGCATATCTGACATTATAGAAAATATTAATCGCTTTCCCCAGGCCTATCGAGAGGCCCAGGACACCTTGAATTTAGGAGCCATCCTTAACAAGGGCTCCTTTGTTAGCCATTATGACGACTATCAAATGTTTCACCTCATCAAAGAAATTAAAGAGCCCGACCTATTAAGGCGATTCATGACCGATAGGCTTGGCCGGTTAATGGCGTATGATCAAGCCAACGAAACGGATCTGATGAACACCCTTAGGGTACTGATGGAAGAAAACTTTAATGCAAAAAGGGCAGCAGAAAGGCTTTATGTACACTACAATACCTTGAGATACCGGGTTGAAAAAATCAAAGAGCTAGGGGTTCAATTTGAAAATGGCCTTCAAATTGGTGAATTGGTTTTAGCCTACAATATTTACCTCTGGCTAAGGGCTAATCATCAGCTTTAAATGTATATTAATCACAATTAAAAACGTTTTCCAGCGGCGCTTGATTGGCAACAGGTGACAATTAAGTGCCTGTTTTTTTGTCTAAATATTATGATGACTCTGAAAAACCACCATGATATGATTTGAGTAAACCAAAGGTTTAATTTAAAGATATGTTTTGAAGGACTTTTGCAAATAATACAGATATTACAATTGCAATGAAAACCAGAGGGATTAGAAAGGATGAGTTCAATGATGGATGTAAACGTATTCAAAATTTCCATGGCTGCACCCGATGATGTCACAGGACTAAAAAAGCTTATTGACCAGGGGGAAATTGACCCCCGGGATATTGTAGCCATTCTTGGAAAAACCGAAGGGAACGGTTGTGTCAATGACTTTACAAGGGGCTTCACCACAATGGCCTTTAGAACTTATCTGGCTGAAGTGCTGAATATACCCGGTGAGGAAATTGAAAAACGAGTTGCCTTTGTTATGTCGGGGGGCACCGAGGGAGTCATGTCACCCCATGCCACAATCTTTACAAAATCAGAAGTACAAGCAGAGGCCCAGGCTGGAAAATCCCTGGCCATTGGCGTTGGATTCACCAGAGATTTTTTGCCGGAAGAGATGGGAACCCTGGTGATGGTGGAAGAAGTGAAGAAGGTTGTACTAGAGCTGATTAAATCTGCAGGGATAGAGGACAAAAAAGATGTTCACTTTGTTCAAATTAAATGTCCCCTGCTAACCTCTGACAGAATCATAGATGCCCAAAGGAGAGGTAAAAAAGTTGTTGTAGAGGATACCTATAAGTCAATGGGCTATACAAGGGGAGCATCGGCCCTTGGGGTAGCCGTTGCCCTGGATGAAGTGGAAGCCGACGCTGTAACGGAAGATTCCATTCTAAAGGACTGGTCGCTGTACTCACAGGTTGCTTCCACCTCTGCCGGGGTAGAGCTATTAAACTGTGAAATTATCCTAATGGGTAACTCTCAAAAATCTGTAAGTAAATATCGTATTGGCCATAGTATCATGAAGGACGCCATAGACCTGGAGGGGGTAATAGAGGCCATTAAAGACAGTGGACTGGCAGTCAATCAATTACCCACTGAAGATGACAAGAAAAAAATTATTAATATTCTGGCTAAGGCAGAGGCTTCCCCCGATGGCTATGTAAGGGGAAGAAGAAATACGATGCTGACAGATTCAGATATTAACCATACCCGACATGCAAGGGCTGTCGTAAATGGTGTAATTGCCTCCATTGTTGGTGACCCCATGGTCTATGTCTCTGGAGGGGCAGAGCATCAAGGCCCAGCAGGAGGCGGACCTGTGGCCGTTATCATTGAAAAATAATAAAGTGAAGGAATTAGAAAGGGGGAAAATCGATGGAACTATTAATTAGTGTACTGCCCTTGATTGTAATTCTGGTCATGCTGTTTATGAAAAAGCACATGCTGTTTGCTGGCCTTGTGGGCGGAATCCTGGCAATGATCTTCGGTAGAATTTCCATCGGAGAAGCATCAGGAATATTCATCGGCGGTATATCCAATATGCTCAGTATCACCGTTCCAATCCTTTATGCCGCAGCCGCCGTTATGGTTTCTAAGGCCGGCAGTATCCAGGCACTGGTAGAGCTGGCCAAGCGAGGCTTAAAGGGTAAAATCAGTATTCTAGCCGGTATCATCGTGCTGATCCAGGCCTTTGCCACCTATATGGCAGGGATGGGGGCAGGAAACACCATGGTAACAGCCCCGCTAATGGCCGCAGCCCTTGGGGCCATACCAGAGGTTGTGGCAGCCATGGCCATCGCCACGGCAGTCGGGTTTACCACTTCGCCGGCCTCCACTGAAACCATTTTAGCCGCAGAAAGTGCCGGTAGAGAGGTGGCAGCCCATGCCACAGCCATGATGCCCTACACCATAGCCTTCTATATACTGGCTGCCCTGCTGGCAGTCTACGGAGTCTACAAGCGAGGTGCTATGATTCAGGCTGGAAAGGAAGATACCAAGCATCAGGAATCAGAATCCACCTCTGTATTGATTAAAAAGGCAATTCCAGCCATAGCCCTTTTGACCATGGTGGTGGCAGGGAGCTATATTAACACATTAATTGGAATCAGCTTATTCTCACCAGCTACTTCCGTAATTATAACTGCTGTCTTAACCGTTCTATTGACACCTTTAAATACTGATGAGACTTCGGAGGCCTTAATAGAGGGTTCGAGATTTATTTTGACAACACTCTTTGCTGTGGGGATATTTTTATCCTTCATCAATATGATTGCTGAATTAGGCACCTTTCAACAATTGGCAGCCCTTGTAGACAAGGCACCTCAACCAATCATTGTGCCGGCAGCGATAATTGTGGCCTTCTTAATCGCCATCCCCTCAGGGGCCTTCACCGCCGGGGTATTGACCTTAATTTTACCAACCCTGTCAGTGCTGGGGCTACCCTCTGAAGCCATGGGCTTTGTTGCCATCGCCACGGGGCTGGGAACCCAGATCAGCCCGGTTCAAATTAACGTAGCGGCCTTGGCAAAGGGCTTTGATCTGGAAATCATTGATATTATTAAAGGAAATTTAAAATATGTATTAGGGGCACTGGTTCTCTTAATTATTTTAGCAGTGATAATAGTATAAGCCCACAGGTTTTTCTATTCTGATAACCAGATTGAAGGCCGATTGGAGGTGGTCTATGATGGAGAAAAAATCCACGCAAATAGACATAATTTATGGAATTGAGGATAAACCAAGGCTCCCAAAGGGAATTCCCCTTGCCCTACAGCATATATTGGCCATGTTTACTGCCAATATCACCGTTCCATTGTTATTGGCGGGGCTTTTGGGGATGGGTAATACAGAAAGTACCTTTTTGATTCAATGTGCCCTCTTGGTGGCAGGGGTAACAACCCTTTTGCAGATTAGAAAAAATAAATTAATTGGGTCGGGCCTCCCCATTGTAATGGGAACCAGCAATGCCTTTTTACCCACAGTGCTGGCCATTGGCAGGCAATACGGTATTGGTGCCGTCTACGGTGCCGCCTTTGTAGGGGGATTCTTTGAAGCCTTCCTGGGGAAAAACCTGATTCGTTTAAAAAAAATATTTACCCCCTTGGTTTCAGGAATTGTAGTATTGACCATTGGGCTGACCTTAATTCCCGTTGGCATCAGACAGGCTGCAGGAGGAAGCGAAGATATGGGGAATCCTGTCAACCTTTTGATTGCCGGACTGGTTTTAATCGTGATTATTATATTCAATCAAAGCAGAAGTAAATTTTTGAAATCCACATCAATACTGTTGGGGCTTTTGGTGGGCTATCTTGCTTCGCATCTATTGGGGTTGATTGATTTTTCCCCGGTGGCTCAAGCCAGCTGGGTTTCGGTACCCATGCCCTTGCAGTATGAATGGCGCTTTGAACCGGCTGCCATAATGGCAATGATGTTTATGTATGTTGCCACCGCCATCGAAACCATCGGTGACATATCGGCCTTAACAGCCGGTGCCGAGGGGCGGGAGGCCACCCAGGGAGAAATGAGCGGCGGGGTGATGGCCGATGGATTGGCCAGCAGCTTTGCAGCCCTCTTTAATGCCTTTCCCAATACCTCCTATTCTCAAAATATAGGGGTTGTGAGCTTAACCGGGGTATTTAGCAGACACGTGGTGAAGATTGGCGCCTTTATCCTCATTATCCTTTCCCTGCTGCCCAAATTCAGCGCCCTGATTTCCATTATGCCTGGGCCTGTACTGGGCGGGGCCTCCGTTGCCATGTTCTCCATGGTGGCGGTTTCGGGTCTTTCCCTCCTAAGGGAAGTCAGGTACGACAGCCGTAATCTACTGATTATTGCCGTCTCCCTGGGAATCGGCCTTGGGTTAAACATGGTACCAGAAACAGTACAATATCTTCATCAGGATTTACAGCTATTTTTAACTTCAGGAGTCGTACCGGCATCCCTGGTGGCCATTGCCATGGATCAGCTTCTGCCCCGGCAGTAAACACAAAAATTGAAGGGAGGGATTACAATGGAAAAGAAACGGGTCCTGACTGCCCTGACCTGGGACAAGCACTTTAAGGGGCTTTATCGGGAATACAAGGAAGGCCAAACCCTTGGGGTAATCCACAGTGTTTACGCCAGCGTAATGAACCTTCGTGGCCTTCAGGGCCAGCTCTATTCCATTGGGGGCCAAGAAACCGACAATGGCCCCTATACCCTTCGAATTGATACCGGCGGTCAATCCCTAATGGAACTGGGGCTCTTGCCGGGTCAAAGGTTGAGGAGGCAGAGGGGCAGTATTTTGGTTGGAGAAACGATTGAAATCAAGCTGGCAAATATTAAGCTGTGGCAACACAGAAGTTTTAGGAACCTTCGACCTTCAGCCGACATTCTGATTAAAAATTGCAAGCTGGTGGAAAACCAATTAAAGGCCCAGGCTGCCCCAGGGGGGTGCAGCCATTTTTATCACCAAATGCAAGGTTATGTAAACAATTTCCCTACTCTGATGGAACGGGAGCTGGCCCAGCGAATCACTTTATTAATAGGGGCACTTTCTGGGAAAGGAACCATTGAAGGGGCAGTGAAGTCCCTGATCGGCTTTGGCATTGGGCTAACCCCTTCGGGTGACGATTTTATTACAGGTCTGATGGCGGCATTGGAGCTGGCTCCCTTTAAAGAAACAGAAGAAATAAGCAATGCCCTGAAGGCTGCCGTCAAAAACAGCTGTGCCGTAACTACCGACGTAAGCCGCCAAATGCTTACGGCCGCCGTAGCAGGTGAATTTAAACAGCAAATTGAGGAGCTGGCTAAAGCCTTCATGGTAAATGATTCTGAACAATTAAGAAAATGCCTTGCCGAGCTGTTGATGGTGGGCTCTACCTCCGGTACAGATATAGCCGTCGGTATGATCACAGGATTTCAATGGATGATGAATAATACAGAATGGAGGGATGACGATGGAAATTACCATTATCAAGAAAAATGCATACTATGATTCAGTTACCTTAATGTCATTATCAAGTAAGGTGCTGGCCATGGAGGGCGTAACGGAGGCCGTTATTTCTATGGCCACCCCAATGAATAAGGAGCTTTTGGAAAAGGTGGGACTCTCCACCAAGGAAGCCCAGGACGCCGGGGGCAACGATTTAATTATTGCCATTAGGGCTGATCATCAAGGGGCCCTTGAGGCGGCCGAAAAAAAGGTGGATGAGCTGCTCAATACAAGAAAAAAGGGAAGGGATAAGGGAGAAGCCCCCAGTCCCAAGACCATAGCGGGGGCCCTTAAGACAATGGAGGGGGCCAATTTGGCAGTAATTTCCGTTCCGGGCCAATATGCTGCCAGGGAGGCTAAAATAGCCCTGGAAAATGGACTCCATGTAATGATGTTCAGCGATAATGTCACCCTGGAGGAAGAACGAAGGCTCAAGGAGCTGGCCCGGGAAAGGGGGCTGCTGATGATGGGGCCCGACTGCGGAACCGCAGCCATTAACCAAACAGGTCTATGCTTTGCCAATCAGGTTCGCAAGGGGGGAATTGGCATCGTGGCCGCCTCGGGTACGGGGTTACAGGAGGTCATGGTACAAATTCATCGACTGGGGGGCGGCATTTCACAGGCCATTGGTACAGGCGGTAGGGACTTAAAGGAAGAAATTGGCGGTATTATGATGCTGCAGGGGCTAAAGGCCCTTGATCAGGACCCGGAAACCCAGGTAATCGTCTTAATTTCCAAGCCCCCGGCTCCATCGGTGGAAGAGCGAATTTTAGAACAGGTAAAGAGTCTGCAAAAACCCGTAGTGCTTTGCTTCCTAGAAGGAGACCCTGAAGGGATAGCAGCAGACAATCTTATTTTTGCCTACAATATGTATGATACTGCTGAAAAGGCTGTAAGGGCATCGGGCCACGAATTAAATTCAGAGGCGGAAAGCCAACGAAGGGCCCAGGTAGAAGTATTCATTCAGAGGGCTAAGGGGAATTTAAAGCCCCAGCAAAAATATGTTAGGGGACTTTTCGGTGGGGGAACCCTCTGTGCTGAAGCCCTGACCATTTTGCGAAAAGAACTGGGAAGTATCAAGAGTAATATCAGTAAAAGACCCCAGGAGGCCCTGGCGGATTTAGACAGTTACACCGGAAATGTATTGCTGGACCTGGGAGAGGATGAATTCACCCTGGGCAAGCCCCATCCCATGATTGAACCGGCCCTTCGATTAGATCGAATTAAGCAGGAAGCTAAAGACGAGACCGTAGGCGTCATCCTGCTAGATTTTGAATTGGGCTTTGGCTCCCATGAAACTCCGGTGGGGGTGACCTTAGATACCATAAAAGAAGCAAAGGCCCTGGCTTCCCAGGAAGGAAGAAGTATTATCTTTATTGCTTATCTGTGCGGTACCGAGCTGGATAAACAGGGTTACCGCAGTCAGCTTGAATTACTGGAGACAGAGGGTGTATTGGTGGCACAAAGTAATGTGGAGGCTGCCTACATGGCCGCAAGGATTCTACAATAGAGGGGGGTTAAGGATGAAAAGTATCAATCAGCTATTTACTGAAGAACTAAAGATTATCAATATAGGAACAAGTAATTTTCGAGATGACCTGCTGCTGCAGGGAAAAGAGGTGCTGCAATTGGATTGGGCTCCTCCGGCGGGGGGCAGCCAGGCTTTGATTGAAGCCCTGGATCAATTGGCAGGCAGAAGGGAAGAAATTCAAAAAGCCAATCAGAAGGTCGTGGAAATTATGATGAATTCCCACCCGGTTTTGGTGGATGTGGATCGTGCCCTGCAGGTGATACCAGGTATGAAGAAAAATTTAATTCTCCATGCCGGTCCGCCCATTGGCTGGAGCAATATGAGCGGGCCCATGCAGGGAGCCATCATCGGAGCCCTGATTTATGAAGGGCTGGCCCAGGATGAGGAAAGTGCCAGAAGCCTTGCCGCTTCCGGAGAAATAGAATTCGCTCCCTGTCATGAGCATAACACCGTGGGCCCCATGGCTGGGGTGGTATCGGCCTCCATGCCGGTGCATGTGGTTTATAACCAAACCTATGGCAACTATGCCTTCTGTACCATTAATGAGGGGCTGGGAAAGGTACTGCGATATGGTGCCTTTGACGAAACCGTCATCCGCCGGCTAAAGTGGCTGGAAAAGGAGCTGGCACCGGTTCTGAAAAAGGCCTTGAAGCTAACACCGGGAGGCATAGACTTAAAGGCAATCATTTCCCAGGGGGTTCATATGGGAGACGAATGTCATAACCGTAATAAAGCATCCACCAGTCTTTTCTTTAGGGAAATTACGCCCTATATTTTACAAACAGGCTTGCCAATCGATGTAATAAAGACTGTGTTAGGTTTTATGAAAGAAAATGACCACTACTTCCTGAATCTATCCATGCCTGCCTGTAAAGCAGCCACCGATGCGGCCCATGGAGTTGAAAATTCCACCATCGTCACAGCTATGGCCCGAAACGGGGTAGAATTTGGTATACGGGTCAGTGGATTGGGAAATCAATGGTTTACAGGCCCTGCCAATATGATTCAAGGACTGATGTTCCCAGGCTTTAAACCCGAGGATGCCAGCCCAGATATTGGTGACAGTACCATCACCGAAACCATGGGTATTGGAGGCTTTGTCATGGGCGGCGCCCCCGCCATTGTTCAGTTTGTCGGCGGAACTGTGGCAGATGCCCTGGGTTATAGCGAGTCAATGTATGAAATTACTACAGGAGAAAACACCAATTACTCGATACCCACCCTGGATTTCCGTGGCTCTGCCATTGGAATCGATGTAATAAAGGTGGTGGAAACAGGTATATTGCCTATCATCAATACCGGTATGGCCCATCGAATGCCAGGAATCGGCCAGGTGGGGGCAGGACTGGTGAATCCGCCTATGGACTGCTTTGAAAAGGCCCTGCTGGAAATGAGCAAATAACTTAAAAGGAGGAACAGCCATGAGTAGAATTATGATTGCCCTGGGAGGCAATGCCCTGGGGAATACCCCCACAGAGCAGCTTTCCCTGGTTAAAGATACCGCAAAGCCCATAGTTGACTTAATTGAACAGGGCCATGAAGTAATCATTGCCCATGGTAACGGGCCCCAGGTGGGAATGATCAATATGGCTATGGAAAGTGCATCCAGTACTGTGTCAGAAATTCCTCCCATGCCCTTTGCAGAATGTGGGGCCATGAGCCAGGGCTATATTGGCTATCACCTTCAAAATGCCCTGGGTGAGGAGCTAGGCCGTCGTGGAATAAAAAAATCCGTAGCTACAGTCATTACCCAGGTGGTGGTTTCTCCCACCGATGAGGCCTTTCAAAATCCCAGTAAACCAATAGGAGGCTTTTATACAAAGGAAGCCGCCGCTCAACTGGAAAAGGAACGGGGCTACGTGATGACAGAGGATGCCGGCAGGGGATATAGACGGGTCGTTCCCTCCCCTGTTCCAGTGGATGTGGTAGAAAAGGACATTGTCAAAACCCTGATCGAGGAAGGGCATGTGGTGATTACCGTAGGCGGGGGAGGAATACCCGTTGTTCGGGAGGGCCATGGCCTAAGGGGCGTATCAGCTGTGATTGATAAGGACCTGGCCAGTGAAAGGATGGCAGAAATTATAGACGCAGAATATTTATTTGTCTTAACTGCCGTAGATCGGGTTTCCATTAATTTCGGCAAGCCCAATCAAATGGATTTAGATCGAATTTCCACCCGTCAGGCCTACGATTATCTTAAGGAAAATCATTTTGCACCGGGCAGTATGCTGCCCAAGGTGTTGGCAGCCATCAAGTTTGCCGAGTCTAAAAAGGGAAGAAAGGCAGTGATTGCCTCCCTTGAAGGGGCTCGAGAGGCCTTGGTGGGAAAAAGCGGTACTATTATTTATGAAGAATAAAAAAAAGAGAGGCGGTGCTATCACTGCCTCTCGTTTAGTTCTAGTTCTGTAAATTTACAGCCTAAATATTTTCCTTATTTAGACCAAATATTTTATCCTTATATCTTTCCAAAACCTTCATTAAGGGATACCCCAGACCATAGCAGGCAATGGCCTGACCCAGGCCTACCCAGGCCATGATGGGCAGCAGGGGCATAGCATCGGGAGTACCTAAAAAGATATAGTATAGCATTGCTCCAATGATTACGGCATTCACCAGAACCGGTGGAAGGGGTACCAGGGATTTTCTTGACATTTTATAGGAAAGATAGGCAGCAATTAAGGTGGCCAGTGTACCCAATACAATGTCTAACAGGCCATAGGGGCCCAGCAGGTTAGAAATCAATACCCCTAAGGTCAGGCCAGGTATGGCGGCAGGCGTAAAAAAGGGCAATACTGTCAATGCCTCGGCCACCCGAACCTGCATAATACCGTAGCTAAAGGGCTTGAAGGCTTCCACCATCACCACATAAATGGTAGCGATCATGGCCGATTGGGTTAAAAATTTAGTTTTATTCATCCTTTAATCCTCCAATCCAAGGAAGTAATTAAGTAGATAGAAAATAAATATTCCACAAGCATAGCTATAATTTAAACATATCTAAAAAGCCTTGTCAATCATTGCGATGGTACATTCAGCAAAAAAAGTCTAATGACAATATTGAACATTATATCAGTTCAATCGGTTAAAATAAATGAAAAATTATTTTAAAAAAGTGATATGGCTTGAAGGAATTCGTCAAATATTGTCGAATTAAGTAGAAAAATAGCAATGAAACCAGTATCCTCAAATAATATGATTTGAGCGATAATGGCAAACTTGTCGAAAGGTAAGGACGCAAAGCTATGGGTCTAAGGGAGCAGAAGCTTCTATGACTGCCAGGCTGCCGAAGAAATCATGTAGGCTAAGGAAGGCACGTGTTTTTGAAGCCTTTCAAGTTAATGGGCGACCCTTCTAAGGTAGTCTGTGTATGAAAAAAATTTGAGGAGGAATTGAAATGGTTATTAAAGATGTACAGGGCAAGTACGAAATCAAGGTAGACACCCAAAGAAGAATTGTTTACGAAAATCCCAATGGATTATGGGAAAAATCAGACTTTGAAAGATTTAAAAATGATTATATCAATAAGGTAGGCCCCCTAATTAAAGGAAAAAAATGGGCTAAGTACTGTGATCTAATTGGTTATCGAACCTCTAATATTACAGATGAAATCGGAGAGCTGAATATTTGGTGCGAGGAAAATGGTCTAACCCATGCCGCCCTTTTGGTGGAAAGCGCCATCATTAAAATGCAAATGAATAGAAGTGTAAAGGGAACCGTTTATCCCCAGGCCTTTACAGACCCTAAAGAGGCAGATGCCTGGTTGAAATCCCAGGGCTTCTAATAATTACATATTGAAAGGCATTTTAAACCCCTGTTGAGGCCGGCCAGCCCCTGGCAAGCCATTAACAGGGGTTTATTTTATGCCCCTTTTTAATATTTCCACAGCCGACATCAAGCCGTTTTGCTTCCCTTTTTCAACCGTCCACAGCATTCAAAATGTTATATCATAATATTATCAAGAAAGCATTCTTGAAGCTGCTCCACCAAGGAGCGGCATTTATTTTACCCTTTTTTCTCTGCAGAGAAAGGTAAGCTGTAGGCTCAATAATTCATCTAGCAAGGAGTGGTGAAATGAAGATAACTTCACCAGAGGCATGTCATGCATTTTTAGTCGATTACTTAAAAGCAAAGGAAGCATTAGGCCAGATAACCATTCTGGGTCAGGAGGTTGAAATAGAATCCCAGCTACCTCTGGTGCAGCCGTTAATGGTTGTGCTTGAAGAGAAAAGGGAGGTTGAACCCCTGGCATTTCAAGATTATCTTGGGGAAAGATTCGATCAGGAAAGCAACAGGATGATCGAAGTACGGGGCAGGCTGCTGCAAATCACCTATCAATTGCAGCTTTGGAACGAAATACTGGAAAATAATCAAGGGGAAGCTGAGGCTGATCTTAAGACCCTTCAACAACACCTTGAAGAAATCTTTGCCTTTGATGAGGCGGCCTTGAAGTCCCGTGGAATCAATCTAAAGGGCTTTAACACAGAAAAAATAGTAAAGGAATCTACCCGGGAGAATCTGTTGAAATTAACTTGTCAGTTAAAGCTTCAACTGTTTTGGGAAAAGGAATTTATTTACGAAATGGTGGAGGAAATCATTCCCCACACAGAATTGAAAAGGGAGGAATAAACCATGTCAATTAAAAACACCCAACGTATCGGTGTATTTTCAGAATCCATTGTATCAAAGGAGGTATCGGGCTTTCCAGGTACCTGCCTGCCCGTGGGGATTGTGGCTACTGTAGATGAGTCAGTTTATACCGGTGAAGCCAAGGCCCATGGTATTCAGCTGAAGGAGGAAGCCCAGGAGCTGTTCGGGAAAGACAGTGAGATGGCTAAGTTGATTGAGATTGTCACCCTCAGCGGTGTAAATCGAATAATTGCCGTACCAGTATTAGAGTCAGAGGAGGGAATCAGCAAAGCCGATTATGAGGCAGCCCTTAATCTATTGGCCAATGAAGAGGCTGTAAAAATTGTGATCAGTGATACGACTGATCCAGAAATTCATCAGGCCATTAAGCTACATTGTGAGGCGGCTTCAGAAAACCGAAAGGAAAGAAGATGCCACCTGGGCCTGAATAAGGAGCTTTCGGTATCAGCCATGACAAACCAGGCTGCAGCCCTCAACAGCGGCAGAGTAACCCTTTGGGGAAGTGTACCCTTAAGGCTTGATGGTACAGCCCATGACAGCTCTGTCTATTTAGCCGCCGCCGCCGCAGCCCAGGATGCTTTAGAGCTGGATCCTGCCATGCCCATTCACAACGTACAATTACCTGCTTCCCTCTTTGGAGGCCTCTATAATCGCTTAGAAGAAGCCCAGTACGAAGCCCTTTATGGCGGGGGCGTTGCCGCCTGCAGAGCCGTCAACGGCAGAATTTACATTGACCGGTGGGTGACAACCTACACCCAAAATGACCAAGTGAATCCGCCGGTGGCAGACGATATCTATCAAGAGGGAACCGTCGCCAAAGTAAAGGATTATATTGATGAGGGCTTAAGAAATCGTCTGGCTACCCTGCATCCGAGGGTGAAGGCAAGCCAAAGCGTAATGAATGAAATTAAGGCCGATACCATGGCCTGGCTAAAGGAACAGGAGGCCCTGGCCATTATTGAAGAGCCTGTTATCACCAAAATTGAACAGCAGGCTGATCTTCGGTCCAGGTTCCATGTTTACTATAGCTACAAGGTAGTTCTACCATTAAATACAATCTTCCTTCATGGAAAAGCATTGGTATAGGAGGGATTTAGAATGAAAAACTTTATAATGGATTTACAGCTGTTTGCAACAATACCAACCAGTGATGATATTTATTTCAGAATTATCCATAATGGTGCATCCAAAAAGGTGGCCATCGTTGAAAGCTATCGGGTTAATAAAAAGAAGGAAGTCAAAAGACAAGAGGCCTTTGGTGAGCACGAGGCCATTGCCACCTTCGGCGGAACAACTGATTATGAGCTGGAGATTTCAAAGGCCTATGCCACAGAGGCGGCTATTAATGATGGTATTTTCCTTGATGAGCTAGAAAATTTTGAGTTTGTTATTGAAAAGCCCGACCGTTCAGAGGTTTACTCGGGCTGCAATTGGAGCGAAATTTCAGAGGATGGAAAGCTGAAGGACAAGGTTGTTGAAAATATTAAATTCAGCGCCGCCAAATTTAAGAGGATTATGAAATAGGGAGTAGCTGCGGCTACTCCTTTTATCAACCATTCCAGGAGGGATAAAAATGGAAAAAAGTAAGCTGGCAATGCTGCGGGAGGGAATACCCAATCATCGGATTGTGAACTATCCCGGTACCGATTTAAAGGTGGCGGTGGTGGCCCTAAGCTCCAGGGAAATTATTGAGGCCCGGGAAGGGGCAATGAAATATCTGAAAAATAAGCAGGTGGATCTCAATACAGCAGATTTGGTATTAAACCTTTATATATTGCAATTGGCCATGAGGAATCCAGAAAGCTTAAAAGAACCCTTTATCAGCTCCATTGAAGAGCTTGAAGAGTTATCGACTCCCTTAGAGATATACGAGCTTCATCAAATATATTTAGAGGTACAAAATGAGATGAAGTCCGATTTACAGATGATGACCACTGATGACTTTGAAGCCCTAAAAAAGCAATTGGGTCAGATGACCTTGAAAGACTTCGATGGAGAATTGCTGACTATTTTAAAACGCTTCCATCTGACCCTAGCTTCAAAGGCCTCACAGGGGGGCAATTAGTCTGGATCTATGCCAATATGCAGTTAGATCAGGAGGAAAGAATGGATTCCCTCTGTCCCAAGTGTAAGGGAGCGCTTCAAGAAGCCCGGTGCGTGGGATGCGGAACAGCTTTAACCCATCAATTCCATGGAGTTAATCAGCAATTTGATGATAATGCCTTTCAAAAACAGGCAAGGGAGTAGGTGAGAAAAATGGAAAGTAGCAATCAAGGAATTGGGTTGATAGAAAATTTAGATTGGTGGGGTATTGAAAGAACTGGTGGGGCGGTTTTGACCCTGAGCCACAGGCTAAAGGAAGCTGACAGATGGGGGCAAATATTTGGAGGAAATCTAGCTGTTTTGTCCAGTATCTACTTAACCACCACCCTGAGGAGTGTTAAGGATTTAGAAAACGGAGTTTATCAGCTCATAGAGGCCTTTCAATATCTTCAGTCATTTAACCAAATGTATCCTGCTGAACTCAACAGCAGTATTCCAATTGGGGCTAATGGAGCATCACCGATATTAGACGACGTTCTAAGACAGCTGAATGAATTAAATCCAACTTTAAGGGAACTGATAGAAGCTTTAAAGCAGAACTATTCTCTTCCTGGGGAAGGCCCTACAGACACTGGGGGCAAAAGCGGATTGGAGAATGCTTATGGTTATGCTAAGGAGTTTGTCTTTATGGTAAATTTTCTTAATACGCTAGGAAAAATTTTAGGGTTTACGGGTGGAGAACTGGGCATTGTTTTAACCAGGCTGATGGGTAAGGCCCTAGCGCCTGCATTATTACCAGGAATTTTAGCAGGAGGCATGATGTATGGCACATTAGCCCTTGGTCAAAAACTACAAAAATATGACCCTTCCTATCAAGAAATTAAGGCGTTAGATGAATATTCAGGATATGAACGAATTGAAAAAATTCAAGAGCAGAATTCTGATCAGATTGATCAAAAACAATATCAAGAAATTACAGATTTTGTAAGATCAATTTCGGCTGATAAAAGATATCATACCCAGGAAACGATGCAGGAATTTGTCAATAACCTAGCGAGTGAGATGGAGATAAACATTGCCCAGGGTAAGGATTACTTGATTGAGCATGGTTCCAATGGTACTTTAACTGACACGCTGGTAGAGAAATTTATACAGTTTCGAGAAGAAAAGAATATGGAACGATTTAAGCAATATCAGAGCCAGAATCCAATAATTAAAAACCTGACAGATTACCGAAGCCTGGAACAGCAGATCAATTTACATCAAAATCTACAGCAGAGCATAATTACGAAGCCATCCTTCTCTGTAGAAGTAAACATTGATGGAAAAAATATCCCTAGCAGTGCAACGATTATTGATTCTCGAGAAATAAGTGAATGGGTTTCTAATTTTGATGAAATTGACAGCATACGCTATGGCAAGGAAGCCATCAGAATGGGATAAGGGGGAATTAAATTGAAATTATCAGCATTAAAATATAAAACCTATACCTGGCCCAACAATCCCAGAAGCTATTCAATTCGATTTGAAAAGAATACGGCTGTTCACCATTATCCCTTTACCAATATTAATGAAATTGACGATACTGGTATGAAACCCAGGGAGGTTTCCGGTGAAGGCGAATTTATCGGGGAAGGGGCCTATGAAGAATTTAAAAAATTGGCCACAGTGTTTTATAATCGTGGGCCGGGGCCGCTGATTCACCCCATCTGGCAAATTCAACAGGCTGTTTTTTCAAGGCTTGAGGTTCAGCAGGAGCCGACACCTAATTATGTCAGATATAGCTTTAGCTTTATCGAGCATATTCCTCAGCCAGAGGTATTAACGGTAATACAAACGACACGAGAGGAGTCGCCTCAGGCTGAATCAGGCACTTCACAGTCTTCTGCTGCAATCCATGTGGTGAAAAGGGGAGAGACCCTCTCGCAAATTGCCAAGGTATACAACACTACCTGGCAGCAGCTGGCTGAAAAAAATCCCCAGATAAAAAACCCTAACTTGATTTATCCTGGTCAAGAAATAAAAGTGTAGGTGATAAAATGCTTGTTCATGTTGAAAGCAAGAGAAATCAAAAACAATATAGAGTATCAAGAATGAGTGAATATTATATCGAAACCAGTCTTGATATTCCTGCTGATCACTTTAATATTGTACTGGAAAATACCGTGGATGAAACCGGTAAGGGGGCCTATGGGGGTATGCTTGGGCCAAATGATGTCATTAAAATTGAGCAAAATAATGAAGTAATTTTGAATGGGATTATTGATGATATAAAGGAAAGCTGGAATTCGTCAGGTTCAACAATTGAAATCACAGGAAGGGATAAAAGCCTATTGCTTCTTGACAATGATGCCGAGCCCAGAACCTATCATCGTTTAAAATACAGCGAATTCCTAAAACAACTATCTGCTCCCTATGGCTTTAAAGAAATTAAGGTGGCATCTTCTCAAGATGTAATGATCGAGAAAATTGTAGTTGAGTCTGGCGATAGCATATGGGACGCTCTGAACCGTGAGGCAGAAGGGCTTAAGATGAAGCTCTGGTGTGATGCCCATGGAGCCATCGTTGCAGAGGCTTTAAATTATCAAAAGCAGCCAATTTATCATTTTTCCAATCAGTTAGGCAATGCAATTAAAATCAAGCAGCTTCAAAATAAAATAAAGGGCAGTAGAATAAAAGGTGAGGTTTGGGTCAGGGGCCATGGCAGCAAAGCCTTTATAGTAAAGCATCAAAATGAAGATTTGATGCGTCAGGGGTATCATAAGCGGGCCATCATCAATTCAGGCCTTACCAAAAATGTGGCCGAGGCAGAAGCCCTTGCCAAAAAGTATATCAAAGACCGAGTTGAGGGAAGCCACGAAATTGAAATAACCATCAATGGAAAGCATCAAATAAAGATTAATGAAACAGCCTATCTGGAGGATCATATCACCGGAATGAAGGGTGTTTTTTTTATAGTCGGCATTAAACACCGAAAAAACACCAGGATAGGCGAAGAAAAAATCATTCGATTAAGACCATTAGGGGAGGGATTATAATGGGCTTTAGAAATGCCAGAATTCGTGATATTCAGCGGCATACCGCTATTGCGTCGGAAATAACCACCGTCACCAGTCCAGGGAAGACCATTAACGCCCTGGGAACAGGAGAGTATCGGGAGGTACCCTTGATTGCTCCCTTTGGTATTCGCTGGAACCCCCCGGGGGGAAGCAATGTACAGCTGATGAAGAACTGGAATTTTGCAGAGGCGGCGGTGGCCCTGGGAACCATTGTAGATGAAGCTGTTCCTCCGGGGGAAATACAGCTATATTCCCAGGGGGGCGCCAGCCTTCACTTAAGAAACGACGGAACCATTTTAATTAATAACCGATTACTCATAAAACAAGACGGAACCTTCCAGGTTCTATAGGCAGGTGAAAAAATGGATTATCAAATTAATCAAAGAGATCTGGTAAAAAAGGGCTTAGGGGATTTAAAGCTGGTGTTGGGGCAGGAGGCAGTCAAACAAAGGCTGATGCTGAGGCTGACCATAGAAAAGGGCAGCTTTCAATATGATGAAGAGCTGGGAAGTCATTTAAAAGAGCTTCACCGGGCGAAGCCTTCACAGGTTAAGGCCCTGGCCGATCTCTATGTCAGAGAGGCCCTGGCGGTAGAGCAGGATGTTGATGTAGAAAGTGTAGAGATTCAATGGAGAAGCCGAAGAAGTATACTTTTGACCGTCTATTACCGTTGGAATGGAATAGAGGATTCCTTGGAGGTGATCATATGATACAAAAAACCATGCAGGAAATTATAGAACAAATGCTTTCAGATTTTGCTCTTCAATTGGGGGTTAGTCAAATCTCAGGGGCTTCAGATATTGCCATTAAGGCCAAGGTGCTGGCGGCCCAGATCGAAGGCCTCTACTATAATCAGGGGTATATTTTAAAGCAGGCCTTTCCCCAAACGGCTACAGGTCAATATCTTGATTTGCACGGCTTTATTTATGGCGTTGACAGAAAGCAGCCCAACAAGGCCCGGGGAAGGGTACAAATGGGAAGAAGCACCGCCGCCCTGGAGGACTATTTTATCCCCAAGGGTACCATCTTTTCAACGGAGGACCGAAACAACAAGAAGGCCCTCCGGGGCCTTACCACCGAAGACGCCATTTTAAGGGCTGGTGAAACCTTTGTGGATATCCAGGCCGAGGCCGAGCTGCCGGGTAAAGAGGGGAATGTAGAGGCCGGGGCCTTTACCATACTGAATACCCCCCCTGTAGGAATTGAATATGTAACCAATTTTGAGCCTTTTACCGATGGAACCGACCTGGAGGAGGAAGGGGCCTACCGGAAGCGGCTCTTAGACAAGGTCAGAAGCCCCCAATTGGGTGGCAACAGCAGAGACTATGAAAATTGGGCTTTATCCCTGGAGGGGGTATCTAGCGTAAAGGTACTGCCCCTTAATCGGGGGCCAGGTACTGTCGATGTTTTAATTTCCACCCCGGGAGGCCTGCCCAGCGACGAATTGGTCAATACGGTACAGGAATATATAGATGAACGCAGGCCCATTGGTGCCGATGTATTGGTAATTAAACCTCAAATTCAATTGGTGGATGTTGTGGCCAAAATCACCCCTGCCGGCTCCTATACCCTGGCCGGTATTGCCGATAGAGTTGTCGAAGCCCTCAGGGAGGCCATTGAGTCTGTTGAAATTGGCGGTACAGTCAGAATTGCCGCCCTTATCAATGAATTATATAAGCTTGAAGAGGTAGAGGATGTAGAAATAATCGAGCCCACCGCCAATATCAGCTTGGCCGGCGATGTGGTGGCCCAGGCAGGTGAGATTAATGTCCTATAAGGAAAAAATGCTGGAGCTATTGCCCTACGGTTTATACCGAGACGATAAAAACACCTTAAATCACAAGGAAATGGCTGTCTATGGCAAGCTATTAGACCAGCTGCAGGAAGAAATCAACCATCTGGAGGCTGAACTAATTGTAGAAACCGCCAGCGACGAGGGGCTAAGGGCCATGGAGGTTTTTTTGGAAATTCCCACTGACCCAACAAAGCCCCCTAATCAAAGAAGAAGCGCCATTATTGGCCGCCTCAGGGGAAATTCAACGGTCACCAGGGAACTAATCAAGTCTGTGGCCGACAGCTACGACCGGGGAACTGTTCAGGTAACTGAAGACTTTGACCAGTACACCTTTCGAGTAAAATTTATAGATACCCTGGGCATTCCCTCCAACCTGGAGGATTTAAAAAGGGCCATTGAAGAAATTAAGCCGGCCCATTTAAAGGCTTTATATGAATTCAGCTACTATTTAATTAAGGAAATCCATGGGGTTATGACCATTAACGAGCTGCAAAATCAACCCCTACACAAATTTGCAGGAGGTAGAAAACATGGCTAGTCAAACACCAAATTTAAACCTGTATAAGGTTAATCCTGAAACCGATGGAGAGATGACCTTTAATGTGAAGACAATGTTGAATGAAAATTGGGATCGCTTGGATGAGAGTATTGGAGAAGTCCATCAAGAGATTACGACCCATAAGGCTGATTATGTAAGGCACCCTGGTTATGCCGTCACAGCCGGCACAGGCAATGCCTATACCATCACCACAGACCCTGCCCCCACAGCCTATGTAGATGGTATGGGGATAGTTATCCGGGCCAATCGGGCCAATACCGGGGCCGCCACCCTAAATTGGAACGGCCTAGGAGCAGTACCCATTGTCGATGCCAAGGGGAACCCCTTAATAGCAGGGAAAATTCCCAACGGGGCCAGGCTGTCCCTTCGATACAGCTCGGCAGCCGAAAATTTTCAATTACAGGGTGAAGGAGGTGAGTATGGAACAGCCACCCCGGCAGAGGTGATGCAGGGCTATACAATAGGAACAGAGGAAGGGGTTTTACCCGGTACCCTTGCCCTTACGGGGAATGCCGCAGCGGGGGACGTAATTGCAGGTCAAACCTTCTATAACACTAATCCCAAGAGTAAAATTACAGGTACTCTTGCCTTAACAGGGGATGCAGCAGCAGCCCAAGTATTAAGCGGAAGAACCTTCTACAATACTAACCCCAAATCAAGGCTAACGGGTACCATGGCCAACCGAGGGGCAGTAACAAATACCATTACGACCCAGGGAGGGCAATATACCATTCCCCAGGGGTATCATAGTGGGAGCGGTGTGGTGACAGCTAGTTTTGCTAACCTTATACCTGGTAATGTGAGGCAGGGAGTGAATATTGGTGGGATAGTTGGTACGCTTATAGATGGTTCTAATATGCTGAGAATCATTGAAGGTACAACAGTGACGGTGAGGGTAAATCTTCAACCTAGTGGGTGGATGGAAAGTGTCGCACGTGTGGGATCATTACCATTTAAACCTAAACTGGTTTTTGTATTTAGAAGCGATGACCCAACTAGGTATGCTGTAGCTAATGAAGATATTGTTCCGGTGCGTTTCGGTGTGAATATGACAGGAGAAAATTTACATGGTGCATTCATTAATGAGGTGACTAATGAACAGTATTTACAGGGAATATACGCAAATGGTTTTGAACTAGCCTGCAATAATGCAGGTCCACAAGGAACAACTGTTAGGTGGATTGCAATTGGATAAATTAAGAAAGGATGATAAAAAATGCTTTACTACGCAAAACTAAACGAAAATTTAATCTGTACCGAAATTATAACCCGAACAGAACTGCTTCCAGCAGGATTATCGGGCTATATCAAGTTACCTGAATACAATCAAACCTACCTATGGCGAAAATGAGAAGGTGACCAGTGGAGCCAGGAAACCTATGAGCCTACTGTATCCTTTGAAGTACTTCAACGAAGAATCCAAGACTTGGAGGAAGAAAACAGTAGCCTACAAGCAGTTATAACAGATTTAAGAACACAAAATGATGAAAACTATACAGCTTTACAATTAGCTCTGGCTGAAATAGCCGAGCTACTGGCAGGAGGTGAAGCCTAATGGTTGCGGTATACGTAAGCCTGATTCAAAAGGGGCTTAGAACGTTGGAACAGATACCCTCCCTTTGGAAAGATGCAGTGGCAGAGGCTATTAAGCAATAGGAAACTAGTACGATATTACACTATCAATCAAAATAATAAAAAAATCTATGACAATAAATTAAACAAACTGGAGGTGTAAAACCATGGCGAAGCAAACGCCAAATTTAAAATTATATAAGGTTGACCCAGAAACAGATGGGGATATGAGCTTTAATATTGAAACGATGCTGAATGAAAACTGGGACAAGGTCGATGAAGGCTTTGAGCAATTGCAAGATAATCTTTCCCAACAAGAATCAGATTACGTTCGTAAACCAGGCTATAGTGTGACATCAGGTACAGGTAATGCCTATATAGTTACTACTGATCCAGCCCCGGCAGCTTATGTTGACGGTATGGGTATAGTCATCCGGGCTAATCGAGCCAATACCGGAGCCGCCACCCTAAATTGGAATGGTCTGGGTGCAATACCCATTGTCGATGCGAAGGGGAACCCAGTAACAGCAGGGAAAATACCCAATGGAGCCAGGTTAACCCTGCGCTATAGTGCATCAACCTCAAATTTTCAATTACAGGGTGAAGGAGGTGAATACGGAACAGCCACCCAGGCAGAAGTAATGCAGGGCTATACAATAGGGACGGAGGAAGGTGTTTTATCCGGTACTCTTGCATTAACCGGGAATGCAACACAAGCTAATGTATTAAGTGGAAAGACATATTATGCGACAAACCCTAAGATCAAATTAACAGGTGGTATGGCAGACTACAGCGGTGGAGGTGCTAATCAGAACCCAGTTAAAGCAAGTACTGTATACTGTTATAATAACTCTAATATTTGGAATGGAGTTAATACGCTAATTACTGTTCCACCTGGATATTATGCAAATGCACATAGTATTGGTGCAGTAATTAAGAACTTATCTCCAGAAAATATAAAACATGGTGTGAACATAAGTGACAATCAACCAACAAATTCTGGCTGTGTAGGAACCTTTACTTCAGACGGAACTATACTCGCTAGTGATGTTTTGTCAGGAAAAAAAGGATATTCTAAAGGCGTACCCATTACCGGAACCATGCCTAATAGAGGAGCAGTCACAAATACTATTACAGCCCAAGGAGGGCAGTATACAATACCTGCTGGATACCACAATGGAAGTGGAAAGGTAACCGCTAGTTTTCCAAACCTTATACCTGGAAATGTGAGGCAGGGAGTTAATATTGGTGGAGTTGTTGGAAGTTTACAGTCACAATTTAAATCAGTTAGAGTAAGCATATCCAAGTTTCCATCTGTCGGATCAGGTCCAACAGTAATTGAGGTTAATTCTACTTTATTCAATTTTAATATCAACACAGTTATTTTAGAAGCATACATTATGAACGGGCAGACAGGCGGTACTAGCCCCGAGACGGCATATGCTAGAGGGATGCTTACAGTTGGAGATAGTATGTCTTTGGAAATGAATGGTGAAGGAATGGTTTGGTGTGCATTAAATTCATTTTCACAAACTGGAACAACACTATCGCTAGTAGTTGAAGCAGACTTTAGTTATTATGAGCCCGATAATTATAATGTAAGATTAGAGGGAGTTCAAGCTATTGGATTGGCATAAACCAAGGTCAATATAGCTACAATTAAGTTATATTCAAGGAAACGTTATAAGACAACGAAAAATCAAATATATCAAGACATATTGAAATATGTTACCTAAATATATTAAAGAATTACCTAAAATATTATCCCCTAAAAAGGAGAAAACCATGCTAACCCTAATACAAATCAAAAACACCATCAAACAAACCATACAAAACAATTTACCAACGCTTCAAATACTACACCAAAAAGGCCCCGAAGGCCTTGACACAAACGCTATCTACATTGAGCTTGACAACATAATCAAAACCAGCGGCCTGTACAATTACGAAAGAAGCGTTACCGCCAGAATCTATCTGTACCCCCTCAATGGGGAAAATGGATCTGACGAAACCCTGGAAATCATCGAGAGGCTCCAGGAAATATTTGAATTAACCCTAAATATTAATAATCGCCCCATTAAAATATTAGAAACTTCATCGAAAATAGTCGATGAAGTTTTTCAATTTGAGTTTACATTAAACTACCACGAATCCATGGTGATTAATGAAAATCAAGATTTAATGCAGCAGTTAAACTACAAATAAAAAGAGAAAGGAAGTTGAAAAAATGGGTTTACCAACAATTGATATTATTTTTAAAACAAAGTCAGTCAGTGCAATTGAAAGAAGTCAAAAGGGCATTGTGGCCCTAATTCTAAAGGATGATCAGGGGGAATTTGAAGCCAGGGAATATAAAGCCCTGGCCGATGTAGATGCTGCCGATTGGTCGCCAGAAAGTCTGGACTTAATTGAAAAAACCTTCTTGGGGAATCCCTGGAAGCTTATTGTTGAAAGAATTGATACCACTGCAGAGGGCTACAGCGAAGCATTAAACAGACTAAAGAGCAAGCGATTTAATTACCTTGCGGTGCCTGATCAAGCAGCCTCCTCAGAGGTGGCCACCTGGATAAAGGGATTAAGACAGCATGAACACAAAACCTTTAAGGCTGTAGTGGCAAACCATGAGGCCGATGATGAGGGCATTATCAACTTTACTACAGATAATATTATTGTGGCGGGCAAGGCCTATTCAGCCGCCCAATACAGCTGTCGGATTGCGGGTATCTTAGCCGGTCTTCCCTATAGCCGTTCAGCCACCTACTATATATTACCCGAGGTAGAGGCCATTTCAGAATCCGCTGATCCTGATCAGGATATTGATGGAGGTAAGTTAATTTTAATCAACGACGGCGAAAAAATCAAAATCGCCAGGGCAGTCAATTCCCTGACCTCCACCACTGTTGAAAAGGGGGCAGAATTCAAGAAAATTAAAATCCTTGAAGGAATGGATTTAGTCAAGGAAGACATTACCCGCACCTTCGAAGATGAATACATAGGCAAGGTCAACAATTCCTACGATAACCAGGTACTGTTCCTAACGGCAGTCAATGCCTATTTAAAGGATTTAGAGGGAGAAATTCTTGACCCGGCCTATCCAAACAGCGTATCTATCGACATTGAGGCCCAAAGGCAGGCGTGGCAAGGAATTGGTATTTCTGTAGAGGATTTGAACGATCAGGAGATTAAAGAAAAATCCTTCCAAAGCACCATTTTTGTTAAGGGTAACCTTAAATTCCTAGATTCCGTAGAAGACCTTAAATTTAGTATTATGCTTTAAAGAAAAACAGAGAGGATGAATAGACAATGAAAAAATTAGAAGGCAGTCGATTAATAAACGGTACATTTGGTTCAGTCTGGTGGGATGGCGAGCTTTTGGCAGATATCGAAAGCTTTGAGGCGAAGATCACCATCGACCGAGAGGAAATCAACATGGCAGGCTCCCTGTCAAAGGATTCAAAAATGTTGGGCTGGAGCGGTGAAGGTACCCTGAAGCTGAAAAAAGTGTACTCAAGGGCCCAGAAGAAAATAGCCATGGCCATTAAAGAGGGCAGAGACGTTCGATCAAAGCTTGTGGCCAAGCTGGCAGACCCAGACGCCTATGGTACCCAAAGGGTTGTACTATACAATGTCTGGTTTTCAGAGGTAATGCTTATGGCCTTTGAACAAAAGGCAAAGCTCGAAGAGGATATTCCCTTTGGTTTTAGTGACTTTGACTTCCCAGACCTAATTGAAGAATAGAGGTGAGCTTTATGTCAAACAAGAGCGTTAAAAAGCTAACATTAACCGATCTAATTAAGAAAAAGGAACAGCTAAAACAAAAGCAAAATATGACCGAGGAAATCTATATTCCTTCGCTAAATTCCTATATTGTTGTTCAAAAGCCCACCAGGGCCCTATGTATGGAGGCCTTAACTGCTGCTCAAGATGAAAGTACGCAGGATAGGGCAGATTTACAAATTGTCTATCAGTGTGTAATCGAGCCCAACCTTAAGGATTCAAAGCTGCAGGAGGAATTTGGATGTGTAGAACCTACCGATATCATTGAGAAAATCTTTGAACCGGGGGAAATTGGTAGTATTTCAGGCTACTGCCTACAAATGGCCGGTTACTCAGATAGGGTTAAGGCGGTTAAAGACCTAAAAAACTAATTCGTAGTGATGGAGATTTTTATTTGCTCCATCACTACCTTCAAAAAGGTTTTTCACTTGAATACTTGCTTAATCTAAGCTATGATGAAAGACTATTTTTATCGGCGAGCTTAGAGCTGTTTTTTGAAGAGGAAAGAGAAGGGCCGAAATGATAGATCTCGTAGAAAGAGGGTGATAAAATGTCTACTTCCAATGAAGAAACGGGTGTGCAGTATTATAAACGATTTCTAAAAGGGGTATCAGAATTAAGTAAAAAATATGGAAATGTGGCATATAAAGAGGTTAAAAAGATTGCCAAAGAAAGTGTTCTAGCTGCCAAAACCCAAATAGATTCAGAAATGAAGCTGGAATCTGCCATGAAGCTATTAAACGGAGCTACTGATGTTCAAGTTGACAGTATAAAAAGCTATGCTAATCAATTGCAGAATTTAGGTGTAATTGGTGATGAAGTACAATTGTCGGGGGCAAGACAGCTAGCTGCTTACCGTCTACAGGCTGAGACAATAGAAAAGTTATTACCTGGAATTAATGATTTGCTTGCCTATCAGCATGGCTTGAATGCAACCCAAAAGGATGCAGCAGATGTAGGAAATCTGTTGGCAAAGGCAATGGGTGGCCAAACTGATGATTTAAAAACCATGGGTATACAATTCAGCAAAGTCCAGGAGGACATTTTGAAGTATGGGTCTGAAGCTGAAAGGGCTGCAACTTTAGCAGATGTGCTTAACAGAAATATAGGGGGAGTCAGTCAAACATTGGCAGATACAGACCTAGGGAGTGTCCAAAATTTAAAAAATGCATGGAGTGACGTAAAGGAACAAGTCGGTAAAACAGTAATAGAGCTTCAAGGAAAACTAGCTAAATGGTTTGTACAATATATGCCATTAATCCGACAGATTACAGATAAGGCCTTTGATGGAGTCAGTAAAGCTATTGACAATGTTTCACCTTATCTAAGCCTAGTGGATGATTTGATTAAGAAAATTGGAAATACAATCTTAAAGGTTAAAGATTGGGGTGTAGAAGCCTTTAATAACATGAAGGAAAGAATACTTGGTAATCAGCGTGTTATTGAGGGTGTAAAGGTGGTTATTGATGATGTAAAGGTCGCAGCTCAAAATTTAGGTGTATTTTTTGGTAACGCCTTTGAAGGAGCTCAACCAATTTTGCAGTGGCTAAAGGAAGAAGGGCTACCTGGAGTGGCTAATTTTATCACTGATATTATAGATATAGCTCTACTATTATACAACAATATTAAAGACAATTGGGCTATCTTTGAACCAATGATTTATGGTATCGTTAGTGCTTTAGCCGTTTATAAAATTGGGATGATGGCGGCTACCCTCAAAACAAAACTGTGGGCCCTGGCCATTGCCACAACCAATACCATAGCACTAGGCCTTAATAATGCCATGCTGATTATGAATTCTTCTTTTGGATTGATAGCGTTGGGTATTGGGGCTGCAATAGCTATTGGAGTGCTGCTGTACAAAAACTGGGATACCATCAAAGAAAAGGCCCTGATGCTATGGGAATCAATTAAAAGCATTTTCGGGGGTGTAGCTGAATTTTTCCATCAAACCTTCAGCAGCGCCTTTGAAGGAATTGTTAACTTTTTTACTCCTGCCATTGACCTCATAAATGGAGTTATAGAGGGGCTTAACAAACTAAACTTCAAAATGCCCAATCTGTTGGGGGGGAAAGAGTTTAAAATCAATATTCCTACCATAAGCCTGCCCCAATTTGCCATGGGTACAGCCTATGCCCGGGAGGGCTTTGCCTTAATCCATGAACGGGGTGGCGAAATCAGGTATACCAGTCGGGGGGAAACCATTATCCCCGCTGATAAATCAAAGCAGATGATTGAAAAAATCAATCATGGTAGTAATATTACAATCAACATCAACGGTAGCAATTTAACAGCTGCCGATGTGGTCAATGAGATGGTGACAAAGTTAAAATTGGCCCTGTCTAATATGTAAGGAGGGCAGACAAATGATCGATATTTTTCTTTCCATTAACAACCGAGAAGAAGTGATTCAGCTGCCCGTTGTACCCCAAGAATTTACCATACAAGAACCCCACAACAATGAGAACTATCAAACCATTACCCAGGGGGATATTAAACTCATCGGTCTGGCAGGGCTAAAGTCCTTAACCCTGGAATCCTTTTTTCCAGGACAGGACTACCCCTTTTTAAGAAGCCGCAGCCTGTGGGGGTGGGAATACGTTGAGAAAATCCAGGGATGGATGACAAAGCGAATACCCATCAGACTTGTAATTGCCAATACGCCCATTAATATGGCCTGTACCATCGAAGACTTTACCTATGGTCTTAAACCGGGCAGCAAAGATATTCATTACACCTTGACGCTAGAGGAATTCAAATTCATTCAGCTGGATAGAAGGCAGGTGTAATATGGATTATCAGCTTTGGCTAATTAAAGAAACTGAAATGATAAATCTTACCCCCATGGTGGGGGAAATCAGCTGGGAAAGCCATGTTGACCAACTGGGGCAGCAGCTGACCTTTAATTTTGCAAGGGGAGATACACGATATATTCCGAAGGACCCCTGCCAATTGGGTGATATGGTTTTACTCAAAAAAGGCAAAGAAATCCTTCGGGGCATCATCGTATCCAATCAAATTAATGAAACTCAGCCCCGGCAATATACGGTAATGGATTTTGCCTTCTATCTGAATAAATCAGAGGGGGTCTATCAATTCAATTCCATTGAGGCCTCCCAGGCCATAACGGAAATTTTAAAGGATTACAATATTCCCATAGTCCTTATCCCCCCTATGGGTGCAACCATCAGTAAAATTTATCAGGATATGGTCATCAGCGATATAATTAAAGATATATTGACCACGGCTTCCTATGCAACGGGTCAAAAATATCATATGGAAATGCATGCAAATGGCCTAATCATCTATCCCCAAGTGGAGCTTAAGGTTAAAGGTTATTTCAAATTGGCCTCAAACCTACAGGGCCATGACCTGCAGGCGGCCATTTCATCCCCATCAAGGAGCCAATCGATTGAAGACATCAAGACCAGTATCAAGCTTGTTCATGAAAATCAGGTGGTTGCCCATGTTCAAGACAATAGTCTAATTGAAAAGTATGGATTGCTGCAGCAGGTGGAGGAGATTGATGAGGATGAGCTGCCAAGGGCTAAAAGCATGGCAGAGGAAATGCTAAGGGAGATGGGAAAAATACTGGAAAGTAATTCCGTTACCATGCTGGGGGATGCCGGAATCAGGGCAGGCAGAATTATTGAGATAGAAGAGCCCATAACGGGGATGACAGGAGACTATTTAATTAAAGGCTGTACCCATACAGTAAAAAATGGTATCCATACCATGTCTTTAGATTTGGGGGTGACTCCATGAATGGAATTGTTGAGCTGGCCAAAATTTTAAAGGAGAGGGAAAATGATCGGTTTTCTCCTATACAGACGGGGCGGGTCATTGCCCCTCTGCCAGAAATTAAAATTGCCCTGGGAGATAAAATTATCCTTACTCGACAGCATCTAATATTTTCTGCCCACCTACTAAATAATTATGAAAGACAGTTTAGCTTAAAAGGAGAGCTAACCTTTGCCGGCACCAACAGCTCCTGCAGTGCTTCGGGGCAGCTTACCCTTGCAGCAGGGCTGAAAACAGGGGACGAGGTAATTCTCATGGCTGCAAGGGATCAACAAAGCTATTATGTAATTGATAAGGCGGTGAGGCTATAATGCTACCTAAAATAGGTTATTTAAAAATTGAAGCGGAACAGGAACAGCAGGACTTACCCATGGGGAAGTCTTTTTTGTTTGATTTTCAAAGGGGAGATTTTATCTTAAGGGATGGAAAGCTGGTGGCTGTAGAAAATGAAGCCGCCCTAAGGATATGGATTGAAAAGGTACTTAGAACCGACAAATACAAATATTCCATTTATTCAAGGGAGTATGGAATTTCTTTGGAGGATTTAATCATCGGGCACAATTTGCCCCTGGAATTCATCAAGAGCGAGGTAAAGCGTGAGGTGACAGAAGCCCTTCTGGCCCATCCTCATATTACCGATATTTCAGACTGGCAGCTGGTAAAGACCAGCTCCCAGTTGATTATTTCCTTTAAGGTGAATCATTCCATCGACCAGGAGGTGATTTTTAATGTTTAAGGATAAAACCAAGGAAGCAATACATGAAGCCATGATGAAGGAAATCAGCGACCAATACGATAAAACCCAGGGCAGCTTTATCTATGATGCCACCATGCCCGCTGCCATGGAGCTGGAAGAAATCTATGGAAGCCTGGGGAAGGTGGTAGATAAGCTAAGGCTGGAAAACCTTTCGGGTGAGGAGCTTGAGGCAAGAATTCATCAGGTAACAGGTATCAGTCGAAAGCCAGCCACAAGGGCTACAGGTTTTTTACAGGTCAAGGGTAATGGAACCATTCACCAGGGGGCCCTCTTTGAAACCCAGGGAGGAATTACCTTCGAGGCAGTGGAGTCTGGGGCAATCTCAGGGGTAGGGCTAATCAAAATACAATGCAGCTTGGCCGGCATCATTGGCAACGTGCCTGCCAACCAAATTACCCGTATGCCCGTAACCCTGGGGGGTATTACCGAGGTAAATAACCCTGAGGCGCTGACCGGCGGCTTTGAGGCGGAAACAGATCAGGCCCTTCTGCAGCGATACTATGAGAGAATTAAGACCCCTGCCACCAGCGGCAACAGGGCCCATTACAAAAACTGGGCCAAGGAGGTTCAAGGGGTGGGTGATGCCAGGGTCTTTCCCCTGTGGAAGGGGCCCAATACCGTAAAGGTAGTGATAGTTGACGCCCTGAGGGGGCCGGCCGGTGATGAAATTGTTGAAAGGGTGCAGGAATACATTGACCCGGGGGTCAAGGGACTGGGAGAAGGGGTAGCCCCAATCGGGGCCCTTTGTACGGTGGTCAGTGCCACCCCCAAGACCATTGATATTAGCCTTAGAGTTAATCGTGACAGTGCCTATGCGGCCCAGCAGGTGCTGGAAAATATTACGGAGGGGATACTTCAATACCTTCGGAATGTAACCTTTACAGAGGATTATATTAGCTATGCCATGATCGGCAGTATTATATTACAGGCCGATGGTGTCATTGATTATGCCGATTTAAGGCTAAATAATGACACTGTCAATGTCATCCTCCAGCAGGATGAGGTGGCAGTTTTAGGGGAGGTGAAGCTCGATGAATGGGGGGCTAATTAAAAGACTTCCGATTTTTATGCGAAGCTCCAAAATATATCAAGAGATCTTTACGGGGGAGGAAAACCAGCTTACACTGTTGGAGGCCGATATAGCCGATATTGAAAAACAATTAAATATCGATACAGCCACCTGGGCACTGGCAGTTTACGAAGAGGAACTTGGAATTAAAACCGAGCTAAACAAGCCCCTGGAGGAACGCAGAAGTGTGATTAAATCAAAATGGCGGGGAACAGGGAAGGTAGATGCCAAGCTGATACAAATTGTTGCTGAGGCCTATTCCAACGGCGAGGTAGCCGTAAGCTTCAATGGCAAAATGATAGTGAAATTCATTGGTACCCGGGGAGTTCCCCCCAACATTCAGGATTTAGAAAGGGCCATTGACGATATTCGCCCGGCCCATTTGCCCTTCCAGTTTAAGTATACCTACTTAGCCTGGAAGGAGCTGGATGCCTATAACCGCACCTGGGATCAATGGGATGCCCTTAATCTAACCTGGAATCAACTAGAAACCTATGGGGAGGCGATATAATGCCAAGTCAGGAAAAAACAAAGCATTTAGGCTTAAACCAATGGCAGGGCAATGAATATGTGAAAAGACAGGATTTTGTTGACGATAATCAGATCATTGACTCTGCTGTTGAAACCATTACAGAAGAAGTAGAAGCAATACAAAGTGATATTTATTCCCCTCAATACTCAGATCAAAAAACAACCGTGGCACCAGTAATATCAATGAAAAATACTGTCGATGGAAAGTTGAAGTATACCTTGAAGGGGAGGACACTCACGAATTTAGTACAAAATGGGAATTTTAAGGATGGCACTAGTGGGTGGGGAGGTGGTGGCGGATCTTCTACGATATCAGTTTCTGAAAATACACTATCTATTACAGGAACAGGATCGGCTATGTCGTCATATGTCGACAACACTTCAAGATTCAGTTGGTCATACGGAAAAAAAGTATTTTTCAAGGCTCGGGTAAGAGTCACAAACTCTGATGTTACTGTTGCTACATTACAGTTACGTGTGTCATCTGGAAGTGCGATATCACAAAGTACAATAAGCAACCCTTTCCAAAACCGATGGTATGAACTCAAAGGGGTTAGCGAAGTCACGACACAAACTGGAAGGATACTTACCCGACTTTTTTCCACTTATCCAAATGCAGCTACTGCCAACGGAAAAGTGATGGAAGTACAAGAAGTTGTCGTCCTAGATTTAGACCAATATCCAGATTTACAAGGACTCACCGCTGATGAAATCAATGCACTGATACCAGGATACATTGATGGTATGCAGTCGGTTGAGAAT